>CAZZCU010000003.1:0-188931 GCA_964652825.1 uncultured Oligoflexales bacterium
ATAGCTGGTCGCCAGGCGCAAGTTTGGGTCAATCCCGACTTGAGTTGTTGCGCACGTGGCAGGATTTGCAGGCGCGTATACCGACTGAATTAATCGATGAATCGGCGATCTTTGCTGCCAGAATTCTGGGTCTCGCTGTCAGCGAAATCGATGCTAACGATAAAAAGAAAAGCCTGGAATCGGAATATAGTCAGATTAAGAACAAACAATCGCAACTTTTGCAGCTGATATTTGCCGATGATAACTCAATAGCTGCGGCAAGAAATTTACTTCTCTATTCACCGCAGGAAGTAATCGATTGGTTGCATCCCAGTGCTGGCGCGCCGGCCCGAAAAACACTGATCAAGCGCTGGTCGAATGCGTTGGCGACATTGCAGAGACGTACGGACTTATCGATCAATGAGCAATTGTGGCTTGCCAATGCCAAAGCCAGTTTGTTTGCGCTGGATAGTCCCGGCAAGAAGCTCCCGCCGGCGCTCAAAGCGGAATTGTTGGGAGCTATCGCTTCTGCTGATAACGCGGCCTCATCGCCGTTTGCACGGCATGCGGTGATCGCCGATGCAGCGAGTATGCTCGCCAAATATGATGAGCTTGCCAAAGCCAGAACAATGTTGCTTGCGGAAATCAAAACTACTGATACGCCTTGGTATTATTGGTCGATGTTGAGCAGCATCGAAAAGCAGGCAGGAAATACTAAGCAGGCTTTGGAATACAGCAGCAAAGCTCGTTTGTCTGCTACTGGTGACGCCACCAAATTGCAATGGTTAGTGAATGATCTTTTGTTTCGGTTGAAGACGGAGCCTAATTCATCAACGTTACCTCAATTGGTTGATTCTTATTATCAGCTGGTATTTTCTTTGCCAGATAGTTTTGCTGGACGAAACAAATCTCGCGCCGATCGCGTTGCCGAGGAACTGCATAAGAAAATTAATATTGTTGCTATCAAAGACCAACTTATCAAGTATTCCATGCAGTGCGCTAAGTTATCCGAAGCCGCGAAATCTGAATGCGACAAGCACTTCAAGACAGTTCTGTGAATTTAAATTTCGTCGTTCCACTTTGTTTTTGATAGAGACGGTCAAAAATCAGCAGGCAGCCAAAACACGCAATAAATGCCAACACTGGCAACCGGTAGGCGACAGAAATACCAGCTTGGTCGGAGATGATGCCGACGATGCTGTGAAAAAGCGCCAAAGACAGTTGGGCGGTGATCATCAGAGCAATCGTGACGCGCCGGGAGATGGTCGCATATTGTTGATTGGTTCGCGCCATCATCAGGGGATAAAATGGCCCTAGAATACCGCTGGCGGCAAAACCCCATAAGTAACCATTCAATCCCAAGCTGAACAATATTCCCGCCAGACATAGCGAGAGATAAAGTAAATAAGTTTGATAGGAGGTTTTTGCAAACAATGCGGCCAGAATACGGGTGCTGGTCAGGCAAGCAAAAAAACCACCCATGTATATCGACCCTTCATGGATGTTCATCTTCAGATGTCCGACAAAATAAGTAATCATCCACATTGAGATCATGACTTCGCCGACCACATAGAGAGCGAAGGTAAATGAAGCGAGCCATGCTAATGCTGGTATTTTCTCCTGTGTCGAAGCGGGTGAATGGGATTTATTCGTTGATTGAGGAGACCGGTTGTCGAGCTTTCGCGCTAGCAACAATAAAACCGCGCTGCCCATGATCGGTGCATACAGCAGAGTTTGCCAGCGGCCTTCACTGAGCGCCCAATAAGTAAGAAGGGGAGCGCACATCGCGCCGATACCATACATGGCATGCATTCCCGCCATGGCGTTGGGTAGCTTGGATGTCGGTGAGCCATGCACTAGCAGAACATTACATAGAGCCCCCATCATTGCGAAAGTCCCGCCAAGCAAGAGGGACCAGGCGATCACATCACCGTAAACAGAAAAATAATTAGGCCAGATACAACAAGAAAGTGCCAATAAACTAACGCCCACGACAATATGTCGATCCGAGACAATACGGAACAAGGGCAGCAAAAGTGCAGTCATTATTGCGGCGGCCAAATGTCCAGTGGTAAGCATCCAGCTTGAAGCACTGTAATTGATGTCATACTCCCGAGTAAAAATCGGCAATAACGGTCCGCGCATATTGTCGAGATAAGCAGCTGTCAGCAGCAATGCGTAAGCGGCAAAAATATAAGGCCAGCGAAAATTCATCGTCACGTCCTTGGTGTTGGCCTCGACTGTAGCATTTTTTTACATATAGTTACGAGCCCGTTCAAATTCGGGAGCATCGGTGGTGCTGGTGATTTGAGTGGCGTTCCCAAGAGCCACAATAGTGGCGCGATTGGGTTCTGGGGCGAGAACTTTGCGAACTAGTAATGAATAGAGGTTGGGTTTGGATTGCAGTATGCCTTCGACACACAGAAAATTTTGCTTCTCTATGGTCTGATAAAATTGCTTGTAAATGTTGGGTTGAATCACCAAATTGATGCAACCATATTCATCTTCCAGAGTGATGAAGACCATGCCTTTGGCGGTTGGTGGGGATTGTCGCACCAATACCATCCCGAAAACAGCGATCCATGTTTTATGGGCTTTGTGGCGCAGATTGCTTGAAAGAGTCAATTGATCCGTGCTTTTGCCAAAGCACCAGTGATCGCGTTTGATAATTGTGACCGGATGTTCGCGCAGACTGGTGGTGACGCTGCGAAAATCCTGTTGGGCGATGTCGAATGCACTAAGCTCTCGCCAGTTGGGTGCTTCCTCGATGTCTTCCAAAATAGGATGCAAAGGGGATGCTTCTATTGCCCACAGCGCCTGACGCCGTTCGATACCAAAGCTATGAAAGCCATCGGCGGCAGCCAGTGCAGTGAGATCAGTTTTTTTCATAGCAAGCCGGCGGATAAAAATATCGAAGTCATGGATATCTGTCAGGGCGCGTCGTTGTTCGAGTAGTTTGAGAGCGCCATTTTCAGATAAGTCTCGTACCAGGCGCATACCCATTCTTAGGGCGAATACCCCGTCAGCTATCGTTTCCAGACGTGTATCCCATTGTGAGCGTCGCACGCACACGGGCAAAATTTTAACGCCGGCATTCTTGGCTGCGCGTAAAAGCACGTGCGCACTATAAAAACCCATTGGCTGCGAATTGAGTATTGAGGCAAAGAATGGGGCAGGATAGTGCTGTTTAAAATAACAGGAGGCATATGCAATCAGAGCAAACGACACAGCATGTGATTCGGGAAAACCGTATTCGGAAAATCCTTTGATGTGGCCAAGTACGCGTTCAATAAATTCATTGCTGATGTTGTTGGCGCGCATGCCCTCGGCCAATCGACCAATCCAGGGCTCAAGCTGCCCTTTCATACTCCAAGTTCCCATATGGCGTCGTAGCTCATTAGCCTCGCCGGGAGTGAAATTGCCTGTGGCAATCGCAATACGCATGACTTGTTCCTGAAAAATCGGAATTCCCAAAGTGCGTTCCAGAATCGGTTTTAGCCGCGGGTCGGGATAAGTGATGGCTTCCCTGCCATCACGCCGGCGCAGGTAAGGGTGGATAATTCCGCCGGTAATCGGTCCGGGCCGGATAATGGCGACTTCAATGGCCAGATCATAGAAATTTTGCGGTTTAAGACGCGGCAGCATGGTCATTTGCGCGCGTGATTCGATTTGAAAAGTTCCCACGGTATCGGCACGCTGAATCATCGCGTAAGTTTCAGGATCCGGCTGTGGGATTTTGTGTATGGGCATGTCCTGATGATAATAAATGCGAACGTCATCAATGCATTTGCGCAGTGCGGTCAGCATGCCCAACGCGAGAATATCAACCTTGAATAAGCCAAGTGCTTCGATATCATCCTTGCACCATTGGACAACCGAGCGTCCTTCCATGGTGGCGGGTTCGCTGGCAACCAGGTTGGTCAAGGGGTCTTGTGCGATAATAAAACCACCTGAATGAATTCCGAGATGTCTGGGAAAGCCGCGCAAACGTTCCGCCAAGCTTGCCCATAGGTCCCAGTTGATGTCAGGTTGCTCTTTTTCTTTGGCGGCGCTTTCCACTTCGGTTTTTTGGGCTTGTTCGACGAGATCGGCGCTGGGCAAGCCGCGCATGAAACGCATCGACAAGGTTTCGGCAACAGTCTCCAGATGTTTCTCGGCAATGCCCAGGGCTTTGCCAACGGCGCGCAGTGCTCCGCGCCGGCGAAAAGTAATAACGTTGGCTACCATGGCTGCTCGTTCGCGACCATAACGCTGATAGATATACTGGATAACTTCCTCGCGCCGTTCATGCTCAAAGTCGACGTCGATATCGGGAGGATCGCCGCGTTCTGCGCTGATGAAGCGTTCAAACAACGCATCAAATTCATTGGGATTCATGGCAGTGATGCCTAATACATAGCAAACAGCGGAATTGGCTGCTGAGCCGCGTCCCTGGCATAGGATGTTTTGTGCTCTTGCCCATCTGACGATATCCCACACCGTTAAAAAATAATCAGCAAAACCAAGTTGGTCGATGAGTTGTAGTTCGTGTTGGATGAGTTGGGAGATTTTTTCTGGGAGAGTGTCGCCATACATATCATTGCAGCCACGAGCAACCAATTGTCGCAAAAATGCTATGGCACTCAAGTCATTAGGGATCATTTCTTTGGGGTATTGATAACGAAGTTGTGCATAAGAGAACGTACAGCTATCAGCGAGTTCGCGGCTGTCGCGTAACATTTTTTCGTAATCGGGTAATTGCCCAAAAAGCCGCTCGATGTGGGCAAGGCTATGTAGGTGGCGCTCATGATTGGGGAACATATGACTGACTACTTCGTCCAAACAGCGATTGAGGCGGATCGCTTGCAGCAGGTCGCTGATGTCTTTTTGGTCGGGATGATGAAAGTAGACATCCTGGCTCAACAAATTTTTAATGCCCAGGTCTTTGCTGATCTGTAGCGCATACTCCAGCCAGCAATCCTCGGCGGGATTCAGATGTCTGCTTAAAACCTGATAGAGTCTGCCATCGAAGTGCTCACGAAGTTTTTGACTTTGGCTCCACCATTCCTGATGGCGGTGTGGTTGACGGATTAAGCCACGCATGGGTTGAATCGCGACCAAATCAGTGCGGGCAAAATGCAGCAAATCTTTCAGTGGAACATGAGCATTGTGTTTGCCGGCTTTGTGGCTGTGATTAAGAATTTGACAAAGATTTTTGTAGCCTTCGCGGCTTTGGGCAATAAGTACGATCGTATTTTGCAGTAAGAGAGGAAGATCATGATCGTTTTCCAAGTGAATTTCAGCGCCATACAACATTTTGATTTGCGGATGATGCTTGAAGGTACGATAAGCACGAGCCAAGCCGTAGACACCGTCATAATCCGTGATTGCCAGGCTGTGATAGCCTAGCTTGACCGCACGATCGACAAATTCAGAAGGATGCGATGCGCCAACAAGAAAACTAAAGTTGGTATGACACAGCCATTCCTGCCAGCCATACTTTTCAAGCAAAGATGCCATGGATAAACCATCGTTTGCGGCCATCATGAAATGCCCAAACATTCTGACCGTTGGTGAGTTGCAGTCGGTAATAGGAGCGACAAAGCGAAGACGATGAGAATGAAATCGACGCGGCGCCGGTGTCTGTCCACCATTTTTGCATCGTGCGCTCCAGAAATTCCTCGCGTTTTGTCGATACGTCCGTTGTTAATTCGACGGGAGCGGCGAGCAAATATAGCGGTCGCCTGGCGGCAAGAGCATCGTAGCTGGGTCTTTGTGTCGCGGTTACCCGAGATAATTCCGCATGGGCTTGATCCTGTTTGCAAGTGAGAACAAAAGAATCTTCGGGTTGCCAGTTGGCGGTTAGGTCATATGCCGCCAAGCTTACCGGTAATTGATTCTCAAGTTCCAACAGCTTAGTTAATTCTTGCGCGTTTTGTTCAAAAATAGCTCCCAACTCCGTGCTTACTAGTAAGCACGCGGTTACTGTTAAACTCCAGCCAACGATGGGAGCGGGGATGGGATCCTTGCTGATGGAATCGACAAAGCTATAATTAGCCTGAATCAGGGCAGTTTGTTGTTCGGGTACCTGGTTGTGGAGATTGTGTGGATGACGAAATGGAATGTTGATTTCTCGCTGTTGCATGTCATCCAGAGTCAACACCCAGCGTAAGCAGGTGGCGCGATCCGTGGTATTCCAGGTAGGTAGTTGGCAGAGATGATTAAAATCTTCCTGGAGATAGGCTTCGATGTGTGACCATTCGCAAGCATTTGTTTCCAGGTGACGGGTCAAATGCGGCACATCTTGTTTTTTTTGAGAATGCCAAGGGAAAGCGCTGGCATCGTCGAACAAGGCGCTTGGTTTTTTGCTGTCGGCAAAACTCCACATCCAAAGCTGACTCAGCCAACCCCCAAAACGTCTTTTGATACTGGTGGTGTCTGCACTGCGCATATCATACGGTAATCGACTACTGACGCGTGCCATTGCCTGCTGCATGCGTTTGCTGGCGTCGCGGAACTGATTGCGATCAAAATCCACATAAAGCTGTTCGAGATGAGTTTCGCTCTGGGCGGCGCTAATCCACCAGCTGTTCCAGGACAACTCCCGCCATAGTGTTTGAGCGAACAGACTATCGCTGTCGATAAAGCCTTGCAGCGAACGTTCGCGTAGATAATTGAGCAGTAAAATCGCAGGCCATGGTTGAGTCGACAACACGGCATGATAAGGAGCTGATGCGCCGATATGAATATTTTGGGGATTTGGTGTTCCGGGCATAATTAATTGGTGCAGTAGGCTACGCCACAAACTAGTTGGGTCCGCGTGGATGGATTCCGCGCGTGCTTGCCAGTAACTGGCACATACGCCTAAATCCAGTAGCCAGATGTTTTCAGCCCAGTGCATCACCTTGGGAGTTAGATTTAACATCAGTTGCAATTGTTGCTCTGAATCATGTGCTGCCAAGACATCCGCATGAACCGCCAGATAAATACTTTTATTCATACTCTTCGCCCTCCCACTTACGCTAATTGCCGCCGTAACAAACATTTGCCGACTTGGGTACCGCGCAGTCCGGTAAGCTCCATGGTGCTGGTATCACCAGTTGTCTGGGTGCAATTGACACGTAAACCCGCCCAGATATTGCCGCGTTTGTTGGATAGTCGGTAATGGCGGATCAAAATGATGCATTGATGTTGAAGACGGGCGCGATGTGCCAAGAAAGCACAATCAGCAACCGATAGCTTTTCGGGGTTATCAAAAAACAAGAGTTTGAAGGTCGAACTCATCAGAATTGGTTTCAGATTCTGGAGCGGATTGGCGCAGCTCACAAAGCGCATGCGCGTTAAATCAATGCCTTGTGCGGCCCATGCCGGTGGATAAATACGTAAAGCCGCTGGATGGATCCATAGGCTTAGAGCGTTAGTGGTGGCAATGAAGCTCAGGAAAATTCTGCGTTCGTTATAGCCAGGTGGTATTCCCCATTCGCTTAGACCAATGGGGATGCCGCCTTTTAGGAAATGATCCAGCCCTGGTATGCCGCTGCTGAGTTTGGCGATCGGCGCAGCGAGTGCCGATGCTGACGTTATGTTATTGATTTTACTTGATTTTTTAGATACTTCCATGCCCCACCCCATTACCATAATTATGTATGGTAATGGGGTGGAGATTAAAAGTCAATCGACGTTAACTAAGGGCTAAGTGTTTTTAGGAATTTCATGACTTCGCTACTGACTAACTCTGGATTATCAAGAGTTGCTTCATGCCCGGTGTCATCCAAGCCAACTAATTGTGAGTTGCGAATAATTCTATGCAACATTTTGCTATTCCATATCGGTACGAAGCGATCATCTTTGCCGTAAATAATCAGCGTGGGAGTGGTCATCCGGCTTAATTGGCGAAGAGGCATAAAACGCGCGGCGGCAAACAACTGCACCAGTGCTGCATATCTGGGTCTACCTTCCAGCGCCTCGATACGTTTCCAGTCTTCGATAATTTTGACGCGCTGAGTGATCGGCAGCTTTTTACTCAGTAACACGTCTCCCAACAATTCATGCAGTTGATGACGTTTAACCGTCATCCCCAGAACTAAAGCCCGGACGGCATTTAGAGTCAAACGCGGATATGGATAGCCACCAACGCTTGAGTTTATCAGTGTCAGCGATAGTCCGGTCTCGGGATGCTTAATACCCAAAGCCATGGCGATCATACCACCCAAAGAGATACCGACGATGTGCGCGCGCGGGACGCCTAGAGTGATCAGAACATCTTTAACATCTTCGGCAAGATCAAAAATACTGTGCGGCATCGTCTGTGTGTAGTGACTGCGACCCAAGCCGCGGGCATCAATACAGATAGTCTTGTAGCCGAGATCAGACATGCGTTTATCAAAACCCAACCAATGTCTGACGGAACGTCCCAAACCCCGCAATAACACCACTGGTGGTCCGTCGCCTTGGACTTCGTAGAAAATCTTACCGTGGGATTTTTCCAGATAGGGCATTGTAACCTCGGATACCATCTACATCACGATTGCGATATTATCATCAGCGATTCTAAAACGGGAGCATACTCTTTGCGGAACGAGTTTTTTCGTCCTTCACCGGCGATCTTGGTCGTGCGTTATCTCCAGGTATTCATCGTGTTGAATATCTTGGTTGGTATCGTGGTACTCACAGTGCCGGATTTTCCCTACGAATTAGCCAATATCCGCAACTGGCAAATTCTGCTGACCGCCGCCTGCCTTGGGCACATCGTTTATCACCGTCAGGCGATTAACGATTACGCCGAGGTCGTTATCCCCCGACCATGGTTTTACTTTTTTAGCGCCAGCGTTTTGGTCAGCTATCTAATGTCCTCTTATCTACATTTGTATGGTTTCAAGCTGAGTGGCATGGATTTTAGTATTTTTGACTGGATGCTCTACAATACGACCCATCGTCAGTTCATGGTCGCACCGCTTTGCGGTAATTGTAATCACTTCGGTGTTCATCCCTCTTACATCATGCTGCCTCTGGTGTATATCCATCAGCTCTGGCCCTCACCGCTAATGTTGCAGACGGTTCAGGCGCTAAGCGTCTGGGGTGCCGGCTTTTTGGTATGGAAGATCGCCAAATTTTATCGGTTGCCCGATTTGTTGGCACTGCTGCTGACCATCGCGTTTTGGACCAATGCCTGGACTGGCACGATTGTTAATCTAGGTTTTCATCTGGAAGTCTTTTATCTACCGGTCGGTTTATACCTGGTTTGGGCGTGGCTGAACCAAAAAAATATTCAGCTTTTGCTCGCCACGCTATTGTTTTTGAGCATTAAAGAAGACGCCGCGTTTTATCTTTGTGGCATGTTTGTCGGGGCTCTTTTATTTGAGCGTCAGCGGCTTCGTCAGGCTATCACCATGCTGACGATTACCATTGTTTTCGCGGCGATAAATTTTTTGATCGCACAACCTTATTTTCTTTCTTTTGGTAATGCCGAGCATCCGCACTATCTTGGGCGGTTTTGGGGTCCGTATGGTTCCAGCAAAGCCGAGATTGCGATTACCATACTGACATCGCCGATTCGCGTTTTTATGGATGTCGTGACATCGCGTTGGTACTGGTTGTATGGTTCTGCGTTTTTTATTCCTTTGCTGGCCCCGCATGCCCTGGTTGCGGCTTTGCCGCTATTAATAATTTATGGAACCGCTACTGGCGAAACCGTTTTACGTCACTTTAGTATGTATTACTCCGCGCCATTGCTACCATTTTTGTTTTGGGGTTTTTGCGAAGGCTCCGCGCGTTTATTTCGGCACACCAAAACACTGACGGCGAAGCAACGTTCGCTGCGATTTGCCGTTATCGTTCTAGCAACGATTTCTTTTAGTTTGTTTGGCGGAAGTTATTTGCGTTTCCCGGCGATCCAATCCGAGATTTTGCAGGATATGCGCATTGTTCGAGCCGATGCGAGTTTTGAAGGACGTTTGGTGTGCGCGCAGATTATTCTGCATCCGCATCTGCCGTATCGATGGAATCTTGCTGCACTGGACGTCTCTTGTTGGCAGAACGATGACGCACTTATATTGATCCATCCGAATTTGTCTTTAGTTGCCCAAAGCATCGCTAATTATCCGGCTTTGCGTGCTAATACGGAAATTTTGCGTGTACTGCCTGGTGGTACGGAGATTCGCAGACGCTCTCGCGACTAAGACGCGAATGGGATGGTTTTCGTCTGTTCGCCGGTATCTGACGACTGCGCTTCTTTCATATCTGGTTCGATGTAGAATAGAGTTTTGTCTTTGATGTCCCGCAAGATAACATCGTCATTAATGCCGTATTGATGTACTGGGAACGGTGCCGAAATTTTCATCAAACTGTCCACCCCGAAAATCACGCGATCGGTCTCGCCGAATTTGGCGCGCAGCAATTTTCCACAAGCTTGCAAGCGACGTGCACGTCCGGGAATTTCGCCGAGTGCTGTGGCTTTCATGTTACCTTTGGGACCCATGAGTCCTACATGCGCGAAACCTCCGGAAATGCCAATGTCAATCGCGCCCGGCAGACCATACTGGTTCATGAATTCTTGTTTGGAGACGACCAACTTGATGGCGAATTCCAGCGCCTGATTGACCATGGTGTTTTCATCGTTAACATCGTTGGCGAAAAGCACCAGGAATAATTCGTCAGCAATCCAATCGAGATAGTAATTACCGGTTGGCAGAAGCTGCCTTATGGTTGTTTGGCATTGTTGATAATACTTGGACAACACATCCGCGAGCTGATCGGCGGAATATTGTGCGGTCAAGGCTTGGTAGTTACGCCAATCACTAGAGATGCAGACGCAGTAGCGTCGCTCAGGTTTGAACACGGTTTCCATCGCGTCTTGGGCTTCGATGGATTTCAGCACCATGTTTCCTGGCAGCATGGTAGAACGCAGTGCATACTCGCGCTTAGCTTCGGCCAGAAGATTACGTCGCTGAGCGAGGGTGACCAAAAAAGTTGCGGTTGTGAACGTGACGAACACCGCGCTCCATTTGGCGAACAAGGAATGTTCATACAGCGCCAGCGTGCCGAAGACGATCGTTATTGCTGTTACCAGTATATGTAAATAGCGATAGTGCGGAATAAAGATGCCTTGCAGAGTGACAATCCCCAGCACCATCGTTGCCAAGATCAAGGTATCTTCCATTGGCATTGTGTTGAGTGACATGTGTAGCAAATAAATGTAGCCACTGCTAAAGATCGACCACGCCAAAGTATAAATCCCAGGTGAGCTTTTACCTTTGAACCCTACAAACAGGCTGATGAGTGAGGTTATTGTCAATAATGAATGAATGCCCATAATCGGCAACTTGACCTGTTCGTGTGCTACCAGATGAGCAATCCATACGGCACCGCTATGAACAAAAGTAGTGACTTTTGCATACAAAAAATCAATTTTGGCATCACGCCGCTCAATCCACAGGCGACAAAAGTCCTTCTCGTGGTTGGCGGAGTTATCGATTGGGTTTTTATCCGAAACTTCGATCATGCGGCTTCTGGTCCTCTATATACACGTATATATAGACATGATCGGTTGCTTAACCGGCTCGCTTGAATTGCGAAGTGCCCCGCAAGAGGCACTCGCTGAAACAACACGGTAATTTTGGGGTTTTTTTGTTTTTATAAAATAACGACTTAGCGACGATGTCCGCCACCACGTCCTGAGTGAGGTTGCCGTGCTTCACGAAGAAGATCATCGTGATAACGGGCGGCGCCCCGGTGATCGCGATTACGAATACAATCGCGCAGGCGGTCTTCCAGGCCATGATGACTTCGGAAATTTCGGCTTTGCAAAGTGCGAAGCGTGCGATCAACTAGATTGTAGATATCAACATTGACCCAGCGCTGTGAGCGATCGAAAACCTGGCGCGCATGTTGATAGTTCTGTTGATTCCAATGCCCTTGATTAACCTGTACTTGATTAAAATTGTAACTGTAATTGATAACTTGGCGATGCTGGTTGTAGCGCTCCAGCAAGTACGGACGCTGATAATCTGCTTCATAGACGCTATACGGCTGCGAAATACTTTGGCCGTAATTCTGAATGGCCGCGTAATAGTTACTTGAGTTTGGATTATACCGGGGGTCACCCAGCGAGCCATATTCATTGTCAAAAGGTATCTGCTGTTTCGCATCATAGCGCACGCCGTACATATCCGCAGATCTGTAGTCATTTTGATTGGCGGTTTCACTGTCTTCCAGAACTACCTTGGCATTATCTGTCGACCAGGACGGTGTCGGCTGTGTTGTGGTTTGATTGTGGGTGGGCGTTGGTGAATTGTCGCTGTCATCTGATTTGGTGCCGCAAGCAGATGCCGCTAAACCGATCGCCCAAAGCCAGGCGTAAGTACGTATGTGGATTTTCATGTGACCTCCCAATAAAACATCATCTCTACGGCGGCCGCCATTGCAAGGACAGGGCCAGGGGAAAATGCTCTGTATTATTCTGATAAGGTCGCCAAATTGGCTTGGGACAAGAGGTACAAAAAGATACTGTTTTGCAATTGTATACCATCCCCCAAAATTTTGTTGACGCTGTCGGTGGAATCTCCTATCACTGAATTACTAAATCGAGACTATGTCTCATTTTTTGATCCCGCATGCATAGATGGGCTATGTGTACGGGCACTTTATCAAAGTGCAAAAAGAAAGGTTCCTCCATGCGTTTTCTGATGAATGTTGCGACCGCGGTTTCTTTGACTCTCCCCATGACTTTTAGCGTGAGTTTTGCTCACGATGATCATCAGCCTGCGGCGATGACTGGCGAGCATCTCAATTTGTTCGAGCGTGATCACGCATTTGCCGGGTCGATTTTGAATCATCCGATGATGGGCGTTTTCAGCCATGAGCCGTTTGGCGCTCAGGTCCAAATTCGTCGTGGTGAGCAAACTTTGCAATTAAATCTTGTTCTGGAGAATGACAAATATCAAGGCGCTATTAATGAACAACGTATTGATGAACAAGGTCAGGCACTCGACATTACGACCAACATTGCTTTTGTCGGTGTGAAGAAAACCGGTGATACATCCGGTGACATTATTTTGAATATTGACGGTACGGATGTAGTGGTGACAGTTGTTGGTGAGACATTTGCCAACAATCATTTTCATAAGCCAACCTTTTCGACAACCTTAAACGGCAAAGACTACAGCTTTAAATTTACCGGTGAATCGTGCTTTGGGTACTCCGCAAACATCGCGATGATGATTTTGGGTACCACCGCGCACTTACTGAAGTAAGTAGACCATCGACGTAATGGTACGTCGTTATAGAAAGGATTCTGTTATGAGTGCACACTATGCTCCCTGCGTTATGACGAACACCGATCAGTTCTCCGTGCGTTTATGTGGGTGCGGTGTTGTGCACCTGACATTTGGTGTCTCCGCTGTTCATGTGTCACCTGAGGCCTTAGTCGCGATGAGCGATATTTTGCAGGGCGTGGCGGCGGAGATTCGTGGTCCACAGCTCCAATTGACTGTGCAGCCCGAGCCGACTATTACAGATAAGCGGACAAGTCCCGAGGGTTCTGATAACGTTGTTTTTGGACGGTTTCCGTTTTCCTGAGGCTTTAAAAACGTGGCTAGAAAATCCGCCAAAGAACTCCCATGCGGTCGGCCGCTGCCAGTACAGATTGCAGCGGTAGCGACAACGACGCAGCTGCTTAAGCTCATGAGTGAGCGGCTCGATGCGTACGTGACCGAACAAAAGCTTAATCGCAGCGAAGCTCGCGAAAAAATTCTTGCGACGATTGTCAAAGAAGCGCGGCATTTTCGGGCTCAGGATTTGCTTGATCGTTTAAAGCAGCGATATCCGGAGGTCGGCAAGGCGACAGTTTATCGCAATTTGCCGGTTCTGGTAGCGAGCGGGGTCTTGCAGGAAGGTCCCATTGATAAAGATGGACAGGCGTTTTACGAGCTGGCGGACGATGATCACCACGATCATATTGTGTGTGTGAATTGCCAGCATATCTTTGAGTTTCATGATACGGCGATTGAGAATCGCCAGGACGTAGTTGCTAACAAACTTGGCTTCAAGCCGCGTGCGCATAAACATGTGATTTATGCTGAATGCGATTTCTTGCATGCTGGTGGTCGGCGTTAGAGTGCGTGTTGGCTATTTTACTTCAACCAAAACACCCGATTTTAGAGCGCCGTTGTTATTGTACCAGCCATAGCCGTCCATGATCCCAATGTATAATCTGCTAGCTCCAGCGGGGACAATAATACGTTGGGTTTGTCCGTCGTCGGTTTTGCCGTCACCAATAAAGAAGAGCTGACGAACTTCCGGTTTCAACTCGAGATAATTTCTTGCACTGTCCAAGGTGAAATCTAGCGACGATGGCGCTGCCTTCGTTGCTGGATCGCCATCATCAAGAAACACACCGATCATCGCATTGATCGGCGAGGTGATCTGAGCGATACCGCGATGACTCCCGAATGCATGGCTTTTGATAGAGCTTTTGCCATTCTCAGTGGCATTGCCATCCGGACCCGAATCCGCAAAAGCAACGCCATGATTGAGAGAGCCGGAGCTGTCAAAAAATAATTTTGCGCCTTCTACCAAGCACGTATTCAGGCTCATAGGCATAAGAACAGGCGCGTGTTGAGGGGCAATGTCGATATGCCCGGATCCGTAATTTATTTGCGTACCATCAGCGGCAGCGGCAAGGAACGGATTTGAGGTTGCCGGAATATCTACTACGTCGCTACAGCGCATAAAGTTGGAACCGCCGATCGCTAATAAATTTTCGGGCCTATTACTATCATTGTCCATCGGATCGGTTAAAGGATCTGGACGTTTTTGGTCGTCCGATTTGGATTTTTTGCCAGTAATGCTATTAGTGCCGCTGGCGAATTCGGATTCGGCACAGCCCGTTACCGTCGCTAACAACATAAAGGATGTGGCAAAAGCTATGAGCTTCATTTTCTACTCCATAACGGTTTTATTTCGGAGTCGATCTCCTTAACGGCCGTTTTGAGTAAGAACTTAAGACATCCTATAAAAATCAATAAAATTAGATAGTTATTTCTATGCTTTGGCTTCAGGGAACAGGGTCATTGTTACAGGGAAACGTTTTATACCTAAGATTTTCGGCATGTAAACTAAGCTGCTCAAGGCGCTGTTTGGATGCTCCGCTGGGATTGTTAAAGCGCAAGTTTTTATCCGCGACTAACTTGACCGAACTAATGTCTAGACCCACCCCTAAGCTAGGTGATTGATCGCCGGAGCGGTAAACAAAGCGAAAGGTGTACCACTTTTAACATATTAATTTTGTTGGGATTTTTTGAAATTGATCTCGTGCTTGTCAATTCTAATGACGGATCATTGACGAAAAACGTCTGTATGTTATATAGCGCAAGGCTTTCAAGGAATCTCTCCCCCTTTTCTGGAGTTATATATGCAACAACTATTCGTGGTCGCTTTGGCCCTGGTCCTTAGCGGTAATGCTTTCGCTAATACTATTTATACCTGCGAAAAAAATGAGAAACTTCAGCGCGCTGCTAGCGAGTTGGCCAAGGAATTTCGTGCTGCCAAGAACTTAGCGGATACGGAAATGATTTCGGCTGAGATCGTCAATATAGGCACTGATGACACATGCAATAGCGACTGGGCCTACAAAGCTCTGGACATCAATCGTAGAGTTCCCCAACAACCTCGTACCTGTGGCGTACTGGTGTTGTTTGCAACCCAAGAAGATTTGGTTGCTTTCGCTAAACACGCCTTGATGCTTACCCGTGGCTCGACGTCGACCGTATGGGTTTGGGAAGAAGGTGGCTTCTCGTCCGCTGATCCTCATGATCCATCCGGCAATCTCTCACGCGTTCGCTACGATGTCCCGTTTTGCGGTATTTTGGCAAACTAGACGTAAACGATCGGGCGCAGAGTGATTTTCAATATCATTGAGTCTTATCTGCCGCCCGGTGCGCAGAGATTCCTACAATATCCCGCGATGCAGGAACGGATTGAGTTACTAGTTACCAACTCTTTTCCGACTTTGATCTTTTTGTTTTTATTTTGGTGGCTTTCGCGTCGCCAAAGCAGTGCTCATCTTAAAAAATTCTATCTCTCTATTGTCGTTGTCTTGCCGTTTTTGCTGCGCACATTTAATGGCTATGCCGGTGATTCGCCGTTTGCCCTCATCTCTTTGGTTGGTGATTTGCTGCTGCCGGTATTGTTGCTTTTGCCGCGTTCATTGTCTCTTTATTGCGTTGCCGAGCGATTATCATGGCTCACCTTGCTGGCGATCATTGCGATCTCATTACACATGAATATTTACCTTCCACCTGCGGCATTGGTGGCGATACATGCTGTGTTTGTGACTGTTGGTTGTGTGCGGCTGTGGCGCGATGAATTTGCAGATATATTTTTTGAGCGCAGAGAAGGTTATCCCACTTGGTTGATGATTTTTGTAATCGTGGCCCCCCTGCTCCCATATATCTTTGCGCCCGCCCCGCCCGATGCGGATATTACATCGCAAGCGGAGATGATGGGGTATCTGTTTCAAGGAAAGAGCTTGTTTCATGCCGAGAGTGGCTTTTTGGATGAATGGTTCTTTTTGCGTTATCCGGCAGGACTGAGTGTGTTGGGTTATGTTCTGGGGACGATCATCAATATTCGTGCAAGCGAAGCCTCACTTCTTATTTGGATTGGTACCTGGATTTTTTACATCTTCGCATCAAAACGGATATTCAATGTTTTTGGGTTGCCGAGCTGGCTGGCATACGTATTTTGTTTAAATCCTATCATTACCGGATATGCTGGTCTGCATGGTGGTCAAGTCCAGGAAATGCTGGCGTACGCACTAGGTATGCTCGCTTTGGCGTCTGCTATTGAGCGTCAGTATCGATACCCGTTTGTATTTTTGTCAGCGGCGGCGATCATCCATCCTTTTGTTGCGTTGGTATTTTTTGTTTGTGGGTTAGGTATCTGTTACTGGGCTTACAAGTTTAGACACGAAATTTCTTCTCGTGCATTTGCGTTGAACATCTTCGCCGGTCTGGTTGCGGTCGGTTATCTGGCAAAGACCACGCTCGGCGCTTCTGATTTTTTATCGCAGCCAGCTCAGCTTTTACAGGAGATTTCTCCGGAGATATTTTGGCGCAATGTTGTGCACTACGTTAATCATGATTGCCATGGTGCTCCTTACCTATTGGGTTTAGTCTTTTTTATGCGCAAAAAATCTGCGCACGTCTTCTTGTTGGTCGCTTGGGTCTGTGGCGCGGTTGTGATCGATGGAGTATTTGGCGATGGGCGTGATTGGGGGAACGTTAGATTTCTAGCTAATTTCAGCATCGTTGGTGCTTGGACTATCATCGCGGCTTTTGGTGTTAATCTGTTATTGCAAAAATTTCGTCTAAAATCGGCAATTTGGCCATGTGTATTCGTACTAGCGTGGCTGTTGTACGTAAAAGGCGGATTTCCTTTTAAGCCGGAATCGGTTTTCACAACTCATACCAATGTGCGCTTGAGTAGATGGATCGATATACAGATGCCTCGTGATATTTTTATTGTTAATATACGTTTTACACCGAGCGAAGTTGCTCAGGATGGCTTTGGCTTCTATGTGCGCGGCGATGCGCGTCGCGACACATTAATGGCTCGCATCGGTAAACATCAGATAAAACGCGGTGTTCTTCGATCACGAACCGAGATCAGAGATTGTAAGATGATGATTTTGTCGCCTGATAACATGCTTCAGTGCTTAAAAAATGCCGGCGCAAGGTATGTCTTTTTTGATGCCCGTCCCGAGAGTCGGGAGTTTATCGCTGGCGTTAAGTCGTGGGAGCCATTGCAACAGGTGGGTGCTTCGGTTTTATATGACTTAGGTGGACCCAACTAACACGATGTGAGACGATTTGAAGATCCTCTATCTTTTACCTGTTATCGCCGCGCTTGCACTGGGCTCAACCATTGGTCTGGTTGTTTATACGTTCAGCTTCGCGAAGGGCGCATCCTATTTATCAAATGATCCAAAGGCCTGTGCCAATTGCCACATCATGTTTGAATACTATGATGCATGGGAAAAGAGCAGCCACCGTGCGGTCGCTGTGTGCAATGATTGTCACGCCCCGCATGATTTTTTGGGCAAGTATCTCACCAAAGCACTTAATGGTTTCAACCATTCGGTTGCGTTTACGTTTGGTACATACCAAGATAATTTACGCGCGACGAACCTCAATTCCAAGATTGCCGAAGCCTCGTGTCGCCATTGTCACCAGAGCATAGTGAGTGCGATTGAGGCACATGGCGATCGAGATGGTGATACGAACTGCATGCGCTGTCACGGCGCCGTTGGGCATCCGCATTAAGTAAGGACAGGGAGTTTGGGAATGAAAAGTAAACGATATTGGCTCATCTGGGCGGGAATTACGATTGCTGCATCATTGGCGGCCGCGGCCACCGCGGCACTGCTCATCAATATTTGGACGCGCCAACAGGAGGCAAAGAGTCCGTATCAACAAATCGTTGAGTTGACGGAAGATATTGATGATCCGGCGGCATGGGGCAAAAATTTTCCGCAGCAGTACGACGATTATCGGCGCACCGTCGATCAAGTGCGTACGCGCTATGGTGGTAGCGAGGCGGTTCCCCGCACACCAACATCTGTGGATCCGCGCTCAGTAGTCGCACAATCACGTCTCGAAGAAGATCTTCGTCTAAAGACAATGTGGGCTGGCTATGCTTTCTCAAAAGATTTTCGTGAGGAGCGGGGCCATGCTTATATGTTGGAGGATCAAACTTATACCGAGCGTCAGCATGTGGCGGCGCAACCGGGAACGTGCGTGCATTGTCATGCATCAACTTGGCGGGCGTATCGCACACTGGGTGACGGAGACATTACCAAAGGATTTGAAGCTCTCAACAAAATGCCTTATACAGAGGCTCGCCAACATGTTCAGCATGCTGTTGCTTGCATCGATTGTCACAATCCACAAACAATGGAGTTGCGCGTCACTCGCCCTGCTTTTATCGAGGGCATGCAGCGTTTGAAAGCCAGCCAGGGTATTCCCAACTACGATGTTAATACCATGGCGACGCATCAGGAAATGCGCGCATTTGTATGCGGGCAGTGTCATGTCGAATATTACTTTAAGGGTGAGGATAAGCGTCTTTATTTTCCTTGGGACAAGGGACTTACCATAGAGGCGATTTATTCCTATTACGAAGAGACCGATCATAAAGATTGGCTGCATGCTGATACCGGAGCTCCCGTTCTTAAGGCGCAACACCCTGAATTTGAGCTCTGGAATCAGGGTATTCATGCGAAATCGGGCGTAACGTGTGCGGATTGTCATATGCCTTACAAACGCGTAGGTGCGATGAAAGTCAGCGATCATCATATACGCAGCCCGTTGCTCAATATTAATCGCGCTTGTCAGACCTGTCACAAGCAAAGCGAGGATGAAATTCGCAATAGAGTCGAAGAGATTCAGGGACGAACAGCCACATTGAGAAACACAGCAATGAACGCTCTCATGGCTCTGATCACTGATATTAAGGAGGCGCGTGCTGCCGGCAGAAGCGACACCGAATTGGCCGCGGCGCAAAAATGGCAACGTAAAGCGCAATTTTTTCTTGATTTTGTCGAGGCCGAAAACTCCTCTGGTTTTCACGCACCGCAAGAAGCGGTTCGTATTCTGGGTGAATCCATTGACGCGGCTCGACAAGGGCAGAGAGCGTTGAATAGGAAACGTTGATAGATAGAGTATTGCGTCGGCTTAAGATATTGACAGAGATTCTATTGTGATTTTCTTGGCTTCAGAAAAACCGATGATGATCCCGGGGCTATTGGCGGACAAGTTTTGGAGCACGACAAAAGTGAATTGCTCATTCTTCCGTTTGCTAAAGAACGTCTGCCAAATCCGGCTCACTTTGCCTTTGAAGTGGATCATATGAGTCGCTTTCAGGAACTTCGGACGTGAATCTGGAGATAATGGTTAGGGCATAGTTGGAGCTTCCTTATGAAAAGAGCATCGCTCATCGTGTTTGTCATCTCCACATTTTTTGTGGTGAGTTGTGGTGTGTCACCATCGCTGTCAAAGATCACGGAAGCGTCCGCAACGACAAGTCCCGTATTTGCTGATTTGAACGACTGCAAGGCGTTAAGCCTGGGCGCGATCGCTCTTTGTTCTGGCGAGGATTGTCGCGCCGTTTTGCAGGGTACGCAAAGCCGTTGTCGGTCCAACGATTGTCGTGGCATGGTTTTGAGATCGACTTCATATTGCATGACTAATGATTGCCGCGCCTATGTATTGGACAATTGGAGCAATTGTGAAAGTCTCAACTGCCGGGCCGTGATGACCAACAATCCTGGTTTTTGTCGTTAGGTATTAATCAGTATTTCAATTCTTTAAACTAAATCGATCTGGAGCGTTTCTTTATGTCGAAAGTTATTCTGCATCAACCTCCACCATGTTGGGGTCTGCCAAATATGAGTCCATTTTGTGCGAAGCTGGAAACTTACCTTCGCATGGCAGAAATCCCGTATGACGTTGCACCTCCTAACCTCTTGAAGGCTCCCACAAAGAAAATGCCGTATATCTCCCATAACGGTAAAATCATTGGCGACTCTGGTTTCATCATCGATTATCTGAAGAAAAATTATGGCGACTCACTTGATGCCAACTTATCCAACGAACAAAAAGCTCTGGGGCACATACTTAGACGAAGTATCGAAGAAGGCAGCTACTTCAGTGTCGCGTGGCTTCGTTGGACAGAAGAGTATTCGCTAACTCACGTTCGAAGCTTTTTTCTTTCAATTCTCCCGAAATTTTTTGGAAAGATGATTTTCAGAAAAATTAGAAAGAATTTTCTCAAAGCGATATGGGGTCAAGGTACGGGACGACACGCACAAGCAGATATTCTTAAACTGATGAAAGACGACATCGCAGTATATTCAATGATTTTAGGCGATAAGCAATATTTTCTAGGTGATCAGCCATCATCCATAGACGCAGTGATGTATGGATTCTTGATCAATATTCTCTGGGTGCCTTGGGAGTCTCCGGAGAAGGCTTACGCTAAGTCGTTTGCGAATTTAGAAAGCTACTGCCTGCGCATGAAAAAAACATACTATAAGGTATAAGATGTGCGCAGCAAAAGAATCGTTTCAATCTACATCCATTGTCCGTCGAAAAATACGACAAAGAAAAAACCAGCTTATAGGCGTGAGATTATTTGAAAATCAATGGGCTTGCAAACGCCCGCATTACTTTCGGGGTGCGAGCAGGCAGTTAAGCCGACGATCAGGTCCATTTCCGCACGAAATTCGACGTATGCGCCGGGCTTTGATAGGGGCGGCAGAATCTTAACTTCGCCAGACTCTTGGACGCAAACATTCATAAAAATATTGAAAGTTGTACCTATGAGATTCTCGGCAACATCGAAACGACCAAGATGCTTCGCCAAGTTTTCGTGGCAACTCGGATGAGATTCAGTATTACCCGCTACGGTTTGGAACATTTTCAAACTGCATGGTGGCATCAATAGATCATGCCGACCACATGTGTCATGAGTAATCGCCAGCATGGGCCGACTTTGATTGGAATAGAGAGTGTGCCCTTTGGTCAAAAATATGTTGTCGGAATAGTCCATAGAACGGCTCGTCGACAAACATTCGAGAGGATTGTCTGCCGCAGCACAGAATAAATCGGCGACTTGTTGCCCTTGGGGGTCGCGCACGACCAGTATCTGACCTTTACTTAAAGAAAAGGCAGCTCCGCTTTGCCGAGGTATCTGCCTGGGCAAGTGTTCGAAAGGACATTGCCAATCGGGAGGATTATTTTTGCCGGAGAACTGAATCGATTCCCATTGATCACCGTATTTTTCCACCATGGGATTCACCGATCCAAAAAATTTCATCTCCCGCGCTCGGTTTATCTGTACCGTAGACGCGTAAGCGCCACGGCGCTCTAATTCCTCGAACTGATCATAAAGGTTAAAAACGATGGCCGTATGTTTAAACTGTCTCGCCTTCCTGGAGCTGACTGGATGCATGCCAACTATAAAAAATGCATCGCCGCCAAAGCTCGGACAAAAATTGTGTTTAGTCGGATCAGAGCTAAAATTCTTGTCCCAGGGCACGTCGCCAGGTTGTTGAGCGCTGATGCGCGATAGTTCCCGCCAAAGCATGCGCTCAAATTCATCTTCGTTAGCAGCCGACGTATCAGGGAAAATCGCCCAGTGCGTCATATACAGCGAAGCAGTGGAGCGCTGTTGCTGACGAAAATACAAAAGATCTCGCAAGATTTGTGCGCTGTCGGTGTTTTCGCCCATCAGGCCGGAATAGATGCCCACACAGTAATCGTCGTATTCGAGTGATTTGCGGGCAGGCATACAGGGATAAGTCTTCTGCCCAACAAACTCGCGAATGTCCGAGAAATACGACTCAACATCCCGCAGGTATTTGGCTGGGACATATAGACATGAGGATGGCTCCAAGAAGATCTCCGTTCAGAGTGCCCTTGATCGCGTTGGAATTTGCAAGGCGTATGCCACCGCCCAGTTCTCTGTGGTTTGCGATGGCGGGAAATTTCGGTGTGTGAGTGAATGATTTTGACTACAACCATAGCCAGATTGAGGCCAAAATTGAACCCCAGTAGATGATTGAATTGCGGAGGTTTGCGGAATTTCTGTGATTTTTTTGACTATGGACTACTCCCGCATGCAGAACTAGGAATCCAGCAGGTCATATCATGCATCGCCGAAGCACTAATATTATCCAAGCATCCTGACTTAATTGCATCTAAAGACACGCAGTTTACATTGCAGCTGTGCAGCGATACATAATCTGTAGGACGATTGGGAGTTGGATGACTCTTGCACGGAAAGTTTGGATCGTAACTACTAGTTCTAATCGCCCAAAGGCCGACAGTAATTGTGTTGGTGAAGGCGTAACGATAGCGCATTTTCGCGCAGTCAGTGGTCTTGAAGCCAATCAACGTGCCAAACTCACCTATACAGCCGTTAACATCCGGGTCGGATAAATTTTGGTCGACGAAAGCTACTCCCTCATTGTTGGAAATCCACGCGGCTACCAAACTTCGGGCGAATCCACCAATCATGTATGCTTCAGTGCGCGCTGCGCGAATTTTGAAGTCCATCAAAGTCGACATCGCTATGGATGCGAGCACACCAATAATGGTGACCACACACATCAATTCGACCATAGAGAAACCCACAGAGCCCTTGTTCCGCATACTTTCCTTCGTTCAGTTATTTTTCTCGCCGCCCAAAGAAGACAATAGCTTTGATTCCTCTCGCTTGGTAGTGGGTAACTAGATAAAAAAGTAGGCATGGCCAGTTCATCAGGTAAAATTTGGGTATCTACACACCACATTTTACTGCGAGGAAAAGGTCATGCCCTTGGAGAATTTAGCACGTTTTGTGCTCTTGCCGGAACTCCGTCTTAACTACATTTTTAATAAACCTGGATCTGCTAGGTATTTGGCTGAGAAGGAAAAGCGGGTGGAGTACTGCCACCGCTGTGCTACGCCTTCGACCACGGGCTATGACTCAGAATATCCGGAACTAAAAGAGATTATCACTTCAAGGAAGCGGTGTCGGGTCTTTATCGAGTAAGGGGATATAGGCGAGCAGTGCGGGCATTTACAGCACTCACCGACCGATGCCTGAAGGGCTGGGGCGTGTCACCCACCGCGAAACGAGTAGAACCCCATTTCATTAAGAATAGTGGCGGAGAGAAATGTCGGTTTTCCGAACTGAGTGCTTTGAGTGGGATTACTTCATTAAGTATCGAATACCATGGAAGAATTTAGACAATTAAAATTGTTCTCGGCATAAAATTTTGTTCTCGAATGTTCTCGGTTTAAATGAATTTAATATTTTTTATTATTACCTTGTGTGGTAATATTTAACTAGTTGGAGGGCATGTGGCCAAATTTAGGCGTGGTGGGTACGTTTTCATCACATGGAAGGGCGATCATGACCCTCGGCACGTTCACGTATTTAAAGATGGTCGCGAGGTCTTAAAATGGAATCTAGAGGCCAGCGTCGTCATGAGTGGGCAAATTACTAAGAAGCTCCAGAAGCTCATCGATCAACTAGTTAAGGAAGCTAAACTATGAAAATTAAGAATGTTGAAGTGAACAACAGGAAAAAGACCATCGATATTGAAACGGTAAAGGGCAGACTTTCACTTCCTTTCTCGCGGCTAGAGCTGCAACCAACACCTAAGAACAAGATCGTTAAGATTTTTGTTGATAAAGAACTTGCGAACCATGCTGTAACCTATGTGCTGGCGTCTGGCGATGAGGATTCCGTCCATGTGGATGCGTTCTTGGATTACAACAAAGATCCTGAGTTCGTGCGCCAAGCGGTGCTACATCAGTTAACAGTCAAAGCTATTGGCTTTATGAAGGAATCGAAGCTAAGCAAGCATGAGATCATGCGACGGTTAAAAACCTCACCAAGCCAGGTTTACCGGCTACTTGATCCTAAAAATCATAGAAAATCCGTCGATGAAATGCTGAAATTGCTGTCTGTCTTAGGGTATCGCGTTGAATGGAATGTTGTGAAGGAAGTGGCGTAAAACCCGAAAAAGGGAATAAATGAAAATCTTAGTTCTTGGTGGTACGAAATATTTTGGCAAACGCTTAGTCGATCTATTGACCGAGCAGGGACACGAGGTTGCCGTTGCATCTACTGGTAAAACCTTCGTTAGTTTTAAACATACAGTAGAACGAATCGGAATTGATCGCAGGAACATGGAATCTATGTGCAAGGCTCTTGGCAATCGCATATGGGATGTGGTCTACGATCAGATATGTTTCGATGAACCCTCTGCAATAAATGCTATTGAAATCTTTTCTGGCAAGATTGGTCGTCTAATATTTACATCGTCTCAATCAGTCTACGACTATGGGTCAAGTATCCAGGAACCATATTTTGTCCCCGGTTCCTATATCGCTAATCCTAAAAATGAGAATTCATATCAGGAGGGTAAGCGCCTTGCGGAAAGGGCCTACGCGAAACAGAATCTGTTTCCTATAACAGCGGTTAGGTTCCCAATCGTACTTGGTTATGATGATCCTACAACTCGATTGCACTGGCATGTCGCACGGATAAAATACGGTGATCCGATATATTTTCCAAATTACGAAGCTCGGCTATCGCTCATCACATCGGAAGAGGCTGCGGCGTTCTTAGCGTGGATTAAAGAAATAGATTTAGCTGGCTCAGTAAACGTTGGCTCTTTCCAGCCCGTGAAGTTGTCGAATTTAATGAGCATGATTGAGGGTATGAACGGAAAGAAGATGGTAATCGCGCACGAATCTACTACAGAAAACCATTCACCCTTTGGTATTGCCAACGACTGGTGGATGAATGTTCAAAAGGCCGTGACCGCAGGGTTTCATTTCAAGAATGCAAATAAGTGGGTTATCGATATGGTAGAACGACTGACCACAATTGTTACAGAAACCAATCGCCAGCGGTCCCGCTCTGGAACCTAAAAGTAAAGTTATTTCGATTCCCTTTCTCAGTAGAGAGTGGGAATTCGAACTAGTTCGGATACTTCCCGTCTCATTGGAGAAGGGGATTCGAAATTTTTTTCTAAAGCCAAAAACAAAAAGAAAAAAACAAAAAAGCCGAAGTTGAAGTCAAGTTTGAACGGTTCGAACTTGTCCCTTCTCTACTCACTTCAATTTGATCGGTTTTTGCTATTTTCTTTTTGGCTTACTTAGAAGAAATTTTGAAGAAAAAAGTAAACGGAGAGACAGGGATTCGAACCCTGGATACGGTTTCCCGTATGCATCCTTAGCAAGGATGTGCCTTCAGCCACTCGGCCATCTCTCCAAAGTGCAGAACTCTTCTTGGACACGGAGGGAGAGGGATTCGAACCCCCGATGAGTTTCCCCATAACGGTTTTCAAGACCGCCGCCTTAAACCACTCGGCCATCCCTCCCCGGGAGGCTATACTATATGCATAGCTTTTGACGTTTTCGGCCCAAGGCGAAAGAAATTAGCAGTTAGGCCACAAAGAATAAAGGGAAAATCTCCTTGTTACGACGATCGATAATCGGCTTGATAATGGCTGTGGCGACGTTGGGCTGCAAGGCATTCGCGGCTAACGTGCCCCCGTCATCGGACTATGCGGACATCCAGTTTTTTGGCGATCTCTACATTTCCGAAGCCGCGGTACGCTCTACGGGTGCCTCTGCGACGGCTCCCACGGTGTTTGCCGGGGTGCAGCCGCTGTTGGATTCCGCCTATTACAATATCGCCAACTTCGAGGGGGTGGTTACGCGCTCCCGCATCCCGTTCGTGCATAAGAGCTATGTTCTGCGCATGCCACTATTCACTGTACCGATGCTGCGCGCGGCGCATATTCACGGGGTCACGCTTGCCAATAATCATTCGATGGATTTGGGCCGCGTTGGCCTCACCGACTCCATGACCGCGCTCACCAATGCTGGTATCAGCGCGGTGGGTGCCGGCCAGAATCTGCAACAAGCCATGCAACCTCTGATTGTCGACTTGCCGCATGGTAGTGCTTGCATTTTTTCGTGGTCACGAACATTGCCAGAAGAGTTTTTTGCCAAGCAGAATCGCGCCGGCTCTGCTTTTGTTGGTGACAGTGCTGCTGCCAAGGCGGTCGCTGCCTGCGCCAAAAATCATAAGTACGTCTTTGTCGTCGTTCATTGGGGCCAAGAGCTCAGCCGCAAAATTCAGCCGTATCAACGTTTGCTTGCCGAAGCCGTCATCAAAGCTGGTGCTACGGCGGTGATCGGTCATCATCCACATGTTCTGCAAAAATACGAAGTGATTGCCGGCAAACCAGTGTTTTATTCGCTCGGTAATTTTGTTTTCGGCACGGTGCCTTTGTACGGTGAGCAGGAGGGGATGGCCGTGCGTTTTAAATTGGACGACAAAGGTATCGCGGAATACGAAATGGTACCGTTGGCAGTGCAGCATAGCAAAGTCAAGTTTGTGCCGCGTCCGCTCGCGTCTGACGACATAGATCCACTAAAAGAACTAATGCCCAGCAAACATTCCTGTCGCTGGGCATCTGATACCATGCGTTGGTATTGTAAGCATTAAGCCATTACGTAAATGTTTTTAAACGCTGAATCCTCGTCTCAAGCGGCGGATGTGTCGAGAACAGCGCTGCAAACTTACCCCGACGTCCCGATATTTTAAATGCCGCGATAGCTTCCTGGCGATCATCAATCATGCCGGAGGCGTGACGCAACGCTTCGAGGGCTGCGATCATCTTCGGTGCGCCCGCGAGTTGAGCGCCGCCACGATCCGCGCGGAATTCACGCCAGCGCGAGAAGCTGGCAACGACGATCATGCCGAAGAAGCTCAACAAAATTTGAAACACGATCACAAACATATGTTGGACCATATAGGATGGCCGTTCATTGTTGCGGCTCATTGCTTGTGTAACCGCAAATGCGAGTATGCGTGCGATAAACATCACAAAAGCGTTGATGATGCCTTGCAACAAGGTCATGGTCACCATGTCACCGTTAGCGATGTGCGCGACTTCGTGACTGAGTACGCCTTCGACTTCGGGTTTATTCATGCGTTGCAGTAGGCCAGACGACACCGCTACCAAGGACCGCGCTTTAGTTGGTCCCGTGGCGAAAGCATTTACTTCGGGACTATTATACAGACCAACTTCCGGCATTTTCGGCAAGTTTGCAGCTTTGGCTAAACGATGCACGGTTTGTACCAAATCGCGTAAAGTGGGGTCACTGGTATTGGGGTCGATCACTTTGACACCCATCGCCATTTTCGCCATGATCCGCGAGATACCTAGCGAGATAAATGCGCCACACATACCCCAAATTAAGCAAAAGATAGCCAACTGGCCGTAGTCTATACCGTACTCATTCAGATATGGACGCACGTCTAGAACTGCGAGCAACAATGAAATGGTTAGAATCACCAGCAAGTTAACGGCTAAAAATAACGAGATACGCTTAAACCAATTGAACACTTTTTGCTTCCTCCGCAAAAACAAATGGATATGCATGGGCCTAGCCTAACCGCCCCGCTCAGAATACATGAAAGAGTAATGCAAGACTAATGAATGTCAACTAAGTCGGCTGGCTAAAAGGCAGAAATGGTTAGCGAATGTCTTTGGCTGGTGCCGCGTCCGTATCGGTTGCCAGCATGCCCGGCAGCAAGGTCGGTGGTGGTTGGTTCAAAGTGATAGCGACGTTTTGGACGATACGTCCGACTTCTTTTTGACCCTCGCCCGCTGGTACCCAGATCGAGCCTACTGTGCCAGAGCTACTGCCATCTTGCAGCTTTTCGACGCTATTGTGAACGATCAGCTCTACTTGATTACGAGTCAAGCGGCGCACGCGCGCTGAGACTTTATTGCGATAAACGATCTGATGGATGTAGTAGGAATCCCATTCCGTTGTCACAACCCCAGAGGCCCGATCCACGACATTCAGATTGTAGTTGCGCATCAACACGTTAAGCAGTGAATCCCACACATCTTCTTCGCGAAGACTTAGGCGGAATGTCTGTGTATCAACGGCGTAAATCGTTGCGCGTGGTGGAACCGCGGCATTCGCCGACGGTGGCATCATATGGCGTGGCGCACCTGCCTCTAACACCGGTGTCATGCTAATGGTCGGATCATTCGCCAGCGGTGTTGTTTCGTTAGCGACGGGCTCATTGGTATTTGCGTATTTTTGGAGATGCGGCGGTGCGATACAGCCGCTCGCCATGATGGCGCCAGCGCCAAAAATAAAAAATCTTCGTATGACTTGTTTGATCATACGAAGATTATAAAGGGTTTATCGCCTAAAAGTAAATGCCGGCTTAGCGCATCAAGAGGTCTTTAACCACTTCGCGCTCTTCCAACAGCTCTTTTGTCGTGGCTTGGACTTTTTGTCGGGCGAAATCTGATAGTTTTATGCCTTTGACGATTTCATACGAGCCATCGCCTTTGGCGCGGACCGGGAACGAATAAATCAGTCCAGGTGGAATATCATAGGCATTGCCATCGCTCGGGACCGCCGCCGAAAACCATTGGCCCTCAGGGGTTTTGGTCGAGAAGCGTTGAATGTGATCGACCAGTGCCGATGCCGCCGATGCCGCTGATGATTTGCCCCGGGCATTGATAATCGCCGCGCCGCGTTTTTGGATAATGGTGATAAAGTCGCTCTCCAGCCATGGACGATCCGAAATAACACTAGTTAACGGCTTGCCGCCGATGGTCGCGTTTTCAAAATCCGGATACATCGTCGAGCTGTGATTGCCCCAGATAGCAAGATTGCTGATCTGACCGACGTTCACTTTTGCCTTGATGGCGATTTGTGCTTTGGCGCGGTTTTCGTCGAGCATGGTCATCGCGGTGAATTGTGTTGGCGGAATTTCTTTGCAATTGTGTTTGGCGATCAAGGCGTTGGTGTTGCAAGGATTACCGACGACGGCAACGTGAACGTTGCGCGCCGCACGACTCAGGGCTTTGCCAGTGGCAACGAAGATGGGTCCGTTTTCTTTGATCAAGTCATTGCGTTCCATGCCCGGTCCGCGTGGTTTGGAGCCGACGAGCAGACCCCAGTTTACACCGTCAAAGGCTTTATTGGGATCGTCAGTGATGTCAATGCCATCGAGAGTTGCAAAGCCGCAATCTTCGAGTTCCATAGCCACGCCTTCAACCGCTTTGATTGCCGCCGGTAGCTCAAGCAATTGCAAACGTACGCGTTTGTTGCCGAAAACCTCGCCAGAAGCGATTCTGAACAACAGGCTGTAACCGATCTGGCCAGCGGCGCCAGTAACGGCGACTTTAATTACATCTGACATAGACTCTCCTTAATATTGTTAGTCGGCGTTTTGATCGCGCCGCGAATAAACCAGTTCGAGTTTACGTTTGTTCAAAGCATTCTCGGGACTATTCAAGTTCCAATAGTCTTGTGACGGTCGATACTCGGTGACTTCTGACCAATGCTTTGCTTTACCATCCTTCATAAAAAATAGCACTTTAACCTTCTTGGTTTTGCGCAATTGGTCAGCACAGATATCGCAGGCTTCGACTTGTTTGACCTGAGTTTCGACTTTGACGCGCACGCGTGACAGCTTGGCATCTTTGGGCGGCTTTGAACAAAAATAACAGCCTTCGGGCAGTAGTTCGCGAATACGTGGGAGTTCGTACAATTGATCGAAAGTCACGGCGCGACCTTCGCTTTGTTCTTTGAAGGCACGTTCAATGCGTTGTGTGCGCACGTTGCATTCATTGACAAGAAACAACGCGCTCTTCAGGATACCAACTTCGACACCAAAGGCGGGAATTTTGGTCAGTGCGAGTAACAGCGTCTCCAGCATTTTCAGGCAACTCTCGTAATAGTCCAAAACTCGCGGATCGCGAAGGTGGGGAAGTTGCGTTGCAAGATTGTTGAGCGCCAAACGCACGGCATCAGTCTGACGAATCAGCATGGCGTATTGTTGGTGATATTGCTTGGCGCGATCGGCATGGTGCGTGCGCGTGGCAAGCTGCACAATGGCGAGGATGATCGCTAACACCAAGGCCGCAAGAAGTGGGAGCCACCACATGTGTTTATCAGCTCTTTATACACAGGGGTTGAACAACGAGTGAGCCTCTAAGATAGCAAATTTACTCTGTTAATCCTACCGTCGAGGAGTCCTTTCCACAGCGTGAAGTCCTTGATACCAAAGGCTTAAATATGGTGAATAGGGGAGAAATTAAAGCTTTCTTATTAATATCCGATTATAATTATGATGATTAATTTTAAGGGACTTTAATAAATGTCTATATATAATAGTTCAAGAGTGGCTTTTGACGGGATTCTAAAAAAATATAAAGAATATATTGAGATATATAAAGTCTTTAATAATGGTTCCGTTGAAGGTGCCACGCCGTTCGGCGAATTCTACTGGCGCTTCTCTTACTATGTGAAATACCAGGACGCCCGGGTCAATAACACCGGCTACTAGTCGCCGGATTGATGCCTTGCCTTGTCAAGCCCCGTCATTTATAACTAATGATCTGCATTGGCTATTTTTTGCTGTTAGGAAGACAATGAAGAGATCGAGTAGCAGCAAAGTATCTTCGGCTATGACCGTTCGGCCGACCGATGATGGTTTGCACCTGGAAGGATCGATTTTGTGGCTCGATTCTCACCTGAATGGTGAGCTGTCATTTTTATCGTCCGCGGCGCAATCGTTAAGTTCAAAAGTTCCGCAAGTCATCGCCACCGAAGAAACCATCAAAATTCTCGAATCCAAAAAACGTAAACCGAATGCATTGATATGCCAGTACAATCGTCCCTTTTCAATTGGTAAGTTGAAAATGGAGTTGTTGCCGTCGGGATCAATGCTCGGCGGCGCGTCGTTGCATATCGAGACCGAAAAAGGTCGTATCTTGTATGCGCCGCATATTCAAACGCAGCGGATTCCAACGGTTCGGCAAATGCAGCTTAAAAAGGCACAAACTCTTATATTAGGTGCTTATCATCCGGATCCGAATCATCCCCTACCCAATCGCAAGCGCGAAAAAGACCGCTTATTAAGTGCTATCAAACAAGCCGTCAGTGAAAATATTTATCCGACTATTATGTGTCAGCCGATTGCAATCGCGCAGGAGTTGACCAAATTGCTGACCGACGAAGGCATTCCCGTCGCGGTGCATAGCGCCATTTTCAAGATTAATAAAATTTATGAGGCGTATGGTTCTTCGCTCGGCAAGTACTCGTTGCATTCGCCCAAGCGTCAACAGCGGCGCGTCGTATTGTATCCCTATCAACCAGGCACGCGTTTGCTGGTACGTAAGCCTTTGCCATCTGGACCGGTGTTTTTGATTGAAGAAACCTACGAGCCGAACGCCAATACCAGTACTTCGACGGATATTACGGATCGCTTCTATATCAGCACCACGGCTGATGGCCGCGAGTTGCGCGAGGTTATCGCCGCCGTTGCCCCCAAGGAAGTTTACATCTTTGGACCGTATGCAAAACGCTACTGCGAAGAGCTAAAAAATGTCTGTAACCGCGTAGAACCCTTGTACCCCAACGATCAACCTACCCTGTTTTAAAGCCTTTTTGCTGCCGCCTGTTGTCTAAAACTTTGACAATTTTCCGGAATAACTAAGAAAATCAACACGAGAATAGATATAACTATTTGATATTAAAGACATTTGCCGTGGCACCAAAGTTGCTCATGGCTGGACGAGAAGTCCCGCGGCTATGGGCGGGTTGTTGTTAGGTTGTTGGTATCTACGTTGTGAATTGTTGTTGCTGTTGTTGTGGTTCCCGGAGGCTGTTCGATGTTGGTTGTCGTTTTGAGTTATCTCCAAAGATTCCAAGCTAAGTTGCTCGTTGCCATCGTCTTGATTGGTTTAGGCACTCTTGTCGCCGGTAAAAGCGAAGCCGCGACGGTTTACAGTTGCAGCGAGACGACCAAACGCTGTGTTATCCGTCTCGAAGAAGGCATCGTCGGCGATCGCGTTCAGGTATTGGACGAGAAAGCCCAGCGCGTGGCGCGTGGTTTCATTTTGCGTCGTAAAGGTTCTTACGCCATCATCTCATTGTCTGAGGTTTCCAAAACCATTCGCAAAGGTTACCCTGTCATAGTGAACTTGGAGAATCGCAACAGTAATCTGCAATGGGCAGCTTCGTTCTCCGATAAAGACTATTGATGGTAACGGGCAATAAGTAATCTCGATTTATCAGTTACGATTATCACCAAAGATGAAGAACGCAGTCTGGTCAGGTGTTTAAAAAGCCTGCCGCCAGGTTGCGAAATTATCATTCTTGATTCCAATAGTACCGATAAAACTCAAGCCATTGCCGAAGCACATGGCGCTAAATTTCATCATCGTGCTTTTACCGATTATGCCGAGCAGAAAAACGCCGCCTTGGCCCTGGCAACTCGTGGCTGGGTGCTGTCGATGGATGCCGACGAAGAGCTGGATGACAGGTTGCGCGCGGCTGTCGTGGACGTGGTCGTGCAGCCTGATAAAGCCGCGGACGCTTATTATCTGCCGCGGCGTCTGGTCTTCATGGGGAGAGCCATGCGCTTTGGCAAGACCAAGGATTGGCCGTTACGGTTGTTGCGACGCGGCAAAGGCCTGTTCGAGGGTTCCGTCCATGAACAAATTAAACTCACGCCTAATGCCAGGTTAAGTTGTCTGCGGCGCGGCGCGATTTTGCATCATAGCTATGATGATCTGACAGATTACTTCTACAAATTTAATCGCTACACCTCGCAGGTTGCGCTCCGCAACTCAACTTCAGGTCGTGCCGTACCATTCTTTAGTTTGGTATTGCGGCCATGGGGCGAGTTTGTAAGTCGTTATTTTTTGCGCCTGGGTTTTTTGGATGCCTATCCTGGTTACTGCTATGCACTGTTAAGTAGCTTCTACACTTTTGTTAAACACGCGAAGCTTCGCGAACTGCATAATGGTCGCTAATGAATAGGGCTGGCGAATCCCCCATCGCATGGCATCTGTGTTCTAATCGTTGGAATTCCGCGGTTACCGAATATGCTATCAGCACGGCACGCGCTTTGCGTTTGCTTGGTTATCATTCAGTTTTTACCGCGCTAAAAAATTCTCCGGCCGCCAAACGCGCTGTTGCCACAGGTCTTGAGGTTGTCACGATCGAAGCATTCGACTGGCGGCATTTAACCGCGCTGCGTTCCATTGCCAAAAAGTTGCAGCCGGCGTTGATTTTTTTGAACGGCGGGCCCGAAACAACATTGAGCCAATTTTTGTCGATTACACCCGCCTGCAAATTGGTGCGGATTCGTGGTGTTGATTTCGATGAGAGTCTCTCGTTTCAGATCAAGCATCGCCTGGCACATCGTCATGTCCATCAGATCGTCGTGCCGGGTCAGGCATTGGCAACTAAACTTGGTACCGCTATTGGTCGACGCGTCACTCCGATAACTTTGGGTTGTGATGCAAAAGTTTACGCGCCTGATGCGATCGCCATCTCAGGCAGTCGGCCGGTGTTATTGACGCTTGGTCGTCTGGATCCGGTGAAAGGTCATGAACGCTTGCTGGGACTGTTTAAGTCGGTGCTGGAGCGTTGGCCTGCGGGAACACCTAAACCCTTGCTGGAGGTGATAGGTGAAGCGGCGAACGTCAGTGCCGCAAGTTTGCGGGCATTTGGCTCGGCGCTAGGTCTGGTTTACGAGGATGATTGGCGATTAATTGATCGTCGTATCAGCGATGTAGCTAAGACAATGTCGGCAGCTACGTTAGGTATTGTGTCGAGTTTGGGCTCTGAGTTGATTTGCCGGGTCGCCGAAGAGTTTCTTTTGTGCGGTACGCCGGTCGCGGTATCGGGAGTTGGCTCGCTCGCCGAGGTTTTATTTGATGACACGGCCGGATTTAATTTTCAGAATATGACTAGTGACGACATCGTCACGAATTTGATTCATTGGCTAACGCGCAGCTTGCACGAATCCCATCAGGAAAAGTTAGCACGTGCCACGGCAGCAAAAGAAATATTTTCGCTCGAAGCAATGGCCGCGGCCTACGCACTGTTGCTGAGGCGTTTGTAAGGTACCTGATTGCCGCGAATGCCGATGTGACCCACACTATTAGGGTTGTCGTGCGGTCCATAGCCGACTCTTCCTACTAACCAATCACAACGAAATTGCCGGCAGACGAGAGGACGATTTGCGTAGTTACCGCAACCAGTGTTGGTCCAGAAGCGGCATTGAACACCTGCAGGTTTGGCGATGTCTTCACCAGTGTCAAAAGTAGTGCTGTAGCCTGGCTTGGATTCGATATTGAGCCCGGTACAGCAGGCGGTACAAGTGCTGCATTCACGTACCTTCGTGGGCGGTTTTTGCAAGCAGACCTCGCGGATTAGAGTACCGCGCCCCCACCCAACCATTTACGTGGTTTGGCGCCTTCGGCTTTGCCGACCAGACCTTTGCTCTCCATGGCCTCGACCATGCGTGCGGCTCGATTATAACCGATCTTGAGTTGTCGTTGGAGATACGAGGCGCTGATCGCGCCTTGGGATTGGGCGATATTAATCGCTTCGTCCCACTTGGGATCATCATCAAACATGTCGTTTGGCAGATTCAAATCCTTGGCGTCATGCTGCCGTGTGACTTCTTCATCGATCCACGAGATGACGCGCTCGTCATACTGCGGATCCCCGGATTTCTTGGCGGCGGATACCAAAGCGAGAACTTCTTCGTCGCTGACAAAAGCGCCTTGGATACGTTCCAGACGATTGCCACCCGGTCGCATGAATAACATGTCGCCTTTGCCAAGCAATTTGTCGGCACCGATTTGGTCAAGAATCGTACGCGAATCGTGCTTGGATACCACCTGGAAGGCGGCGCGACATGGCAGGTTTGCTTTAATGACGCCGGTAATAATATCGACGGAGGGACGTTGTGTCGCGAGCACCAGATGAATACCGCTGGCCCGGGCTTTTTGCGCTAGTCTTTGAATCGATGATTCAACATCTTTGGGTGCCATCATCATCAAATCGGCAAGCTCGTCGATTACCAACAAAATCAAAGGTAACGGTCCAAGGTTGTCGTCATCCGCCGCGACACGCAGCTCCTGTTTTTGATCATTGCTGGCTTTGGCCCAGAATTGATTAAAGCCCGAAATATTACGTACGGAAGCCGTTTGCATCACGCGATAGCGACGTTCCATCTCCTGCGTCGCCCACTTTAGGGCCAAGGATGCACGAGTTGGTTCGGTAATCACTGGCATCAAAAGATGCGGGATCCCCTCATAAACGGATAGTTCGAGCATTTTCGGATCGACAAGGATCATGCGGACTTCGTCGGGCGATGCCTTCATGATGATGCTGCACAACAAAGTGTTAATCGCGACCGACTTGCCACTTCCGGTCGCTCCTGCGGTCAGCAAATGCGGCATGGTCGTGAGATCAGCGCAGACCGGCTCGCCGGATAAGGATTTGCCCATGGCAAAAGTCAGCGGCGAATCGGAATGACGAAACTTGTCCGAGGTAATGATGTCACCGAGGAAAACGGTTTCGCGCTGAGTATTCGGCACTTGTACACCGACCGCGCGTTTACCCCGTACTGGATAAATAAAGATTGAATCAACCTTGAGGGCGAGCGCTATGTCATCCATCAGTCCCATCATTTTCGACAATTTAGTACCGGCATCAGGTTCAAACTCAAATACGGTCACGACAGGACCTGGTTGAATAGCAGCGACTTTGCCATGAATGCCAAAATCAGCAAACGTCCTAGTCAGCAGACTGGCCGTGTGCTCAAATTCCTGTCTTTGTGCAGCGTTGATAATCAACGTATCGGTGTTGGTTTTGAAAACACTGGATTCCGGGGCTACGTAATTTGATTTTACCGGCGCCGGGGCTTTTGGTTTTTGCACGACGACGTGCATCGGCTCGTCGATGTGCTCAATGTCGTCGTGTTCATAGGTGTCGTCAGCATCGTCATTAAACATCGAAGCCGCCGGTGCGGGTGGTGGATTAATCAAGATAGGACGTTCGAGCAATGGTGCGATCACTGGTTCTTGACTGATGCTGGAGTTAGAGGTTGTCGTGACCTTTTGCGCTTGTGTTTCGAGTCGGCGCTTGTGCCAGTTCCGCAGGTTATTAAGTATTGGTTGCAAGATACTGCGGCGACCAATGAGTAAAACGCTACAAATGCCTGCTGTTGCGAGCAAAATGTTGGAGCCTAGCATCCCAAAGGTTTGCCTAAGCCACAGTGCTATGGCATCACCAAGCGCACCGCCGGCGGGTAATTCAAAGCCCTCGAACCGAAGACTCGGTAAATACATGGATGCTACGCAGGCGAAGCTGCTGAGGCCAATGACCCAACCGCTAAGGCGCGACCAAGATAACGGTTTTACCGCGCAGGCGTATACTAGCAGGCCACACAGTAGTAAGGGGATTGGTAGGAGATAACTGGTCGAACCTAACCAGAAGACCAATAAGCCGCTGACTTGCGCACCAAAAGTGCCAGCAAGATTTTTGGTGGGAGTGGTTGGAAACACTGCTGCGACGGATGATTCGTCTAAGGGTGAATAGCTTAACAGGCCAGTGTAGTAAAACGCAGTGATACCGATAGTGGCGAACAAAAAGATTTCACGTTTGAAGCCTTCGTCAAAACGCAATGGCCGGACTTTGGCGGCAGTGGCGACTAAACGTGGGATAAAGTTCGTGCGTGACATTCCGCTCATAGAAACCGTTAGTCCTTCAATGGTTTCTATAATTATATCACGTGGTGACTAACTAAAGTGTCGCGTTGGCCTAGTTGAGACAGGCTGCCGATAGTTGGCGCAGTTCTTTAATCCAGCGTTCGTACACGCCAAAAAAGATTTTTTTTGTCGAAAGCGGCAAATTCGCGATGAGTTGCCGCATGCTTTTCAAGTCATTACTAAGGATGAGCTGATAAGACAGATCCGCTAATTCCTCGGAATCTTCTTCGCTGAGGGGTGTTGAATCAGACTGAGAGGCGATTGCCGCGAGGTCTTCGTTTGTGAATAAGATGTGATTTGCTCGCACGGCTTCTTGCAAGATCACTTGCCAGATCGTGGGAAAACCCTGCATGTGGGTATAAAGTTGGCTAAGAAAACCTTCGGAATTTGGATTCAAACGCATCGATCACAACCTCAACAACAGCAGATTCGACAGCAACAATCACTCGCCCGCCATCAGCGGATGCAGACGCTTAGTGCAACTATGGGTCCATGAATAAGTATTTGATTTTATTGATTTTTTAGTCACATATGCACTGCGTGCGCAGAGCTAGGTGTCCAAGTTTTAGACGTTTTTCTTGGAGAGGTAATAATCGTAATTGCCTTCGTAAACCCGCAGGTCCCCGTGGCCGACTTCAAAAACCCGATTAGCGATAGCTCGCAAAAAATGGCGATCGTGGCTGACAATCATAACGGTGCCGGCAAATTCCTCAATAGCATTGAGAAGAACGGCGCGTGACTCGATGTCTAAATGGTTGGTGGGTTCGTCAAGCACCAAAAAATTGGCATCACTTGCCAGAATCGTTGCCAATACGACGCGACTTTTTTCGCCGCCGGATAGAACGGCGATTTTCTTATCGACATCATCACCACTGAACAAAAAGGCACCTAGCAGACTTCGGATCGTGCCGTTGCCAAAATCAGGCAAGCGCTGACTCAGTTCTTCAAAAACCGTATTTTGCGGATTCAAAAGTTCCAGAGAGTGTTGACTGAAGTAACCGACGCGAACACTTGCTCCAAGATTCGCAGTACCCGTAGTTGGTTCCGTAAGGCCAAGAATGACTTTGAGCAAAGTTGACTTGCCGGCGCCATTGACACCAGTCACGGCGATCTTATCAAGGCGTTTTACTACGCCGCTGATGCCACCGAAAATCGACCGATCGCCGCCCTTGGGATGCGGCCAGGTTTTGCCAAGACCGGTCATGCGTACAACTTCGTCACCACTGCGGGGTGGCTCGGCAAAACGAAACTGAATGGTTTTGGTTTCCGCTGGAATCTCAATACGTTCGATTTTCTCGATTTTTTTGACGCGAGATTGTACCTGCGCCGCGTGTGATGCCCGTGCCGCAAAGCGCGCGATAAAGTCCTCTTCTTTGGCGAGCATGTCTTGTTGGCGTTTGTGAGCCGCCAGTAGTTGTTCACGTTTGATCTCGCGTTCTCGCAGATAAAAATCGTAATTGCCGGTGTAACCAGTGAGCATGCTGTTGGCGATCTCAACGACACGCGTCACACTACGATTCAGAAATTCCCGATCGTGGCTTGTCATCACCAAGCCACCTCTAAAGGTTTTCAACCATTCCTCCAGCCAGATGATTGATTCGAGGTCCAGGTGGTTGGTCGGCTCATCCATCAGCAAAATATCCGGATTCAGTGCCAAAATTCCGGCAAGCGCGATGCGCATTTTCCAGCCGCCGCTGAAATGTTCAACGGGGCGATCGTGGTCATCCGGGCCGACACCAAGCCCGGTCAGGATTGCCTGGGCACGAGCGTCGAGATCATAGCCGCCGCGTACTTGGAACTCAGCCTGGATTTCGCCGTAGCGATCCATCAACTTGCTCATATCATTATCGCTCATTGGTTCTTCGGTCAGTCGTTCCAGTTTTTGCTCGATGGCGGCGATTTCGACAGCCAAATCCGCAACTTTGCCAGCGGCTGACTTCACCTGCTCCAGCGCTGATTTACCGCTCATTTCGCCGACGCTTTGCGAGAAGTAGCCGATCACTGTATCGCCGGCGATATTGACCGAACCGTCGTCGATGGCTTCAGTGCCGGTGATGATACGAAAGATGGTGGTTTTGCCGGCTCCATTTGGGCCGACGAGTCCGATGCGGTCACCAGCGAGAATTTGCATGCTTGCATCGCGCAGCAAGACGCGTTGTCCTTGTTGTTTGCGGATATTGCTTAAATGGATCATTAGCCGGCCGGGGCTCCATCAGGCATTGGATATTTTCCGAAGATGGCGTTTTATCACGATTTACGTCAATGCAATATGTACTTGTACTAAATGTGTACTAAATAGGCTTTACATGCCATAAATTGAGGATCCACCGGGAGTAGGCAATCGGCGAGGCAACATGAGCACAAATCATTTATCCAGCGAAATCTCGCCCTATCTTTTGCAACATCAGCATAATCCCGTCTGGTGGCATCCATGGGGTCAGGAGGCTTTTGACTTAGCGGCATCAGAAGACAAACCGATTTTTTTGTCGGTCGGCTATGCCACATGTCACTGGTGTCATGTCATGGAAGGCGACTCATTTGAGAAGCAGGATGTAGCCGATATTTTGAACGAGCATTTTGTTTGTATAAAGGTCGATCGCGAAGAGCGACCGGATATCGATGCTATTTATATGAAAGCCGTACAAATGCTGACCGGGCGTGGTGGTTGGCCGATGTCGGTGATGATGACTCCGGATCGCACACCGTTTTGGGGCGGCACGTTTATTCCGCGGGCGCAGTTCAAGGGTTTGTTACAGGAGGTTGCCAAGCTTTGGCACTCACCTGATCGTGACAAGTTAGTGGCATCGGCGCAGGAGATCACAGGTCATCTGCATGAAGCCAAAAAACTGAATTCCAATGCGGCGAAGACGACCCAATCACGTCATGATTTGTTGCAACGTTTTTACTATGAAGCTAATCGCAGTTTTGATGAACAATACGCCGGCTTTGGCGATGCCCCGAAATTTCCGCCGGCGATGGCGATTATGTTGTTGCTTGGTTACGCGCGAAGGCAAGCCGAAGATAATGCCGCCCGTATTGCCTATGCGACGTTGGATGCGATGGCTCGCGGTGGGATTCGCGACAGCTTGGGCGGTGGTTTTCATCGTTATGCGACTGATAGCGCCTGGTTGATTCCGCATTTTGAAAAAATGCTTTATGACAACGCTTTGCTGGTACTTGCTTATACGCGAGCGTTTCAGGACAAGCAGCTTCAGGAATATGCTGATGTTGTGCATTCAACGTTGGCATACGTTCTGCGTGATATGCGGCATCCGGATGGTGGATTTTATTCTGCCGAAGACGCCGACAGCGAAAAAACCGAAGGTAAATTTTACGTTTGGAGCGCAGGTGAGCTGCAACAGCTTTTAACCACCGCCGAGTATGAGCATATCTCCAAACTCTACAATGTTCAGGAGCAAGGTAATTTTGCTTTCGAGCAACACGCAGTTCATCTCGAAGAAGCGGCGGGGATGCGTTCGATTCACAATGTTAATATTTTACATTTAAATCCATCAGCACCGCTGCCTTCTGAAACAAGCGATAAGTTGTTGGCTACGGCTTTTGCAAAAATGCGGGATGCACGCGCTCAGCGCGTTCGGCCGCTGCTGGATGATAAGGTCATTGTTGCCTGGAATGGCTTGATGATTTCAGCGTTTGGTTACGCCGGTCTGGTATTTAATAATAATGAGTACATCGAAGCTGCGCGCCAGGCTCTGGCATTTGTTCGCAAGCATTTGAGCAAAGATCATAAATTATCGCGCATTTATCGAGACGGACAAACTCGTTATCAGGCGCAGGCGGAAGATTATGCGTTTTTGATCCAAGGTATCGTGGATTTTTATGAAGCGACTTCGGAACGAGAGTATCTTGATTGGGCATTGGCGTTACAAAAGCAGCAGGATGCTTTATTTAGCGATCCGGAGACCGGAACATACTTTGATACCGATGACTCAGACGCGACTTTGCTGATGCGTCCACGGGATGTGATCGATAATGCCACACCGTCGGCAAATTCGGTGGCGGCACTTAATTTGTTGCGACTTGCGCGTTTCACTTGTGATTTTACTATGGAGAAAGCGGCGCAAAAGTTATTGGATAGCTTAACGATGGATGTGGGCCAATACCCCCGGGCCTTTCCTTACTTATTGTTGGCGGTTGATTATGCCGAGACAAATCCGTGGATCGATGAATCTTGTCCTGTCGCCAAGGGTTATTTGCATCTTTGATATTCTTAAGGAGTTGGTGTGGCTGAATCGATGAGTGATCAGAAAACCCCGTTATATGATGAACACAAAAAACTTGGTGCTAAAACCGCGCCCTTCGGCGGTTGGGTGATGCCGATTAGTTATACAAGTGTTTTGGATGAACATGCTTGTGTGCGGACGCGTTGCGGTATCTTTGATGTGAGTCACATGGGTGAGATCAGGGTGCGTGGTGTTGATGCGGCAAAGTATCTGCAGTATTTGACGATCAACGATATTAGTCGTTTGCAGGATGGTACTGGTCAGTATTCAGCAATCTTGCAGCCATCCGGTGGCATGATTGATGATTTGATCATCTATCGTCTAAAGTTGGACGATTTTTTGGTATGCGTGAATGCATCTAACGCCGACAAAGATTTTCGTTGGTTTGCCGAACAAGCAAAAAATTTCAATGTTCAAGTAACTAATGAATCGTCGCAATGGGGTCAGTTGGCGGTTCAGGGGCCGGCTAGTCAGGCTGCGGTTCTGGAATTGCTCGCTGTTTCCGAGCATAGCCGCCTGAATGCGATGGATTATATGCAGATAGCCGCATTCGACGTTGGCGGCCAAAAATGTCTGGTTGCTCGCACGGGTTATACCGGCGAGCACGGTTATGAATTGTATCTGCCAACCACGGTATTGGTATCCGTCTGGCAAGGATTCATAGCAACCAAACCAAAGACTGGTTTGCAGCCCATAGGTCTGGGGGCCCGTGATACGCTGAGGCTTGAGGCATGCTATCTCCTGTACGGCAATGATATGGATGAGACGGTCTCACCGCTCGAAGCAGGGATCGGTTGGGCCGTGCGTTTGGAGGCCGGCGATTTTATTGGCCGCGCCACCCTGCAGCGACAAAAGCAGGATGGTGTTCCACGCGCAATGATCGCATTCAAGTTTGAGGATGCAGGTGTCCCGCGCCATGGGATGGATGTTTATATCGGTGATCGCCGGATCGGTACGGTAACCAGCGGCTCGGTGTTGCCCACGGTGGGCGGTGCTGGTGGGATGGCCTTGGTGGAGGCCAAAACCGCTGTGGTTGGCGACCAGATTGAGGTCGATGTCAGAGGCAAAAGAAAACTTGCACGGGTCCTGAAAAGACCTCTATATTTGGCTAAAGTGAAGTCTTAAGACACTTGTTTTCGGGTGAGGTTTGCGAACATGTCATTTCCATCAGATCGTCATTACACAAAAGAGCATGAGTGGGTGTTTCTGGAGTCGAAAACCACGGCATCGGTAGGCGTCACGTCCTATGCGATTGAGCAACTTGGTGACATTGTGCATATGGAATTGCCGGCTGTGGGCGAAACTTTTGAGGCAGGTGCATCGTTTGGAACGATTGAATCCACCAAAACAGTTTCGGATTTATATATGCCGGTAGCCGGGAAAATCATCGAAGTAAACGAAGACTTGGTCAATACTCTCGATACCCTGCAAGACGATCCCTTTGAAGAGGGATGGTTGGTGAAAATTGATATTAATTCAGCGAAGGAAGTCGAAGAGTTGATGGATGCGGACGCATACGATAAGTTTATCGCCGAGCAATAACGATAAGAAAAGGTATATGCCTTGAGCGATCACAAAAGCATTTCTCTTGATCGAGGCGGTTTGCCCAGAGACTTTTATAGTTTTGCTGATCGTCACATCGGCCCCAATGAGAACGAAATCAAGAATATGCTTCGGGTTGTTGGCTACAACACCCTTGATGAACTTGTACAAACCGCGATTCCTAAAACCATTCAAAATCTGCAACCATTAGACTTACCGCCAGCATTGTCCGAACATGATGCCTTGGCGGAGCTGCGAAGTATCGCGAGTCAGAACCAGATCTTTCGTTCATTTATCGGTATGGGTTACCACGATTGCAAGGTACCACCGGTGGTGCAACGTAATATCCTGGAAAATCCTGGCTGGTATACGCAGTACACACCTTATCAGGCGGAAATTGCGCAAGGGCGGCTGGAAGCGCTCTTAAATTATCAGACCATGGTTGCGGATCTGACGGGACTGCCAATTGCTAATGCCTCCATGCTTGATGAAGCGACAGCGGCAGCGGAAGCGATGACGCTTTGTTATAACGTCCGCAAAGATGACGCTGCTGATACTATTTGGCTTGCAGCGGACTGTCATCCGCAGAACATCGCCGTTGTCGAGACGAGGGCAGAGCCGCTTGGTATCAAAGTCAAAGTCGGTGATGTGCGTAAGCCGGTATTGGATAACCAGATCTTTGCCATCGTATTGCAGTATCCTGGCACTGATGGTGCGGTTCATGATTTTAACGATTTAATCGTTGATGCTAAAAAACGTGGCATTCTGGTGGTTATGATCGCCGATATTTTGGCGTTGGCGTTACTAAAGTCGCCGGGTGAGCTTGGTGCTGACGTGGCGGTCGGGAATGCGCAACGGTTTGGTGTGCCACTGGGTTATGGCGGGCCGCATGCCGCATACTTTGCAACCAAAGACGAGTATAAGCGCAAGATTCCTGGACGTCTGGTCGGTGTTTCCAAAGATCGCTTTGGTCAACCGGCCTTGCGCTTGTCGTTGCAGACGCGCGAACAACATATTCGTCGTGACAAAGCGACCAGCAATATCTGCACGGCGCAGGTACTGCTGGCCATTATGTCGAGTATGTATGCTGTTTATCACGGGCCGGAAGGTATCAAACGTATTGCCACCAATGTCCATCATTGGGCTGGGGCTCTGACAGTGGCCTTGCGACAACTGGGCTACGAGGTTGTCGAGCAAGCTTTTTTTGATACGATTCGCATCGATGTGGAAGCGGATAAGTTAACGCGCATACGCCAGGCGGCACTCGCCGCAGGAATTAATCTTCGTTATTTAAATGATCGCCAGATAACTATTTCTATGGATGAAACCTTTGGCGGCAAGGATCTACAGGCGTTGTGCGAGGTTTTTGCGCTTGGTTCATCCCGTGATTTGGATCTTCATCAGCTCCTCAAGCAATCCGCTTCGACTATTCCCGATAAGTTCATGCGGAAAAGTGCGTATTTGCAACATCCGGTTTTTAATAATTATCATACCGAAACCAAAATGTTGCGTTACATCCGCAAGCTGGAAGCACGCGATTTATCTTTGACACGTTCGATGATTCCGCTTGGTTCTTGTACGATGAAACTCAATGCGACTGCCGAGCTTTATCCCATCACATGGGCGGAATTTGGTGCTATTCACCCGTTTGTACCGACAGATCAGGCGCAGGGTTATGCGCAAATGCTCACGCAACTAGAACAGATGCTCGCGGAGATTACCGGCTTTGCTGGAATTTCGTTGCAACCCAATGCCGGATCGCAAGGCGAGTACGCGGGTCTGTTGGTGATTCGCGCCTATCATAAATCCAAGAGTCAAACGCAACGCAACATTTGTTTGATTCCTAAGTCGGCCCATGGGACCAATCCCGCTAGCGCGGCGTTGGCGGGAATGAAAGTCGTTGTTGTCGCGTGTGATAAGGATGGCAACGTCGATCTCGATGATTTGCAGAAGAAAGCCAGCGAACACAAGCATGATCTGGCGGCTTTGATGGTGACCTATCCATCCACCCATGGTGTTTTTGAAGAATCGATCACGCAGATTTGCGAGATTGTGCACGCAAATGGTGGCCAGGTGTATATGGACGGTGCCAACATGAACGCACAAGTTGGTCTATGCCGCCCCGGTAAATTCGGTCCTGATGTTTGCCATCTCAACCTGCACAAAACTTTCTGTATTCCCCATGGCGGCGGTGGTCCGGGCATGGGTCCAATCGGTGTCGCTGCGCATCTTAAACCGTTTTTGCCGACGCACAATGTTATTCCGACTGGCGGAACACAACCAATCGGCCCAGTGTCGGCTGCACCCTGGGGCAGTGCTAGTATTTTACCGATTTCATGGATGTATATCCGCATGATGGGTGCTGCGGGATTAAGACGGGCAACGGAAATCGCGATTTTAAACGCCAACTACATCGCCAAACAACTAGATGCTCATTATCCGGTTCTTTACAAAGGTAAAGCTGGTTTAGTGGCCCATGAATGTATTGTTGATGTGCAGGCATTTAAAGCCATGGCAGGTATCGATGTCGATGATCTCGCAAAACGTTTGATGGACTATGGTTTTCACGCACCAACCGTTTCCTTTCCTGTACCAAACACGATGATGATTGAGCCTACGGAAAGCGAGGCTCAGGATGAGTTGGATCGTTTTTGCGAGGCGATGATCGCCATGCGTGCCGAGGTCAAGAAAATCACCGATGGTACTTGGCCGAAAGACAGCAATCCCCTCAAAAATGCGCCGCATACAGTGGCTGTTATCGCCGGCGAAACCTGGACGTATCCTTATACCAGACAGGAAGGCGCATTTCCTAAACCGTGGGTTGCGGAATCCAAGTTTTGGCCGCACGTGGGTCGGGTCGATAACGCTTACGGTGATCGTAATTTAGTGTGTACGTGTTTGCCGATCGAAGCTTATACCTGATCGAGTTCAAAATCACGATGGACGATGCTAATCAGATAATTATCATCCATTGACGCCGCCAGCTTTTTACCAAGACGTTCTGCAATACTAACACTGCGGTGTTTTCCACCGGTGCAGCCGATTGCGATGCGCAAGTAGTGTTTGCCTTCCTGATAATACTGCGGCAACAGATATGTATGAAGATCAGCAATCTTGTTAAAGAATATCTGGCTGTTTTCATCTTTGAAAACGTAGTCTTGTACATCGGTTTCAATCCCGGTTTTGTACTTTAGATCTGGAACAAAATACGGATTCGGCAGAAAACGCACGTCAAACATACAATCCGCATTTTTGGGGACACCGTACTTAAAGCCAAAGCTGGTAATAGTGACGTGTAATTTTCGACTCGACTGACCCGAACTGTAACGTTCGTTAACCATTCGTGCCAACTGGTGTGGCGACCACGTGGTCGTATCGTAACTGATATCGGCGACTTCCTGAACCGGGTCCATGAAGGTTTTTTCTCGCCGTATGGCGGCCATAAGTTCGCCAGTGACATCAAGCAACGGATGTTTGCGTCGCGTGGTGTTGTATCGATTGGCAATCACTTCTTCTTCGGCGGTAAGAAACAAGACTTCCACTCGCATACTTTTGCTGATGTTGGCTTTCAGTTCGGAAAATTTTAAGGCGAAATTGCGATCTCGAATATCCATGCCAAAAGCAAAATTGCGGCCGCTGTTTTCTGGTTTTCTGGCAAACTCCAATGCCCCCACGACCAATTCTGTAGGAAGATTATCGATGCAATAAAAACCGATGTCTTCGAGTGCTTTGATCGCAACCGAATGCCCGGCACCCGATAAGCCGGTAATAATAACTAATAATGGACTAGATGGTGTGGGGCGTTGTGTCATATGCACCCGCAACTTTTAATAATATCGTTTGCGCCTGTTCGACGGTGAAATACCAAGTTGCTCGCGGTATTTTGCAACGGTGCGACGTGCCAGCTGAATGCCTTTCTCCTCAAGCATTTCAACAATAATCTGATCAGATAGCGGCTTCTTGGCATCTTCGGACTTAATTAACTCTTCGATCATTTTCTTGACCGACTCACTTGCAACTGATTCGCCGTCCGCGGTCGAAACAGAGCTATTAAAGAAGTACTTCAACTCAAAGATGCCGCGTGGAGTATGCATATATTTATTGTTGGTGACGCGACTGATGGTTGATTCATGCATTTCAATGTCTTCGGCAATGTCTTTCAAAATCATGGGTTTTAAATGTTTTACACCCAAGTCAAAGAAATCCTTTTGTCGCTTAACAATACATTCAGCAACACGGAAGATAGTGCGTTGACGCTGCTGAATGCTCTTGATTAACCATTCCGCGCTTTTTAGCTTTTCCTGCAAATAAGCTTTATCGCCGCCGCGAACATCGTTTTTCATCATGTCACGATACAATTTGCTGATCTTCAGTCGTGGCAGGCCGTCATCGTTCATGCCGACTGTCCACTCGTCGCCTAACTTAAAGACATAAACATCAGGTACCACATAATGCGGCGCTTCGTTGCCATATTGTCGGCCGGGTATAGGATCAAGTTCGCTGATGATCTGAACGTTTTCGATAACTTTCTCGATAGAAATTTTCATTGCTTTGGCAATGGCCTGGAAGTTGCGTGTTTCCAGATCCGACAAGTGACTCTCAATGATTTTTTCAACGATGCCGTTTCGTAGGCGAGCTTGTCGGAGTTGATTGAGCAGGCATTCCTTAAGATCGCGAGAGCCGACTCCGGGCGGATCCAGTCTTTGGATTGCATCCAGAACGTCTTCGACCTGTTCTTTATCCTGCTCCTCCAGATTGGCTAATTCGTCGACCGTTGTTTGTAGATAACCACGATCATCAATGTTGCCGATAATGATAGCAGCTAGTTTTTTCTCGTTGTCAGAAAAATCAAGTTCGCCAATCTGAGCCATGAGATGCTCTTGCAAGCTCTTGGATTTGGTGACCATGTTTTCATAGTTCGGTTGCTCGTCGTCACGACGTTGCGATGCGCCAGACGGTGTGGGAGCGGCGCTTTCCTGATGTTTGGAATAAGCCTCCCAATCGATGTCAGGTGTGGCTGTCTCGCCGTCGACCTTATCAACAATTTCACCTGCCGATTCAAAGTGATCGTTGATAGCCTGTTCTTCGGTTTTCTCGGCGTTCATTTCGGCCTGATTCTTTTCTTCGGCCGTTTCTAAAACACCTTCTTCGAGAACAGGATTTTCTTCGAGTTGCGAGGCGACGAATTCTTCGAGCTCAAGACGAGATAGCTGCAGTAATTTAATAGCCTGCTGCAGCTGCGGCGTCATGAGCAGCTGCTGGGTTAATTTGAAATTAAGACTTTGTTTAAACTCAGCCATAAGACCTCTAGTATATCAAACCTACTCTAGAGGCGGAAATTTTCACCTAAATAAGCTTCTCGAACTGTTTTATTATTGGAAATCTCATCGGGAAGCCCTTCGGCGATAATTTGACCTTGTGACAAAATGTAGGCTTTATCGCAACTACCAAGGGTTTCGCGAACATTGTGGTCTGTAATCAATACACCCAAACCCTCGTTCTTGAGTTGACGAATAATGCCTTGAATTTCTTGGACGGTGACGGGATCAATGCCGGCAAAAGGCTCGTCTAACAGCAAAAAGCGTGGATTAATAATTAAAGCTCGCGCGATCTCCACGCGCCGTCGCTCACCCCCTGACAAGGCGGCACCCATTGATTGTGCAATATGACCAATCTGGAATTTGTGGAGTAGGTCTTCCAAGCGGGGAATGCGGTCGTCTCGAGGAATACCGACAACTTCCATGATGGCTAGCAGATTCTCGGTAACCGTCATGCGTCGGAAAATAGACATGTTTTGTGGCAGATAACTAATGCCTTTACGGGCACGTACATGCATGGGCAAAGGAGTAATGTCTTCGTTATCCATCAAAACCTGACCCGACTGAGGATAAAGCAGACCGACGATCATATAAAAACTAGTGGTTTTGCCAGCACCGTTTGGGCCAAGTAGTCCGATAACCTGGCCGGTCCTGACTTCAAAAGATACTGATCTCACAACCTGACGTTGCTTGAAGGAACGGACCAAATTAATAGCGCGTAAAGTACTTCCTGGCCCGTTTGCCCCTGGTGCATTCTCGGTCATGGCTTTTTATCTCCTGGCTGCATTACGCCTTCAACGTTGTCTACCGAGATCCAGCCGGTATCGAGTTCATAGTTAATTTGCTTGCCGCGTAGTACGTCGTCGCCGCGGATGAGTTGGGCATTGCCACGCAAGATCACTTTGCGATCAGAGTTATAAAATACCCCTTCGTTACCAACGCCGGTGAGCCGGTCTTTGGGATCCGGCGCTGATTTGGTGATTCTGACATTGCCGGTAACGACCACTCGGCTGACTTCGTCAGATTTTTCATCATAATAAATTTTGGCGTGATTGGCTTTAAGTTGGAGATCGCCTTGCGTAACAGTGACATCTTGCGACAGTTCCATGACGCCTTTTTCTTTGGTGGCTTTTAGCCCTTTGCTTTTCCATCTTACCGGTTGCTTACGAGCATTTTCTGGATCAGCCGAAGTTCGCGTCTTATTCGTGGTCTTTTTGCCGCTGCCTTTGTTGGTTGTGGGCGCACTTGTGTCTTTATCGGCCTTGGGCGGTGTTGGTTTTGCTTCGGGTGGAGCAATCGGTGTTGGTTGCGGCGGCGGTAATGGGATTTCATCGTCGTCCAGATCGGCACGAAGCGGGATCGTAGCCAATAACAGACTGCACGCAAAAACATTCAATAGCTTAATTGTTCGCATCAGGTTGCATCACTCCTGTGATTAGTCCCGTCATGCCGAGTATCTCTTTATCCACATGATAGGTAAAACCGTCATCACCCTCAAAAAGGCGATTGCTGCCAACTATTCGAACCGGTCGTTTGGAGCTGAGTGTACGACGATTTTCAATGTAATCGGCTTTCTCAGTGTACATTGCGTGGTCACGTACCTTGAGGACTACATTGTCCTCGACTTCCGCGCGTGACAATTTTGAACTGGCGGCGAGGTTACTGATGCTGGTTGTTTCAAAGTACGCGTCGGCTTTGTCGCTGCTGATGGTTTCTGAAATACCTTTATTCATGCGTTCTGCCACAATATTGCCGCTGAGCTCTACATGGTTTGGCTCAAAAAATAAGCCAGTTTCAGCGCTTAATGCCGAAGTTAAGTGAAAGTTCTCATAACGTAATATAGTAAACTCTTCGAGTACGAGTCGAGGTTCTTGCGCTGAGTTGCGACGCATGTTTTCCCGTAAGGATTCAGTGTTTCTGGCGAAGAAAATAATTGCGGCAGTAAAGAATGACGCAACAACACCAATAATGACAATAAGTTTTCCCACTAAGACGCTCCCCGCTATCTTAGTAGTTTACCGGAAAGCTAGATCATTTTCGCGGCCAAAAGATCATGCATGCGTAACAAGCCGACTACGTTTGGCTTGGCGGTTGGATCAATTGCCAGAAGAGCGGTAATTTTAAATTCTTCCATTTTCTTAATCGCTTCTTCGATCAAGGCCGAGGCGAGAATAGTTTTTGGCGATTTTCTGAGAAGATCCTGAGCGGATTTCCCTAGTGTTGCGGCCCCAAACTCAAGCAGTGCGCGTCTTAGATCACCATCGGTGATGACGCCAGCTAAATCTTGCTTTTGATCCAAGACAGCACAGATCCCAAAATTAGGATTGGTTACTTTATGCAAAATCTCATGAAATCCAGCCGTAAGACCTATGGTTGGCAGTTCCTCGCCTTTGCGCATGTAATCAGCGACACGCGATAATTTGCGCCCTAAAGATCCGTTTGGATGCAAGCGGGCAAAGTCATCGGCGGCAAAGCCCCGTGCTCGCATGGTGGCGATGGCCAGTGCGTCACCTAGGGCCAATGCCACGGTCGATGACGACGTCGGAGCAAGATTGAGGGCGCAGGCTTCTTGTTTGACCGAGCCATTCAGAACAACATCGGCACTTTTAGCAAGAGACGAATCGATCTTGCCGGTTAAGGCGATGACTTGGACACCGGTTCGCTTGGCGTAGCGGGCGACTTCGAGTACCTCCGATGTCTCGCCACCATAAGCGATAGCAAGAAGACAATCTTTAGCTGTGACGACACCGAGGTCTCCATGCAGTGCTTCCGAGGGATGTAAAAACAAGGAAGGCGAACCTGTGCTGGAGAGAGTCGCGGCGATTTTGCGAGCAATATGACCGGATTTTCCCAAGCCGGTGAGAATCACGCGACCCTGACAGCTGAGAATAATGCTAACTGCATCAACAAACGACTGGTCGATGCCTGCGGCACAATCCGCTAGAGCCAAGCTTTCCGAGCGAATGGCCTCCGCTCCCCAAGCCATGATGTCTTTGGTTTGGGCAGGGGATATCATGAGTTCTTTTTTTCCTGTCGGTTGCGTAAAGCAGCTTTAATAAAATCACGGAACAATGGATGTGGGTGAACCGGTCCGCTCTTAAGTTCGGGGTGGAACTGGCAAGCTACAAACCATGGATGCGATTCAAGTTCCATGATTTCCACTAAACGATCATCCGGAGAAACGCCGCTGAAGATAATGCCTTCCTTTTCAAAAGCTGTCCGGAAATCATTGTTGAATTCATAACGGTGGCGGTGGCGTTCGGATATCATGGTCGAGCCATAGGCTTTGTGCGCCAAGGTATCGGCGCTGACTTTGCAAGGATAAGCTCCCAGTCGCATGGTTCCACCTTTATCCGAAACATTCTTTTGCGAATCCATCAGATGAATAATCAAATTCTTGGCTTCCGGTTGAAATTCATGGCTGGTTGCGTCTTTCACCCCGATTTTATTGCGAGCAAATTCTATTGCCGCTAGTTGCATCCCTAAACAAATGCCGAGGAAAGGTTTACCGGTCTCGCGCAAATAGCGGATCGTCGAGATTTTACCTTCGATACCCCGATTGCCAAACCCGCCAGGAACAATGACTCCGTCAAATTCTTCGAGAATTTTTGCGGCTGTTTGCTCGTTAATCTCCGCGGCATCAATGAAAGCCGGTTCGATTTTGCAGCGATTGGCGATGCCGGCATGAATGAGCGATTCAATAATAGATTTATAGGAATCGACAACATTTACGTATTTGCCAGCAATAGCAATTTTACACGCGGCCTCGGGTTTGTCCAAAGCGGAACTGATTTGTTGCCAAACCGAAAGATCGGGCGAACCCGTCCAAATATTCAACATATCGACAATGATTTGATCCATGCCCTGTGAGTGCAGGTAAAGCGGCATTTTATAGATGCTGTCCAGATCCATGGCTTCGATCACGCACTCAGGTTTGACATTGGTTGTCAGGGCGATCTTGCGTCGTAACTCCAAGGGTACCGGGCGATCAGCGCGACAAACCAGAATGTGTGGCTGAATACCAAGCTGACGCAAGTCTTTGACCGAGTGCTGTGTTGGCTTGGTTTTTAGCTCCTTAGCAGCGTTAATATACGGCACCAGAGTCAGATGGACATAAATGACATTTTGAATGCCGATGTCATAGCCGATCTGACGAATGGCTTCCAGATAGGGTTGGCCTTCGATGTCACCAACAGTTCCGCCAATTTCGACAATGGCGATGTCTACGTCTTTGGCGGATTTAAAGATATTTTCTTTGATCTGATCCGTTACGTGCGGAATCACCTGCACTGTTCCGCCCAGATAATCACCGCGCCGTTCTTTATTCAAAACGGCGTCATAAACCTGACCGGTAGAAAAGCTATTAAGATGCGTTAAACGAGCTTTGGTAAAGCGCTCGTAATGACCGATGTCGAGATCGGTTTCGGCCCCGTCGTCGGTGACAAAAACCTCCCCGTGCTGTAGCGGATTCATCGTCCCAGGATCGACATTGATATAAGGATCGCATTTAGTGAGCGAGATTTTTAACCCACGATTTTCCAGTAGAGCGCCAATGCTTGCCGCGATAATGCCCTTGCCGAGCGAAGAGACGACGCCTCCGGTCACGAAAATAAACTTCGTGCGCGGACCAGATTTTACGGATCGCTGGGTCATGACATTTTCTCTATTCAACAAATTATGGGGAAAATCAACGACGGTTGGCGCACTTATCATCCCCGACTACTGTCGGAATTTCATTCTAGGACAGGGGGGTTATTGGCGTCAATGGCATATCATTCAGAGGTTTATCCTGGTAGAATGGAGTAGGTAAAAAAATAAATTGTAACGCCATGTTATATGCGCTGGGATGCTGGGTGTGCGGATAGGTGTCGGGATTATTTTGTTTTTAAGTTTGGGCTTTGCTGCATGTCAGTTGCAAAAGTCGCCTAAGATGAGCAATCGGCGTTCCACGAGTGCGGCAGATGCGGCATCGGCTGGCGATTCAGGTAAAGATATCGTAGCCCTTCGTTTTGACGCCCCCCTACGTACCGCCGAGATTCACCGGCATGTGCTTACCAGCCAGGACGAGCGGGCAAAGCTCGTTGAGTCGTTGAAACCGGAATTAGGATGTACAGCCGACGGTTTTAAGAACGCGGTTAAGGAAGAGATTCAGACGGCGGATTCTGATTTACGTATCGCTAAGATTGCTGCTCGCGGCTACGCCAGCGGTCAGGCTGACGACCATCCGGTTGATCAAAAGCGCCAACAAATACGCTTTCAAACGCTACAAACCGGTGATCGATGGGAATGGTCCTATGAATTTGCAGGCGCGAGCCAAAAATTTTTAAGTCAACAAGCCAGCGAATTTAAAACTTTGTCTATGCAGTCCGGGGATAAGAAAACTTTCCGTGATGCGATGCTTGATGTGCCGGATGATCCGCTGGCTATCGTCTTGGATAAGCCGTTGATTTTTGAATGGAGCGGTGAGGCGCTGACTGAGCAGTCGTATGTACGCATTCAGATTGGTCCTCCCGGACAGAGTAAACCGATTACCTGCTGGTTTGCGGCCGACGAAGGTTCTGGGAGCATTCCGGTTGAATGGCTTGCGAAATTAGCGACAGGAAAAAACGAAGTTTTTGTTTCATTGGAGACTATGCAATGGCAGGACACCGCAGCAGATGCAGGACCGCCATGGCTTCTTGCTATGTATGATTGGCGGCTTGGGCAATTGAATAAACCATAGATGGGAACAGAATAATGAAGAAGGCGTTTCTCTCTTGGCGTAACCTTACCATCGGCGCGCTTTTGCTTGGTACCGGCACGTTTTGGACTTATGGCTCTGCAGACGCCGCATCCATACGTGGGGTTAACAGAAAAAAGGGCGTTGTTGTTCTTGATAGCGGCAGCGAAGGTGGTTTGAAGAAAGGCATGAATGTTTGCTTTAATGATAGCAAAGGCAAACAAATTGATTGCGGTAAAATCGTCTCCCTAAAAAAGAAAACCTCGACAGTTAAGTTGAATAAGGCAGCTTCGGCGCGCCGACTTAAGCGCGGCATGGAAGCGATTACCGACGGTGAAGCCGCGGTCGCATCCGCATCGTCTAGCAAGGCTGGAGCGAAATATCGTCGAAACGTAAAGACGATGTATATCATGACACCGATGTTCCCCAGCACTTATCAGAAACTGGCTTATGCACCACCACCTGTTACCGGTGATGCCGAAACGCTTTGGGAACCAATCGGTGAACCGGACATATCGGTTATGGGTTTTGGCGCCGAAGTGGAAATGGGCATTGGTGCGACCATGTCCACGGCGATTGGCTTTCGCATGCGTTTACATCGCGATTTTGCTTCGGAAGCCGATTATATTCAAAGAGAGTTGACCGCCGACGGTCAGAAACAAGCGATCCCGGAATATGTGGAAGCCCTGCAGACAACATCTGCCATGGGATTTTGGGCGGATTTTTATTTTTATGATGTTCGTTTCGGTCAATCGCTGTCGCTTCGCTTAGGGAGCGGGATCGATATGGATATGTCCACCGTTACCGTCAAAGCCACTCAGAAAGATGATCGTGCCGACCAGGCAACCATCGGGGAATTTGTGACCGCAACTTCAAAGCTTAGTGTTATTTCACTGCGGCTTATTCCATCGCTGAATTTCTTTATTGATCCTGTGGGCTTCACTTTGACACCGGTTGTTTTGGTGCCGCTTGCCGCGATGGGCGCTGCTTTCTCGGGTGAGAATCTCGATACTCATGCAGCCAATTTAGGCGGTGTGGATCCGATGGAAGATCTTAAGGCAGCTTTGGGACATGATAAAGGTTCGATGAGTTTGATGATCACCTTGTCGGCGTTCTTTGCGTTCTAAAACGATAACGGCGCTTTATTTATAGCTGAATGAGTTGCAGCTTGCGTTGTTTGTCATCAATGATATCTAAAATCAATTTATGCGTTGGCGTGATGGATGCTATATCCTGCACAGCCTCAGGCCATTCGATGAAAATACCCGCAAAATTTTTGTGATCAAATAAGCCAAGATCATCCATGTTGGCGGTGGGTGGCAGACGGTACAAATCCAGATGTGCGTACCAAACGTCTTTGATTTTAATCTCGTTCATAAGCGTATATGTCGGTGAGCGAACCGGGACATGTTCCGCTAAACCAAGCGCGCGTAATAGAGCGCGGGTTAACGTTGTTTTTCCGGAGCCAAGCGGGCCGATCAGCCATAATGTAAAAGGTTTGGGAATAAGATGTCGGGAGAGCTGTCTTGCCAGGATGGCCAGATCATCTTCCGCGAAGGTATGCGTTTCCAGAACCGTGGACATTTAACTTTGCTTTACTAATTTGGCGGCGATAGCCTTTTCTGTCTTGGCGACAAGTTCATCGGCCATTTCTTCGATTTTGTGACGATCATCACCTTCAATCATGATCCGCGCAAGATTCTCGGTTCCTGAATATCGGAACAAGACGCGGCCGTTGCCTGCCAATTTATTTTCGATTTTTTTGATCAAGGCTACGACATCCGGCATGCTTTCAAGCGGTATCTTGTTTTTGACTCGCACGTTTTTCAGGACCTGCGGCAAAAGATCCATACATTTTTTAAGCTGTGAGACCGAGGTTTGCGTGCCAACAACGACTTCCAGTAATTTAAGCGCGGCGAGAATGCCATCACCTGTAGTGGAACTGTCACGGAAAATCAAATGACCGGATTGCTCGCCACCAAGATTATAATTTCCTTGGCGCATGGCTTCGACCACGTAACGATCACCGACTTTGGTGCGAATAACGCGGGCACCGACTTTAGTCATGGCGATATCAAGGCCCATATTGCTCATAATTGTTGAAACGACGGCATTGCCACGCAATTTACCCTCGCGCATCATATAAGTGCCGGCAATGGCCATAATCTGGTCACCATCGACAAGTTCAGCGCGATCATCCGCGACAATGAGGCGATCAGCATCACCATCAAGAGCCAGGCCGATATCAGCTTTATAGAGACGCACATGATCGCTTAACTTACTGGGATGCAGTGCGCCGCAATTTTCGTTGATATTGGCGCCGTTCGGGCTATTACCGAGAAGAAATAATTCCGCGCCCAGTTCTTCGAGAACCTTTGGCGCAACTTTATAGGCCGCGCCGTTGGCGCAATCGAGAACAATTCGCAAACCTTCCAGGGTCAAGTGTTTGGGGAATTGTTCCTTTAAGAAAACCGCGTACTGACCGACGGCATCATCGATGCGTTTGGCGCGACCGATGTTCATACCTACGGGAACATCGTTAAGCTCGGTCTCTTGCTTGAACAACATGCTTTCCAATTGATCTTCAATATCGTCCGGCAGTTTATAACCATCAGAGCTGAATATTTTGATGCCGTTATCGTCGAATGGATTGTGAGAGGCGGAAATCACTATGCCCGCGCATGCTCGCATGCCACGTGTCAGATAAGCGATGCCTGGAGTTGGTAGTGGGCCGAGAAAACTGACGTCAACTCCGACGCTGCAAATTCCCGAACATAATGCTTGTTCCAGCATATAGCCGCTGCGTCGCGTGTCTTTGCCGATCAGAATACGAGGATATGGGTAGCGTTCTTTAAAATACAGGCCAATGGCTTGGCCAAGTCGCATCACTAAATCCGGTGTCATCGGATAGTGATTAGCTTTGCCACGAATTCCATCAGTTCCAAACAAGCGTCCCATAGGTTTGCTTTCGTGTTTAGTTAATCTTTTTCTGATTATAAACTTCGACATTTCCTTTATCAGGAAAAGTCTCAATGAGTACTGTGTCCGGCGGAATTTTTACCTGGATTTCTTTTTGGTACTTACCGGGTGTCAGGCCGCGTATTTCCACAAACGCCTGCAAGTCATTGCGTTTGACGAAATTGAGAACACCGGGTTTTCCTTGAATAACAATCGATACGGTCTTCGGTCGCACGGCTGCAAGATAATCGTTACCTTGCACCTCCACCGGAATATTCTCAAAGCGTTGATTGATTTTGCTGTCCCCAACCTGCAGCGTCATGGACACTTTCTCGTCAGATAATGTTTTGGTTGTCAGGCCGTTAACAATGACATTCGCATCCACTGTTTTGTTTTCGCGCAAGCCGTTGATATCGATGACTTCAGTAACAACGTCGTTAATTTTGCTGAGTTCATTTTTGAGACCGGTTACAGTCACTGTGTTTGGTTTGATGGTGACTTTCTCAATGATAAAGCCTTCGGCAGGCGCACCTTGCAGGACTTCGCGTACCGGCAAGGCCTTGGTAGATGCCTCATCGAGATAGACGATAATATAAGCATCGTGAACGGTAAGTTTAACGCGGTTATCCCAGTTGCGAATATATTCTTTGTCGACACGAAAACGCAGTTCCCCAGGCTTTTTGGGGATATTGATAACGGCTTCCAACGGTCGATTGGCAACTTCCGCATGGATAAAACGAGGGAAGCGCATGGTGACGTCTTTGGTGCGGGTGGTGTCACCTCGGATCATGTATCCGTCCGGAACCACCAGATTGACGGTCAGACGCCGATTCACCTCCACGATTTCCTCGCCCTGAACAACGCTCCATATGACGATCGCAATACAAAGCGCGGCGACCTTGTACCAGATATTATTTAGAAGCATGCTTGTGATTCCGGGATTCATTAACGCTTCCTAGATCTAAAAAGACGCATTTTCTCAATAATGGCCCAATTGCCACCCATTTTTTCCGGTGCGACAGTCGTAGATGCGGCTTCGTCGTCAGAGACGGGTTTAGTGGAATTCTGGCTGAGCATATTTCGTAAAACTTTGCGCAGTTCCTTGCCGTCCACACCGCGCGATACATGTCCATCCACAACCAACGAGATGGAGGCCCCTTCTTCCGATACCAGGACGACGACGGCGTCGGTTTCCTGGCTAATGCCGATAGCTGCGCGATGCCTGGTTCCCATATTTGGATCGATGTCTTCTTCCCGTGTTAGCGGGAGAAAACAACCCGCAGCGGATATGCGTCCTTGTTGCACGATCACAGCGCCATCATGGATGGGCGATGTTGGATGGAAAATGGCCAGTAGGATTTCTTTGGAGACTTTGGCATCGAGAAGGATACCGACATCCACGTAACGATTTAAAATGATATGACGTTCAAGAACGATTAAGGCGCCAATCCGTTTGGAGGCCAGTGACGTGGCGGCCCGGGTAATCTCATCGATAATTTGTGTCGAGGATAGATTTTCGTTTGTGGGTATTAACGATTTTTTGCCCATGCGGCTTAGCACGCGTCGGATATCTTCCTGGAAGATAATCACCAGGATGATGATGATACTGGAATAGAATTTGTTCATTAACCACTTGAGCGTGGTTAGTGGATATAACTGGGTAATCAAAAAGAACGCGACGAAGATAATCAGTATTCCCGTTACCATCTGTGCTGCGCGCGTGCCGCGGATCAGAATCAACAGGTAATAGACGAGTACCGCGATAATCAGGACATCGAAAATCGCGAAAAGGCCAAATTGTTGAAACAGCTCATTCATAACTAAGTGATCCCAAGTTCACCCGTGAGTTTTCTGAGTATCGCCAGTTGCTTGACCGCATGCGTGCGAATTATTTTGGCTCCGCTCATCATCAAGCACAATTCTATAACTTTGCCGGGAGCATCGCGCAGCGTCGGTTGAGGTAAATCCAGTAACGTGCCAATAAAAGATTTACGGGAGATACCGAGTGCTAGCGAGTATTTTTTGCTCCATTCCGTGGTTTTAAGCAACAAAGCTATATTTGCCTCAATGGTTTTTCCAAAACCGATGCCGGGATCAAGAAAGATCCGCTCCCTACTTAACCCGACATCGATCAAAGCTTGTTCCGCTGCACAAAAAAAGCTTTCGACTTCGCGGATCGCTACCGCCGGCGTTAAAGGGTGCGTCTGCATTGTCGCCGGCGTTTCTCGCATATGCATCGCTATATAGTTAACGTCCGGATATCGGGCGATCTCTTGCAGAATACCGGTATCCGCGACACCCGCGACGTTATTAATATAGAGCACGCCGCAATCCAAACTACGCTTTATAATCTCAGTCTTACGACTGTCGATACTAATGGGGACTGGCAATGCACGGCGGAGTTCTGTCAGAACAGGTGCCAGGCGTCGCCATTCTTCTGCTTCATTAACAGCAACTGCGCCGGGCCTGGTGGACTCCGCGCCTAAGTCTATAATATCCGCACCATCAGCGACCAGAACTTCGGCCTGCTTAAGCGCGTCCTTGACCGCAAGAAACTCACCACCATCGGAAAAAGAATCAGGAGTAACATTGATAACGCCCATAATACGGGCGTTATGGGGTGATACCATTAAGTTCCCTGCGGCAGCGCGCTTATGGGTGTTGCTTCGGATTCGGCATGAGCTGCGTTTTTGGCCTTATTGGCAGCTCTTTTACTCGCGGCCTTGGCATGCTCAGCCGCCTTGCTACTTTTGTTTTCTTCGTACTTGCGTCGCTCATCGTCCGAGATGATTTCTTCTCCCGCTAACAAGCGATCCATATCAATCGCTTCAAGAACTTCGCGCATCAGCAGGGCTTCGGCCATCTTATCGAGGACAGTGCGGTTTTCCTTGAGAATCGCGACAGCGCGGTTGTAGTTTCTGGTCACAAGTTCGCGAACTTCTTCATCTACCTCTTCGGCAAGTTTTTCTGAATGGGTTTTTTGCGTACCCATATCGCGACCGAGGAAGACCTCGCCGTCTGGCTTACCAAGAGACATCGGTCCAATTTTATCGCTCATGCCCCATGAACAAACCATTTTTCGCGCGATGCCAGTGGCTTTTTCGATATCGTCACCGGCGCCGGTTGTTTGATGACCAAAAACGACTTCTTCGGCGGCACGACCACCCATGGCATAAGCGATCATCCCTTCCGCGTATTCTTTGGAAACCGTGAGACGATCTTCGGTCGGCAGCAAAATCGTTACACCAAGTGCTTGTCCGCGCGGGATGATGGTGATTTTGTGAACCGGATCAGCGCCTTTTACTTTCTTTGCCACCAAGGCATGGCCTGCTTCATGATAAGCAGTGTTGCGTTTTTCTGTTTCGCTGATGATCATGCTCTTGCGTTCTGGTCCCATCAGCACTTTATCTTTCGCCAGATCGAAGTGACGCATGGCGATGTCACTAGAATTTTGACGTGCCGCGATTAACGCAGCCTCATTAACCAAATTTTCCAAGTCAGCTCCGGAGAAGCCGGGCGTGCCTTGGGCGATTGTCTGCAATTCGACATCTCTGCCAAGCGGAGTTTTGCGAGTATGAACATTGAGAATATGCTCGCGACCTTTAAGATCGGGTTTCGGCACAATCACGCGACGGTCAAAACGTCCTGGTCGCAAAAGTGCTGGATCCAAAACATCCGATCGGTTCGTGGCCGCGATCAGAATAACACCGTCGTTAGATTCAAAGCCGTCCATCTCGACAAGCAATTGATTCAGTGTTTGCTCGCGTTCGTCATGACCGCCGCCTAGGCCCGCGCCGCGATGGCGACCCACGGCATCAATCTCATCGATGAAGACGATACAGGGAGCGTGTTTCTTGGCTTGATCAAATAAATCACGCACGCGGCTAGCGCCAACGCCGACAAACATTTCCACGAAATCCGAACCGGAAATGCTGAAAAACGGTACGCCGGCTTCACCGGCGATTGCTTTAGCCAGAATCGTTTTACCGGTTCCAGGAGGTCCGACTAGCAACACGCCTTTCGGGATGCGGCCGCCAAGTTTGGTGAATTTCTTGGGCTCTTTTAAAAATTCGACGATCTCTTGCAGCTCTTCTTTGGCTTCTTCAACACCGGCAACATCTTCAAATGTCAGCTTGGATTGATTTTCGTTCAGCATCTTGGCGCGGCTCTTGCCAAATGACATGGCTTTGCCACCACCAATTTGCAACTGGCGCATAAAGAAAAAGAACAAGAACAACAGCACGAGCATGGGCAGTGAATTCACCAGAAGAGTTTTCCATAGGCTCATTTCTTCAGGTGGTTCAAAATTTACTTGAATACCACGAGCTGTCAGATCTTTGCGAAGATCAGCATCATTGGGTCCGTAGGTTTTGAATGTACTGTTGTCCGCACGAACGCCGGCAATTTCATTTGATTTGAAGGTGACTTCTTTAACTCGATCCGGGTTGTCTTCGGGCAAAGAGGTAGCGGCGATGAATTCCGAGAATTTAAGCGCTTGCGGTTGTTCTTGAGGCTTCACCATCAGATGAATCAAAAGAAACAACATAAAGATACCGACCAGAGACACGATCAAGCGCATCTGTTGATTTTGTTTTCCCGAAGATTTTGCCATATCTCGTACCTCGCTTAATCAATCCCGACGCCATCATAAAGTAACTTCATCAACCGCGTAAACCCCGAAATCCCGGCTTTTTGCGCCTTGTGCACGCGAGTGGGGCGCGATCTTTGTGAGTTTAATCACCCCATCTTCCGCCATCACACGAAAGCCGCCGCGCATATCCTGAAAGACCCCAGTATGATCATCAGCCACGCTGGTTGCCCAGGCGAGTGTTTGCAGGAGAAATTCGCGAGAAATATGCTTTTGTGTACCGACGCTCAAACTAAAGAAATCACGCAGCACCAGCATACCAACACTACGATTTAAGGATCGTAAGAGTCTAAGCGAGAGACCATCGGATGCAGAGTCACTGGATGAGTTCGTTTTGACTGACTCGCGGCAGTGGTTGCTGATATCCCGAGCTTCGCTTGCGCAGGCGACAATCCGCTTGGCTGCACCCGGATAGAGTTTTTCCAGCTCAGGGAGCACACGGTTGCGCACGATGTTGCGTGTGTAATCCATTCTATCATTAGACGTGTCATTTCGGTGAGATAGGCTGTTTATGCCGAGTAGGTCCAGAAGGTCCTGCTTAGCTACTCCGAGTAGAGGACGCCAAAACGGCGCTCGCCATGTCGACATTCCCAGCAAATTGTGGGGCGCTGACCCACGACTTAAGCGCATCAGTATATTTTCGGCAAGATCATCACGATGGTGTGCTAATCCGACAGCAAATCCTTGTGCTGCAACATCTTCAAAGAATTGCCGGCGAATGCTGCGGGCCCACTCTTGCACACTTTGTCCACAGCGTTGGTTAAAGTCCGCACCGTAGTCGGCTGGTTTTCTTACCATTAGCTGACAATTTTTTGTTTTTGCCAATTCCCGCACAAATTCTTCGTCTAAATCAGATTCTTTGCCTCGCAAGCCGTAGTTGATGTGCAGAATGCCGACGGAAAAATTTTTTTTATGTTTGGTGATTTCACAAAGAAGTTGAAAAAGCGCAGTGGAATCGGCCCCTCCCGAACACCCAACCATAACTCCCTGAATATTATGGAATTTTTGGTTTATCGTCTCTTCCATTTCTAGGACTAAGTCTTTAAAAATTTTAGTTAATTTCATGACAACCAATTTTTAAAATATCAACAATATTAATTTTAAAATATCACAAACACAATTAAAGGTTTTTACAAAAATGGCGATGGTAAATTATCAAGTCACAGGGGGTGACTTAGCGAATCTCCAGCAAAAGAGCTGAGATTCAAATTAATTCCAGGGAGGAAAGTATCATGGGTCTTAGGATCAATACCAATGTTTCTAGTCTGATTTCGCAGCGCCACCTCGAGCGCAACCACAACAGCCTGGCTCAGAATTTTGAGCGTATGTCGTCAGGTCTAAGGATTAACAAATCCTCTGATGACGCCGCTGGCCTTGCCGTATCTGAGAGTATCCGGGCGAAAGTTCGGGGCTTCAACCAGGCACGTCGCAATGCTAACGACGCGATTTCTATGGTTCAGATCGCCGAAGGCGGTATGAACGAGCTTGGCAACATGCTCATCCGTTTACGTGAACTTACGGTGCAGTCGGCGTCGGATACGCTTGGCGAAACCGAGCGCGGTTTTCTGAACCGTGAATATGTTCAGCTGGTGGATGAGGTCGATCGGATCGTAGGTACGACTGAATTCAACGGTCTCAAATTGTTTAAGTCTGAAGATGTTAACGACTTTGTTATCCAGGTTGGTGTTAACGGCACCGAGCCAGAGGAAAATCTCGATACCATTTCCATTAATCTTGATGGATTGAAATTCAGTTCGGAAGATCTCGAGTTGGGTAAAGGTGCGGAAATTGGTCCGGAAAATGACGACCCCACGGGTGGTCCGGATCGCGAGACGATCGCCAGTCGTCTGGTCAATATCGACAATGCTCTCACCCGTATGGCCAGTGAGCGCGCGACACTTGGTTCGGTCCAGAGTCGTTTGCAATCAGCTATCAACAACCTCAGCATCTCGACGGAAAACCAGGAAACTGCTCGTAGCCGCATCATCGACACTGATTTTGCTGCTGAAACGGCAACGATGACGCAGAACCGCATCCTGACTCAGGCCGGATTGTCTGTGCTGTCGCAAGCAAATCTAGCACCCGAGATGGCTTTGACTCTGTTGCGCTAAGTAAACGGGAATTCAAACTTTAACTGATGGAACGGTGGCCAAGGTGGCCACCAGCCCATAAACCAGGAGGGAATTGTCATGGGACTACGTGTCAAAACGAATATTGAATCCGTTATCGCCCAACGCCGTTTGGGAGAAAACACCCGCACCTTGGGCGACTCATTGGAACGCTTGTCATCCGGTTTGCGTATCAATAAATCCGCCGATGATGCCGCGGGTCTCGCCGTGTCGGAACGCATCCGGGCGCGCGTACGGAGTTTGGACGTTGCTAAACGTAACGCCAACGACGGTATCAGTTACATTCAGGTTGCTGAAGGCGGTCTGCAAGAGGTGCAAAACATTGTGGTGCGTATGCGTGAATTAAGTACGCAAGCGGCATCCGATACGCTTGGTAATCGCGAGCGTATGTTCCTCGATCGGGAATTTCAGGAGCTGCGTCAGGAAGTCGGTCGGATTGTTCAATCGACTGATTTTAACGGCACCAAGGTTTTGCAAAATAAGGATAACAAACCCATTCAGATTTTTGTTGGTTCCTCGAACCGTGCCAACGACGCTGATGGTAATGCCCCGGACTTCGGTGACACTGATCCAGACATTTTGACGATCGATTTGCAGGAATTAGCGAATCTGGAAGATGCGCTCAACTCAATCGTTGATGACGATCTGTTTATCGTTCCCGATGACGAAGACGGTGGTGCACAAGATTTGGGTCCGGACGGTACTTTCGAGATTTTCAATCGTCTTGATACAGCGCAAAACGCCATCGCGTCTTATCGCGCAACTTTGGGTTCCGTTCAGTCGCGTTTGAACAGCGCGGTCACGAACATCGAAGTATCGAGTGAGAACCTCCAGGCTGCGATGAGCCGTATCCGTGACGTTGACTACGCAAACGAAATGGGTCGTTATACTCAGGCTCAGATCATGACCCAAGCGGGTATCTCGGTATTAACTAACGCTAACTCAACTCCCGAGTACGTACTGCAATTGCTCAGAGGCTAATTGATTTTAGTTGCATGGTGTTGGCATGGAATGGCGGAGCAGGTCTTAAGACCTGCTCCGTTCTCGTATGTAAGCTGAGATTTTTTGTGCCGCGCTTTGACATTGTGCAACTGTGGCGCCGTCGCCAAAACTAACGCGTAGTACATTGGCAGCGACTTCGATTGGAAGTCCAAGTGCCGAATGAACGTGCGAGTATTTTTCTCCACCACCGGAGCATGATGAGCCGCGATTGATACAAATCTCCGGCAACGCTGCAAGAACATCAAAAGCGTTCACGCCCGGAAACCAAAGGCTGAGGATACCGGCACATTGTGTGTTGGTGGGCACCGTATAGTTCCAGTTTATATTTTCAGTTGCGAGCGTATCAATAAAGGTCTGCTGACAAGCATGCATATGCTGGACCAACTGTTGTCGTCGTTGCTCGTGATACTGCATCGCTGCTGCAGCACCCACAGCTAACGCCACGTTTGGCGTGCCAGCACGTAAGCCGAATTCTTGTTCGCCGCCATGGATCAGTGAGGTAATACCCGCGTCCTTAGCTCCATCACGTAGAGCTAGAATACCAATGCCTTTTGGTCCGTAGAACTTATGTGGTGAGATGACCAGCGAATGTACACGTAAATCCAGCAAAGAAAGTGGCTGTCGGACGTAGCTTTGGACCGTATCGCAATGCAAATGATAATCAAATTTTTCACAGATGATCGCTATCTCGCTCAAAGGAGCCAGTGTGGGAATTTCATTGTTAATGTGCATGATTGCCACAAGTGTGGGGCGATGACTGTCACGCGCGCATATCTCCTGAAATTGCTGTAAATCGATTATCCCGCGGGCGTTGACTGGTGCGATGACGGTTTCCGCGCCCAGGTGTTTTTGGCAAAAATGCGCGGTTTCAAAGATACTACGATGCTCGGTGGCACCAATGATCAAACGAGCGCGACGGTGCTGATGCTTAATGGCGAATCCCTGCAGGATACAGTTGTTGGCTTCAGTCGCCCCAGAAGTAAAGACGATGCCATCGAAAGGTGCTTGTAAAATTTCGCTGATCTGTTGGCGCGCTGCCGCCAGGCTTGTCGCAGCGCGCTCGCCGCTGTGGTGATGAAAGGCACTGGGATTGCCAAAATTGTTTGCTTCGTATTGTTGCATGACCTTGTTGACACAGTCGGCCAGAGGCGTGGTTCCGCAATGATCGAGATAAATGAAATCGGATGCGCTCATGACAATTCAAACATACGTTGCAAAGCAAGTCGCGCCGCTGCGGCGAGTTTAGGGGCGACGTCGATTTGATTCCGTAAAACACCGGTTTCGCGAAGATCGCATAAAATCCAGGCCAGATGTCGTGCACTGATTCTGTTCATGGTGCCGCATAAACAAGTATAGGGATTCAGGCTGATGATTTTTTTATCGCTGAACTCCGCGGCCAGCCGTTCGACCAGATGTTTTTCGGTGCCTACCGCCCAGGTGGTGCCAGCCGGTGATTGTCGGATTTTCGTGATAATTTGTTCGGTCGAACCGATGTCATCAGCTAGATCAACGACCTCCATGGCGCATTCGGGATGAACGATGATGCGTGTTGCTGGCGCTTCACGTCGCAGTGTCTGAATTTGTTTAACGGTAAACATTGCATGAACCGGGCAATGTCCTTGCCACAACCAAACGCGCGCGGCTTGCAAGCTTTCGTACGAATTACCGCCAAGTGGCTTGTCCGGATCCCAGAGCACCATGTCTTTTGCCGGGTCAAAGCCAAGTTTCTTGGCGATGTTGCGGCCAAGATGTTGGTCGGGAAAAAAGAACAGATGACGTCCTCTTTCCAATGCCCATTGAATAACTTTGGCGGCGTTACCGCTGGTGCAAACGATACCGCCATGATCACCGACAAATGCTTTCAGCGCCGCGGTCGAATTAATGTAGGTTACAGGGACGATGGAATTCAATCCCGCCGCGACGGCTTCCTGCCACGACATAGCCACGTCTTTAGCTTGTGCCATGTCAGCCATGTCGCATCCTGCTCGCATGTCGGGAAGCGATACGCGTTGATGTGGTGCCGCCATGATATTGGTTGTCTCGGCCATGAAGTGGACGCCGCAGAAAATGATATTTTTTGTTTCCTGAAGGTCACGGGCGGTTTTGGCGAGTTTTAAGCTATCGCCGGTATGGTCAGCGTGGCGGATAACTTCGTCGCGCTGATAATGATGACCGAGAATGACGCAGTCATCGCCGAGAGCGGCGCGTGCTTCGGTAATCAACTCGTGGACTTTATCGTCTGTGAGTTTTTGAATGTAGTCGGGTAAAGGCGCTTGGTACATGGCGCAATAACTCCTCTTGCCGCTAGTTGTAATGGTAAGAGCGTTAGTTTGCCAATCAATAAAAATTCGGGCGACGGTGTGTCCAGCACACGCCCAAAGGCGCGAGGCAGAGCAGGAGGAGCAACCAATTTGAGCTGCCAGTTAATCGATGGCTGGATGTCGTGATGGCGCAGCCGGGCGGTAGTTGGGGGTCGGAACCATCGGCGGGATAAAGTCTTGATATTGCAGCAATGTCATCCGTGTCGAGGCGGAAGTTATTGGTGCTCAGGCTATAGCTCATGATGGCTTCAGGAATTAGTGAGTGACCAAGACCGGCGCAGTGGCCGAATTCATGAAGAGCGGTTTTTGCAAATGCGTAGCTGCCGTTACCATCTGGTGTTGCCAGGTAAATGGAACAATGCCTCGGGTGTTTGCCGTCGTGTTCGTCAAAGGTTGTATAACCGGCGGCGGCTGGTGAGTTGTTTAGTTCGTTTTGTAGGTACACGGTGATATGGGCGCTGTTTTCGTTGTCGGTTCTTTGTAGACGAAAATAGCTGTGTTCAATGGCACTCCATTCGTCGGCTGCTTGCATGACCATGTTGATGAGATTGGCCTGTGCTTCGGGATCGTCAGCCGCCACGAAGTAAGTGATGGGACCGTCGTCCGGTCCGATGTCCCAGCGTAGCAAAACGCCTTCAAAGTCCACCGGTGTCGGGTAACTAAAGCTCGTTGTTGTGATCAACGCAGCTAGCATCACCATGTAGGCATAGAAATACCGACCCATAGTGGATAACTCCAAGTGATCATCCGATTGGTTTGAAAGAACATTTGTGTTGCGACATCTACGCGCATGGTCCAAAGCAAAGTCGTACCCCAGAGAACTTCCAGGATGGGGCCGGCTGTTGAAAGTCCGGCGCCGGCTTGCACATAAAACTGCCAAAAACATGATTGATCGCAGACAGGGAATCGCCAGGCATAAGTGGCACCGGTGAGTGGATAGTCGCCGGCATATAGCGCGCGGTTTACGAACAGCGTCCATTCATTGTCATCGGTCGCCCGTCTTAAAGCGTAGGCTTCCTGCCCACCGGCGTTTGGTGCGTAGGCAATAGCTTGCAGGCTATACGTTACCATTTTGGTCTTGGCGAATGCTGGAATTGAGGCGATCGCGAGCATCAGCGATAAAGTCAGTATGCGCGGGATACAATTCACAGGCGCATTCCTATGTTGATGAGAAAAAATTGATAGGGCCAGGCGACGCGAATATCTGATTGTGCTTTATCGACGATGCCAATCATTGTCATGTGGCTGGCGCTGGCAAATAAGTGTCGCCATTGCCAGCCGTACTCAATGCTGAAAGTTGCTGAACGCATTTGAAAATCACGTTGTTCCGTGTAATGAGTGGCATCGCTTGATGGTTTGATGTAGCCGCTTGCTTGTCCGCCTCCGACGAAAGCATAGAGACCGTGGTTTTTGTCTTTGGTTAATTTGGTGCCGATGCTGGCCATCGCAAAAGTTTCCTGATCTGCAAAACCCATGGCGGTGAATTGTGGTCGCTCGATATAGGTAAGGCGGCCGAGGATTCCTTCTAGGTCGGTGGCTGTTTCCAAAGTTGCGCCGTAAACCAGGTGATAGTACTGACTAGTCGGCTGTTGCATGAGGCCGGCAACGGAATGCGCGGCCAACGTCACCGCAGGGGCGCGAGTTGCGGGCGATAACGCCAATAATATCATCACGGCACGCGCCAAGGCTTTGCTGATGCAAGGCATCTAGCCCTCGATTTCTAAATGGAAATTAAGACGTCCTAGCATTTTACCCTGTAGCTCCCGCCTGGGTAAGGGGTGGGGGCTGTCGTCGATAAATTAGACAGATATACTTAAGATTAATTAAAAAACATCAATAATATCAATTAGTTATTTGATGGGTCCAGATGGCCCTATTTTTGCTCAGTAAGGAGGACTGGTCGTTTTACGGCAGAAATTGGCTTTGGTTTTGCCATCTGGAGTTGTGTGATGCGCTGCTTTAACTGGAATAAATTAATGATGATCGCGGGGCTGCTGTTTTCGCAATTGAGTTATGCGCCGGCGATTGCCAACGAAGACAATAATTTCAAGGTTCTTGGTATTATTGCTTCCTCCAAACAACAGGCTGGAGTTGCGCTGATTAAAGAAGTCGGTTCAGGTCGAACTTTTGCCGCTCGCGTCGGCTCGCCTATTGCCAAGAAAGTCACGTTACGTGCGGTTCATCGTCGTACCGTCGAAGTTCTTATTAACGATAAAATTTACATTATGCGGGTTGGTGATGAATCGGCGACGGCACAGGTGTCGTTTGCGAGTTTCGCGAATCAACCGCTATCGCAGGAGTCTTTTGAACATGATGGCGATACGGTTAAAGTTTCGGCATCGCTGCGCGATCATATTGTTAACCAACGTTTAGGTGAAGTTTTGATGCAAGCCGCTGCCGTGCCTTACTTGGCCGATGGGCGTCTGGCTGGATTCACCTTGTGGGATATTGAACCACGGAGCGTCTTTGAACTGGCCGGACTTAAAAACGGCGATACCATTACCTCGATCAACGGCCAGGATATAAATGATGTTGGCATGACCATTCGTTTGTTGCATTCGTTACGTAACGAATCCAATGCATCATTGGTTCTGCTGCGTAATGGTCAAAAGCAAAATTTAAATCTGTCATTCAAATAACATAAGTACTATTTCTTCTCGTCGCGCAGCTCGCGTCGCAAAATTTTGCCGACATTTGTTTTCGGTAAATCTTTGCGGAATTCATAGGAACGCGGTCGTTTATAATTAGTGAGCTGATCTTTGCAGAACTCACGTAATTCATCGACGGTCAGTGTTGGATCCTTTGGCACCACAAAAGCTTTGACGGCTTCGCCGCAACTGGAATCGGGAATACCGATCACGGCGGCTTCAAGTACTTTGGGATGGCTGGCGAGCACAGCTTCAACTTCGTTCGGGAAAACGTTAAAGCCTGAGACCAGAATCATGTCTTTCTTGCGATCAACGATATAGAAATATCCATTCTCGTCACATTTCGCCATATCGCCGGTCCACAGCCAGCCGTCTCTGATGGAGTTGGCAGTCTCTTGCTGATTATTCCAGTAGCCTTTCATGACCTGTGGGCCTTTGATCAACAACTCGCCGGACTCACCGGTGGCCACTTCATTGCCTTGTTCATCAACAACCTTGGCATACGTTGATGGCAAAGGTACGCCGATGGAGTTGGCTGGTGACTCGCCAACAATTGGTTGGCAATGTGTTACCGGTGAAGCCTCGGTTAAGCCGAAACCTTGCATAATTTGCACACCAGTGATGCGTTGCCAGCTTTTATTGACGCTTTCCTGAAGCGCGGTGGCACCGGCAAGTGCGATTTTTATGGTTTTTGGTGCAAGCTGTTTGAAATTCTTATTGTTGTTCAACGCATTGAAGAGCGTGTTGACGCCAGTCAGTGCGGTAATTCTGTACTTTTTGAAGATCACGACAAGATTCTCGATAGGCACTGGTTTGGGGACCAGGATTGAATGACTGCCCATATTCAAAAATGCCAGAAAATTCACGCTCAGAGCAAACACGTGATAAAGCGGCAATGCCGTCAAGACGGTCTCTTCGCCATCCACTAACAACGTTCTTGCCCACGCCTGAATTTGTGCGCCGTTCGCCAGAATATTACGCTGAGTGAGCATGGCGCCTTTAGCCAAACCAGTGGTGCCGCCCGTGTATTGCAAAATAGCTACATCATCGAGATCGACGTGGGGACGCGTGTAGGCTTTGCCGTCACCGTGCTTTAATGCTTCGCGAAATGGCATAACCGTCAAGTGATGTTTGGGAATCTGGCCCTTGAGTTTTAACACTTGGTTAATCGCGAAGCCTTTCCATAACGGCAACTGATCACCAATGCTGGTTGAAATCACTGTTTTGATCTTGGTTTCGTGCAGAATCTTCTCAAGCTTATCAATAAACATATCCATGATCACAATGGCTATACAGCCACTATCATCGAATTGATGTTTCATCTCGCGCGGCGTGTAGAGAGGGTTGGTATTCACGCAGATCACACCGATTTTCTGGGCGGCCAGAAAAACCACTGGGAATTGGATGATATTGGGTAGCTGAATAGCGAGTCGATCACCCTTTTTTAGGCCGACGACGTTTTGTAAATAGCTGGCAAATCGATCAGAAAGGCGATCGAGTTGGCGAAAAGTAATCGTAGTACCCATACAGGACAATGCCGGTTTATCGGCAAAGCGCTTACAAGAATCTTGGAAATGATCGACTATAGTCTTGTTAGGTGGCACTTCGATGTCAGAGGGAACGCCCTTTGGGTATTGCTTAAGCCAGATCCGATCCATAAAATATTCCTTCATTTCAATAGCAGAGTATGAGTATTGTATCGGTCAGCTCGCAGAGGCTCAATAGATTATATATAAAAACATTTTTGCCGACGAGGATAGCTTTGCGAATCAATGGAGACGAAGTTGATGATTTAGTTCAACAGCTTTCGGCAAAGTTGCGACAAAAACAAATTTTACTTGCGACGGCTGAAAGTTGTACGGGTGGCGAGTTGGGTGCATTGATCACCGAGGCGCCGGGAGCATCCCGTGTCTACGCGGGCGGTGTTGTTACTTATGCCGATCAGCTTAAAACAAAGCTCCTGGGCGTCGATGCGCGTCTTCTTGCCGAGCACGGTGCTGTGTCAGCACAAGTCGCCGAAGCAATGGCCGTTGGCGTGGTGAGACTGACCGACGCACAGGTGGGCGTGTCTCTGACTGGTATTGCCGGTCCCGATGGGGGTACGATAGAGAAGCCGGTGGGTACGGTTTGGTGCGGATTGGCTAATCGTAATGGTAGAGTGACCAGCCACTTGTTACAGTTAACCGGTGAGCGCGCCGCTATCCGTTTGGCGGCGACGAAACACGCATTAGTCCTATTGAATGAATTTTTAGCGTGAAGAAAGAGGGAGAGGACAATGACCCGAATATTTACGTGGGTGTTTTTAGCTTTATTTGTACCGGCGCACAGCTCGCTGGCGGCTCCTCAACCTTTATCCAAAGCTGAATTGGCGGAAGCACAATCGAAACTAAAGGCTTTGGATTATCTCGAAGTTCAATTTACCCAGACAAAATTCTCCGCGTTGCGCGGTAAGCCGCGTACTTCCAAAGGAAGGGCCTTGTTCAGCCAACCGGGTAAATTCCGTTGGATTCTGGAAGATGGCGGTGGCGAAGAGATTATTTATAACGGATCGACACTTTGGGAGTATAAACCCGCGGAAAAGTCGGCAACCAAGTACAGCGCCATGGCACGCACGTCAAAAGACATCGATGGTCTTACCAAGATGATTTTAAATACCGAAAAATTATTTGAGACCTACGATGTGGAGAAAGCGGTTTCGGATAAGCAAATTATTGATATGGAGCTTCTGCCGAAAAATTCGCCGGATATCGAGCGCGTGTCACTGCGTATATCCATTCGCGATCAGCGCAGCTATGTCAAAACTGTCAAGATTATGTACAAGGGCGGGAATTATTGGTTGATTGACTTCAAAAATCCGCGCATTAAGCCAATCGAAGCATCAAGGTTTGAATTTACGCCTCCTGCCGATGTTAAGGTGTCGACGATCCGCTGATAGACAGCGACGTCTATTGTGTAAAAATGCGGAACAGTTGCTGACTGATAGTTAGCCGCGCTGTCTACTAGTTTGGCGGTACCCTACCTAACCATCTGAAAATACATATTTAATTTGGTGTTAACTTTTTAGCCGATCTGCCGATAAGGCTCGGGTGTGGCATGGATTGCTACCTGAATGTGTAACCTGGAGCTTAGGAGCACGCGTCATGGCCGAACAAGTCAGATGGGAAGATTTTGATAAGATGCACGTTATTCGGCGTCTTCGCGAAATCGTCGGTAAATGGTGGAACATTCAAGTTAATTTTACTGATCAAAAAGGTTTCCTGCGCGGTGTTCCCGAAGGAAAATTTTTCAATCCGCTGAATCCCATTTGTCAGGCGGTAACAGCTGATGATCGTGGCTTTGCAGCCTGCAAGGGCACGGCGAGCAAGACGACGGTCTCTAACACGAGCAGCACGACACCAAAACTGTCGCGATGCCATGCAGGGTTCTCGGCGTTGTCAGTGCCGATTCGCGTCAACAGTGAATATATGGGCTGTGTTTTTGCCGATGGTTTTCTGGTTGCGGAAGAAGAGCGTGAGCAGCGGGCTTTGATTCGCAACTATTTGCAGCGTACTTTTCCGGGCAGCGATGCCGAGTTGCAATCTTACATCGATAAATTGCCCGTTCTCAGTAACAAAGAAGTCATGTATTTGACGGAGTTGATTACGCTGGTAGTTGATGAAATTCTGATGATTCATAAAAGCCTATCTGATCAGCAAGTCAAAGTCGAAGAGCTCAGCAAAGAGCTCGGCAATCGTTATAAGTTTGATCAGATGATCGGTAAGTCAGGCCCAATGCAGGCGCTTTATCGCTTGCTAGATCGCGTTTGCGATTCTGATTCCACGGTCCTGATTCAAGGTGAAAACGGTACGGGTAAGGAATTGATTGCCAAAGCTTTGCACTACAATTCTCGCCGCCGCGGCAACCGTTTTGTTGTCGTGAATTGCGGGGCTTTTAACGAAAATCTCCTTGAATCCGAGTTGTTTGGTCACGTGAAGGGTTCCTTCACCGGTGCTATTAAAGATAAAAAGGGTCTCTTTGAAGCCGCAGACGGCGGTACCTTGTTCCTGGATGAGGTCGGCGATACTTCGATGACCATGCAGGTTAAGTTGTTGCGTGTACTTCAGGAAGGTACTTTTACCCCGGTTGGTAGTACCCAAGTTAAGAGTGCTAATGTGCGGGTGTTGGCTGCAACCAACCGCGACTTGCAAGGCATGGTTCGTAATGGGTCGTTTCGCGAAGATTTGTACTATCGCTTGAATGTTATCAACCTGGTGGTTCCACCTTTGCGCGATCGTCGCGAAGATATTCCTATCCTTGTCGAACATTTCCTTGAGGGCTTTGCCAAAGGCATCAACAAAAGCAAAAAAACTCTCTCCAAAAGTTGTCTCAGTCGTCTGTTGGATCACGACTGGCCGGGTAATGTTCGTGAGTTGGAAAACGAAATTGAGCGTCTTTGTGTACTCGCTGGTGATGACAAAGAAATTCCCGCGGAATTCTTGTCGCCACGCATTAAGGAGAGTTCCAAGTCGCAGTATCCTGGACTGCGCGTCAGCGGCAAACTCAAAGACTCGATCGATGAGTTGGAGAAGCAACTTATTGTCGAGGGTCTGGAACGCACGGGTTGGAATAAGTCAAAATTGGCGAAAGAACTGGGAATCAGCCGCGCGAATTTGATTATGAAAGTTGAGAAATACGGTCTCGAGAAACGACGAGTTGGTTAGACGTTGGCGCGAGAGCGCCGACGTCGTGTCCTGAGCCGAAGGCGAAGGATCTCCAGCGGATAAAACCTCTATATCCTCCAGCCCACCGCTTCATTTTTAAAGCATATTTTAGTGGGAAACTTTTTTGAGATTTCTGATGAGGGTATCGTCATCGGCATCAGAGGCGAGAATGCTGCGTGCTTGAGAAATGCCTTGGACGCCGACAGCGGTTTCAAAATCTTCGGCGGTTACTAGACCTTTTTCATCGAGAATTGTTTGTAGCCCTTTCATGGATTTGACAAAGACGCGGTTTTGTTCGGCCAGATTTGTACAAAGATGACGTAAGCGAAAAACTTCGGCGCCAAGATCGAGCAGTGTTTGCTCCAGCTTGCGAATTTGATCCGTCATGGATCACCCCTTTATCTTACGATCTGCTATTTCATGTGCTGTTATTCTTATTGCTATCGGCAGGAACAATTGATTAATGAGCACCGGCTTTTAGAGAAAACACAAAAAAACCCATTTTTATGCTCTGAAATCAGTCGCTAACACGAGCTAGTTCTTTGCCGATTTCGGCATCCAGATCATCTGCATCCAGGTGGTTGAATGTGGCAAAGAAATCCCCGGCTTCTTTGGCTGAGATATCGGCCTGATCCGGGTAAATATTGGAAACATGAAAAATTTCCAGATTGTCGGCGTTGATGTAGGCGGCAATCAGTGCGGCTTGACGTGTGGTTAGATGTTTTTTGGCAAAAGCTTTTGTGAAGTCCTCATCGCGAAAATTTGCTTCGCAAATCAGCAGCGTTGACTTGTCGGCGATGGTTTTCAAACGTTGCAAATTCGCGCGACTAAAACAGATATCGGTTAGATAAGTGAGAGTTTGGCTTGGCAGTGGAACAATTAGCTGTGCAACAAGGTCAGTGACAGCAAGCTTTTGTCCATCCACAACCATTTCACCATCGATACTATTATTGGCGACACGTGTTTGTAGATCTTTGATCCAGGGTCCGGGTTTAAGCTTGAGTGCCGGAAGATTTTCAGCTTTCACATGCTGGCTGCCTGGTATGTGGCAACAATACGCCAACGAACTCGTGCCATGGTCGAGCGCCACGGCATAGATGCCGGCTTGATTAGGCAGCACGGTTAACAGTGCTCCGGGCTTGGCAATCACGGGCAGTGTGTTGTCCATGACAGCTGGCGTGAAAGACTCCACTTTAAAACCATTGTTGTTACCGGAGTTGGTAATTCGCATATGAGTGGTGTCACCATGGTCATCAACTTCATGGATTATAAATTGCAGTTGACCAACGTCGATGAGATTCCAGGTATAGCCATTGAGCTTGCCGAGGACGTTGCGGTGAAAATCCCGAGGTCCGCATAATTCCAGACTACGCCGGTGTGGAATGTTCACCCGTAACCAGCGATCAAAGCCGATGAAGTGATCGACATGCGCATGAGTCACCATGGCTAAGCGTACGCGCAATAGGTCCTTGTGCGTTAGGTTATCGACAGTGCCGAGATCAAATAACAGGGCGTCGCCGGTCTTGGGCGAAAAACCATAGACGGCGGGATCGCCTTGCATGCCGTTGACGAGATTAAGTCGAAAATGCGGAAGCAGCTGGTCCACTAATAAAGATCCTGGCGGCGGTTAACTATGGCCGGCAGGCGACTTCTTACCTCATCAAGGCGTCGGGGATCAAGGGTTGCCAGCACAAATCCGGCTTTTGCGCCGGTATCCGCCAGTTTTTCGCCCCAAGGATCGATGATCATGGAATGACCAAAAGATTGTTTGCCCGGTGCATGTTCGCCCACCTGATTGGCGGCGATAACATAGCTTTGCCACTCAACGGCACGAGCGCGAAGCAGAAGCTCCCAGTGTGCTTCGCCAGTGGTTTTGGTGAACGCCGATGGAATGACGATTATGTCCGGTACGTCGGGTGTAGCCAGCTTGCCGAAAAAACCAGTGAAGCGAAGGTCATAGCAAATACACAATGCTATCTTCCAACCGTCAATCTCAGTGCGTGTCGTGTCGTTACCGCTCAGATAACCATCGCTTTCGCAATAATTCAGGCCGCGCTGCGCATCATTTAAATTAAACAAATGGACTTTGCGGTATTTGGCGATTTTTTGTCCATCGCGTCCAAAAACATAGGCGGTGTTAAAGACTTTTTTATGACCTTTAGAACTGATGAGATCGATGCTTTTTGCTTCCTGATCGCTCGGACGTTCGGGCACGGAGCCAGCAAATAAAACGATGTTGTGTTGACGTGCGAGTGTCGCCAGCCGTTGATTCAACGGCCCGTCTTCGGTTTCCGCAGCCGCCCACAAATCGGGATAGGGCCCATGATAGGTAAACAATTCCGGTAACAGTACCCATTGCGCGCCTGCATGCGCGGCATCAGCGATAAGTTGCTCGGCAGTAGCAAGGTTAGCTGCCTTGTCCGCTCGACTCGTCATGCATATGGTAGCTACTTGAACCTGGGATTTCACGTCGGGTACCGCTTGCTGTTAAAGTTCTGGCAGAACAATATGATGATCCACACCCAAAACTTTAGTGATAAGCGCGACGCGTGTCCACATGCCGTTGCGTTCTTGACGCCAGTAGCGGGCTCGCGGGTCTGCGTCGATTGCGACGTCGAGTTCGCCGCGCCGTGGAAAGGGATGCATGATAACGCAGTCTTTCTTGAGTAGAGGCAGGTGCTGTTGACGTAAATAAAAACGTTCGTAGTTGTCCGGCGGTACCTCGCCGTTGACATCGTACTCATCCTGAACACGTGTCATATAAATTGCATCGGCGACGGCAATTGCATCCGTAAACTCTTCAGTTTCGACAAAATTAACATTTTTCTTTTGCAGGCGACCAGCTAAGTCATCGGTGATTTTATATTCGGGCGGCGAAACAAAGATAATTTTCACGCCGGGGTAAAGAGCTAACAATAAACTCAGCGAACGAATGGTGCGACCACGTTTTAGATCACCAACCATCACAAAAGTTTTGCCTTCGAGGCCGCCAAGCTTCTTGAAGCTTCGTACTAACGTGTAAATATCGAGAAGCGCCTGCGTCGGATGCTGATCGGGGCCGCTGCCGGCATTGATAATCGGTACGGGACGATCGGTTTTGTCGAGTACCTTGGCAATGCGATCGCATAGGCCGGGTACCGCTGTGCGCATAATAATAATATCCACGTAGCTTGAGAATGTTCGTAGCGAGTCGTCAATGCTTTCGCCTTTGCGCTCGGAGCTGGTCGAAGAATCGCGGATCTCGGCGGTTTTAATGCCAAGAATCTGGCAGGCACTTTGGAACGACAAAAAAGTGCGCGTTGATGGCTGCGTAAAGTAAAGCATGGCGCGCCTATGCGCTAAGAGACCTTGCAAGAACATCAGACCTTCTTTGGTTTTATCGAGCTTGCGAATAGCATCGGTCAACTGGCAAAGGTAATCGAGGAATGGACGATCGAATTGATCCGAACCCAAAATGTGTTGAATAGACTTAGATGTTGTACTCAACACGTGCCTCCCCTTGTGATTTTTCGACATGACCGATCGCATAAATATCAATGCCAAGGGCTTTCGCTGCTGTTACAAATTTGCTTTCCATACTTGCTTGGACTACGGCAATCATGCCCGCGCCCATGTTGAATACCGGTTCGACGTCTTCAATGGTGGCGGTGTTTTGGAGAATGAATTCACGCATCCATGTTGGAGTGGGTAATGCCGCGCGATTGATAACACAAACATGATCAACGGGTATGACGCGTGGCAGGTTGCCAGAAATACCGCCGCCGGTAATGTGTGCCAATGCCAGCAAGCAGTTGTTACTGTTTTGTTCAATCAACGCCGGAATCTCGCTATAGATACGAGTAGGAGTCAGAAGTTTTTTGATGAGGTCGGGCGAAGCTTGTGCCGGCGTGGTTTTGAGCCAGTGGCGAATCAATGAATAGCCATTACTATGAAAACCACTGCTGGGCATGGCATATAGTTTGGCGCCGGCAATAACACGATCTTTCCCAAGAATGTTCTGGTTATCGACGACGCCGACGACAAAGCCGGCCAGATCAAATTCCCCGCGTTGATAAAGCCCCGGTAGTTCGGCGGTTTCACCGCCAAGTAGTGCCGTGTCACAGAGTGTTAGTCCGCGCCGAATACCTTGGAGAATGGCGCGAAATTGTTCGGGCTGAAGTTTGCCTGTTGCGTAGTAATCCAGGAAAAACATCGGACGCGCACCGACTGTGTACAGATCGTTTACGCACATGGCGACAAGATCAATCCCGAGATTCTCGAGTTGATTGTTCTCGATACCGAGTAACAGCTTGGTGCCGACACCGTCCGTGCTTGATACCAGAATTGGATCTTTGATGCCGCGTAAGTTCGGGCGAAACAATGCCGCAAAGCCGCCGATTCCTGAGACGACGTCGCCGGCTTTGGTAGTACTGCCGGATTTATCCTTGTGCAGCCAGTCAACTAAAGTGTCAGCAAGCTCGGTATCAACGCCAGATTGTTTGTAGAGATCTCGGGAATCTGGCGGGTTGGTCATAATAAACACCTGCTGTAGACGTGAACAACAGCCGCTTTATCTTGCGCATCGTCTTTGAGCATAATGCGACGACGCTCCAGCCAGACACGCGGCAAAATATCTTCGGATTGACGCGCGCGTTGCAACATGTCGGTATGGGTCCGTGCTGAATTGGGATTTATTAAGACAATGGGCGCATCTGTTTTGAGTGCTATTTCCAATTGTGCTCCGTCGTCACATTGCAAGCAGGCTTCTAAACCAAGATCGCGACCTATTTCTACAAAATATTGCGCTAACGCCAAATCAATTGGCAAGAGCGGGATAACCATGCCGGCCGCTCGGGCGGCGCGGACGACGTAGATCTGATATTCATCAAGAAAGTGATCGCGAATGAGCGCGGGAATACCCTGGTTGGCGCAGGTCTCCAGGAGGATTGATTCTTGTAAACTATCGAGCGAACTCGATTGCGTGATGCAAATCCCGGGCGATTGTATCATTGCTGCTTGTTGCAACACGCTTAGATCATCGCTATCACTCTCGATGATCTCGGGTTGGTGTGGTGTGATATCACCGGCCTTAAGCCAGTTCAACTTTGCCGTGGTCGGTGGCGTGTTGTCGATGACGGCTTTCAAATGCGCCAGCGGACGCAGACGTTTGGCAGCTGCAATGGCATCAAATTTATGGTTTACGGACAAGTCGTGCATAGTTTTTGTCTTGATTTTAGACATTGGTACTTTAACAAAATTTTGCAACTTATGCTTGTAACATTCGCAGGGACTTCGTCTGAAGCAAGGGATGTGTCTAAACTTTTTACACTTTTTGCCGATGAAATCTCAGTCATGAGCAGTGCATAGGAGTGCAAGAGATGAAGCATTTATCCGCATCATTCAGTCTAAGGACGTCACTGATTGTCGTGATGATCTGTTGGGGCGCTAGCGTTTCGGCCGGTGAAATGTCACTTGATGGCTTGCCCGGATCGCCGGCGTTTAAGATTGCCCAATATGCTGATGTGGCGGCGGCCTCAGGCATGGTGGTTATCGCTGGCGGCAGTGCGGATGGCATCTTGGACGGCGCAACGTTTGAGTCTTATCGGCTCACTTCCGGTCAGCCGGGAACATTCGTTCCAGCGCGCAAACCTATTTGGATTAAGACCGGCGAGCTCAAAAGTATTCAGATATTTGAGCGTCATACTATCGCGGCCCTTACGCTGAGCGGGACACCCATAGCAAAGGCTTTCTTCCCAAAGTATCCCGGAGTTATGGCCGGTGACGTCGTTATCGAAAAACGCCTAGCGATCGACCAAAATCTGGCGGTAACGCCGCAAGCTGAGTTGAAATATCGTGAGTTGTTCCAGGATCCGAATGCGACGGCCGTGAATCTTGAGCTTAGCTCCGCAGGTCGCGAGCATCTGCGCGAGGCGGCGGCGGCTTTTGCCGGCAAACGCGTCGGTATGTTGGTGGTCGAGGGTCATACGGATCAAATCGGACCAAGTGATCGTAATCAGGTGGAGTCTTATCAGCGCGCGATGGCCGTGCGTCAGACACTGATCAATGAGTTCGGCTTTGACGAAAATCGGGTGACGGCAATTGGTTTGGGCGAGACGGAACCGCTTGAAGAAAGCTATGTCCCAGGCTTTAGGACAACGAATCGACGCATTGTGATAAAAGTCATCAACTGAAGTAAATACGCAGGCAGTCGCTTGGACTGCTCGCATTTTCTATGTTAAGACCCCTGCACACGCAGGGGTTTTTTTATGCCGGAATTACCAGAAGTCGAATGCCTCACCCGCGCCGTCGCCTCAGTGGCGGAGGGTCGTGTGGTCGAAGATTTACTTTTTTTCCGCAAGGATTTGCGCGAGCCTATCCCGATCACGGCTTTGCGGCGAGCACTGCTGGCGCAGCCGTTGCGGCGTATTTATCGTCGTTCCAAATACATGATTTTTGCGACGGATGGCGGTTACGGGCTGCTGCATTTGGGTATGACCGGCAACCTCTTGTTGCGCAATGATCTCAACGATCGCCTGAAACACACGCATTTTGCCATTCAGCTGGCAGCGACTCGGGATGCGCCGCGGCAGTACCTACACTACGTGGATCCGCGGCGTTTTGGACGTCTTTCTGCCTGTAAGCCGGGTGCCATCGCCGGACATCCTTACCTGGCTGAGCTGGGTCCTGAGCCGTTGGAGATCAGGAATCTGGGGCGGCATTTGTTTGAGGCGAGCTGTGGACGTAAGCAGGCGGTTAAGGCTTTTCTGATGGATGCTCATATCGTGGTGGGTGTCGGCAATATCTATGCGAGCGAGTCGCTATACCGCGCAGGCATTCATCCGGCGCGCCCCGCCGGTAGCGTTGCGGCGAGCGAATATCGCCTGCTCGCACAATGTATTCGTCAGACCTTGCGTGCGGCGATTAAGGCGGGAGGTACAACATTTAGGGATTATAAGAGCGCCGATGGCGAGCCGGGGTATTTTGCCCTGCAGCTGGTTGTTTATGGAAATGCTGGAAATCATTGTAAAAAATGCCACACCATCATTCAAGAGCAACGTATAGCTGGTCGTAGCAGCTTCTTCTGCGCCATTTGTCAAAATTGAAAATTCTTTAAAAAATTCCTTTAAATTTATTATTCTGAAAATATCTATGTAATTCATAGAACTTTTATTAATTAAAGTTTAAAATTAATAATTCGATAACATTATTATTAATAATAGAGCATAATTTTAAGAGCATAGGAGTTGCTCCATGGGTCTACGCATTAAGACGAATGTTGCCTCGCTCGTCAGTCAGCGCCAACTTGCGAATTCAACCAAAAGCCTCAATGACAGCATGGAGCGCATGGCCAGTGGCCATCGTATTAATAAATCCGCTGATGATGCCGCCGGTCTGGCGATCTCTGAGAAGCTTCACGCCAAAATCCGCAGTCTGGATCAGGCGCGTCGTAATGCCACGGATGGTATCTCGTTGGTTCAGGTCGCCGAAGGCGGCATGAATGAAGTGACTAATATCATGATTCGCTTGCGCGAGCTGGCAACCCAGGCCGCCTCGGATACTATCAGCAATACCGAACGGCAATTTACCAACCGCGAATATACGCAGTTGGTCGAGGAAGTGGATCGTATCGCCGCGACCACGGAGTTTAATGGTCTACAACTGTTACGGGGATCCGAAGGTAACAATGGCGAGGAAGAGATAAGTATTCACGTCGGGGCTGGCGATGGCTTGTTGGCCGAGAACGTCGATACGATCAATATCAACGTCGAGTCCTTTCGCTTTTATAAGATGGATGAATATGGGTTTGATGCGCAAGGTGCTGAGATCGGCCCGTTGGAGAGCGGTGACGATTTCAGTCGCGAGACGGCCGCCGAGAAGCTTGGGCAAATCGACGAGATGCTGAATCATATTGCCTCGGGACGTGCGACGTTGGGCTCCAAACAAAGCCGTTTGCAATCAGCGATCGCCAATCTCAACATTCAGATCGAAAACCTGCAATCCAGTCGTAGCCGTATCAAGGATGTGGACTTTGCCTCTGAGAGCGCAAACTTTACACAGAGTAAAATTTTACAGCAGGCGGGGATTTCGGTGCTGTCGCAGGCGAATGTGGCACCTGATGTTGTGCTCAGCCTACTCCGCTGATTTGGTAACATTTTTTTACCGCAAGGTTTTGCAATGATACTGGCCCCTAAGGGCCAGTATTTTTCTTTTTATCCTAAAATTAATGTGATTTCAGATGGTTATAATATTTTTGCGAACCTGGTCCTCAACTTGCTTAAGAACAATCTCTTAGGGGGCGTGACTGTTTATATAATGAGCAGCGCGGCAGAGATAATGTGCAAGGAGAACAGGGGAGTTTTGTGATGGAAGTTCATCAAGCGAATGGCGCAAAAGTAGAGGCCACCGTTTCTTCGGAAATCAGCTTTCGGTTGGGCACTAAGTTGGACGAGATCGAGCGTATCGCTATTCTCGAAACACTTAAGCAGCAAGGCTTTAACCGTACGCGCGCCGCCATAGTGTTGGGCATTGGCATTCGCACCTTGCAACGTAAACTCAAAAAATACAGCTCTCTGCAGTCCATTTAGTCTGGGTTACCGGAGTGGTGGATTTCGCCATTGATCTTGGTTGACAGATCCGAGAGCGACTAATATAACCCGAGGTCTTCACAGGACTTCCTGTTTTGCTCTGGGTTTGTAGCTCAGGTGGTTAGAGCACACGCCTGATAAGCGTGAGGTCGGTGGTTCGAGTCCACTCAAACCCACCACTGTCTTTCTCTTGGCCAGCAAGGGATGCGGTGGTTTTACACCAATCAGATGACTATCTAAAAACCCTGGCTTTGATAACTTAAGTGCTTCCGCCCACAAGTTTAACTACTTGTTTTATTAGCTGTTTTTTAAATTTTTATCAGCTGTGTAAAGTTTTTAGTCAATAAGTCGATCATGTATCTGATGGTCACATCGTTTTTCAAGTGATGTGCGATTGAGGGATACAGGCTTATGCTAAGGACCTTTTTTCTTACATGTTGCCGACAACTTTGGAGCGCGATTTTAATCGCGTCATTCATGATTTCGTCGTCAGGACATGCAGCAGATGCCCCAAGACTAAAAGGTTTTGTTGTAGACCGCCTGTCCATGGTCATGACTGGCGTGCCCGCAAGCATGCAAACTATCGACGATTACGAAAAAGGTCGCAAAACCCTATTGCAGATCGCAGAAGAATTAAAACAGCACCCAAGATTTGAGGATCGTCTGGCGCAATTTTGGGTACGGATTTTTGGTATCAGTAGTCCGACGCAGTTTCTTGAGTTTGTGCTGCTGGCGAATGATGGCAGTCCCACGATGAATAATCTTAATGGCTTCATCAATGATCGTTTCCGCAGTTATCCGGTTAACAATGCACCTTATTACAGTATTGGTAACTTTGACGGTGGTTATGGCGCATTGTGTACTCGTGCTCTTTATCCTGATCCCGCTATTCGGGTGGGAGAGTATTATTCCATCAATTGGCCAGATGCTTCGCTACCAGCAGATAAGCGAAATCGTATTTCTCAGGAGGATTTGGGCTGCGGTTGCAGTTCTGCGACTAGAATCTATACGTATCAGCCCGTGCCGGTTGTGCCGTGGTGGGATCCGAATATAAAAATCCTGGCTTGCCCAGGTTTGACGGATGCGGATGTCTGCGGTCCAGATTTACAAAAATGCTGGCCGGATTTTAATATTACTAAGAGTGTTATTCCCAATCACAACATTGCATATTCCATGGCGATGGAGCCGGGTTATCTTATTGCTAAAACCATTATTGAAAATCGTTCGTGGCCGGAGGTTCTCACCACCAAAGATGGTGTAGGCAATGCGGCTTTCCTGACTTTTATTTCTCGCACAGATGTGAGTAGCGAGTATCATAAGCTATCTGGAGGCGTAGACGCATTTCCGAATCTCGCCAATAATCCTGCACTCGCCGATGCATTGGCAGATCCGAGCGGCACACTTTTGTTGACTAAAACCGGTTCGGAGTTTGCGCGTTACAAACGTGCCGATCATCATTCCGGTGTTTTGACGAGTACGGCATTTATACGGCAGTTTAACGGTGCGCGCGCGTATGCCAATGGGTCACGCCAAGCCTTGCTTTGTCGCGAATTCACGGTGCCTGATGGTGTCGAGCAAGTGGTTAGCTCCGAACCAGATTTGACGAAAAAACCGTTTTGCAGCTCTTGCCACATTACGCTTGAGCCACTTGCTGATTTTTGGCGCGCTTGGCCGGCCGTTGGCGAAGCGACATTTTATTATTATCCAACCGGTCGCAATCAAGGTGGGCACTATGATGGCAAGCAAGGAACCGGTGTGTCAGGCTTGGCATCGATATATGCGGAGAGTTTGGATTTTGATAGTTGCGCAGTTAAGCGTTCTTTTGAATTTCTGATCGGTCGTTCAATGACTAGCGAGGAAATGACCTCTTATCTACCACCGCTTACGGATCTTTATCGAAGCAAGGGCGAGAAGATTTGGCCGGTAATGTTGGAGATTATTAATTCTCCCGCATTCTCGTCCAGAGGAGCTAGCCAATGAGAATTTTTTGGCTATTAACATTATTAGGCGTAGTCTCTGGCTGCGAGGTTGGTACTAACTCAGAAGCTGTCAGCCAACGGCGAAGTGCTATGATGGAGCGTACTTCCAGCATACTAGATAACACCAATGAGCAGATCAAGGGTGATATCAAAGATAGGATTTTCCGCCAGCGCATTAATGGTTCTAGCATTCCGAATTCCGAATTAAAATTGGCTGCGCCTAGTGCGAGTCCTGGCTCGTACTATATGGATAGCGAGGGATTGGCTGTCATTTCGCTGCATATCTTTGGCTCGGAGTTGGCTCTGGATGACACGGAGCAGCAAGTTGTTGGCACCGTCGATATTCGTAATAGTACACCTGCCCGATTGAGCAGTGCGACCCAAGCTTACATTCAGCTGTTACGACAAAAATTTTATCCAAAATGCGTGACGCTGGTGCAATCAGAGTTAGCTTTGTTAGATGGTGATAGCGCTGCGCCGAGGAAATTGGTCGATACACGTATCAAGCTGTCGGCTGACAAAATTAACGCGTTTATGACGATAGCCTTTCGTGCCTCACCGAGGCCGGGAACGTTGCATGATGGTGCCAACGAGTATGCACAAGCATTTACAAATATTTTGACGACTAATCCGTCGGAATCGATCCAGAATGTTTATGCGGTTATGTGTCTTAGTATTGTGACCGACCCGCGGGTTTATTTAAGATAGGAAGCGTCCCTATGATGCATAAATCTAGCAAGAGAATTATTGACGAAGAGCGTCGTAAACTCTTAAAGATGCTAAGCCTGTGTGGTGTCGGCGGTGTGCTGGGCAATCTAGGATTGTTCTTGCCGGCATCAACTGGTCGCGCTCAAGGCGCCGACAAACATCCGTTTGTTGTCGTGATTGCTTTGGGATCATGGGATGGGTATGCATCGGGATTGTGGCAACCACACGATGCTAATGTTTATCCAAAGGGCGCCTTTAATTCTCAGGACAATTCGGGATCAGTGAATCCATTGATCAATCAACATGTTAAAAGTAGCAACATGGTATTTCATAATTATTCAAAAGTTCTGCAATCCATGGCCGCGGATTTGTGCTGTGGATTGGCGTTAGCGAGATCTTTGCAGCATGGCACGGCGATGAGTTATCAGCTTGGTGGTAACGCTTCCAATGCTGGTTTTGTGGCTGGTGCGGCGCAGGTGCTAGTTAAGGATTTTGATCCGAATGCGGTTGCTGTTATCAATGCTTCGTCGTATAGCGCTCGTCTTAATACTAAGACGACATCTGTCGCAAACGTGCCGGGCAGCAATGTCAATTCCGTGCGCGCCACCTATCAAGATGCAACTGATCTGCCTAAGAATGCCAATCTGGCAAAAATTTGGGACGTGCATAAAAATTTGACTGGCGGCGCCGCGACTGTCTCGGGCGGCGATGCGACGGCGAAATTGCAAATCGATACTTACGAGTCTGCGTTATATGGTGGTGCACCTACGGATATTCAGGCGAATTCGCCGCTGATCTTGAGTGTGGATGCGGCGATGACGCGCACCAAAGTGAATGAAAAAATCGACACCTATATCGGTGATAATAATGATGGCACTGAAATTAAGCAGGATGCATTGTTCAACGAATTTAATCAGATGTTTGAAAAATTGAAATTGGCCGCGATCATGGCTAAGTCGGGCTTAGGTTACGGGATCGATATCCACTCCCATTATAACCAAGACTTTCACGATGCAGCTTCGACGAGTTCATCCGTTCATACGGCGCGTTCGGCCGCACTAGTCTATGCAATGGTGTCGGTGTTTTGGGACTGGGTGCGCGCCAATGATCTCCAAGATGATATCTTGGTGGTGATTACACATGAGTTCGGCAGAACGCCGTACAATCAGACTAACGCTGCAGGCCGTACCGACTCAGTTATTGTAGATGGTGTTCCTACGTCGATCCCAAGCAAAGGTACGGATCATGGTACTGGCGCTGGCTATTTATTTATCAATGGCAAGGTTCCTGCTGGTAAGCGATTTGGTGCGATGAGTGACTTCTCCAACGTCTTCGGTTCAGCTGCAAGTGGCATTGGCTTGCCAGATGCAAGCATCCAGGCATACACCTCGACAGATCTTGTGGGCAGTATGCTGCTAAGAATCTGGGGTGATAAATTTATCGACAAAGCTTTTATGCGACAATTTTGGGGTGATTTCACTACGGAAGTTCCGGGGATTATTTGAGGTTGGTCATGAGGACCTGTTTATCTAAAATCCTTTTCGCATTAGTCGTTGCCGCGATAATAGGTGCTTGCGGGCGTGGTGCCAAAAAAGCAGAGAAGGCATCAAATAGTAGTAGCATCGAGCAAGAATATAATCTGGGTAGCGTCGCGGTTTCCGAATTCAAACTCGAAGGCATGACCGTTGCTAGTGCAACACATGTGCGTGCCTTACAAGATAAATTTGCTCTGCTTGGCGCCGATGGTAAAACCTGGGAATTCACGTCCACCGATCATTCGGCCAAGGCTGTAGCCGCACCGGTAGCCTCAGATGCGACGCTGTTCACGCTGAACGCCGACGCGTTTTGGGAAGTGAAGGCTAATAGCGTAGAGCGTTCGATCAATGCCGAACAAGAGCAAATAGAGTCGCAGGCTTTTATTTTCCCAGAACAACTTTCTATATCGGATATGCGTGTTATTGGGGTTGATGAGCGGGCAATTATCGGTCTCAAAGACGCGGCGCTTTATATTGTTCACTTTGAAGATTCGCGACTTTATGTCGAGAAAATGTCTTTGCCTCGCGATTTGTTTGTCGATGGTGGTGCAAGTGTTATTGCTGCGGGACTGGTTCAAAGCGAGATGACGCCCTGGGTGTGGAATAATGCAGGGCTCATGATCAAGATCCCCAAAGCCAGTGGCTGGGCGAAAGTAAATGCGTCCATCCAGGGTCTGGCAACTGAGGATGTACCTGTGGCTTTGGCGCTACAGGTGGGTTTGGCGACAGAAGGGCCACAACTTCATTCTGACTTGGTTTTGCTGACCGAAAACAAGTTATTTAAGAGCAGCCATATCGACTCGCCTGTTAAGACCGGCGAGCATCCACCAGTTGCTAGCGCCGATTGGGAGACGCAAGTGAAGCCTTATTTCGAGGCATCATGCTTGAGCTGTCATAGTAACTACGCGTCGGCTAATGCCTGGATCGCCAACAAATGTATTTTGATGAGTCGTATCAGTGTTGAAAAGAAAAACACCAGTGTGACCATGCCGCCAGCTTTTGCCTCGACCGCCCAGCGAGAGGCAATGGATGCCAATGACGATGAAGTACGCCATAAGATGTTGGACTGGCTTGAGGCGCAAGTAGGAAATTGTAAATAGAGATTGAGGGTTTACTTGCAGGTGAAAGTTTCTATCTGGCCATTCAAATCAGAAGAGCAGAGCTTGTAGACCATTTTCAAGTGCTCCATCTTATTATTACTGCTCTTATTGGGTTTATCGTAGTCAATAACCATGAGTTTTTTGCGAACACCATCAACCGTGTATTTTGAAATCTTCGGCGTAGCGAGGCGATCGTAAGCAGCTCCCCGTTGCTCATCAGCGGGAGTTAACGTCAATTCAAAATGCAGATTGTTGCCTTGTTCCATGGTTTTGCGTACTGATGCTGTCACGTTAAATGATCCCAAGTCGTCGGTAGCTACGGCGGTATAAATGAGTGGCGTATTAATGGCCAAACGTTCGTAGCGTGACTTGGGCGCGGGAATAATCATTACCGGCAGAGGCGATGACAACGTCAATGTCTTGCCATCGCGACGAGTGACTTTCTCGGCGAAGAAAAGGTAATTCACGTTCTTAAAACCTTGGCTTTCGAGTTCTTTTAATCTGGTTTTGCTAGCCAAAGCGTAAGTGATAGTTCCTGTTTCATTTCTTACTGCCTGGTCGACTTTGTCGGCATGACTGTAACCCCCTGAGGAGTTGAACTTGGTGATCGTAAAACTTATCGAGGTTGTTGACGATGTTGAGACAAGAGTTTGAATGACCCCATAATTTTTTCCGTCACTGGAGACGGTCCCTTTTCCGTCAAAGTTAAGAGTCGGATGATCGACTTCCTCTTCTTCGATTGGAGCAACAGTTGGTATCGGATTCTTGTCTGGAGTTGCGTCCTGAGTACTCTTGATTTGAGGGCCGGATTTGGTCCTTGCAAGTCCATCATTAATGCCGCCAAGAGTGCGGCTTGTGTGAGTACTGCGTTCAGGCTTGCAGGCGCTGACAATGATCATAATAGATATAAGGAAGGCAGGCAGATGTGCCATGTGGAGGTTATCCTCTACTAGATACCGTGAAGTCCGGTCGTATATCTATTTTCTAGATTGCTTCCACCTATCGGCAAAATCTCGAATTTTCATAAAGATTTTTTCGCAGGATATCGCTTCCGGAGACGACATTTCCGCATCATGTTGATATTAATGGAAAAAATCCAAAAATTTGACGTTTGACGACTATTGATAAGCTCTTGTTGGCGGGACGATGGCTTTAGACCGGGCATGCGGTAGAATATACATATTATCCCTTTATTTTATTGGTATTATTGATGATTCATATTTTCACTCGTCCCATTCTACTCGCAGGGTTGTTGGTCTACGCCCCGATTGCGAGGGCTCAGGACAATCCAGATGATGCTGCCTTCGTTGTTGAGCAGTCGCTCAGCGAGGAAGGTAGTGACAAGAAAGTTTCCACTAAGGTCATCGTCGCCGAGACCGAAGCACAGCTGAAATCAGCAATCAAATTTCTGCAATCCGAGATCGTTAATCTTCGTTCGTTGCGGCCGAATTTTGAACTCGATGTGTTGGCCGTTGTGTCCGAAGGAGCTGCCAATACTGTATCGATCGCTTTAGTCAATCAGACCGCCAAGCGGGTTGTTGATAGCCAGGCATTGCGTTCGCAAGGCTTTATGGTGCAGGCGAGTGTTCCCGCGGCTATATCGAGTCTGGTTTTTGCCCAAGAGATCGCTCAAGGGGTCCCCGAGGCGGCTATCTTTACGGCTCAGATTCCGGGTACGCCAATTTACGAAGTGGATAGTGTTTCGTCTCTAAGAGAAGAAGCGCGTATCTCGCAGAATATGCGTTGGACTCTGACTATAACTATGGGGGTTTCAAATACAAGTGTGCGCGCGATGGCCATGATCTCACAAGGCGCGAATCCCTTAGCAGCATTGGTTGCCGGAGGAATGACGGGCCTGATAGAGATGGGCTTTCAATACAATCGGGAAGCTTATATTCGTTGGGTTAATGATGTGAGCTTAATTCGCATCAGCGGACAGCCGTCCGGTCAGATAACACAGACGGCTAAACGTTTCTCGATCAGTTTTTTGCTTTTGCTTGGAACACAAAGTGCGTCGCTGGCTCTTGGGGTACCAGTCGTTCCCATGGGGATGCTCGAACTAATGCTAACCAGCGGGAAGTATATGGCTACTGGCATCCCCTGGCACAATGCTTTAAGTAACTTGATTCATAAAAATGCCGAAGCTCCGAGCAAGATGCGCTCCATTCTGATTAATACTCTGCCATTTGCTTTAGGTATGCTTTCTACCGCCGCAGTGACTTTCGATATGATGGGAGTTAGAGGAGTCAGCACCGTGTCTTTGGGGGTTTCCGTCAGTACTGGTCTGGTCGCCTGGCTGTGGACCTCCGAAAATAATGTTTTTAAGTCCCACGCCAAAGCGTTTGTTGCCAGCATCTGCCATCCACTGGGTACGGCGTCCTCGATAATCCAGCGTCTGCCAAAGCTTGGTAGCGGCATTTAAAGCTCGGAAAACCTCCCGATCAATCACCATTGATTGACGTCATTGGCATAAGCCTGATAATACTGTCGTTCTTCTAAAGCGGGGCGTAGCGCAGTTGGTAGCGCGCGTGGTTTGGGACCATGAGGTCGCAGGTTCGACTCCTGTCGCCCCGATTTTTGATTTTTCAAATCCGGTTCCCCGTCACTCTGAGCCTCAACGAAGGGTCTTGCCATCGCGCTACCACTACCAATAGAGATGAACCCCAGATGCACCCCTTTTAAACTTGTTTAAAGTCGACTGGGTGTTACCATAACCTACTAGAAACGGTAAATTTCTTCTGAAGCTGGTGTCCCCATAAGTTGAGCTATGCAGATTTCAGAACTCGTCAGTCGCACGCATCGTCGTTGGTTGTCGCCGCAAAGCCGGCTACGCATAGCATTTGTTATCCCATGGTATGGTCAGGGAATCGGTGGTGGCGCTGAGGCGCAGTGCCGTGGGTTGGTCCAGGGGATTCGCAAGTTGTATCCGGACGTAGAGGTTGAAGTTATTACGACTTGCCTCAAAGAATTCGCGGCTGATTGGAACCATAACAGCCATCGCGAGGGCACGCAGCTGGAAGACGGGGTCAAAGTACACCGCTTTCGGGTTGAGGAGATGCATCGCGGCGACTTCGGCAAGCTCAATTATTTTCGCTTGATGCCGCATCTTACGGATGATCTGTGGCGGGGTGGCAAGCCGATGTCGCCGCTCCTGCCCAAAGAAGAAAAATTCTACATCAAGCATATGATTCGTAGTCGCAGTTTGGATCGCTATTTGAAATGGCATCGCTACAGTTATGATTTTTTCTTGTTCATGCCGTATATGTTTGCGACGTCTTGCTTAAGCAGCGAATTGGTCGCAGGTCGAGCGGTGATGATCCCCTGCCTTCACGATGAACGTTATGCCTATATGGATATATATCGCCACGCCATGCAGCGTGCGCGCGGAGTTCTTTTTAATGCACCTGCGGAGCAGCGTTTGTTTCAGCGGTTGTATGGTGCTGATGATTCCAATCGCCAATGTGTTTCCGGAGAAACCGTTGCGACGGATGTGGCGTTTGCCGATGCTGAGGCGTTTCGCCAAAAGTTTGCGATTTCCGATCCGTTTTTTTTGTATGCAGGTCGGCTTGTCGAGGGAAAAAACGTGCCATTACTGGTCGACTATTTTATGCGCTACAAGCGGGCAAAAGGCGCTGATGATCAGACCAAACTGGTGCTGATAGGGCGCGGTGATTTAAGTTATCCACGCGAAGCGTATCCCGACATCCGGCAACTCGGTTTTTTGTCGGTCACCGATAAATTGGGCGCGTATCGTGCCGCAGAGGCGCTCCTTCAACCCTCGCTTAACGAGAGCTTTTCGATTGTCATGATGGAGGCTTGGCTGCAGGAGACGCCCGTCATCGTCCATGGTAGCTGCGAAGTAACGGCCGACCATTGTGCGCTTAGTGGTGGTGGACTGGTCTTTACTCATGGTGACACCTTTAATTTGCAGTTGGATCATATCCTTGCTGACCGCGAGCTGCGCGACAGGATGGGACGCTTGGGCCGTGACTATGTTCTCGCCAATTTTACGGAGAAGATAGTTATCGATCGCATCATCACCTTCCTGCGCCAACTCAAAAAAAATTTTTAAATGCTCGCGGTGCTTTCTTCATCTGTTATTTTCGATGATCTGGTCTCATCTGCCAGCATTAGTTCGCTTTGATCTTCGAGCTCTGTCATCAGGTCTTGCATTTCTTCGCCAAGTTCATTCAACTCGTCTGGACTTAAATCTTCTTTGCACTTGGGAAAGAGGTCGGCTTCTTCTTCATCTACATGGTGCGTAATTTTGTCTTTTAAATCAGCTAACAAGAGATCAAATTGCTGGTCGATGGTGTCGAGCTCCAGAATCGCCGTAATAACGGGTTTAGCTTTGGCGTGCTCTTCGCGAGCATGATTTATTTCTTCTGAGTCAACCTTATAAACCGCTGGGTAAAATATTTGTTCTTCAATTTCCATATGAATGCGTAATTTTTGCGCCAAAGACGTGAATATTTCCCGTTTGTTGTCTTCGGCGTTTTCGATTTTTTCAAATAAAGTCTCTGCTTCTCGATGCTGGCGCTCTAACATGTCAATAGCGTTCATATACAGAATCCTCCTAAATTTATTTTAACAACCAATTTTGAAATAGGAACAAACCAGTGCTTTTCATGCAGGCACTATGCCAAGCCAAGTCGCGCCAAAAAGTTGGATCAAGTCTTGCAATTTTAAGGGTGTGAGCAAAAACTCTTTCGGGGGAGGTATCTGCTATGAGAGACGAACTCTTTAGTCGTTACGATGCCAAGGATCCGTGGCATGTGCTACAGTGGTTGCGTGAACAAGAGCGAGCGGTGTTGGCGCAAATGGAAGAAGACTTCTACTATGGCGCTGATCCCAGCGAATACCATGAGGAATTTGATCGCTACGCCTACAGATTCGATTATGGTACAGGTGTAGGGCGTCAGCGTAAGCCCAACAGGCGTGATCTAAGTATCGCTAGTGAGCGACCTTACGCCCTGGCTTAACGTCGCTTTTACGTACGTGACTGTATGGATTTATAGTCAGTTTTGATGACTTGGGTGCGTGTTTTGGAGCAGCTTTGGATTTAGGAATTGTCGGTAATTGCCAATACAGCGCCTTGATTGACCGGCAAGCGACCGTCGTCTGGATGTGTTGGCCGCGTTTCGACTCTAGTTTTGTCTTTGGTCGGCTTCTCGACAGCGAGCGGGGTGGCGAATTTAGTGTTCGCCCGGCTGGCGAAGATACCATGGGCGAACAAGAGTACTTGGTTAATACCAACATTTTGCGAACAGTGTTTCATACCGCCAAAGGTGATTTCGAGGTCATTGATTTTGCGCCGCGTTTTCGGCTCGATGGTCGCTACTGTCGACCAAATGCTTTGGTGCGTATTATCCGACCTTTGTTGGGTGAGCCGTTAGTGCGGGTCGTCTGTCGGCCGACCTACGACTACGGCCGCCGTGTTTTTAAACCTACGCTTCATTCCAACAAATTAATCTATGAGCTTGATGATCAAGTCATCACTTTGAATACCGATGTGTCTTTGAATACGATCGAGGAAGAGCGACCGTTTCTTTTGAGCAAAACACATTATCTTTTGTTGAATATGGATTTTGCGCCGATCGATGAGGTAGCTGCTGTTTGTGAACGGTACTTTCAGCAAACCAGAGACTATTGGCAGACCTGGGTCAAGCACTGTCATTTGCCCGCCAATTATCAAAGAGAAGTCATACGTTCGGCTTTGGTGCTGAAGTTACATCAGTTTGAGGATACGGGTGCGGTTACCGCCGCCACGACGACAAGCTTGCCAGAGGCGGCAGGTACTGATCGATGCTGGGATTATCGTTACTGCTGGCCAAGAGACGCACATTTTGCTTTGACGGCATTTCGGCGACTGGGTCACTTTGAAGAACTGGAAGGCTTTGTTAACTATCTGCGGACGATCAGTGAAGTATCGCAGGAGCGTATTCAGCCGGTTTATGGATTGAGCGGCGAAGCTAATTTAAAAGAAGAAATTTTGCCGCATTTAAGCGGCTATCAGGGAAAACATATTGTTCGTATTGGCAATCAGGCTTTTGAACACATTCAAAACGATGTTTACGGTGAGTTGATTTTGGCAATTGCGCCGTTGTTTCTGGATGCCCGTTTTTCAGCGAATGCGACCCCGCCGCCACAGATGATGCTGCAAAACCTCCTTCAGAAAATTGATAGCCATTTGTACGCGGAAGATGCGGGACTGTGGGAGTTTCGTGATCGTCCCAGTGTTCATACATTTACGATGTTGATGCATTGGGCTGGCAGTCGCCGCGCTATTCAAATCGCCGAGATATGTGGTCTGACTGCGGAGCATCGTTTGGCGGTGCGTTTGGAGGCCGAGGCCAGGCAATTTATCGAGGCTCATTGCTGGAATGAGCAGTTGGGCGCTTACACACAGGCCAAGGACTCCAGTGATCTCGATGCCTCCATGTTGTTATTGGTTAATCTTGGTTTTATCAGTCCGAATGATCCGCGTGCGGCCCGGCACGTGCGGACTTTGACTGAAGGTTTGGCTTTGCAGAATTTGCTCATTCGTCGCTATGCACATGTTGATGACTTTGGCAGAACCGATAACGCTTTTACGATTTGTTCTTTCTGGTTGGCAGAGGCTTATGCGCGGATTGGCGAGAAGGATCTGGCTCGTCAGTTGTTTAACCGTCTACTCAATTGCGCAAATCACTTGGGCTTATACAGCGAAGATATCAATGCTGCGACTTTGGAGCAGTGGGGTAACTTCCCACAAGTATACTCGCATGTTGGTTTAATTCATGCGGCGTTTCTACTCAGCGACCCATGGGAATAAAGGCTAGATAGGTATGTATCAGAATCATATTCCAGATGGTAAACAGCTGTTCATTGTCTCTAATCGAACGCCAGTCAGTTTGGAGAAAGATGGATTAAGCATAACCGCCGGTGGCGGTCTGGTTGCCGGGCTAAGCTCGGCACACTCATCGACAAAGTCAGTGTGGATTGGTTACTGCGGAGAAAGTCCGGGAAAACAACATCAAAAGGTTCGTGAGCAATTGTTGTCTGAGTATCGTGTTATATCGGTGCCTTTGGAGGCTGCGCAGTACAAAAAATATTATGAAGGCATGGCCAATGCGACGATTTGGCCCCTGTGTCATTATTCACCGACATTGATTGAGTATCGCCAGGATTTTTGGCTGGCTTATGAAGCGGTGAACGCGGCCTTTTGTCAGAAAATCGCCGACGTTGCTCAGGTTGGTGATTATATCTGGATTCATGATTATCATCTGATGCTGCTACCTGCCATGTTGCGCGAAGCCCGGCCGGATCTTCATATCGGCTACTTTCACCATATTCCCTTTCCATCGTCGGAGATTTTTAGAACGCTACCACAGCGAAAAACCATGCTGCGAGGTTTGCTTGGGGCGGATATCGTCGGCTTTCACACTTATGATTATGTGCGGCACTTTCTTACCTGTTTAACTCGTATTCTGGGTGAAGATGTCTCGTTAAGTCAGGTTCAGTTACCCCATCGCTCGGTTAAAGTCGGCGCTTTCCCACTCGGCATTGATATTGAGCGGATCAAAGATGCCACGCGGACCGAATTGTTTCAGCAACTCGAGAGGGATTTAGCTAATTTAGGTACTAAGGATAAAACGGTGCTGTTGGGTGTAGATCGTTTGGATCACACCAAAGGTATTCCTCAACGTCTGATGGCATTTGGTGCGTTGCTGGAGAAGTATCCTGATCTGGCCAAACAAGTGGTTTTTGTACAAATCTGTGTTCCGTCACGTGAGAATGTCAGAGCATATCGTCAATTAAAACTCGAAGTGGAACGTTTGGTTGGAGAAATCAATGGCCGTTATGCGACGCCCGGCCATACGCCTATTCAATATCTTTATCGAACGTTTCGGCCGGAAGAAGTTTATGCCTTTATGAGAATGGCGGACGTGGCGGTTGTCACGCCTTTACGCGACGGACTTAATCTAGTGTGCAAAGAGTTTGTTGCTTGCAAGGGGGAAAGCCCCGGGACTTTGATTCTAAGCGAGTTTGCCGGAGCAAGTGCGGAGTTAGGGGAGGCTATTCTTGTGAATCCCTACAATATCGATGAACTCGCGCAAGCCATGTATAAGGCGATCGAGATGCCTGTTGAGCAACGTCATGAGCGTATGTCGGCATCTTATCGTCGCGTTGCCAGTTATAATAACGAAGCCTGGTTTAAAGAATACATGACGACTTGGTCAGCTGTTGTGGATGCGGTCCATGCCAAGTCGTTGCCGTTCGATGCAACAGCTTTTGTCCTGCTTTCCAGCAAACTAAAGAGCAATAAAAAGTTAAATATTTTTCTTGATTATGACGGCACGTTAGTGCCGATTGCTCGACGGCCGGAGCTCGCGCTGCCTAGTCCGCAACTGAAAGCTCTGCTAAACGAAGCTAATACCGGCCTTAATCTGATCATCGTCTCGGGACGACCACGGGATTTTTTCGATCAGCATTTTCCCGTGAATTCTTGTCATATGTTTGCGGAATATGGGGCGTTTTTCCGCGAGCGTGGTCAAGACAAGTGGCATGATTTGTTGTCGCCGGCAAGTTTTGAAGAAGTAAAATCGCTATGTTTGGAAACGTTTCGGACTTTTGAGGCACGCGTACCACGTTCGTTTACCGAAATTAAAGAACGATCATTGGTGTTTCACTATCGCGAATCAGAACAGATATACGCCAAGACTCAAGCTCTCGAGCTACGCGAGTTGCTCGATCAAAGTCTGAATAGAACTATGTACAATGCAACTTTGGGTAAGCGTACCGTGGAAGTGCGCTCGGCTATCTGTCAGAAGCAAGAAGCCGTGAAGTATTATTTGGAGAAATATGCTGCGGATGACAAAGATTCCGAATTTATTTGCATGGGTGATGAGGCGACCGATGAGGCGATGTATACCGTTTTCCCGGAACGAAATATTTCCTTTCATGTTGGTAAGCTTAGTTATCATGCTCGCTATAGCGTTAAGTCTCCGGAAGAGGCTTTAGGGATCATTGCGCAATTCAGTCGTATGTTAAAAGACGGAATTGATAGGCATTAGCGAGTGATTTTTACATTTTCCCATAATCTTAATTGTCTGCCGTCCGATACACCAGGAATATATATGTATGGGACGACTGTGTGTGCAGCTGACAACCAAAGATTATTTCATTTATCATTTATTTCGCGACTATCCATATAGCTCGGCGTTGGAGCAGGCTTATTGTCAGCGCATGGAAGCGCGTCGCCGCGCCTTGTATGAAGATATCAATTTCTGGGGCACGCTTGCCATCATTTTCTTATCCTTAGTGCTGACTTACATTATTCGCCTTGGCGGTGAGCATCAACGTGCGGACATTATCTATGTGAGTCATTGGTGGCTGCTCGGTGTTATGTGTTTGTGGCCGGTCGCCAGACACATGCGGATTAAAAAGCGGCAATTCCTGGTGCCGTTGAATTTAAGTTGCATGATGTCTTGGGCGTTATGTGTTTACGATATATCTGCCCATGGTCAAATGATGGGCGTGTATGCACCAACGACTTTTGCGGCTTTGATCATTTGTTTTCTGATATTTTTCGCTTACAGCAACTATATTCTCGACATCGTTGCAGTGATCGTCGGTTGCTTGGTGGTGGCGGCTTATTGGCAACATCCCGACTGGCTAGTCGCCATGACCTTAAACATATGGTTTGTGTTTGGCGCCTCCAGCTTCAACCGGATTCGTTGTCGGGCAAATCGAATTGATTTTATCGTCAAATTTCGTGAGCAGTCGCGGTATTTGCCGCGGCAGGTATTGTGGCGTGGGATCGTCGAAGATAAGCAAATTGATGAGGTGTTTCTCCCAGCTAATCGTACCTGTGTTTGTCTCTCCAGCGATTGGCGGAATTATCAGGATCTGACATCGCGTTACACGCCAGCTAAGCTCGCCGAGCTTTTGAGTCGTTACTATCGTATGACAAATGACGTTTTGGAAAAATGCATTCCCTCCGGAAATTATTTCTGTGATTGGATTGCTGATGAGCTTTTTGTGGTTTTATTCACTGATCTTCCGGATGGAGAGCGTCATCTGTGGGAGCAGGCGATCGAGTTCGGGGTTCGCCTGATCCAACAAAAGAATGAGTTTTTGCAAAGTCACGGAGCACCAGAGGCGATTGATATCGGCATTGCCGGAGGCGATGCATTTGTTGGCATGATGGGTCCAAGCGGGCAGGCAAAGACGACAGCTTTGGGGGAAGTTCCTGGAAAAGCGCGCCGTATTCAGACGTTGGGTAAGGATTTGCGTATGGAGCTGGGGGAGCAGGATCGAGTTATTTTTGTGACGCAGCACGTTAGTTCGTTGACGATGTTGGAATCGATAAAAACATACGAGCTCAAGGATTACCAAAAAGTCCGTAGTATTGAAGAGCGTCGATTCTTCTACGTGGAGCCGATGACGGCCGGATCAAGTAGATTGTCGGACGCTCAGCAATTGCGAAAAATTCTTTAGAACTGCTGCAAGATGACCGCGGAATCGTCGACTTGCGTATTGGATTCTTTGGGTTGCTTCTTTAAACGCAAGATTGCTTCGTCACTAAGTTCCGCTTCCAGTTTATTATTCACATTTACTTGTACATCAGCATTGTCGGACGAACTGATTTCAGCGGACTCGGTAAGTAGTTCGTTGCCGGTAAAAATGGCTTTGTCTTCTGCCTGAATAAACAGTTCATTAGTAGCACCTGATGCCTCGATTTCGGACGAGTCTGAGGCAAAAACACCAAGTTGATCCGCATTTATATCAATCAGGCGAAGTTTGGCGTTGTCGCTCAACTCGACTTCCATGTCAGACATTTTCAGGCCTTTGATATTCAGCCTGACATTGTCGGCTACTCGGACAGAGCGTAGAGCTTCGCCGGGGATGTCAATAACGATAGCTTGCGAGGGATAGGGTTTGCAGGCGCAGTCAATTTTAACGATCAGAGTTTCGTCATCAAGAGCCGTTTTCACGGTTTCGATGATGTTGTCATCCGCGGTAACTTTGATTTTACCATCACTCCCCGGCACTAAATTGATGATTAAATCGCCAGAGATTTCAACGGCATCAAAAGTTCCAAACGTTCTTTCGTCGGTCTTGGTGTTTCCTGAGCCGGCAAGTTTGGGCAAGGTGACACAGGCGGTTACGGTTATCGTTAACAGTATGGTATATAGAGATTTCATGGCTTACCTCCCCTAGGCATAAAGCGTACCTTAGTATACAAAGACCAGGTAGCACAAACAAGAATGATGGATCAATGACATTGGAAAGCACTTTGAATCTTACAGTTATTAAGACCGACGACGGCAGCGATACGGTTTATTGGCCGCAGTACGGCGAAAGTTTTCACACTGGTTGCGGAGCGCTGACGGAAACGCAGCAGCTTTATATGATTGCCAGTGGTTTTAAAGAACGCTTGCATTTGCATCCTGGTCTTAATCTGAGCGTGCTGGATGTTGGTCTTGGCCTGGGTTACAACGCTCTGGAAACTATCGGGACATGGTATCTCGCACCCCAACCTGGCAATCTGACAGTTACTAGTTTGGAAATGAGCGCTGGACTCGTGACAAAACTCACGACTTTAACTGGCGAGTGGATGTCGGCTTGGTCGGAGCAGTGGTTGAACTGGACGCGTGCTGCGCGGCAGATCAACGCTAATCTCTATAAGGCTGAGATTATGCATCCATCGGGCGTTATATGTAGCTGGTGGATTGTGGTTGCTGATGCATCGCAACTCAGTAGCCTGCCGGTCGCTGACTATGATTACGTCTGGCAGGACGCATTTTCGCCTAAACGTAATCCCGAGATGTGGACTAGAGACTGGTTTGCCAAGGTTAATTGTTGGTGCAAGGTTGATGGTCTGATTGCGTCGTATAGTTGTGCGCGCATCGTGAAGGATGCCATGCAGGAAGCCGGATGGAAATATCGTCGGATTAAAGGCGCCATTGGCAAACGTCATTGGCTGCTAGCCAACAAAATTAACTCTGAAGACGGCGATCAGTCGTTACCACTGAATACCAGTGCCGAGACCGATATAAGCCAAAGTTAGATCCATGGTTGAGGCGTTTGAAGCGGTATCGTCTCTATCATTTGCCAGCGCGATTCCTTCGTACCAGAAGAAAGCCAGAAACGATGAGCGGAATGAATAGTTTTGCGTCCAGCGAGGTCCCGCAATCCACGTATCAAGACCAAAGCGGTTTACGTGAATCGAAGTATTTTCTTTCGCCGCCGCCTTTTTCACGAAACCGCCGATGTCCGTACCGTACCATCCACGCACGAGAACGCGAAAAATCGTGCGTTCAAGACCCAGCTCCCAACCGACGCTTGGGTCATTCTCCAGTTTGAAATCAGTCTCACCATCGGTGGATATGCTTTTGGCATCAAGATTCCAAAGATTGATTTTTGGTGTGATGTCGATACGGTCGAATATTCCGTAAGTCCAATTTTGGATATTCAAACCAAAGGCCCAGCCGAGTGCCATGCGATTCCATTTGAATTTGGTTTCCGTTGTCACCCCATTGGTATCGATGACTTCCGAAGTTTGTGGTGAGATATCATAATAGAAGCGAAGACCACCGCCGTTGCCACTCGATCTTATCTCGGCGACCAGACCAAATAGACTACTTTCTTTGAGTAATTGGGGATCAGTGATCACTGACATACCGTAGCGTAGAGAGACGACACCACTCATAAAATTTTCGCGAAAGGCGACGTCCGTGACATCAGAATCTTTGCCGGTCAAAAGATTCGTGTCGTTGCTTGGTCGTACGCCGAGCGCCAAGAAGCGATAAGCGCTATCAACTAGGTTATTCAGTTCTTTCTTGCGCATGCCTGGGCCCGCAACACTATGGGCCCAAAGGGCGCCGCCAGCGATGACTTGTTCGCTCTTTTTATCAACAGACCAAAGTGGAGTGACTTCTTCGCGGCTCGCAGTCTGGGTTTGCTCTGTTTTGCCGAATACCCGGTAGCCGAGGAAGTTCATGTTGCCTTTGGTCTCGGTCTTAAAACGACTGGACTCTTCATCCCAGGTTGTTTCAAACAAGCTCATGTTTTCTGGTGGATTCGGGAGCAAAAACTTCGCATTTTGCCGAGATTTTCGTCCGGAAACTGCCGCGCCAGAACCGACCTTCTCTGTGCTTTTGACCATCATCATTACCGGCATGCTATCAAGCAGCGCATAGGCGGTTAAATCGGCTAGATCGATGTCTTTAAAGTACCCGTAGGCTTTTTTGGTTGCTGGTAGATTGATTCTGTTGAGGACGGTGGCGGGTTTGTTTTTTGGCTTGTGAACAAGGGTTAGGCGAAGACCGGCCGTGCTCTCCTGAACGCGGAGTGTCCATTCGCTTTCTTTTTCGGTTCCGGAAGCCAATTTTTTATTGACGTAACAGGTGTAGCTGTCGAAGGCGCCAAACCCCCAGGGGCCATTGCCAACTGTCATCGATGCTCCAAGAGCACTGCAGGCATTTACCCAGGCAGTTCGATCAACGGAGAGACGTTGTTGTTTGGCTGGCTTGGTGTCGCCAGCCTTTGGCCGCGCACGGGAAAGCGTCAGAACGATATTCAAATGAAACGGCTCGGCAGGTGCCGCCCGCAGCTCAGTTATTGTGCTTAATGCCAGCAAAACAGCCAGTACGTGGCATAAGGCAGCCATTTTCGGACTCCGGTCAGTAAAAAAGAAATTCAGCTACTGTTAAGAAAAGTTTAATGAAAATCACTGGATAGTGGAACCCCTTCTGTTAAAAATATCGGAAACATTTTGCGTTTTTGCCGGATTTCAGTAGACTTGGCGGCCACTGTGAGCCCTCGTATGAGCTCTTAGTGATAGCTAGATCCCAGGTGATGTGAGTCCATGAACCCCGCCAGGACCGGAAGGTAGCAACGGTAGTGGTTGCTGACAGGTGCTTGGGTCATCTAGCTATCACTAAGCGCTTCAAGCCAACATAATTCAAGACCTGATGTGATGAGGGTTTGCCAATTGTCCTACTTACCATTAGCGCGAAAATATCGTCCCTCGCGCTTTGAAGAGCTCGTTGGTCAAGAAGGCACCATGCAGGCCTTGGCGAATGGCATCAAAATTGGCCGAGAACCGCATGCAATTATTTTTGCGGGTGTGCGTGGGATAGGTAAAACTACTTTGGCCCGTTTGTACGCTAAAGCTCTTAATTGCGTGACTGGCCCGACGCCGACTCCGTGCGGAACGTGTGAAAATTGTGTGGCGGTTGCCAGCGGTACGCACGAAGATGTGTTGGAAATCGATGGCGCTTCGCATACCGGTGTTGATGATGTTCGCTTGCTGCGCGAAACTTTGGGCTATGTGCCGCAGCGTTCCAAATTCAAAGTCTATATTATCGACGAAGTTCACATGCTCTCCAATAGTGCTTTCAACGCTTTGTTGAAACCTCTCGAAGAGCCTCCCGGGCACATCGTATTTATTTTCGCGACAACCGAGCTTCATCGTATTCCGCAGACCGTTGTGTCGCGTTGCCAGACGTTTCACCTGAAGAAATTTTCCATCAGTACGATTCAAGATCGTATTAAGTATATTTTGCAGCAGGAAAATATAGCTTTTGATGAAGCAGCGGTCGCGATTATTGCTCGCGAAGGCAAAGGCTCAATGCGCGACGCCCTGACGCTACTGGATCAAGTAGTGGCGTTTGGCGGTCAGCAGGTTAGTTTGCAAGCATTGCGAAATGTTATCAGTTTTATTTCCAACGAGCAGTACCTGGGACTTATTGAAGCCGCGTTGCAACAGAATGGCGAGCGCGTGCTTGAGTTGATCGCTCAGCTTGATCGTGAAGGCGCTGATTTTACTACTGTGACGGAAGAGCTGGCGGGTTTGATACGACACGCTTTCATTGTGCGGGATGTTGGTTTGCAGTCGATGAATTTGGCGTGGACGGGAATGACCGCGGATGAGTTAAATGTTTTGCATAAAATCGCTATGGCAGCGAATCCTCTGGATTTGAATCGCTTGTTCCGAACAATGATGAAGTGTCGCCGTGATCTCGACGGCTCGGGACTTGATAAATTTGTTATCGAGAATTATTTGCTGGAGTGGTGTCTGGACCCGGGTTTGCCTGATGTTCGGCAATTGATGGCGGCTTTGCAAGGCAACGGGCAGCTTAGCAGCGAAAACACTAAACCCCCTGCTTCTGTAGCAACCGCGTCCGCGGCGCCGCCTCGTGCTTCGGTTTTAGATGAACAACGACCGATCGAGCGAGCCTCGGCGGCAGCGACGCCGAAAGTACTTCCCGATAGTTGGCGCGAGATGCTCGATATCTGGCGGCGGATAAAGCCGCTCCAGGCTCGACTCATCGAAGAAGCGCATATGTTAGAGTACGGGCCGCGGAAAATTTGTCTGGCGGTACAGGAGAAAACGCTTGCTGGTAGTAAGCTGCTGCAGCGGGATACACAAGAAAAATTGCGCCAGCAGTTTGTTGAGGTTTTTGGTTTTGCCGGGACTTTGGAGATTGTGCCGCATGTTGCGCCCGCGGAAAAAAGTGTTGCTGCGGTGCAGACACCGGACGCTGCTGTTTCCGTGCCTCCGGTCAAACCTCCAGAACCCATCATGCCGCTAAATGTTCATGAGGAACGCAAGCAGGAAGCCGCAAGTCGCAAGCAATCAGCCGTGGAAAGCGCACGCAATGCATCGTTGACCCTGGACACGCTTAGTGTGTTTGGTGGTACAATCGAGCAGATTCAGCATCTCGATAAAAGTCCAAAGTGAGCTAGTCATGGCGTTTACAAATTTTGAGACCAAGGAAATCAATTGCAAGGTCCTTTATTTTGGACCACCCAGTGCAGGGAAAACGGCGAGTCTTCGGAGTATCTATTCGCAAACGTCGCCGGATGTTCGTTCGGGCTTGATCGAGTTGGCCGAGCACACGGGTCCCACGCAGTTTTTTGATTTTCTTCCTGTCAGTCTGGGTAGTATCAAAGATTTTCATTTGAAAATGCATTTGTACGCGTTGCCATCGCACACTCTGTATGCGACTTTGCCAGCCGTCGTGCTCAAAGGTATCGACGGTTATGTTTTTGTTGCAGACTCGCGCGTGGACGCGATGGGCGAAAATATTGTGTCATTGATGGCGGCAAAACGTCTGTTGTCCGAAGAAGGTTATAACGCCTCCGACTTACCGCGCGTTATTCAATATAACAAACGCGATTTGCCTAATACTGTTCCCGTGGAAATCATGCGTCAGGAGCTCAATCCTGGTGGAGCTCCTGATCAGGAATCGGTAGCGATTAATTCAATGGGGACGATGGAAGCCCTACAGGCCATGGCAAAGCAGGTGCTTAGGCGTTTGGCGCCGTCACAAGGATAAGGGAGCACTCCTTTGGGATTATTTATCCGCTGTCCAACGGATGAAGCAATTTTGCTTGCCGGTTTTACCGATGCCGTCGGTGTATTCCGTTATGTCACTGAGAGTTCCGATTTGCCTGGTATCAGGATACGGCCGCAGTCGGGCTTGGCTTTACATGACCAGTTCATGGTTGGTCTCAATGCTTTTTTGCAGAGTAAGTGCCTACCGCGTGATCTCAATCTGAAATTGATGCTGCATCCTGCTTTTGAAGATACGATCGAAATTCCTGGTGATGCGCCGGTAACTCTTTATTTGGGACAGGTCGTTTGGGATTTAGATTCTCCAAATAATTGGCCTACCCTGGCAGAGTTGTTACGTGGTATGCCCAAAACCAGAACCCGCTTGGCCTACATGCGTGCTGTGCAAGCATTGGCCGGGGGGATAAAAGATGATTTACAGGCGTTGGAAACAGATAAGCTACCTTTTTGATGCCATGCGTCCTCCTGTGATATTCTGAAAATTCATTGTTTTACTGCTGGAGCTCTCCATGACAACTCATTTTCAATATCCATCTGCTTTACCCAGTCTCAAGACCAGTTTGCCGGGGCCAAAGGCCAAGGCCATGATTGATCGTGACCACGAGGTATTATCCACATCTTACACACGTGATTATCCATTAGCGGTTGCTCGCGGTCTTGGTGTTGGGATCGAAGACGTCGATGGCAATTGGTTTCTTGATTTTACGGCAGGCATCGCCGTGACTAACACCGGTCACTGTCATCCGCGTGTAGTACAGGCGATTCAGGAGCAAGCCGCTAAAGTTATTCATATGTGTGGTACTGATTTTTATCTTGATCCGATGCTGGTGTTGGCGGAGCGGTTGTGCAAGTTGTCGCCTGGTAATTTTGACAAGCGGGTTTATTTTGCCAACTCCGGTGCCGAAGCTGTCGAGGCGGCCTTGAAGCTGGCGCGTTATCATACTAAACGCACGCATATTATCGCGTTTCATGGTGCATTTCACGGTCGCACGATGGGTGCTTTGTCATTGACGGCGTCCAAAGTCCAGCAACGACGTGGATTTGCGCCGCTGCTCTCCGATATTCATCATGCTGTCTATAATGATATCGCTTCGATCGAGAGGATTCTAAAAACCGTCGCTCCACCGGAAGAAGTCGCGGCTATTTTTATCGAGCCGATTCAAGGTGAAGGTGGTTACATCACGCAAAAGGATAATTTTTTGAGCAGAGTGCGAGCACTTTGTGATCAACACGGCATTTTAATGGTGATGGATGAGATTCAGGCGGGATTTGGGCGCACAGGCAAGATGTTTGCCTCCGAACATTACGGTGTGGCGGGTGACATCATGTGTTTGGCTAAAGGCTTGGCCAGCGGCATGCCGCTGGGCGCAATCGTCGCCAAGAAGTCGGTGATGACGTGGAAGCCGGGCAATCATGGCTCGACCTTTGGTGGTAATCCAGTGGCATGTGCGGCGGCAAACGCCACCATTGAACTTTTGCAGGAAGATTTAGTTGAGAATGCGGCAGCGCGCGGTGAGCAATTGCGTGCTGGTCTGGCGAGTCTACGGCAAAAACACAAGGCGGTGGGCGAAGTACGCGGTTTGGGTCTGATGATTGCCATGGATATTGTCGATACCAAAGGCGTACTTGCGCCGGAGTTACGGATGAAGTTGGTAGTCGAGGCATTTAATCGCGGCTTATTGTTATTGCCTTGCGGGGAGTCGGCGATTCGATTTATTCCTGCACTTTGTGTTACCGCGGAACAGGTTGATACCGCGGTTAAAATATTCGACGAAGTTTTGTCGGTCACTAAGGCTTAAAAATTTAGGAAGTAAAATGTCGAACGGAATTTTTACCACGCCTGTTCCGATGAACGAGCCGATTAAATCATATGCTCCCGGCTCTCCGGAAAAGAAGACAATTAAAGCCGAGTTGGCGCGGCAGCGTTCAACTAAAATCGAAATTCCTGTTGTTGTAGGTGGCAAGCGACTTACCGGCAAGAAAACGGTTGCTGTTGCAGCGCCGCATAATAAGAAGCTGGTATTGGCGGAATGTCATCAAGCTGGTGCCAAAGAGATTGAGGCTGCCATTGTTGCTGGCCTGGACGCACGCAAAGAATGGGCGGCTTTGCCGTGGAGTGCGCGCGCCGCGGTCTTTTTGAAAGCGGCTGATTTGATTGCCACGAAGTATCGCGATCGACTCAATGTTGCGACGATGTTAGGCCAGAGCAAGACGGTGTTTCAGGCGGAAATCGATTCGGCGTGCGAGTTGATCGATTTTTTGCGTTTTAATGCCCATTATGCTGAGAAGCTGTATCAGGATCAGCCGATTTCCTCGCCCGGTGTTTGGAACCGTATGGAGGTTCGTGGGCTCGAAGGTTTTGTATACGCGATTACCCCGTTCAATTTCACCGCGATTGCGGTCAATCTACCTTGTGCCCCCGCGTTGATGGGTTGTTCAGTGCTCTGGAAGCCTGCCGCGACATCGACTTTGGCTTCTTATCATGCTTTGGAGATATTGGAAGAAGCAGGTTTGCCGCCCGGAGTTATCAATTTTGTTCCGGGCGAAGCAGCGATGGTAAGCGAGCTGGCTTTAGCGCATGCTGATTTTGCCGGCATTCATTTTACCGGCTCTACGGCGACGTTTAACATGTTGTGGCGCAATGTTGCCAACAATCTTGATCGTTATCGTTCCTATCCTCGTTTGGTGGGTGAGACCGGTGGCAAGGATTTTGTGTTTGCGCATGCTTCGGCTGATCCATTGGCGGTTGCGACGGCTTTAACACGCGGCGCGTTTGAGTATCAGGGTCAAAAATGTTCCGCTGCCTCAAGGGCGTATATCGCTAGTTCTATCTGGCCGGCGGTCAAACAGCATCTGCTGGCGCAACTGGCTGAGATTAAATACGGCGACGTCGAAGACTTTACTAATTTTATGGGCGCTGTCATCGATCAACGAGCATTCCAAAAAATTAAATCTTACATTGATAACGCCAAGAAAGATGCGAACGCTAAAATTATTCATGGTGGTAACACTGATGATAGCGTGGGTTACTTCATTGAACCCACGGTCATCGAGGTTAACGATCCACGGTACATAACGATGACCGAAGAAATTTTTGGTCCGGTGCTTTCAGTCTATGTCTATCCCGATAAAGATTTGGACGCTGTACTGACTATTTGTGATGAGACCAGTCCCTATGCTTTGACTGGCGCGGTGTTCGCGACGGACCGCCGTGTGATTGAGGCTCTCAGTCAACGATTACAATATGCCGCCGGTAATTTCTATATTAACGATAAGCCCACGGGTGCGGTTGTGGGGCAGCAACCTTTTGGTGGTGGCCGCAAATCTGGTACTAACGATAAAGCCGGCAGTTATCTGAATCTGTTACGCTGGACGACGCATCGAACCATCAAAGAGACTTTCGTTCCGCCGACGGATTATCGGTATCCGTTTTTACAAGAGCGCTAGTTTATCGAGCGTGGTGCGAATAATACTGATGGCATGATCGAGTTCCGCCTTGGTGATAATTAACGGCGGTGTAAAACGTATGATATTGCCGTGCGTTTGTTTTGCCAGCAGGCCGGCTTCCATTAAGGCGACACAAACAGGCCAGGCATCAAAATCGGCACTGAATTCGATAGCGTTTAGCAAGCCTTCGCCCCGTAGTTGAATTTTAGCGGACGGCAAAAAGCTTTGTAATTGATCGCGAAGATATTTTCCTAGCTCCTGTGATTTCTCGGCAAGGTGTTCTCCATCGAGCACATCCAGAGCAGCACAACCTACAGCGCAAGCGAGCGGATTACCCCCAAACGTCGAGCCGTGCGAACCTGGGGTGAATACCTGCATAAATTTGTCATCAGCCACGATCGCCGAAATAGGTAATACGCCGCCGCCCAGAGCTTTGCCCAGGCATACGACATCAGCCCGGACATTTTCATGATCACAGGCGAATTTTTTGCCGGTGCGGCCAAAGCCGGTTTGGATCTCGTCGGCAATAAACAAGATATTTGCTTCGTCACAAATTTTGCGAACCTCACTTAAATAGCCGGTGCGTGGCAAAATCACGCCAGCTTCGCCTTGAATAGGTTCGACAAGAAAGGCACACGTATTGTCGGTAATCGCTCGACGCAGCGCCGCGGCATCATCATAAGGAATTGTCACAAAGCCAGTAGTATATGGCCCAAAACCCGCTCGCGCATCGTCGTCAGTGGAAAAGGAAATAATCGTTGTTGTACGGCCATGGAAATTATTTTGGCAGACGATAATCTCTTGTTTGCCGTTGTCGATACCCTTGATGCGATTACCCCAGCGCCGCGCTAATTTAATCGCAGTCTCGACGGCTTCCGCACCGGTATTCATTACCAGAGCTTTTTCGTAGCCGCTGTATTGGCATAACCGTTCCAAAAAGACCGCGAGTTTTTCGCTGAAGAAGGCGCGCGATGTCAGTGTTAGGAGATCAGCCTGTTCCTTGAGAGCCTGGATAATCTTCGGGTGACGATGACCTTGATTGACCGCGGAATATGCCGCCAGAAAATCCAGATATTTTTTGCCCGTAACGTCTTCTACCCAAACCCCGTGGCCTTTTTGCAACACGACAGGCAGTGGATGGTAGTTATGCGCACCGAACTGTTCATTTTTGTTGACGAGTTTTTGGGTCAGGCTCATGGTTTTTGTCTCCATCGGTTTTGTCTGAGTGCTCAGACATATCAGGTAGCATCGGCTGAGTGATAACCCCGGCACTGGCACGCAAGCCAACGGTACGCAAGAAGATCATTCGCAGCGGTGTGTCTTTGTACTTAGCGCGCACCAGAATCAGCAAGGGCAACAAACGCATTCCTGTTGATAGGACAAATATTACCTGAAAACCGAAAAGACTTTCATTGAAAGATTCGAGTATCGCGCCCCCAATTAAGGAGCCAATGACGACGGCGAGCGTATGAGCCAGGTTGTGCATCGTCAGAATACTCGTGCGCTCATGTGGACGGATATTTTGAAAAATCAGCAACAATCCCGCCAACTCAAAGCCGCCCCAGCAGATGCCGGAGATTAGCTGCATGATCGTCAGATACAACATGTCCGATGATAGTACCCACGCTCCCGATAGCGGTGCGATACCAATGCCGGTGATCCAGAGTAAGCGATTTGCTCCCAGATAATTAGACAATCGTCCCAGCGTGGGCAAGCTGATTACCCGCCCGACATAAGCAACACCGATCAAAGTGATGTAGTCCAAATAGGAAAGATTTAATTGCTTCAGCATATAAGGATTGAAATACGGAGACGCCATATTAACGGCTAGTTGCATACACACCATATACAAAAGAAAGGTGGCTTGATCGCCTTTGCGCATACGTGTCAGCAGATCAGAAAAAGCGACGGTTTTCATTTCAGTATGCGTGGTCGGTGTTTCTGACTGTCGGAATAGGAAAAATGCCGATGCATATCGACCAAGCATCGCCATGGAGAAAAGAATTGCGAATGCATAAAGCGTTTGATTTTGTCTCGCGGCGTACCACAATAAATGACCGCCGCCGACAAAGCCGCAAAGAATAAAAAATTGCATCAATCGCGTACGTGTCGCCAGGAACTTAGTGCGTATGCTTGGAGGAATCAGCTCTTCGATCCAGCAGTTCCAGGCTGCGCCCCCGGCCATAGCCGCGCCCCAATATAGACCGGCGATCAGAAATAACAGTGGGGCTGGAATGGCGCCGACCAGCGCGGCAACAATAAGAGGAATGAAGCAGGATGCTTGCACAAACGCACAGAACACCACCCATTTGCGATAGGAACGCAACCAACGCACGCCACTAGGCGCGGCTAGCTGTAAAATACCACCGGTCACCAGTGGCACGGTTGAGACAAGGCCGGCAATGACTTGATTGAGGCCGATGGCTAAAGCAAAAGCGGGCAAGTACGTCTCGCCCATGCCCACCATAGCGCTATAAGAAACACCATCAAAGTAACTGCGGCGTACATTTTGATGAACAGTACGCTCACGGGGTTTTGCGCGGTTGTCACTCAAATTTATTGTTCGTCCGTATCCTCAGTCGATGATGAGGGCGGTTCCATATAAGTGCTGTCTTCGTCGAGCGCATCTTCGTCATTGATGGAGTCGGAGCGGCTCGCGGGCGATGGATATTTGTCTTCGCCCATTTCAGGAACGCTTTCCGAGGCTGGACGTCCGTCGTCGTCGTCCAGGAATTTTTCGTCGTCCGAAATCGCGGCATCTTCGCGCGAGGTTTCAATCTCGGAATTATTGTTACCGCAGCGCATTGCGGAAGTTGCCAGGGCCACGCCCATCAATGCGACAAGATAGGTATTTTTACGTGTAATCATTTTATCATTCTCCGTGCAGGGAGTTTTATCCAAACTTAGATAAAATTCATCTTTGTCCTTTCTGAACACTACCGGTCCGCCCCGACGCGGTCAATAGGTCCCTTTCTAGTTGCGGGTTGGCATCCGGAACTGTATGGAAGGGGGCGCAAAGGACAAGCGATGTTGTTAGCTAAAGTTATCTTAAAACCCGGACGGGAGAGCGCGGTTAAGCGTCGCCACCCATGGATATTTAGTGGCGCCATCGCCAGGGAACCCGAAGTTTCGCCCGGTGCTATCGTGCAGGTAGTTACCGCTGACGGACAACTCCTGGGTCATGGATATTATAACCAGCAATCGCAGATTCGCGTTCGCCTGTTGCATTGGACGACGACCGAAGATGGGAAGCTGCCGGCTGATTTGTGGCGAACCAAGCTGATGGCTGCGCTCGCTTATCGCCGTTCGCTGCATTTGCTCCGAAAATCGGAAGCCTGTCGCCTGGTGAATGCGGAAGCCGATGGGCTACCAGGGCTTATCGTCGATAAGTATGGCGAGGTTCTGGTTGTGCAGTCAATGACTGCCGGTATCGATAAGTATCTTAATGAGATTGTCGCGCTTTTAGAGGAGTTGCTCAGTCCGCGAGCGATTTACGAACGCAGTGACGATCAATCGCGGGAGCTCGAAGGTTTGTCGGTACGCACAGGTGTGCTTGCCGGTGATTTGGAGAATACAGTTATCCACTGTGAACAAGACGGGCAGAAATTTTTGGTGGATGTGGCATCCGGGCATAAAACCGGGACCTATCTGGATCAGCGTGATACGCGGGCGCTACTCAAACCTTTTTTTGCCAGCAGACGCGTACTGAATTGTTTCTCTTATACGGGTGCCTTTACGGTTGCAGCCCTGGCGGCTGGTGCCAGTGAGGTTGTCAGTGTTGATGCCAGTCAACCCGCTCTCGATAAGTTAGCGCAAAATCTCCAATTGAATGGACTTGGTGAGCATAAATCTGAAAGCGTCTGCGCGAATGTTTTTGAATATTTGCGTGGGTTACGTGATCGGGCGGCAGTTTTTGATTTCATTATTTTGGATCCTCCCAAATTTGCACACAACAGTAGTCAGGTTGATAAAGCCGCGCGAGGCTACAAGGATCTTAATCGTCTCGCATTTGGCTTGCTAAAACCGGGCGGGTTGTTGGCAACCTTTTCTTGTTCGGGGCATATTAGTCCCGATTTGTTCCAAAAAATTGTTTTTTCGGCGGCCCTCGATAGTAGCAGCGACGCCTATATTGTTCGTCACTTGCGCCAGGCCGCGGACCACCCGACCTTGCTGACGTTCCCGGAGTCAGGGTATTTAAAAGGCCTTCTTTGTTATAAGTCATTGTAATAAAAGTATTTTTTGTTTCGTATCGGCACTGGCAACTATCGCCTCCCGCCACCGGAATTACGTCAAAATTGCTGCTTGCGCCTTTTGCATGGGCTTGTAGAATCGCGACCTTATCCATCTTCGCGCGGGAGTTTTGATGAAAAGCAGGTTGCAGATCCTATTGATCTTACTTGCCATGCTTGTGACTGCTCCCGTGTTCGCCGTAGATTCTTTGGTGATTCTGTCGCCGCATCGTAAATCCATCCAGGAAGAATTCGTGCCGCGGTTTAAGCAGTATTATCGCGAGCAGTTTAAAACCACCATCAACGTTGATTGGTTGGACCAAGGCGGAACGTCTGATGATATCCGCTTTTTGCGCGCACGTTTTGCCAAGAATGCAAAAACCGCTGGCGTTGATTTGTTCTGGGGTGGTGGGGTTGCGACATTTACGGAGCTGGCTCGTGACAACTTATTGCAGCCGTTAACGATTTCACCGGCATCGATGCAAGGCGTTCCCGCCGATGCAGCTGGTGTGTCGCTAATCGATAGCAAAAAGCTCTGGATTGCCACGGCGATGTCTTCGTTTGGGATTTTATATAACAAGAAAGCCATGCAACTTGAGAAGATCCCCGAGCCAATGAGCTGGGAGGATTTAACGCAACCGCGTTTGTTTAACGAGTTGTCCGCCACGGATCCCAGGCGGTCGGGCAGCGCCAGCGCCATGAATTATATTATTCTGTCCGCGTATGGTTGGGAGCGCGGCTGGGATATTTTAACGGCGATGGCCGGTAACACACGGCAGTTTACGCATTCGAGCTCTGATCCCATTAAGGCGATCGTTTCCGGCGACGCGTTGGCTGCAACCGTGATCGATTTTTATGCTCTCAGTAAATTAAATGAATTGGGCGCTGACAAACTTGGTTTCATTTTACCCGCCGGCCAGACTATTCTTGATCCTGATCCGATCGCTCTGGTGAAGGGTGCGCCAAATACCGTGCCGGCCCAGCGGTTTATTGAGTTCGTCTTGAAACCCGAGATCCAGCAGCTATTGATGTTGCCGGTAAATACGCCCGGTGGACCGAGCTTCTCTTACCTTGGTCGCATGTCGGTGAATCCGCTTGCTTATCAAATGACCGAAGGCAAACGTCCTTTCGCGATGAATCCATTTCAGCAAACCACTTATCTAAAAATGGATTCTGATAAAGCCGGTCGTGTTAAGCGCGTGTTTGATGATTTGCTGGGCGCGTTGCATGTCGATACCCATCGTGAATTAAAAGCCGCATGGCGAACGATTATTCGCGAGGGTTATACGCCGGAGAAACTGCGTGCGATATCGGTACCACCATTTGACGAAGCTGAACTCGAAAAGCTGGCGGACAAATGGGGGAATAATGTTTTTCGTAATCAGATTATTAACAAATGGGTCGATCATGCGCAGCGCAAATACCACGCGGTATTGACCCGTGCACAAGCAGGTTGATTGTAGATGCAAGTTACGTTTGTCAATGTCTCTAAATCGTATGGTTCGGCTCACGCAGTTAAAGACCTGAATCTGACAATTCACGATGGTTCGCTACATTTCTTGTTAGGTCCATCCGGATGCGGCAAAACCACGACTTTGCGAATGTTGGCGGGTTTGGAGCAGCCAACATCGGGCCGTATTTTATTTGACGATAAAGATGTTACCAATATGCCGGCCGCCGAGCGCAATATCGGCATGGTGTTTCAAAACTATGCACTATGGCCGCATATGACGGTACGACAAAACGTCGCTTATGGTTTGAAATTACGGAAGTTATCGCACCAGGAAATTGATGCTCGTATTGACGACGTTCTTGAGTTTACCCAGCTAAAGGTATTTGCGGATCGTTATCCCGGTCAGCTTTCGGGTGGGCAACAGCAACGCGTGGCGCTGGCCCGAGCCTTGGCGATTCGACCGAGCGTGTTGTTGTTGGATGAGCCGCTTTCCAATCTTGATGCCAAATTGCGGCTGGAAATGCGCGATAACATCAGCCGCATTCACCGACAAACCGGCATCACCACCGTCTATGTAACGCATGATCAAAAAGAAGCGCTGTCCATGGGAACAGAAATATCGATTATGCATGCAGGCAGATTGATTCAGTCAGGAACGCCGCGTGATCTTTATCGTCGGCCAGCCAATCCGTTTATTGCCGGCTTTATCGGTGAGACCAATCTGGTCGAAGGAAAAATTATCGGCCGCGAATCCGAATTTGATGTTGTAGAGACATCTTTAGGTAAATTTCTCGCCGGTACGCGTTCCAGCGCATTTGCGCCGGGCACGGCAGTGACTCTGTCCTTTCGGCCGGAATCGATGCGCATATTGCAAAGCAAAGCCCAAGCTCAAGCCGAAGACGCGCGTAATGTATTTGAAGTTGATCTGGAACACCTCACTTACTTGGGTGAAAGCGAGCAGCTTCAATTGCGTCAGGGCGCTTGTCGTATGAAAGCAAATCTCTTTAATTGTGGCACGGAACTGCGTGAAGGTGATCGGGTCGTGGTACAAATTCTACCACACGATGTTGCAGTGCTTCCTGAACAGATTGATATGGGACCTGGTACCTGACATGGCGAAAGCAGTGCTCGCGGAATCTTCGGCGCGTTGGACACGAACAATTGGCAACACCATAGGTTATGGCACCATTGTTTTAACTTTGGCCGTTTTGTTTTTCTTTTTGATATTGCCGGTTGGCACGATTGTTTTGAAGGCGTTCTGGGGTTCCGATGGGTTTACCCTGGAATATTTTCGTCTGTTATTCGCTAACAGCCTGCAAACCGAAGCAATCTTTAACAGTCTGATGATTGGTGTCATGACGACGTTGGCGACAACGGTTGTCAGTTTGCCCTTGGCATTCATTAACGCCAAACTTGATTACCGTGGCAAGACCCTGCTTTCGGGATTGTTACTGGTGCCGATGGTAATGCCGCCTTTTGTTGGTGCCATCGGCGTTCAGCGTTTCTTTGCGCGCCGTGGTTCGGTCAATTTGTTTTTGTTGGAAAATGGTTTTATCAGCGAACCGATTGATTGGCTCGGTGGTGGCAACATGTTCTGGGCTGTTGTCATTCTTGAAGTTCTGCATTTGTATCCGATTATGTATTTAAATCTCACGGCAGCGCTCGCTAACATTGATCCCAGTCTTGAAGAGATGGCTAAGACGCTTGGCGTGCGTAGCTGGCGACGTTATGTCGATATCGTGTGGCCGTTGGCTCGACCCGGATATTTTGCGGGTGCGATTATTGTATTTATTTGGGCGTTGACTGACCTTGGTACGCCGTTGCTGGTGGGATTCCATGAAACAATGCCGGTGCGGATTTATAATTTAGTCACGGATGTTAACGAGAACCCCGTCGGCTTTGCTCTCGTCTTCTTGGTGATTGTCATGACCTTGGCGATATTCAGCCTGTCGCGTTATCTGGTTGGTGGCAAAAAATACGAAATGCTGGCGCGCGGCCATGTTACCAGCGCTGTTCGACGGGCAACCCCACTTGGTACGTTCATGGCATGGCTGGTAATCGGTGGCGTATCTTTCATTGCCTTGTTGCCGCACCTGTCGGTGTTGATTACCAGCGTTAGCGATCGATGGTTTATGACGATATTGCCCGAACAGTATACGACTCGTTATTACGAGATGGTGTTCCAACAGGAATTATCGCTGACTGGCATTCAAAACAGCATGCTACTGGCATCGCTCGCCACGTTGCTCGATTTGGTTCTTGGAGTGCTGATTGCCTATGTGGTGCATCGTAAATTGGTGCCTGCCGCTGGGCTGCTGGACAGCCTCGTTATGGTTCCTTTGGCCCTCCCTGGTATTGTCATTGCCTTTGGCTATGTCATTACCTACAGCGGTACCTGGCTGGATCCGTTGCATAATCCGATTCCTTTATTGGTTATTGCTTACGCGATCCGGCGACTACCTTATATGGTTCGCTCCGCCTCGGCTGGCTTGCAGCAGACGTCGATCAGCCTGGAGGAGGCTTCGGCGACCTTTGGTGCTTCCCGTTTTTATACGTTGCGTAAGATTACCGTACCCTTGGTCATGGCAAATCTGATCGCCGGAGGGTTGTTATGCTTTGCTTACGCAATGTTGGACGTCAGCGACAGCTTGATACTGGCCATGAAGGATCGTTATTATCCCATTACCAAAGCGATTTATGCGTTGTTCCTGGAGCAGGGGAATGGTGAGTTTGTTGCTAGCGCCCTTGGGATGATCGCCATGCTGATTCTGATGATTTGTATTATCTCGGCCTCGGTATTGCTGGGCAAGAAAATGGGCGAATTGTTCAGGTCTTAAACGGCAAAGTTTGTTTTAACACTAAGAAAGTTGACGGTTTCCTTACCCTCGCGTACAGGTAATTTATAGCGTTTTGCGTAGATAAAACGGCCTTTTAGTTTTGGAGTCTCGATCATGATTATCGGCGTGCCAAAAGAAGTTAAAAACCGAGAAAACCGTGTTGCTGCGGTTCCCGGAGGGGTTCGTGCTCTGGTTGATGCGGGCCACAAAGTTCTTGTGGAAAAGGATGCAGGCGTTGGCGCTGGTATTCCAGATGATAAATTTGTCGCCGCAGGTGCGACGATTATTCCGACAGCCAAGCAAGTTTGGGCTGATGCTGAAATGATTATTAAGGTTAAAGAACCGATCGCCAGTGAGTATTCACTTATGCAGCCGAATCAGATTCTTTATACCTATTTGCATTTAGCTGCCGTGCCTGAACTGGCAAAAGCGTTGGTTGAACGCAAAGTCTCGGCTATCGCTTACGAAACTATCGAGCTGGAAAATCGATCGCTGCCATTGTTGACGCCGATGAGCGAGGTAGCTGGGCGTATGTCCGTACAGGTCGGTGCGCAATGTTTACAAAAACATCGTGGTGGTAAGGGACTTCTCCTGGGCGGTGTCCCCGGTGTGCGTCGCGGTCGTGTTGCCATTATTGGTGGTGGCGTTGTTGGTATCAACGCGGCGAAGATGGCAATTGGTTTGGGCGCTCGTGTGACTATGTTAGATGTTAGTGCGGCACGTCTGGCTTATCTCGATGATATATTCGGCACTGATATCTCAACATTGATGTCTAATCCCGAGAACGTCGCATCCGCCGTCGAGGAAGCGGATTTGGTGGTTGGTGCCGTTCTTATCACGGGTGCCAAAGCTCCGCGTCTAGTCACGCGAGAGATGGTGCGGTCGATGGAAAAAGATTCGGTCATTGTCGACGTAGCGATTGATCAGGGTGGTTGTATCGAAACGATTAAGCCCACGACCCATGATGATCCTATTTTCATCGACGAAGGCATTGTACATTACGGCGTTACTAATATGCCTGGTGACGTGCCCAAGACCAGTACTTATGCGTTGACCAATGTTACTCTGAAGTATGCGTTGGACATTGCGAATCATGGCCTGGATCGTGCGATGGCCAAATCTGAGCCGTTACGTAAGGGGTTAAATGCGTTTGCCGGCAAAATGGTGAACCAGACGGTTGCCGAAGCATTGAATATGCCGTTTGAAACTTTACGCTTTTAAAAAAATGACTCGGTCTTAACGTGGGCTGCGGCCGTGCCGTGTGCGGTCGCATGCGCCGTAACCATATCCATCATTTCCTGCGGGCCGCAGGTCATAAATGTTTTGTCAGAATATCCGTCACCGACCAAGCGATCTAACATCGCCGTATCCGGTCTGCCGTGCCAGAATTTGTCGGGATCGGCATGTTCGCGCGTCAGTGTGGTAATCACTTTCATGCCCGGTATCGCGCTAATGGCTTGGAGATCGGGCCAGCAGATAAGATCGTGCGTCGTGCGATAAGCGACCAGCAATGTCATGGTGGTGGGTGACTGCGGTTGTCCAAGCTTGGTCATGTATTCGCGCATGATGCTGACAAATGGAGTAACGCCGCTCCCAGCGGCCACCATAAACAAATGCTGATGATCGTGTGAAGGATCGAAGACGAATTTGCCGATTGGACCACGGGCTCGGAGAACACTGCCAACCTTCACGTGGTCACACAGCCAATTGCTGACAAGTCCACTCGCCACGCGTTTGACGGTAAAAGCCGTCCATTCCGCCTGACATGGCGAGCTGGACATCGTATAAGAGCGGGCGATCGGCTTCTCCGTAAGATCGTCAAAACGAAAGGTCAAATATTGTCCGGCGACATAATCGAATTGACGGCCGCCATCGTCTTTATCCACCATGATAAAAGTCTTGGTATCATGGGTATCTTCGACGATCCTGATGACTTCAAGATTCATCCATCCCCGTTTAATACGTCGGCCGCTGGGGGTTTCGCTCAAATCCAAATTCTCCATGTACTAGAGTGATGATATGCATATAACATGACATTCATGGGAGTCTGTCGAATATTATGAATGCGTCTAACTCTATAACAAAGCTTTTTGGCATCAAGCTACCGATTATTCAAGCTGGCATGGTGTGGGTCTCGGGAGCGAAGCTGGCGGCGGCTTCCGCCAATGCTGGTGTACTCGGGTTGATTGGCGCTGGTTCCATGAATCCTGAGTTGCTACGAGCGCATCTGCAAAAAGCCAAAACTCTGACCAAACAGCCATTCGGCGTTAACGTGCCTTTATTGTACGCCAAGGTGCAAGAGCAGATCGACACGGCTTTGAGTGAGGGAGTTCGTATTTTTTTTACGTCCGCCGGCAGTCCAAAGTTGTTTACCAAGTATCTAAAGGACCATGGATGTATTGTCGTGCACGTAACATCAACGCCGGCACTGGCTAAGAAATGCGAAGATGCCGGCGTCGATGCAATTGTCGCTGAGGGCTTTGAGGCTGGCGGGCATAATGGTCGCGATGAAATCACGACGATGACTCTTATTCCTCAGGTCGTTGATGCCGTAAAAATTCCGGTTATCGCCGCTGGTGGTATCGGCGATGGCAGGGCGGTTGCGGCGGCTTTGTGCCTCGGCGTTAGCGGTGTGCAAATGGGAACACGTTTTGCGGCAACGGTAGAATCGAGTGCGCACCGGGCGTTTAAGCAGGCAATTATCGATGCTGATCCAACGGCTACCATGTTGGCGATGAAGGACTTGGTACCGGTTCGCTTGTTGAAGAACCAATTCTACCAACAAGTGGCTACTTATGAAGCTCGCGGGGCCACACGTGCCGAGCTGGAGCAGCTTTTGGGCAAGGGTCGCGCCAAGCGGGGTATGCTCGAAGGCGATTTGGTGGAAGGTGAGTTGGAGATCGGTCAGGTTTCGGGTCTGGTGCGAGATATTCCGACAGTTGCTGACCTGGTCACCAGAATTATCCGCGAATACCAAAATGCCGTTCAGCGACTCCCTGCTGATTTGAGCGTGTTATGACAGCAGTATCCTACCAGCTTTTAGATGCCGGTAATTTTCGCAAATTGGAACAAGTAGGCGCTTATCGAATCATTCGTCCTTCGGCACAGGCCGTATGGCGTCCGCAGCTTACCGATCAGGAATGGGATGCGGATTTTGAATTTAAACGATTCAGTGGCGGCGATGGTAAGTGGTTTGTTCATAATAAGAAGGCGCCTACTCAATGGCCGATTAGTTTTTGTGATTTGAATCTGGTCATGCGTATGACGGATTTTGGGCATTTGGGGTTGTTTGCTGAGCAGGGGACCAATTGGGAGCAAATTCGAGCGCTGGTCAAGGCACAGTCGGCAAAAACCGATACAGTAAAAATTTTGAATTTATTTGCTTATACCGGTGGCTCGACGTTGGCGGCGGCTCAGGCCGGAGCTCATGTTGCTCACGTTGATGCTTCTAAAACCAGTGTTGCCTGGGCCAGAGAGAATGCGGAAGCATCCAAGTGCGCTGATCGGCCGATTCGCTGGTTGGTTGATGACGTACAGAAGTTTGTCGGTCGTGAGGTGCGGCGTAACACCAAGTATCACGGGATTATTCTCGATCCACCCACCTATGGACGGGGGCCGAACAGCGAAATTTGGGATATCGAGAAACATCTTATCGGTATGATGGATCAACTACAGCTATTATTGGATAGCGACATTGGTTTTGTTCTTTTAAGCGCGCATTCTCCGGGATTTACACCGCTGTCGCTGGCTAATATTCTTCGTCAGACATTTAAGGCCGAAGCCAGCATTCAGGCGGATGAAATGCGTATTACGGCGAAGTCCGGTTATGCCTTGCCTAGTGGTGCTTATGCCCTATTCAGTCGTTTGAGTATTTAAAACTATGACCGATCTGTATCTATCATCTCCTAAGAATCCTCGTGTCATGGCAGCGGTGGCGTTGCGCGAGCGCCGCGAAAGATTGCAAACAGGATTGTTTTTAATCGAAGGTGCTCGTGAGCTAGAACGTGCGATCAATGCCGGGATAGTTATCAAAGAATTGTATGTTTGTGATGAGTGCTTATCGGCAAATGCCAAGATTCTTGCCGAACAAATTCAACCTGCCGCGTTTTACGAAGTTAGCGAGAGTGTCTATGCAAAATTGGCGATGCGTGAGGGCAGCGATGGCATCGTAGCTGTGGCCGTTGCACGTTCTGGTTCCTGGGATAAATTGCCGCGCAAAAAATCAGGGCTGGTATTTGTGCTGGAAGGCGTTGAGAAACCAGGTAATCTGGGCGCATTTCTACGTTCCGCAGATGGCGCTGGTGTAGATTTAGTCGTTGTTCTTGATAATTCCGCTGATCTTTACAATCCGCATGTGATTCGCGCCAGTGTCGGTGCTGTCTTTACCTTACCGGTGATCTGGGCGGATCATCAGATGGCTTTGACACAGTTAAAGAATGCGAATTATACGATTTACGCGGCTAGCCCTTTTGCAAATCAGCTGTATTTTGCAGCGGATTTAACCACATCAGTTGCCGTGGTTTTGGGCAGCGAAGCTGACGGTCTTAGTAATTTCTGGGCGCAAAATAATGTGCAGATGTTGAAATTACCGATGCTTGGTGTGGGCGATTCTTTGAATGTGGCGACGACTGGAGCAATTCTGGCTTACGAGGCCAGGCGTCAGCGTCTCTTGCTGCCGGAATAAAGATCGAATCTCAGTAGCTTTACTTTGACACTGCCATTTTGTAATGAAATCTTGCGGCTGGGTCGTAGGCCGATAAATTTATATGGCGACTCTTCGGCAGCAAGAACCCAAGCTTGCCAGCCGGCATATTTTTGCTTAAGCGTGTCGCCGAAATCTTTGTAGAATTGCTGTAGATTCTGGTTTTCTGTCTTGATGCGCTCACCATACGGCAGATTAGTTATCAGCATTCCCTCTGATGCAGGTGCATCAGCTTTAAAGAAGTCTCTAACCGCAAAATCAATATGCTTTTCGACGCGAGCTCGCAAGGCATTGCTGCGAGCATTATTCACGTACTTGGCTTCGATATCCGCAGCGAATATTTTTTGTGGTGGTTCCTCAAGACGTTTCTTGCGTGCGTCTTCTTGGACTTCTCGCCAGATGGCGTTGTCAAAGTCCGCAAGCCACTCAAAGCCGAATTCGCCTTTTTTACGATGAATAAGCGGTGCTTTAGTCAATGCGACTTCGGCACCTTCTATGACGATCGTGCCACTGCCGCACATCGGATCATAGAGAATAGTGCTGCCGTCATAGCCGATTAATTGCAAGATCCCGGCGGCCAGGGTCTCTTTAATGGGAGCCGGATGATGATCATCACGGTAACCGCGTTTATGCATGGTTTTGCCGCTGGAGTCGACGCTGAGCACGCATTTACCGTACTCCACAAAAGCGACTAGTTCGATTTTTGGATCCTTGAGATCGACTTTGGGTATGGGTTTGTTTTTGGTGCGGGCGCGTTCCTGAATGGCTTCACGGATAGCACGACTGATTTGATTGGCATTCATTAATTCGGCGCCGCGATGTGCTGGTACGCCTTCCACACGGAAGGTGCGCTCAGGATTGAACCATTTTTCCCAGACAATACCGCGGGCGGAATTTTTCAATTCATCGAAGTTTTTTGCCGGGAGTTCTTTGATGACGCGCAAGAGCCGACTTGGTGTGCGCAACCATAGATGGGCAGCATAGTAATCGTAAAGATTATCGACTTCAAAATGGACGGCTTTATAACGTTTCTGGATAGAACTAGCCCCGAATTTTTCGATTTCCGTCGCTACGGTATCGACGAGTTCTTCGGGGCAGGTAGCAATAAGTTTGTAAAAATTAGCCAAAGTCCTGCCTAGCTATCGTCTGCAAGGATTGGAACACGAATTCGGGCAAGAATTGCCGCAACTCGTAGAGGCCGGCAGTATGGTGACTACTACCTGTGCTGTCAATTTGTTTCCGTCTTTGGTTTCACAAGTAGCATTTACCGTGAATTTGCCTTTGTATTTATAGCTATAGTTAATGTTTGTACCTTGGTCGGTGATGTTGTCACCGAATTCCCAGGTGACGGTACCGTCATTGTCAGCGCCGCAGCCACGAGCAGTGAAATTGATAGGTAGTTTGATCTTTTGCGTTGTCGGATCAGCGCCTATCGTAAAATTATAGGCGGGATCGCTTGGTGTTGGCTCCGGCCCCAATGTTTGTGGTGGGGTTGTCTCGGACTTTTTCTTGCCGACAAATTCGTAACTGGCTTGCTTACAAGAGGCAACAATAGCGCCTATCGTCAGCAAGCTGACTATGACAGTTAAGGTTTTTAATTTTCGACTAAACATAATACTCTGCTCCACTCAGGTAACTCAGCTTCAGCGATTAACGATAAATCTTAAACTCCACACGACGATTTAATTCGCGGCCAGTAGCCGTTTTGTTGCTGGCAACAGGCTGCGATTGACCGAAGCCGATGGCTTCGATTTTTTCCGGATTAATTTGGTATTTATCTACCAGCCATTTTTTGATGGTTTCAGCCCGTTTTTGACTTAAATCAGCATTGTATTCATCAGAGCCCATTGTGCAGGTGTGGCCTTCAACAATGATCTTCTTGATGTTTGGGCTGTTGGTTAAACGCTTGGCCATATCGTCCAAGGCTTGCGTTGAGCCTTTGCGAGCCAGATGCGATGAATCGAAATCGAATAAAATATCGCGAACAACAACTGTCTCATCAGCCTTGCGAGCTGGTATGCGAGAAATACTGACGACTTTTGTGATAGCACGTGGCCCCTGACCCATGGTCCAGGTAACACCACCGAACAAACGCATATCAGCGGTTGCGATGCCATGTTGTAATTCCGTGCCGATACCGTAATTCCAGGTCAGCTCTTCGTTAGCAAAATATTTCATGCCCAAAAGCAGCTCGGCTGCGGTCGGATTGCGGCCGGCAAATTTATTGGCCTGTGCCGTGAACTTACTGCCGTACACTTCGGCGATAGCTTGACTGCTTATCGAATCAAGCCGGTAGCCGGCAGCTGCCGACATAATCAACTGGTTTCCGAATGCATTCACGGGGGCTGCATTGAGATCTTCGCCGCCCCGCCAGCGATAACCTAGGTTACCGGCCACGGAAATTTTTTCGATGGTTTTGTCCGCGACAAGTTCCAGTGCATACAGCGGCTTGTTTTTTTCGCCGGTGTAGGGATTATCTTTCATGCGGTTCATGCTGACCGTTGTTACGACCGCCACACCATAGGTTTCATCACCAAGAAGACGATATTTGCCGCTTAAGCGAACATCGGTATTGCCTGTGCTGGCATACTGACCACGATAGTTTTGGCTTTTTACTTGCTGACTCAATGCCTGCGGTAAATTTAAACCGATCTCTAAATTGTTAATCACGCCATAAGCAACATGCGCATCAAGACCGATCACGGAGTCATTGATCTTGGTGCGACTGGCATTGTGTGCATCGGAGTTGTCATAAGCTGGATCTTTTATATACGGCAGTGTGTTGGTAGCCGCGTCCAGGAAGAGACCTAAGCTAAAAGTGCCTGGTGCTAGAACCTTGGATGATCGGACCGTGAAATAATCAAGGCCGCTTGGGGTCGGGTTGAAATTCTGGGTATCGCTGCCGACGATGTTGGCATTGGCTGCATGTGTCAAAAAAGTTGACAGTAAGCCGGCAAAAAGAAGGCGTCCGCGGCCCCAAGACGTAAACATCTGAATTTTATTGTTATTTTTAGGATTTCGATAACCAGAGTACATATACAACCTCAACAAATAACCACAGCAACTAGCGACGAACAGAGAGCGATAGACGCTCTACAGGCCTTGCTGTGCAAGCCTTATACCAGGTTGGATTGACATAATAACTTAGGGGGGTTAGCTTGCAGTTTTCTGGTTTTGGGTATCGCAATCAAAGAAGCACAGGAGTGAGGATGTCGGGCGGTAAAAATTACTTTGATGATGTGCAGGCGGCGGCAGAAGCTTTCGATTTTGCTAAGAACAAATATCAATTGGAGCTACAAACGACGGCGGGAAATATCCGCTTGAATATGGCGTCTGATGTTGCGCCTAATCACTGCAAAAATCTTCTTGGTCTGGCCAAGATCGGTTTTTATGATGGTGTGATTTTTCATCGCGTTGTTAAGGATTTCGTTATTCAGGCTGGATGTCCCGAAGGTCGCGGCACGGGTGGTCCTGGCTATAAAGTTAATGCAGAATTTAACCCGAAAAAACACAAGCGCGGTGTTTTGTCCATGGCGCGTACCTCGGATCCAAATTCCGCTGGGTCACAATTCTTTATTTGTCTCAAGGATGTGCCTTTTCTTGATAATCAGTATACGGCATTCGGTGAGACGGCTGACGACGAAAGTCTGGAGGCAGTAGCGAAGATCGGTGCTGTGACAACCGGATTGCAAGATCGTCCAGTTGAGGATGTTGTCATCCAGAAGACTCAGATTATCGAAACGCCTCTCTGAGTCTTCGGCGACATTAACATTTTATTCTTCGATTGCAGTGATGCGGCTCCAGCTCACGTTAATCATCACCAGGGTGATCAAAGCGAGAGTGAAGGCCGCGAAGATATTAATACCAGCAATTAATTGTTTGATAATCAGTTGCATAGTCGAGTTACTCTGCACTTTGGTAGCACTTTTGGTTGTGCTGGTAATATCGATTTCATCGCCGCCCATTGGGCCACCTTGAATTTGCGCCAATTGTACCGAGGATGCTTTGTGGTCGACATCCAAAAGATAGTTGTGGGGATCAACGGCGCTGTCACCAATCCAAACTTCATAATGTAAATGTGGGCCGGTCGAACGTCCCGTGGTACCAACCAGCGAGATCAAATCGCCACGTTTTACTACGTCGCCCTTTTTTACGCGTAATTCAGAAGCGTGTGCATATTTAGTTTTGATGTTGAAACCATGATCGATGACTACGAACTTACCGAGCGTCGTCGAGAGGCCGGCTGCCTCAATGACGCCATCTGCGGAAGCGTGAATTGGCGTACCTGTTTCGGCGCCAATATCCAAGCCGCGGTGTAATACCGGTTGCCGGGTAAAGGGTGATACGCGGTGACCATAATGACTGGAAATCCAGCCGGAGGTCGGTGTAATTGCCGGGAGCGATTGCATCAATGCTTCGTTATCACTAATAATGCTGACGATTTTTTCGTAGCGTTGATCGATGCGATGCATATTGGCGAGCATGCTGTCCAAACGCGAGTTGAGAGTCGTTGATAATACGTCCGCTTGTTTATTATCCAATGACGAACGATAGACAACGTAATCGCTGGTTGGCAGGCTGCCAACGCGTTCGCCGTGAGCATTCATACGACCAATCACGGATTCCAGATCGGTAGTAACTCGTTCGGCACGCGTAATAAGATTGGCTTGATTGATATTGGACATCAATAAACGTAGACTTATGCCGGTCGTCATTGCCGCAAACAAAACTGTTCCTGCAAAGGCTTTAAAGATAATCGGGTAGCTTTTATAGAAGCCACTCGCTTGGCTAATAAATTTGTTTTGAGCCATTCCTGCAAACATCTGAACCTCCCCTGCGCGTCCTCGTAGTCTTACATGCCTTAGTTTTATTAAGTTCTACTAATGATTCTGCAAGGGGTGTGCCCAACTTTAGGTCTTTGATATCAATCGGTTATAACTCTTTAGCCTGCCTACAGTTTCGACATCTTTCTCCCTGGAGTGTCGAAAAATCGACATCTGGGGATAAGTCATTGTTTTTTCAGAGCTTTAGCCAAGCTTTTCCAGCAGGGAAGGTGCCCGTAGAGCAACGGGTAAGGATAATTCATTGAAAATATGGCTGTTTTTAGCGGTGATGGCGACTGCGCGCAAGGCGATGCCGGTTCTATCCCATGCCACCCCTCCATACAAGGTATCACCCCAAATCGGCCACTCCCTCGTGGCAAGTTCCAAACGAAGCTGGTGGGGACGCCCTGTTACCGGTTCCAGGTGCCACAAGTAAGCCTGGGGTCTATCTCCTAGTTGGCAAGGTCCGATATAGGTGGCACGTGTCTCGGCGGTTTTGCCATGCTCGGCATGAAAGGAGCGTTTTTTGCCCCGCACGATTTTGGATCGCCATGGTTCCAGTTTGGTCTCGACGTGGAGATTAGGATTTGCGGTTGTTAGTGCATGATAGGTTTTTTGCACCAGACGTTTTTCAAAGGCGTTATTGAGACCACGATGCGTCAGCGCGTCTTTTGCAAACATCAAAATACCGGATACTTCGACATCCAGGCGATGAACTGGCCACAGTTGCATGTGTAGCTGTTGTGTTAGCGTTGTACCAACACACGGTCTTGGATCATTGGCCCCCTGGCGACTGGGAACACTCAACCAGCCGGAGGGTTTATCAACAACGATGACTTTTGCGTTCTCGAAAAGAATCGCCGGCTTCATATGGATTTAGACTCACTCACTCGGGCGAACAGGTTAGGTCTGGATCGAGCGAGACCGTATTCAAGGTCGCATCAGCGACAATGCCAAGTGTTTTCAGCTTTGCCCATGCCGCAAGACGCTCGTCCGCATTGTAGCGTGAGTCGCTGTCCAGGTCGCGACCCAGACACCAGCCGGGAGCCTCAAGATTGTTTTCATCAAAATTGTTGGGACAAAGAAGAGTATTGAATTTGCGATACGCAACATAGCTACCGCTGCCATTCGTTGCGACGGAACCTGTTAGATAAGTATCCGCCGTAAATTGCGTAGTACCTTCGCTATACCAATCAGCAACAGCTTTGATCGCTAAAGATCCGCTATCATCGCGATCCACTTCCACATGCTCTACAAAAAAATCTATATGGGATGGAACAACTATTGGTTTGACGAAGGGTTTGCCCTGCAAATGCAGATCAAGTGTAGGTAGAGTGTTCAGATCATAAGTTAGTTGTAGCACCAACTCTGAGACCGGTTGCGCGAGAATTGCAGTGCTGAAATCCCGGATGGCGTGAATTTTTTGGCCGTCCGCACTCCAATCCAGTTGCATGATGACAGTCTCGTCGCTGCAGATAACGGCGCGGTAGTTGTAGGCACTGGATGTGAGTTCGCTGACATAACCATTAATAATCCCATCAGGGCCCTTGCCTTCAAAGCGACCGGTGCCGTTAACGCCGTAGACATTCAAGCGGTTAGTCAAAATGTTGATATGGGTCAGGATATGATCAATTCGTTGCGCTAACGATTCGATCACGGATGTACTCTCATTGCTTTGCGTCAATTCGGCTTCGGTAGCTAACAAATTGTCAGGAAACTGAAGATCAATGTGCGGCAGAAATGCTGGCGCTGTGGTTGTGGAAGAGCCGCCTTTTTGACCGCAACCAAAAGAAACGAGGGCCAACATGGTGGCCCATATAAGTACCTTCAATTTTTATCTCCCAAACTTAACCGATTCGGATTAGCGCCATGGATTTGAGCGACGGTTGCGGCCGATACTTTGTTCACTAAGTCCTTGAGTAGAAACAAATTTACCATCAGCCAATTTCGCCCACTCGCCATTATCCCAAACGACCGGGTGGTCGCCTTGTTCCAGCGTACCGACCACGGTTGCGCCGCCAGGTTGATCCACAACAGGCAACGTCGAATTTCTGACATATTTTACAATACCACCGGCGGCTGGGGTAGCTGCATTAGTTGCGGCATTCATGGGAGCTGCGGAATTAAAAGGTGGCGCGGCGTCGGTGATCGCTGGATTCAAAGGCGCGGCGTTCGCCATGGTCGTATTGCTGGCTGGAATCGCATTGAATGCTGCTTGATTTGCGGGGACCTGATTTAAGCCATTGTCGGTAAGATCAGCTAACTGATTATTGCTAAAGTTTTCGTCCGCATATTCGTTGAAGCCACCATTTGCTGTGGCGGTGCTGTTACCACCGAAATTATTATTGCCGGCGAACTCTTCATTGCCCGAGTCGTCGTCAACGTTGGCGGCTTCATTGTCCTCTGATGCTTCAAAATCTTCTTGTTGTTGTTGATCTGAGCCCGAGCAGCTCACCAGCATGATGCTGCCAAACGCAATTATGCTTATGAAAGCGTATTTGCTGAGTTGGGTGTTTCTAATCATCATGGCGTCCATTCCTTATAATACAAATCATTCCTTGCGCTGATACCTGATGCGCATATTATTAGTTTCGACGTTTTTAATGTTAACTTTAGAGGTACTTTAATAAAATTTTATAGAATATTTTATGGCTGCTGAATAAATACGTGTAGCCAGGGATCTTTTCTAAAGTATTTGCTAAAATACCAAACCAAGATTTTTTTGTGAGATGCACGAGTGGATTTAATTGTTCAAAAATACGGCGGCACGTCGGTTGCGACGATTGAACGTATACAGGCGGTCGCGGAGCATATTCAACGTACCGTCGATAAGGGTTCGCAAGTTGTCGTCGTGGTTAGCGCCATGGGACAGCAGACCGATGAGTTGTTAAATCTGGCGCTGCAAGTCTCCAAGAATCCACCGCGCCGGGAATTGGATATGTTGCTGACCGTTGGTGAACGTATCTCCATGTCGCTACTCAGTATAGCGTTGCATGAACGTGGTTTACCGTCGCTGTCCCTGACGGGCTCGCAAAGCGGGATTCTTACCGACGATGTTCACGGTAACGCACGCATTAAATCAGTACTCGGGGATCGCATTAAAGCGGGTCTGTCGCAAAAAAATGTGATTATCATCGCTGGTTTTCAGGGGATGAGTGCTAATTCCAAAGAGATTACAACGCTCGGACGGGGCGGGTCTGATCTGACGGCTGTGGCATTAGCCCATGTTCTTAAGGCTAAAAGTTGTGAGATTTATAAAGATGTGGACGGTGTATTTACCGCGGATCCACACGTGGTTTCTGATGCTAGAATCGTACGCCAGCTTGATTGGCAAACCATGAGTGAAATTTGCTGGGGTGGCGCATCAGTCATTCATGCGCGCGCGCTATCGTTAGCACAGAAATATCAAATTCGTTTAGAAGTTCGCTCAAGTTTTAGTCTGGATCGAGCTGGTACCGTTATTTTTGGGAGCAAGCCAATGGAGTCGATGCAGGTAACGGCAATTGCCGAAAAAACCGCAATGGGTGTCGCGCAATTTGAGTTTTCCGCGGCAACTAATCCCCAGGCCGTAGTCACAGAAGCCATGCAATGGCTGTGGCAGAACGGCGAAGTCCCCTTGCTGTCCACGATGGTGCGTCTTGATGGTACTACCGACAGAATTACGTTTATTGTGCGTTACGATCTGACGACTGGATTGGGGGATCATCTGAAAAAATTCGCCACGACCAGTGGTTTTACGCACAAGGCCACTAAGTGTTTTGGTGATTTGAGCTGCTTGACTATTGCTGGTTCTGGCTTTTGGCAGAATCCGGAGTTGGTGACCCAGATTACCGAAACAATCGGCGCGGTGAATATCGCCGCGATGGATGTTAAGAACAATGGCGTTATTGTCTGTGTGTCGCAGAAGCTAGCCAAGAATATTCAGCGACAGCTTCACGATAAATTCATGCAGAAAACTTGAGTATTTAAGTAAATCTATTTCAGATCACGCATCACGCCGAGGCTGATCAGGCGATAGTTTGACGATTGCACGCGATTGACAGCTACATCAAGCGTCGGATGCCATTCTTTGAAGTTGGCTTGTACGCCGACGCTACCACGCATAGCCAGACCAAAGCCTGGTTCAAGATGATCAAGATGTTCTTTGACGCTAGCGCCGCCGCTGACCGATGCGCTGCTATAGGCTAGACCAAGGCCGGCTTCGGCGCGTGCACTGAAAGGTTTATGCTGTGGCGTGATCCACTGCAAACCAGGCATAACGCCGAGCATGGTGGCTGTAAAGGATTCGTTGCGCGACTCTCCAGAATTGACGCTGATGGCACTGCCGCCAGTGGTGACAAAAAAGGCTCGTCCGCTTAAATATAGCTGCTGTTGCCAGCGCCAATTGCCGTAGACCGAAGCACCAATTCCAAGTGCACCGTCACCCAAACCGACTGATGCCAGGCTGGCGTCCGCTCCAACCGCCATCTGGGCGGATTCGCGGTACATTTTATAATTGCTGCTGAGATTCTGGTATTTGTTGTCATCTAACAAAGCATAAGAGTGATTGGCTTTCAGTTTGCCAGTACTCTTTTCGATTTTTACATAACGTGTTCGATGTTCGACCTTTTCGACCTCGCCGTATGCAACCAGTTCTTCGTCGTGATTAAAGAAACCAACACGATCACCAATGGTCAGTTGCTTGGAGTCGATTGTGCAGAACGACTGAGCTTTGTCGCACTTGAAGTTGTTGGCCAGCGCGGGTGCCGAGACGCCAAGAATCGTCAGTGCCGACGCGTACGCCATAGCTTGGAGATGTGTGAACTTCATACTCATAAAAACCCCTCAGCTCAATAGGTTCAAGGTATGATTAAGCAAGAACGGGGCCACCATCGTCGCAATGTTTTCCAAGGGTTGCATAACCAAATCAGCGATCTTTTTTAGCAAGTGTCCATAATCTGTACACACATATGCTTGCACCGTCGTACTTCTATGTGGGACGCTATTGGTAGCTAATGATTGAATGCAAGGGGTGGCGCACGGTGACGAAGTTTGGAACACACATACAGCTGACGGTGGCTTTGGTTCTCGGAATTGTGGCGGGCGCAATTGCACATCTGGGCGCCGATTTGCCGTTTCTCCAGTTTATCAGTACGCATATTTTTCTGCCGATTGGTCAGATATTTTTACGCATGATTTTTATGATTGTCGTGCCGATGATTTTTGCGATGTTGGCGTTGGGAGTATGCGAGCTTGGTCAAAGTCATGGATTGGGAGGGGTTGCTGGAAGGTCGCTGTTTTATACAATTGTGTTGAGTTCTATCTCTGTACTCTTGGGTATTTCTCTAGTTAATATTCTAAAGCCTGGTGTCGGTTTTGATTTGAGTGTATCCGCGCTATCCATGGATCTAGGCGCCGTCAATCGCTTGAAGGAATTTGGTGCTCAAACCAAGCCATTATCACAAATAATTTATGAACTGGTTCCGCGTAACCCTTTGGACTCAGCGGTTCGCGCGCTCGATGGCGAAATCATGGCACTGATGTTTTTCTCAATCGTTTTTGGAATCGCTCTCTCCCGATTTTCCGAAGACAAGAATGGTGTTTCCACCATTAAAGTTTTTCTCGAAGAGTTAAGTAGTATTTGTATGCGCATAGTGGGATTTGCTATGCGTTTGGCGCCGCTGGCAGTGTTTTCGATTGTATTTAATACCGCATTTAGGCTCGGTTATTCTGTCTTTGTCTCTTTGTTTTATTATGTGGCGGTCGTGGTCGTTGGTCTGCTGTTGCAGCAATTTGTTGTTTATCCATTGATGCTGCGATATGTGGCAAAGATAAATCCTTGGCAGTTTTTTCGCAAATGCAGCGATGTTTATATGTATGCATTTTCGACATCGTCTTCCAACGCAACATTGCCTAAAAGCCTAGAGCTTGCGGAGACGGATCTGGGGATTCCGGCAAAAATATCGCGTTTTGTTCTGACGGTGGGAGCGACCGCCAATCAGAACGGCACGGCATTGTTTGAGGGCATTACGGTTTTATTTCTGGCGCAGGTTTATGGCGTTCATCTCGATTTAACGCAACAGATTCAAGTGGTGCTGATGTCGATTGTGGCTGGTATCGGCACGGCGGGTGTTCCTGGTGGTTCCTTGCCGCTGATCGTGATTCTGTTGCAATCAGTGGGAATTCCGGCCGAAGGGATCGGCTTGGTCTTGGGTGTCGATCGTTTTCTGGATATGTGTCGTACAGCGCTTAACGTCAGTGGTGATTTGGTTATCGCTGCTTTGGTAGGTGCCAAAGAAAGTTCGATAAGTAAAGTCTAGTCAATTGGTTAGACAAAGCCTTTGCTCAGCGCGTGATCTGGTCTATGCTATTTGCATAATTAAAATCGTCGTCATGACAATCAAACCCGCACAGCAAGGATGTGAGTGTGGTTTCTCAGCGCTATGGATTTGCCAGCTTATCGAGCTTATTGCTTGTGGCACTTGTTGCTACGCTCTTACTTCTGCTTGGTTCCTGCAAGAAATCAGGTGGTTCTTCGCAAAATCAGTCCGCGGGGAAAGCTTTTCCGGCTATCAGTGCCGGTAAAATGGAAGAATTACCGGCTTGCACCGCTGGTAACGTCAATCAAATGGCTTATGTCGCCGATGAGAGCAGCTTTGTTGTTTGCAAGGATAATAAATGGATGACAGCAACTGTTCGCGTCGCCGGCTCAACAACAGAAACGATCGAATTGCCACCCGATGAGCAGTGTCCTTATGGAGCAAAAAAAATTCGGGTTGGCTATGTCCCTGCTGGAGAGACGAAGCCTGCGCAGGACGCCACGGAAATTGTCGTGTGCAACGGCGCGCCGGGCACAGATAGTCTTGGACCTGTGTTCAGCGAGGCGATGCAATTATATAAAAAGTATCGTCGCAGCATTTATCGTCTGGCCGTTCAGTGTACAAGTGGAATGGCCTGGACGGCTTCGGCTTTTCGCTGTAGTGAGACACAGGTCTGCACCAATTTTCATGCTGTTGATAAGAGTCAGTGCGGTTTTGGGAGCTTTTCGCGGCTGACCCTCGAGGCCGTCAAGGATGAAAACGATACAACGGCAACCATTTTCTTCACGACAAATTCGCCGCAGATAAAAGCACATACGACAAAAGACGTGGCCAAAGTGGTCGGCGGTAATTTTCCGGCTAATTCGATCGTCGTGCCAATTATGGCTAAGGATGCAACTAAGCTGGATACATTAAGCCCCATTTTGTCGCTCAGCTTTCCGCTCGGATTCGAGGAGTTATACACGGATGTTGGCAATGTTAATGTGAACGCGATCAAGACTTGTCCGACTCCGACGTCTTGTCCCGGTGCTTATGATTTTGGCACTAATAATAATACTGATCATGGCAGCAGTGGGTCGCCATTAATGGAAATTCGTTCCGGTAAAGTCGTGGGCGTAACAACGGCCGGTACCGATAATGTTAACGCAAATTTCACCTGGGCATTGTATGGTTGGCACTTCAATGAGATTTAAAATCTTAATCATTGGTATTTTACTTAGTGCGAGCGCCATCGCTAGTGCGATTACACCGGTTAGAGTCTCCGGTAATGATTGGCGGGCAGCACTTGAGCACCAACGGGTGGAGAATGGCAAAGCCACGTTGCTAAGCTGGCTGGGCAGCACTGGCCTTGATCCGCAAAAAATGCGAATCGATTTTCTCAATCGTAAATTGAATCCATTCAAGCATCCGAAGACCGGTGATACGATTTGGGCGATTGTTCCGGTCTCCTACGTCCAAGGACCGATTGCAGCTAAGGTTAATGTCACCATGGATAGTGGCAAGAACACGTCGCTTGAGCTGCCCGTGGAAGTCATTGCTGGCCGTTATCAGAGTGAGCGCATTAAAGTTGCTAAATCCAAAGTTGAGTTGAGCGATGTTGATCGCCAGCGAACCATGCGTGAGTCGGCCGAAGTGGATGCTATCTATGCCGCGCCAGCACGTGAGCGGATTTGGGAAAAAGAATTTATCCTGCCGGTTAAAAGTAAAATCACCAGTCCTTATGGCACGCAAAGACTATTTAATGATGTTATGCAGAGCTTCCACAGTGGTTTGGATTTGCGGGCATGGACGGGAACAACGATTCGGGCCGCCAATGCCGGCACCGTGGTTTTGGCAAAGGATTTATTTTATTCTGGTAATTGCGTGATTATCGATCATGGTGCTGGCATATTCACAAGTTATTCACATTTAAGCGCGTTTGCGGTTAAAGTCGGCGATCAAGTGAAGCAAAATCAAAATATCGGCAAAGCAGGTGCCACGGGACGCGTGAGCGCACCGCACTTGCATTGGGGTGCCAAGGTTGCAAGTATCAGTATCGATCCTCAGGTTTTGCTGGAATTGTCACTTCAGATTGTTCGCAATAACACCAGTTTTTAACCGCGCTCGGATAACCGCTAGTTTCACTGGCTGGTTATTTTCTGTTGTCCGGTTGTAGGCTAGTTCCACCGCAAAATTGTTGGCTCGTAATGTGTTTATAAAGTCCTGGTGGTGCCAACGGCACGGGTCGACAATGAGAACCTCGCCATTCGGGGCCAAAAATGTCCGAAAAAATTCCATTAATGATCGTGGATGGTGGTTTTCATAAAGCACGTCGCTCGCGATGATCAAATCAAAACATTGTCCGGTTGATTTACTAAATAGCTGCCAGTCAGCGCAGTTATAGCTGATAGCATTGACTTGCAGATCGTTGGCGATCAAATTTTCTTTCAGAAAAATTTCGACGTCTTTATGAATATCGATTGCCGTGCACTTTGCTCCAAGCTTAGCCGCGACGATACTCGGCAGAGCCAGCCCGCAGCCGACCTCGAGAATGCTTTTATCCTTGAGATCCATGACGGCAAGAGTTTCGGCCAAGCCGAGGGCGGCTGCCCAGACTTGACCGAAGTAAGGGCAGTCCTCCGGGCTGATATCGTTTTTGCCCTGTCGTTCGAGCTCGGCGATCATATCGTCGACAGTTTGCTCAAAACTTTCTAATTGAAGGAGGCGCAGGTTGAAAGAGCCTACGCTCTGCGTGCGCCAGACGGTTTTGTACTGCAAGCGAACATCCTGTTAAGCTTGCATTGCCGCAGCACTTGCCAGCTTGCCAATCTCCTTGTCGAGATGGAACACGCCGCGTGCTTCCTTGCCGATAATATTCGCCATATCGATGATCTGGTTGAACAATCGCTCTTCTTCGTGCTGTTCGGCAACGTACCATTGCAAGAAGTTGAAGGTTGAGAAGTCCTCTTCTTTTAAACATAGAGAGGCCAGTTCATTGATCGATTTGGTGACTTGTTGTTCGTGCTTTAGAACCGCGTTCATCACCTGGGTGAGAGATTCATAGTCATAGCTGGGTGCCTTGACTGCTGGTGCGTGGGCGTGCCCGCCGGCCTCATTGACGTAGTGAAATAATTTCATCATGTGCATACGCTCCTGGTCGGCATGTACATACAGAAATTTAGCGGCACCTTGCAGGCCGGTTTTGTCGCACCATGACGCCATGGCCAGATAGACGTTGGCGGCGTCTGCCTCGTGCGCGATTTGTCTGTTAAGTGCTTCTTGGATAGATTTTGTCAGCATGAGGCGTTTCCTTTGATGAGAGTTTTGCTACTAAGAATCTAAAATGAATGTGTCATATAGGCAACTTTAAACTCCTCTTAACGGCAAAACACGTCATGCTGTGGTAGTATCGCTGGGGATTCGCGGGAGAGTAGTCGTGAGCAAGCATCTGCGCCTTAGTTTTATCGGTCTGTTGAGCGTTTTGTTGGCGTTTGCGGGTTGTCATAGTGTTCGCAAGATCGCTTACAAATATGCCGACTGGTTCGCATTGAATGAGTTGGATAATTACTTTGATTTGACCAGCACACAAGAGGCTGAGCTGAAGCCGAAGATCGCGACGCATATTGCCTGGTTTCGTGCCGAGGGTGCCAAAGACGTTGTGAAGTTTTTGGCGGAAGTGCGTGCTCGCGCGTATCGTGGCTTCCAAGACGATGATTTAGTCGAGCTCAGGCGGCAATTTGAGGACGTGGCCAAAAGCATCATGCGTCGTCTGGCGCCGGAGACAGCGGAATTTTTGTCGCAATTATCCGATGCGCAAGTCATGTTTTTCGAGAAGAAACTTGCGAAATCAAATCGGCGCTGGGAGGATTTGCTCGCCAAAGCTGATGATGATTTGCGTAAAGCTCGAGAAAAATTAGCAAGAAACAATTTGAAGTCATGGTTAGGTTCATCGACGTTGGAACAGATTGCGATTTATGTCGGCGTGGCTGGTGATCAGCGGGAATCGTTGTCAGTTTATCTGAATGAGCGTAAGGCCGCGCAACATACCTTCGTAATGCTGTTGAAGGAACGTAAGGGTCCCAAAGATATATTGCAAACTTTGAACATCTGGATTGATAAGCCTGATTTGATGCGTCCGGAAAATTTACGCTCTGGTTATCAAGAGCGCATTGCCAGACAAGAACGCGAAATTTTGGCGATCGAAAAGACGCTGATCAAAAAGCAGCGCCAACACCTACACGAACAAATTACCGCAATTATGGACCTGTTGAGCGGCAAAAGTTGATCACCGCCGCAATCCTCGCCGCGCCGAATGCTTAGAATCCTTGTTCCTTAGGGCTTTCAAACCAGTTGAGATCACCAAATCCGGTAATCACATGCTCGGTAAAAACCAGGGCGGCGCATGCGCCTTTACTGAAGTGCACGAACTGATTGGGGTCGTCCGATAAAGCCGAAGTCATGAGTCCAACATCGGGATTGTGTCCGACCCAGATAATTTTTTGATGGTTGAGGCTGTTCGTCTGTGAAACCAATGTTGTTAAATGTGAGCCCATGGCAAGCGCTGGGGCTTTTTGGACCGGTGGTTGACCTGGCAACAGATCACTGAGAATCTGCGACGTCTGCAAGCAGCGGGCATAGGGGCTCGACAAGATGATTTGAGCATCCAATGCTCGGGTTTTGATAAGATGGGTAACAAAAATACGGAAGCGAACTTTTCCATCTTCGGTCAAAGGGCGCAGACTATCATCGGGATAATTGGGATCACCCGCCTCGCCGGCCCAAGCATGTCGAAATATGTACAAGTTCACTTACGCCTACCCTCCATCTGGCACCTGTGGCTTGCTGATTCTGGTTTAACCAGTTTAAAGAATTTTATCCATATCTATAAGAATGATGGCTTTTCTGATCGCCAGATTGTCTAATTTTTTGACAGTTTTCTGTTTAAGTGACGCCAGCCATTCATAAAAAATAAGTAATATTAGTCTGTTATCCGGGAACGATCTTTGCTCTAGGGCAGGGAGAGTTCCAGGAGTGGGCTCGTTGTTGTTCTCTCTTCCGTACTGTTGTTGGGACCTATTTTCCGGCTGTTGTAGAAAGGATCGTTGTCATGTTTAAACACTCCGCATTCTGTGTAAAGTGCCAGGCTGAGACCCGTATTCACGCGCTTCGTCGTGTTCGTCTCAATAATGGTGCCCGTGCTATCAAAGGTAAATGTCCTCGTTGTGCCTCGGCTGTTTATCGCATTATTCCATCACATGAACGTCGTAGCTTGTCGCCCATGCGTAGCTTTATCTTCGGTATGGCGATTTCGTTCAGCATCACTTTAGCTTACGTGGCCGTGACGAAGCACGATTTTGGCCGTAGCCTCAATCATGCGGTTAACAGCTTGTCGTTGACCAAGTAACACTGCCTCTCTTCTCCCAGATACGCTATAGTCGAGCCCATGGACGGGCCGCATGCAAAAACAAAAATTGTAATTGTTGGTGGTGGGTTTGGTGGTATCGCCGCCGCAAAGGTTTTAGCCAGAACTGCTGTTGATATCATGCTGCTTGATCGCAGCAATCATCATTTATTCCAGCCGTTATTGTATCAAGTCGCGACTGCCGGTCTCGCGCCCGCTAATATCGCGCATCCAATCCGCAATATTTTTCGCAAACAAAAGAATGTCACGGTTCTGCTCTGCGATGTAATACGAATTTCTTTATCTGATATGCGTGTTTATACGCATGTTGGAACACTCAGCTATGACTATCTGGTGTTGGCGACAGGCGCGCGCCATAGTTACTTTGGGCATCCGGAGTGGGAGCAGTATGCGCCCGGCTTGAAAAGTATTGATGACGCCACGGAAATCCGGCGACGGGTTCTGTTGGCTTTTGAGGCCGCGGAACGTGCTACAGATGCTCAAGTGCGGGCGGCGCATCTGACGTTTGTCGTGATTGGTGCTGGGCCGACGGGGGTGGAGTTGGCGGGCGCGATTGCCGAGCTGGCGCGTTTTACGATCGCCGGGGATTTTCGACGCATTGATCCACGCAATGCGCGGATTATTCTGATCGAGGCGGGAGCCCGTGTGTTACCGACATTTGCCGCGGAATTGTCAGCGCGTTCGCAGCGGGATTTGGAGCGGCTTGGTGTTGAAGTATGGCTGAATACGCGCGTGACCGACGTGACGGCGACGACCGTCGTTGCAGGTGGAAACATCATCGAAACAACCACGAAGATTTGGGCGGCGGGCGTCATTGGCTCGGAGGTTGCGAAGACACTTGATGTTCCTCTCGATACCGCGGGACGTGTGATGGTTAATCCGGATTTATCCGTGCCCGGCTACGAAAACGTCTTCGTTGCTGGTGATCTGGCGGCGGTGAAGGATGAACATGGCAAGTTGGTGCCGGGATTGGCGCCGGCAGCCATGCAGATGGGGCGGCACGCGGGTAAAAATATTCTCAGACGTATGGACGCCCATGCGACACAGCCATTTATCTATTTCGATAAAGGTAATTTAGCCACCATTGGGCGAGCGTCTGCGGTTGCGCAATTTGGTAAAGTTAAGTTAACCGGGTTTTTTGCATGGTTGTTGTGGGCTGTGGTCCATATTTATTTTTTGATACAATTTCGCGCTCGGTTGATCGTGGTGATCGAGTGGATTTGGGCATATTTTACTTTTGGTAGAAGTTCGCGTTTGATTACACACCAGGATTTTGCTGAACATGGGGAGAGTGATTGATGATCGAAGTAAAAGCCTTGTTTGATAAAGCCACCAGTACATTCACGTATGTTGTCTGGGATACTGTGACGCGCGATTGTGTGGTTATCGATCCGGTGTGGGATTACGATCAAGATTCTTCCAGAACGAGCGATGAATCTTTTAAAAATTTGGTGAATTTTTTAGATACGGAAAAACTGCAACCAAAAATGATTTTGGAAACGCATGCGCACGCGGATCATCTCTCCGGGGCGCAATTGGTGAAAAAACATTTTTCTGGAATTCCGATTGCCATTGGTGAGCGGATTATTGAGGTGCAGGCGACATTCGCTAAAATGTTTGATTTCGACGATGACTTCCGCGCCGATGGCGGTCAATTTGATCGTTTGTTGCGCGATAATGAGGTTTTTCAGGTTGGCGCTTTGTCTATTAAGGTCATGCAGACGCCTGGACACACTCCTGCTTGTTCTTCCTATGTCATCGGCGAGTATGTGTTTACCGGCGATGCGATTTTTATGCCGGACTCCGGAACGGGACGCTGTGATTTTCCTGGTGGTGATGCTCGCGTGCATTATCACTCGATCATGAAAAAAATCTATTCTTTACCCGAGACGATGAAGGTGATGGTCGGACACGATTATCAACCGAATGGTCGAGAAGTCTTGTTTCAGTCAACCGTGGGTGAGCAAAAGAAAAATAACATTATGCTCAAGGGGTCTACTTCCGAGCATGAATATGTCGAGATACGAGAGGCGCGCGATAAAAAACTCAACGCTCCTAAGCTGCTTTTACCAAGTATTCAGGTCAATATTCGTGCAGGTGCTTTGCCGGCTCCCAGTCCACGAAGTGGGCTTCGTTATCTGAATATTCCTATTTACTGACATTTGATTTTTTTCGTCCCAGGAAAAACGGAGGTCAGTTTATGACCGAGCAAGCTCAACTTATTTTGATCGTATACATCGTCTTGGCTACCGGTAAGCATGTCGTGGGAGAGTGGCTGTCATGGCTGAACTATCGCTATGTTTCCGATAATGAACGGATCGAGGCCGCAGCGAGAACATTGCTGATGAGTCATGAGAGTTTGGCAAAAGCGGTGGCCTACGCGCGGGATAAGTTCTGGTTTTCGCGGATAGTTGGCAACTTTGGTTTTTTGGTTACCATTCTTTTTATCAGCTTGGGTGGATTGGGAATCGTTGAACAATGGGCTGGCATGCTGGTCAGGACTTTGACTGGCGAACAAAATACCATCGTGATCGGTTTGTGCTTTTTCGCAATTCTTGGTGGCTTGGGTTTGATTGCACAGCTTCCTGCGGAAATGTATTACACATTTATACTTGAGCAGCGTCATGGTTTTAATCAGCAGACATTGCGTGGCTTCTTCGCGGATGAAGCCAAGAGTTTAGTGGTAACGACCGTATTAGGTGGAATTCTATTGAGCGCGGTGATGGTTGCGATTGGTTATTTTCGCGAAAGCTGGTGGCTTTGGGTGTGGGGATTAGTCGTTTTCTTTAGCTTGCTGATGGCTTGGATTTTTCCGACCTTGTTGGCGCCGCTATTCAATAAATTTAAACCTTTGGATGATGCCGCACTCCAAGACGATATTACCAGGTTGGCGGAGCAGGTGGGGTTCAAAAGCAAGGGTGTTTTTGTCATGGATGCGTCGAAGCGATCAACGCATGCGAATGCCTATTTCACGGGTGTTTTTGGGGCAAAGCGGATCGTTCTCTTCGATACCCTGTTGAAGAATCTGGAGCGGGCGGAAGTCGTTGCCGTTCTGGGGCATGAGTTAGGGCATTTTGCGTTGAAGCATGTGGTGCAGCGTATTTTTGCTGGTGCTTTGCTAACCGGCGTGGCGTTGTATATCGCGAGCTTGTTTACCTACGATACACATATATATGCAGCATTCCGCCTGGATGGTTTCTCGGTGTACGGCGCCGTGGTATTATTTAGCATATGGTCTGGATTGTTTAGCTTTTTGACGCAACCGATCATGACACGCTGGAGTCGTGTGCATGAGTTCGCGGCGGATCGTTTTGCCAGACAGGTATTAGGTGGGCGTGGTGACGACTTGATCGCGGCGCTGAAAAAACTGCGCGAAACCAGTCATGGTCTGCCGGTTGTGCACCCTTGGTATTCGGCGTTTTATTATTCGCATCCTCCATTGTTGGAACGAATTAACGCACTGCGCAGTTGAAGTTTGTCAGTCGCAAAAATTGGGGAGACTGTAGATGGATATTTCACGTCTGATTTTGACGATCATCGTACTTTCCGGAGTTGTTACTGGTTGCAAAGAATTGCCGTGGGAATCACTGAGCAAGAAAAAGGTGGAAAGCAGTCAAGCGGATGCCAGCGTGGCTCCAAAAGGTTTCTTAACCTCGCAGGACCTGCAACCGCCGAACAATATTACTGAGCTCCCGCTCCAAGAAATGCGAGAAAATTTGAACAATAGCTCGTTTTTCGTGAATGTCTTTAGTGGCGATTTTGCTGATAAATCCGAGAATTCCGAGGAAAGTTGCATACAGCGGCAAATCAACACGACCAAAATTCAGGCGACCAAAACGTCTCTTAAGCTTGATGTGCGTGTAGATCTTTCAAATTGTCCCGCTAATGATGGAGCCGTAAGATCGATAAAATTAGATATGAGAATCTTATTCCATATTGTGTGTGATAATGCTGATTTTCGATCGTGGAACGGCAAGTCTTCTAATGAAGTGAAAGGTGATTTGTCGTGTAATGGGCAAGGTTATTATCTTAAAAACGTCAAATCCAATATGGTCGATAACTATACCGATCCAAATAGTAACCAAACCATTATGCTCAATGTATCTGGTGTCGATGGAACGATGACCAGAAACGGTGAGGGATGTAAATTTTCCACGGTCGGTAATATTCGTTCCATTGATAATGCTTGTCTGGATTTTAATAGTAGTATCCGGGAGTATGCCGGTAGCAGGAAAGTCAACTTTCTGCTTGCTGAGTACGATAACGTGAAATCTGATTTGGCAACCAATAGTAAATATTTTTCTGCTGGTCAGATGAAGGTGACTTTAAATAATTGGCAAGGCACTGTGAGTTATCGTGGCGCGACTCTGACGCCTACTTACCAGTTGTCCAGCAGCAAAGGTCAAACGGATGCGGGGCAGATCACAAATAAGTAAGGAATGGTGCGGTTACGCTGACTCGAACAGCGGACCCCCACGATGTCAACGTGGTGCTCTAACCAACTGAGCTATAACCGCATCTAACGCGACCAAATTTAGTCTTGACGGCTATGAGTGTCAACCTCAAGAGTAGCCACCACCAGTGATTCTATCCAAGGTTGCTTGCGCCACCTTTTGATAGGAAGCAAAGGTCATCGTATAAGTCGCTCTGCCTTGCGATACACTGCGTAAATGTGTCGAATAACCAAACATTTCTGATAATGGTGCTTCGGCGTTGATCTGTTGAAGGTGGCCTTTGACTCCGACATTATGAATTTGCGCACGCCGCGAATTCAAATCGCCGATAACTCCGGAAATATAATCTTCCGGAACCAATACCTCGATGGACATCATCGGTTCCAGGAGTTCCGCTTTACCTAAGCGGGCTGCTTCTCGCAGGCACATGGCGGCGGCGATTTTAAAGGCATTTTCATCAGATGTTTCGGCATTGAAGCTGCCACCCACCAACGTTGCTTTGACCCCAATCATCGGAAAACCAGCGATAGGACCTGCCGCCATGGCTTCTTCGAGACCGCGCTTAACGCCGTTATGGAACTGTTTTGGTACATCAAAGGGGCCACAGGTGCTGGCAAATTCGAGTCCTGTCGTATAGCCGCCAGGTTCAAAATCAAAAACTACGTGGGCAAACTGATGCAGTTTTTCCGATTCGCGTTCAAAGCGGCATTGATGTCGAACTTTTTGCGTAATGGCCTCTCGATAAGAAACCTGAGGTTTGCCGATATTGGCGGCAACCTTAAACTCGCGCAACAGTCGGTCAGCGATAATTTCAAGATGTAGCTCGCCCATACCTCGTATCAATGTTTGCGCGGTATCTGGATTAAATTGCACTTTAAATGACGGATCTTCGGCCTCCAAGCGTTCGAGGGCTTTCAGCATTTTTTCGGTATCCGCCTGCGTTTTGGCTTCGATGGCAATGGCAATGACAGGTTCCGGGAACACCACGGATTCTAGCCGAATCGGCTCCTTTTGATCACAAAGCGTATCGCCGGTCGCAACCAGTTTTAATCCGGCGACGGCGCAAATCTCGCCCGCACCAATAATCTTCAATTCTTCGCGCTGATTAGCTTGCATGCGGAGAATCTTGGCAATACGCTCGCGTTTGCCAATACGGGAATTAAAGACGACTTCGCCTTCCGCCAACTGACCGGAATAAACCCGGATGTAGGTAAGCTGGCCCACAAAGGGATCAGTCATAATTTTGAACGCCAATGCCGCAAAAGGCTCATCCACTGTACGTTTACGGGTGATTTCGCGTTCCTGATCGTCCGCACTTAAACCGTGTATAACCGGTAGATCCAGGGGCGAGGGCAAATAATCAATGACAGCATCCAGTATAGGTTGAACGCCTTTATTCTTAAAAGCACTGCCGCAAAATACCGGTACAACTTTTAAGGCGATTACCGAAGCTCGCGCGGATTTTTTTAGTTCCGCTTCGCTTAGTTCTTTTCCTTCCAGATATTTTTCTGCGAGTGCATCGTCGGCTTCCGCGAGTGTCTCCACCAATCGCTCTCGTGCTGTCGTTGCCTCTGTCAGGAGGTCAGCTGGGATTTCCATTTCCTGATAGCTGGCATTACCCTTGCTATCTTTTTCCGGCCAGATGAGGGCCTTCATTCGTATCAGATCAATGACGCCTTGAAATTGATCTTCGGCACCAATGGGTAGTTGGAACGGTATGGGGTTGGCGGCTAATTTTTCGCGGATCGAATCCACTGACATTTGAAAATCAGCGCCAACGCGATCCATTTTATTGATAAAAACAATCCGTGCGACTTTGTACTTATCGGCCTGACGCCAAACCGTTTCGGATTGTGGCTCGACACCGCTGACACCGTCAAAAACCGCGACCGCCCCATCAAGAACCCGAAGACTACGTTCCACCTCAACCGTGAAATCAACATGGCCAGGTGTATCGATGATATTGATCTGATATTTTTTCCAAAACGCCGTAACCGCGGCGGAGGTAATCGTGATGCCGCGTTCTTGTTCCTGAATCATCCAATCCGTGGTGGTGTTGCCTTCGTGGACTTCGCCAATACGATGAATTTTCCCGGTATAAAAAAGAATCCGCTCAGTTGTCGTGGTTTTACCGGCATCGATATGCGCCATGATGCCAATATTACGTAATGTATTCAGATCTAGTTTTGTAGCCATCGGATGCGCTTTATTTTTTGTCTCAGCAAATAAAAAAAGAGGCCCATAAGGCCTCTTTACTCGGAACGATCATTTTACCAGCGATAGTGCGCAAACGCTTTGTTTGCATCCGCCATTTTATGCACATCTTCGCGGCGTTTGATGGCGCCACCACGTTTGTTGGCCGCATCAACTAATTCAGCTGCCAAACGCTCACGCATACTGCGTCCAGCGCGCCCGCGCGAAAATTCGATGATCCAACGAATAGCAAGTGCCTGACGACGTTCAGCGCGAACTTCAATAGGAACCTGATAGTTGGAACCACCAACGCGGCGAGATTTAACTTCGAGCAACGGACGAACGTTTTCAATTGCGTTCTTGAAGATTTCGACGCCATTTTGATTTTGCGAATCGATGATATCAAGCGCGCCGTAAAATTGCTTTTCGGCAGCAGCTTTCTTGCCATCAATCATCATGCAATTGATGAATTTTGTGATCAACTGATCCTTGTATTTTGGATCTGGAAGAATCGGTCTTTTTGGTACATCACGACGACGAGCCATTCAGGTCTCCACTTTCAATTATCAAATATCTTAGGTTGCCTTTGGTTTCTTCGAGCCATACTTACTGCGGCTTTTGCGACGAGCACTTACACCCGCACAGTCAAGAGAACCACGTACTACGTGATAACGTACACCGGGTAAGTCTTTAACTTTACCACCACGTACCATGACCACGGAGTGTTCCTGGAGGTTATGACCTTCGCCACCGATGTAGGATGTTACTTCGGTACCGTTGGTTAAACGCACACGGGCAACTTTACGAAGTGCCGAGTTTGGCTTCTTGGGGGTTGTGGTGTAGACACGCAAGCAAACGCCCCGACGCATCGGAGAACGCTTCAAAGCTGGCGACTTTGTACGCCGCTTTTGTTGCTTCCGGCCTTTGGCAATCAACTGGTTGATAGTAGGCATCTTTTAGAGTCCTTAGTCCATAAAAAGAGTCAGTATCACTATCAAACCCAACACCCGCACGCAACTGGAAACCGGCGTGACGGGTGATGGATCTTCACTATTAAGCGCGTGCCTCCGCGGCACTTTCTTCATGGTCATCCGCTTGCTCCGATATGCCCGTGCGGATCATGCATTTCAGGTCACGATACAGAGGCGATCCTGTACCAGCCGGAATCAAGCGGCCCATGATTACGTTTTCTTTCAAGCCACGTAAGTTATCGACTTTACTATTAATTGCAGCCTCAGTCAGAACCTTGGTGGTCTCCTGGAACGAGGCGGCAGAAATAAAGCTGTCGGTCGACAACGATGCCTTGGTGATACCGAGTAACAACGGCTCGAACGTTGCCGGGCGCATGCCTTTGGCCTGCAGCTTGGCATTTTCTTCGTCGAGTTCCAAGCGTTCAACCTGCTCAGCGGGCAAGAAGATCGAATCTCCTGGATCGTCAACTTTCACGCGTCGTAACATCTGACGAACGATAACTTCGATGTGCTTATCGTTAATCTTAACACCCTGTAATCTATAGACTTCTTGGATCTCGTCGACCAAATAGTTAGCCAACGCCACATTGCCCAAAATCGCCAGAATGTCATGCGGATTGGACGAACCATCCACCAGAGCTTCACCGCGGCGTACATAATCGCCTTCGGTAACCACCACGTGTCGGGATTTGGGAATCAAGTACTCGGATTCCGCGCCATCTTCACCGGTGATAAGAACTTTACGCTTACCTTTGGTATCGCCACCAAATGAAATGGTACCGTCACGGTCCGCAAGTACTGCCATCTCTTTGGGTTTACGTGCTTCAAACAATTCCGCCACCCGTGGCAGACCACCAGTGATGTCCTTGGTTTTCGCTGTTTCCCGCGGGATCTTGGCGATTACGTCACCGGCTTTTACATCAGCCGTATCTTCAACATAAATCACAGCTCCAACCGGTAGTGCGTATTTCGCCGATTTTTTACCGACGACGACGATTTTTCCGTCTTTGTCGGTAATTTCGATTGCTGGTTTCAAGTCGACTCGTTTCGATTCAACCACAACCTTACGTGTAAGGAAGGTGATTTCATCAACGCGCTCTTCCATCGACTTGCCTTCTTCAAGGTCGTTGTAACGGACTGCGCCGTTTGCCTCGGCAATAATCGAAACTGCGAACGGATCCCATTCAGCAAGCGCGGCCCCTGCATCAACTTCCACGCCATCTTGCACCGTCAAAACGGAGCCGTAAACGATAGGATAAGAAGCGCGTGATTTGCCGGTTTGCTTATCAAGGACGTCGATCTCGCCGTTACGGCTCAGCACGACAGCTTTGCCTTCGCGACTAAGGACCGTGCGCAGGTTCTTAAATTGAATACGGCCAGAGAACTGACTTTCGAGCGTATTCTTCTCAACTTTGTGAGTTACGGTACCGCCAAAGTGGAAGGTACGCATGGTCAACTGAGTACCTGGCTCACCAATGGACTGTGCAGCGATGACACCAACAGCTTCGCCAACATTGATCAAACGACCCGAAGCCAAGTCACGTCCGTAGCATTTAGCGCAAATTCCGTAACGAGACTGACATGACAACGCCGAGCGGATACGAATAACTTCCAGGCCGGCTTCATCAACACGCCGCGCCGAGCTTTCATCGAATAACTCGCCCGAGCGCAGAATGATTTCGCCGTTGCGGGCATCCTTAACGTCCTCAAGACTGGTACGACCAAGAACGCGTTCACCCAAAGTTTCGCGAATATCCGCGCCTTCACGTAACGCAGTTGCCTGCGATCCTTCTTTGGTGCCGCAATCTTTTTCGCTAACAACCGAGTCTTGTGCAACGTCCACCAAGCGTCGTGTTAAGTAACCGGAGCTTGCGGTTTTCAATGCCGTATCGGCTAGACCCTTACGAGCACCGTGAGTTGACGTAAAGTACTCAAGTACCGTCAAGCCTTCGCGGAAGTTCGAGGTAATCGGGGTTTCGATAATATCGCCTGATGGTTTAGCCATCAGACCGCGCATACCGGCCAACTGACGAATCTGCTGCGCCGAACCCCGGGCACCAGAGTCAGCCATCATAAAGATCGAGTTGGAACTCGCTACTTCATGCGTTTTACCTTTGTGGTCGGTTGCCGTGCGGAACGAGATGTTTTTGAACATTTCCTCAGCAATATTTTCCGTAACTTTTGCCCAGATATCGATGACCTTGTTATAACGCTCACCTTCGGTCAACAAACCTTCGGAATACTGTTCTTTGATCTTCTTAACTTCTTCGTAGGCCTCATCGAGCAGTTTGCGCTTGATCTCCGGAACAACCATGTCCTTCAAGGCAATGGAAATACCGGCTTTGGTCGAATAACGGAAACCAGTGGAGCGCAATGCATCCGCAACGAGTACGGTGCGTTTTGGTCCACAGGTACGGAATACTTGATTCACCAGCTGAGCCAGTTGCTTCTTGCCCATGGCTTTGTTGATGGCGGAGAAAGGAATATCTTCCGGTAAAATTTCCGACAACAGTGTACGGCCGACCGTTGTCTGAATGCGTTCGCCATTCAAACGCAGGGTAATCGGTGCTTGCAGACCGACGCCGTCGTGATCGTATGCAGTACGAACTTCCTCAACCGACGAGAATGATTTACCGGCACCTACGGCCTCGATATCCTCGCGGGTCAAATAATAGATACCAAGTACGATATCCTGCGAAGGAACAATGACCGGTGTACCGGATGCCGGGCTAAGGATGTTATTGGTGGACATCATTAACACGCGTGCTTCCATCTGTGCTTCAACAGACAGAGGAACATGCACGGCCATTTGGTCACCGTCGAAGTCGGCGTTGAAGGCAAAGCACACCAAAGGATGCAGCTGAATAGCTTTACCTTCGATCAGCACAGGCTCAAACGCTTGAATACCAAGGCGGTGAAGCGTCGGCGCGCGGTTGAGTAGTACCGGATGTTCTTTGGTCACTTCTTCAAGAATATCCCAAACTTCTGGACGTTCTTTTTCAACGAGTTTTTTGGCGCTCTTGATGGTTGAAACAATGCCATGCTCTTCCAGCTTGTTATAAAGGAACGGCTTAAAGAGCTCGATCGCCATTTTCTTGGGCAAGCCGCATTGATGCAATTTCAAATCCGGACCGACAACGATAACGGAACGACCCGAGTAGTCGACGCGTTTACCGAGTAGGTTCTGGCGGAAACGACCTTGCTTGCCTTTCAACATGTCCGAAAGCGAACGTAATGGGCGTTTGTTGGGGCCTGTAAAGACTTTGCCGCGACGACCATTGTCAAACAATGCATCAACGGATTCCTGTAACATGCGTTTTTCGTTACGCACGATGATATCCGGCGCATTCAATTCGATCAGGCGCAACAAACGATTGTTACGGTTGATGACACGGCGATAAAGATCATTCAGATCTGAAGTCGCAAAACGACCACCATCCAGCGGTACAAGAGGACGTAAATCCGGTGGCAAGACTGGAATTACCGTCAACATCATCCACTGCGGTTTGGCATCGGAATTCTTGAATGCCTCAACAACTTTCAGACGTTTTTGGATTTTCTTGCGTGCGGCTTCCGAAGTCGCGTCTTTCAATGCCTGACGCAGATCATCACCTAGGTCTTCGATGCGAAGGCCACCCAGTAGTTCCTGAATAGCTTCGGCACCAACGCCCACACGGAAAGCACCATTGCCATGGTCGGTGAGCAATTTTTCATGCTCTTCTTCACTGATGACCTGGCCGAGCGAGAGTTTGGTTTTGTCTTCATTGCCTGGATCGAGAACCACATAGGATTCGCTGTAAAGAATGCGTTCTACATCCTTCAAGGCGATATCAAGGATCGCACCAATGCGTGACGGCAGTGATTTCAAAAACCAGATGTGCGCGACGGGTGTTGCCAGGTTGATGTGACCTAGGCGTTCGCGGCGTACTTTCGAGTGAATAACTTCAACGCCGCATTTGTCGCAGACGATACCGCGATGCTTCATGCGTTTGTATTTACCGCAAATACACTCAAAATCCCGGACCGGGCCAAAGATTTTGGCGCAGAACAAACCATCGCGTTCTGGCTTGAACGTACGATAGTTGATCGTTTCCGGCTTCTTGACTTCACCATATGACCAGCTGCGGATCTTTTCCGGCGAAGCCAAAGAGATTTTAATAGCGCTAAAATTTAAAGGATCTGTCGGCTTATCAAAAAAATTCATTAAGTCTTTCAAATGCCGTCTCCTGGTTACCTATTTACGTTCGTTCACTGCGTTCAACATCTACAGCAGCCACTACTGCTGTAGACCGTCGTAGCCAATTTCCTGGTTATCGCGAATCAGATTGATATCAAGACCTAAGCTTTGGAGTTCTTTCACAAGAACGTTAAAGCTTTCGGGCAGACCAGGCATCATCATGTTCTGGCCTTTGACAATCGATTCATACATACGAGTACGACCCAATACGTCATCGGATTTAACCGTGAGGAATTCCTGCAACGTGTTAGCGGCGCCGTAAGCTTCCATTGCCCACACTTCCATCTCTCCGAGACGCTGACCACCGAACTGGGCTTTACCACCCAGGGGTTGCTGCGTAACGAGCGAGTACGGACCGATCGAGCGTGCATGGATCTTTTCATCAACCAAGTGATGCAGTTTCAGCATGTACATAACGCCGACTGTGACGCGTTGATCGAATTTATTGCCCGAACGACCATCGTAAAGATCGACCTGACCATCCGTATCAAGGCCCGCCAATTCAAAGGCGGTCTGGATGTTGCTCTCGTCTGCACCATCGAAGACCGGGTTCGCAAAGTGAACGCCTTCATGATATTTGCGAATGAAGATTTTCAATTCGTCATCGCTGCAAGACTTCATGAAGTTACGTACTTCGGACGAATCCCAAACCTGGAGAGCTAATTTTTCAAGCTCAGTACGGTTGAATTGCTCTTGCATCATGGTATTAAGGCGTTCGCCGATACCCTTGGCTGCCCAACCCAAGTGGGTTTCCAGAATCTGTCCGACGTTCATACGCGAAGGTACACCGAGCGGATTCAAAACCAGATCAACTGGACGGCCATTGGCAAGGAACGGCATATCTTCTTCTGGAAGAATACGCGACACGACACCTTTGTTACCGTGGCGGCCTGCCATTTTATCACCGACCTGAAGCTTACGTTTAATCGCAACGTAGACTTTAACCATCTTGATCACGCCTGGAGGTAATTCATCACCTTTGCGAATCTTTTTGATTTGCTCTTCGGTCATGAAGCGGATCATGTTGATTTTTTCGCGCAGACTTTCGAGGGTCTTTTTGAGCAGTGCGTTTTTCTCAGCATCTTTAATGCTCAGTGCATCCCAATACTCGTAATCCAGTTCACGCAAGAACTCAGCGCTGATCTCGGTGCCTTTGCTGCCGAGCGTCTTGCTGCCATCTTTGGCCTTGATATCAGCCGCGAGCGTTTGACCTTTCGCAAGTGCTGCGATTTTGCTGGCCGCCGAGTCTTTGATGATTTTTACACGATCAGATTCATCTTTGCGCATACGAGCGATTTCTTGCTCTTCGATCTCAGCGCTGCGGGAATCTTTTAAAGTTCCTTCGCGGGCGAATACTTTGGCGCCGATAACGGTACCAACAACCCCGGGCGGTACCCGTAACGAGGTATCGCGGACGTCGCCGGCTTTTTCGCCGAAGATGGCGCGGAGCAGTTTTTCTTCCGGTGTTAGCTGGGTTTCACCTTTTGGGGTGATTTTACCAACCAACAAATCGTTCGGCGATACTTCGGCGCCGATGCGAATGATACCCGAGTCGTCGAGATCTTTGAGGGCTTCTTCGCCGACGTTTGGAATATCACTGGTGATTTCTTCCTGACCCAACTTGGTATCACGCGAGATACATTCAAATTCCTGAATGTGAATGCTGGTGAACAAGTCTTCTTTGGCAACGCGTTCAGAAATGAGGATAGAGTCCTCAAAGTTGTAACCGCTCCAAGGCATGAACGCTACGACCACATTCTGACCAAGCGCCAACTCGCCCATCTCGGTTGCGAAACCATCGGCGATAATATCGCCTTTCTTAACCTTCTCGCCCTTGTGAACGATTGGTTTTTGGTTGATGCAGGTATCAACGTTTGAACGTTTGTATTTTTGCAGGGCGTAGATGTCTACTTCCGCGCCTACTTCGGTGATATCACCGCCGGCTTCGGATGTGCGAACAACGATACGCTCGGCATCGACGGAAACAACTTCACCATCACGTTTAGCCACGACAGTCGCGCCGGAATCCCGGGCAACGATCTGTTCCATGCCGGTACCAATGAGCGGTGCGCGACTCTTAAGTAGTGGCACGGCTTGACGTTGCATGTTGGAGCCCATCAAGGCGCGGTTAGCATCATCGTTTTGCAGGAAAGGAATTAAGGACGCGGCTACCGAGACCAACTGGTTGGTTGATACGTCCATCAAATCTGCTTCTGCGGCGCGAACGATCTCGTTCTCACCACGACGGCGTGTGTAAACCATTTCATCCGGATTATCGATCTTGCTACCGGCTTGTGCGATAACGTGATCCAAATGTTCCTCGGATGCCGAGTAGTATTTAATGGCTTTCTTGGTGTCCTTTTCGCGCAAGTCACGATACGGCGTTTCAATAAAGCCGAAGTCGTTGACGCGGGCGTAGGTTGCCAAGGACGCGATCAGACCGATGTTTGGACCCTCAGGCGTTTCTACCGGACAAATACGACCGTAGTGAGTCGGGTGAACGTCGCGTACTTCAAAGCCGGCGCGTTCACGGCTCAAACCGCCCGGTCCAAGGGCTGATAGACGACGTTTATGCGTCACTTCAGACAGTGGATTGGTTTGGTCCATAAACTGGCTCAGCTGCGAGCTGCCAAAGAATTCTTTGACCACTGCCGATGCTGGCTTGTTATTGATAAAGTCATGCGGCAACAGGGTGTCGATATCTTGCAATTGCAGACGTTCGCGAATGGCGCGCTCAATGCGCAGCAGACCGATGCGGTATTGGTTTTCCAATAACTCACCGACAGCGCGTACGCGACGGTTACCCAAGTGATCGATATCATCGATGGTGCCTTTGTCGTTCTTTAGATCCAACAAATAAGCAACCGTCGCCAAAATATCTTCTTTGGTCAGCGTGCGTGTTTCAATCGGCGTATCCAGACTCAGACGTTCGTTGAGCTTCAGACGACCGACCGCGCTTAGATCATAACGATCAGGATTAAAGAACAAGTTATCGAACAGAGCATGCGCTGCTTCCATGGTGGGCGGATCGCCCGGACGCAGGCGCTTGTAAATTTCAAGCACGGCCTCGTCACGATCTTTGACTTTATCGCTGACCAGCGTGTTGCGCAGCGAAGCATCGCTGTTAACGCCGTCGATAAAGAGAATCGAGAAAGAAGCGATGCCTTTCTTGACGATTTCTTTTAATTGAGCCGAGGTTAATTCGGTGTTGATGGGCGCGATGATATTACCTTGCTTGTCGCTAATATCTTCAGCGGTGATCTTGCCGACGAGCTCTTCGATATCCACACTCAAGAATTCGATATTTGCCTGTTGCATCTGACGGATAATACCCACCGAAATACGGCGTCCGCGTTTTACCAGGGTTTTGCCGGATTCCGGATCGATCAGATCGCTTGGGGCGCGTTGACCACGAAGCAAATCGTAGTTTAGTTTGCGCTGGAATTTACCCTCAGCCAGACGGATTTCTTCTTTTTTGTAGAAGTAATCGAGAAGTTGACGCTCGGTGAAGGCAAGGGCTTTTAACAGGATCGTTGCATGTAGTTTTCTGCGACGATCGATGCGTACATATAAAATATCTTTAGAGTCGAATTCAAAATCGAGCCAGCTACCGCGATAAGGAATAACGCGTGCGGTATAAAGCAGTTTGCCGGTGGTGGTGTTACGTCCTTTATCGTGATCGAAGAATACACCGGATGAACGATGCAACTGCGATACGACAACACGTTCGGTACCATTAATGATAAAAGTCGCATCAACCGTCATTAACGGAATTTCGCCAAAGTATACTTCTTGTTCTTTGACGTCACGAATGCTCTTAACATTCGTTTCTTTATCAAGATCCCAAACAACCAAGCGGATAACGACTTTAAGTGGCGCCGCAAAGCTCATACCGCGCTGACGACATTCGTCCACCGTGTATTTTGGTTCTTCAAAGGAATAGCTGACAAATTCAACAGATGCGGTTTCGGTGAAATCTTGAATCGGGAACACCGAATTGAATACCGCCTGCAAACCAACATTCTTGCGCTTATCAGCGGGAATATTAGCTTGCAGAAAACTTTCGTAACTCGTCTTTTGAATTTCGATGAGGTACGGAATCTGCGTTGCAGCCGGAATTTTAACGAACATTTTACGAGGGCGTGTGTAACTAGAAGCCAGGGAGGACATCTAACTCTCCTAACCAGTCTTAAGATTTATCTGAATCGTGTTGATTCTGAACAACCCAAGAACGATTACAAATCAATTTGTTGCCATGCCGTTGAAAACGAAAAAACGAGGACCCCAAGCATATACCAAATAGAAATTGGTACAACCTCAAATCGTAATTAATGGAAAAAACGGGCGATCGGTTTCTGACCGCCCGTTGTCCCTAACTATTATTCGAGGGAGACCGAGCACTATTGGACTACTTAAGTTCCACTTTAGCGCCAGCTTTTTCGAGGACTTCCTTAATTTTGGCAGCCTCGTCTTTGCTTACGCCTTCTTTAACGTCTTTCGGAGCACCTTCGACCAGGTCTTTGGCTTCTTTCAAGCCCAAGCCCGTGATTGTACGGATTTCTTTAATGACGTTGATTTTGTTCGCGCCCGCGTCTTTGAGCACGATCGTGAACGAATCTTTTTCCTCAGCAGGAGCAGCGGCTCCGCCCGCAGGCATCATGCCACCCATCATTACCGGTGCGGCGGCGCTAACACCAAACTTGGTCTCTAGCTCCTTCACCAGTTCTGCTGCTTGTAGCAAGGTCAGATTCTCAAGAAACTCAACTACCTGCTCTTTTGTTACACTAGCCATCTAAAACTTCCTCCCTCTCTTGGAACAAGTACCCCACAAGGGGTACAAAATATTAGGCCTGTTTCTTATCTTTAATTGCGTTAATAACTTGAACCAAATCACGCGGCACAGCCTGGATAACCCCGAGGATGCCTCGATGCGGCGATACCAAAGAACTTACCAATCTCGTGAACAGCACTTCGCGGCTTGGTAGATCGGCTAAAGCTTTCAGATCATTCGTGGTGACTGCCACGTCGTCCATGACGCCGGCTTTTACGACAAACTTCTCATTGTCTTTTGCGAAGTTGAGAACCGACTTGGTCACCTGCGCGGCATCGCCGTAGCAGATCACCATGCCGATCGGACCTTTGAGGCTGCCGGTAATTTCCTTCATCGACGGCATGTCTTCGACAGCTTTTTTAACAACGCGGTTTTTTAGGACTTTAAATTCGGCTTTCAACTTCTGCAGTTCAACGCGCAGACGAGTCAGATCTTCAACTTTGAGGCCGCGATATTCAGCAACAATACCAGAGTTGGCTTTGCTGAGTTTTTCGACAAAAGTCTCTTTGAGTTTTAATTTTGTACTGCGATCCATGTTGGTACTACCTCAACTTTAATTACGGAACGGGGTAGGGTCGATTTTCACACCCGGACCCATGGTTGCCGAAACCGTTATTTTTTTCAGATAGGTGCCTTTGGATGAAGCAGGTTTTGCTTTCGCAATGGCTTCCAGGACCGTTCGTGCATTGTCCAATAACTTATCTTTGTCAAAACTGGCTTTGCCGACAGGTACGTGAACGATACCAGCTTTATCAACGCGATACTCGGCGCGACCAGCTTTCAATTCATTGATGGTTTTGGTGACATCAAAAGTAACCGTTCCCAATTTCGGGTTTGGCATTAAGCCGCGTGGACCAAGGACGCGACCAAGCTTACCAACCACGCCCATCATATCGGGAGTGGCCACAACCTGATCAAAATCCATCCAGCCTTCAGTGATTTTGGTGGCCAGATCATCACCGCCGACAAATTCGACACCAGCCGCCTGCGCTTCGCTGGCTTTATCGCCTTTAGCGAAAACAACGATGCGTACGTTTTTACCCGCGCCGTGTGGTAACAGGACCGTGCCGCGTACGTTTTGGTCAGCTTGACGAGGATCAACGCCTAAGTTGACCGCCAAGTCGATATTAGCGTCAAATTTAGCGTAAGACGTCGTCTTAGCCAAATTTACTGCTTCGTCGAGCGAGTATTGCTTTAAGGGTTCGACTTGTGCGCTTGCCGCGCGGTATTTTTTGCCAGCTTTCGCCATTTTTGTTCTCCGTAGTCCAATCGAGCGGCTTTCTAAGAAGCTGCTCTCCTACCATATTTAGTTAAGCTTTAACTTCAAGACCCATGCTGCGAGCGGAGCCAGCAATGATTTTCATCGCTGCTTCTTCGTCGTAGGCATTCAAGTCCGCCATCTTAGCTTTCGCAATTTCTCTGATCTGCGCCATGGTCACCGAACCACAAGTAGCTTTACCTGGGGTCTGTGAGCCAGACTCAATTTTTGCCGCCTTTTTCAGAAAGTCAGAAGCGGGCGGGCTTTTGCAAATAAATGAAAATGACTTATCTGCGTAAACGGTAATAACCGTCGGCAGAATCGAGCCGATTTGCTTTTGGGTTTTGGCATTGAATTCTTTGCAGAACGCCATGATGTTGACGCCGCGCTGACCAAGCGCCGGACCGATAGGGGGAGCAGGATTAGCTTTACCCGCCGGGATCTGCAACTTAATAAAACCAACAATTTTCTTAGCCACTGTGCACAGCTCCTACTCTCAGGTTTGTCTGGAGTATAGAAATTTCGGAGGATCGTCGTTTATTGGAAAACCAACGTGCAGTCAAGCAATTTTATTGCCTAACTTAACTTTTGTACCTGACGGTACTCTAGTTCCACCGGGGTTTCGCGACCAAAGATACTCACCAATACCTTGACCCGCGCCTTGTCTGGGCGAACTTCATCAACCACGCCATCGAAGTTACTGAACGGCCCGTCAGTCACCTTAACGGACTCGCCTTTCTCAAATTGAACTGTCGGAGCGGAAGCTTTTTGCTGTTCTTCGACCAATTCGGGAGATGTCAGGCGTAATACTTCGTTGTCAGGAAGCGGTCGCGGATTCTTGGAATTACCGACAAAACCGGTAATGCGCGGTGTACCCGTCACCATCAGTTTGGTCGCATCATCCATATCCATTTGTACGATGATGTAGCCAGGAAACGAGGTTTTGGACACCTGCTTCTTCTTGCCGGATTTTGTCACCGATTCCTTCATCATATGCGGAATGATGATGTCGCCGAAGCGCCCTAATAAGCCACCGTTTTTGGCGCGCTCAAGAAGAGCTTGTTTCGCTTTTTCTTCAAAGCCGGAATAAGTGTGAACTACGTACCATTTCATTGCGTTCATGATTATTTCTCGCTTAGAGCTAGGCCAGCATGAGTTTGAGAATGCCGCCCCAGACAAAATCAAATGCAGCCAAAATAACTGCAAAAATTCCTACGACTATACATACGATTATGGTCATTTTTCGCGTATCTTGCGCGGATGGCCAGGTAACTTTGCGCATTTCGCCAATCGCGGACAACAGATATTCATGACGTTCTTTGTTGGTGCGCAGCCAGATAGCCGCACCGCCACCGATGACCACTGATGAGATAGTGCGGGCGGCAGGATACCAGGTATCGAATCGCTCCGCCCAACCTGTTTGAATGCCGAGCGTCGTGATTGCTTGCTGAACAACATAAGCAATTAAGCCGGCAAAAACCACATAAGCAAAATTCAACAGCGTTGCATCATCTTTAGTCACAGCAGTCCCTCAATAAGACGTCATCAAAACCCAGTGTTTCTGCTCTATGCAACAGGCGAGGAGGGACTCGAACCCCCAACGAACGGATTTGGAATCCGCCGCTCTACCATTGGAGCTACTCGCCTATATGCTATTCGGCGCAATGGGAGGGGCGTGCTTAAGCAAACCCCATCAACATCGCGCCGAGGGCAAACTTACTCGATAATCGCGGAAACGACACCAGCACCTACGGTACGGCCACCTTCGCGGATTGCGAAGCGCAACTCTTTATCCATAGCGATCGGTGTTAACAATTCAACTTCGATGTCGATGTTATCGCCCGGCATAACCATCTCAACTTTTTCCGGCAATTTAATATCGCCAGTTACGTCAGTGGTACGGAAGTAGAATTGTGGACGGTAACCTTTGAAGAACGGAGTATGACGACCGCCTTCTTCTTTGGTCAACACGTATACTGCGGCTTTGAACTTCTTGTGTGGCATGATGCTGCCTGGTTTTGCCAGAACTTGACCGCGGAATACTTCTTCGCGTTTCGTGCCGCGCAAGAGAACACCAACGTTATCACCAGCACGACCTTCGTCGAGAAGTTTACGGAACATCTCAACGCCCGTACAAACAGTTTTGGTGGTCGGTTGGATGCCGACGATTTCAAGTTCGTCGCCAGCTTTAACGATACCGCGTTCGATACGACCGGTTACTACCGTACCACGGCCAGAGATCGAGAATACGTCTTCGATCGGCATCAGGAACGGTTTGTCGATTGGGCGCTCAGGCATAGGAATGTATTCATCGCAAGCCTTGATCAAATCAATCAGAGGTTTTGCCGCAGGGTCGTCCGCGTTAGGAGCGCTCAAACCTTGCAGAGCCGAACCGCGAATGATCGGGGTGTCATCGCCAGGGAATTTGTATTGAGTTAGAAGCTCACGAACTTCCATTTCAACCAAATCCAATAACTCGGCGTCATCAACAACGTCGCACTTGTTCATGAAGACAACGATCTTAGGTACACCTACCTGACGAGCAAGCAAGATGTGCTCGCGGGTCTGAGGCATGGGACCGTCAGCAGCACTAACAACTAAAATTGCACCGTCCATCTGTGCCGCGCCGGTGATCATGTTTTTCACATAGTCAGCGTGACCTGGGCAGTCAACGTGCGCGTAGTGACGTTGGTCGGATTCGTACTCAACATGTGATGTTGAAATCGTAATACCGCGGGCTTTTTCTTCTGGTGCTTTATCGATTTGATCGAAAGCGAGAGCGGTACCACCATATTTCAACGCCATCACTTTCGTGATAGCCGCGGTCAATGTGGTTTTACCGTGATCGACGTGACCAATCGTACCGATGTTTACGTGGGGTTTCTTACGTTCAAACTTCTCTTTTGCCATCTTTTCCTCCCGAGTATGGCCGACCGCTTTAGAACTAACTTTTTTTAAAAAGTACCGGAGAATGACTCAGATACATCTTCAACACTTTTAAAACGCTTCCACTCGCTGATTATTCGGGGAAGTGGAGCCCAAGACGGGACTCGAACCCGTGACCTCGTCCTTACCAAGGACGTGCTCTACCAACTGAGCTACTTGGGCTTTTGCCGCAACTTTCGTAACGGCTGCCGTCCTTAAAGGAGCATGATTCACTCAGTCGCGGGCACAAAACGCACAAACCCAGCGATCCGGATATATCCAAGTACCGACCAACTACGTATTATGCAACAAAAAAATACGCATGGACGGCAAATGGAGCGGGAGACGGGATTCGAACCCGCGACCCTTAGCTTGGAAGGCTAATGCTCTAGCCAGCTGAGCTACTCCCGCATCTGCTCCGTTTAACCAAAACCAGAAACCGAAACCACATTCCTGCGTCAGCCGCGACACGGTGGTGGATGGAGAAGGATTCGAACCTTCGTAGGCGCGAGCCAGCGGATTTACAGTCCGCCCCCTTTAGCCACTCGGGCACCCATCCAGATATCTACCGTATTACCAACCCGCCTGCCATGGTGGAGCTGGCAAAGGGACTCGAACCCCCGACCTGCTGATTACAAATCAGCTGCTCTACCAACTGAGCTACGCCAGCAAACCATTGTTTACACAAAGACACTCGCGCACTAACTCTGAGCGCAAAACTTCTCTTTGCGGGCAGGACCAATCAACTACACGTGCGCAAGATTCGTGTCAAGCTGGAGGCGGGTGCAAAGTGCAGAAACGATGAAGCAAAATTCCGGTTGCGACCGAGACGTTGAGTGACTCAACGCGCGGTTCGGCGCCCGCGATTGCAACCGTTCGATCGCAGCGATCGCGGATGCCAGCGGACATGCCAGTGTCTTCCGAGCCTAGAACGAGAACGACTTTCTCATACTCACCCGCCAACGTTGCGACGGGTTCACCATCCATATCGGCGCCGATAATCCAATAACCGGCTTCCTTGAGAGTCTCCAGTGTTCGGCCCAAGTTGGTGACTTGGACCAGATCGCATAGAGCAAAACCACCTTGGGCGGTTGCCACCGAGGCGCCGGTAAGTAATACCTGGCGGCGTTCTGGAGCCAGCACCGCGGGAACACCAAAAAAAGCGGCGCTGCGGACAATCGCTCCGAGGTTGCGAGGGTCGGTTATGTGATCGAGGGCGATCAATACCGATGGTGCTTGTTTGGCTAAAGTGGATAAAAATCGTTTTTCGTCGATTGCGGCGATTTCAACTTCCGCCACGACGGGTGCGCGTTGTTCGGAGTCCTTGGCGCCAATATCGACAGGAATACGCAGTTTAAACTGCGCCAGCAGCGCATCGATTTGCGAGCGATAGGTCGGCTTGCATGTGATTTTTTTGACTGCCTCGGGGCGAAAACGCAAAAACTCCTGCAGGGCAGCCTGGCCTTCAACAAAATAATTTCGCGCGGTCAAAGCTGATGGGCGTTGCTTATCAAATTTTTTATTGGCGGGGCGGCGCTCACGGGTCATACAACCATACTTCGATAGCTTTGACGGATATTTTTTGAATGCTCAAAAGGCAGCATGTCACCGCTAAGTTGCAACAGGAATTGAACCATGCTTTCAATGCGGATTTCAAAAAATTTGACACGCTTATGATTGGATTGGCACTGGCTATACAGATTTTTTAAGCAGGTTTTGCCGATCTCAGCTTCATCATCGAGAACCAGGGAAATAAAGCCGGTCGGATTCAAACTCTCCGCGAACATGCGCAGTGCTTCGACGGGAAAAGGTGCCTGCAGGTTGGCAAAAGTATCTTTAACTTTCTTGAGTACGACCGAATACGTATCAATTTTGGTTTTGAGCGGACCCATCCCGTCACCGGGAACCAAAGAGTCAGCATCGCTGTCGCTATCGATTTGACACAGACCAAGGTTGGTCAAATTCATCAATACCGCCTGCGTATTGATGGGACTTAATTTTGAAGCGGTGACGAGATCAGCAATCTTCGGCGTTTCTTTGATGAGCAAAAGAAAATCATTATAAAACGTATCAGCGCGCACGGTATTGCTCATGAGCGTCTCGTTAATCTGAACAACAGTCTCACCGTTCACACGTGATAAAAACTCTTTAAACATCCGACCGTAAGCAAAACATTCTTCAATCAGCTCGGTGGCGCCACGCGAAAAAACAACTTCGGTCGGAGCGAGTCGTCGACCTTGTTTCACTTCAAAGTAAACGCTTTCAACCAGAAAGATTGAGCGGATGATTTCCTGAACCTGAAGCTTTAGCGCGCCCCACAAATCAACCGCGGTAAAGATACCGCTGTTCAGTAGAACCTGGCCAAACTTAGCATTGCGATCGACTTTGACGGCTGCCGAAATCATTTGATCGAGCGAAATCAGGCTATCGCGATAAATCACCTCGCCCAACCGATCATCGATGACGTTGGAAGCGGCAAAGCAAATCTCACCATCATTGAAAAATATACGCTTGATACCAAAGCCGGTGTCCACTGAGACGACCCCCGACCAACGACGATGGGTCAGGCCGTAGAGAAAATCGGCGAAAACATCGATCGGGCATTGCGCGAGGCCGTCGTCGCTGCCGGCCATGCTTTTTTGGTCTTCCTTGGCCTGTACCAGAATGCGGCGTGCGGTGAGCGTTTGCGCCACCCACTCGGTCTGCAGATCAGGCGAGGTGCCAAGCTTGTCTGATTCGATTAATAGCCCGTCCGGCGTGGACTTAACGACCATGGGATTCTGCGTGTCAGACATGTTTAGCCCTTCAATAATTTCGGATCGATGTCGTATACCTTCAGCTTGCGATGAAGATTACTGCGTTCGATACCAATTGCTTCAGCGGTCTTGGATACATTCCACTGATTTTCTTTCAGTTTATCAAGAATGAACATTCTCTCAAAATCTGTTTTTGCTTGTTTCAGACTATCAGCGGTAAACAGATGCCCGTCGCCAGTCGCTGACCGATCACTGCCGCTGATGGCTTCCGGTAGATCCGCCACATCAATCTGATCGCCCGGTGCCATGATGCATAGGCGTTCCACGAGATTCTTCAACTCCCGGATGTTGCCGGGCCAGGGATAATGCAGCAGAGCATCCTTGGCAGCATCGGTGAACGAATGGGCCGTTCCACCTACCTGTGAGCTGAAGATTTTTAGAAAATGTTCGGCCAGCAATAAAATATCCCGGCCGCGTTCACGTAAAGGCGGCAGATGAAAGGGAATAACATTCAAGCGATAGAACAAGTCCTCGCGGAAAGTACCGGCGGCAATCGCGGCCTGCAGGTCTTTGTTGGTTGCGGCTAACACGCGTACGTCGACATGAATGGTTTCAGAATCTCCCAGTCGCTCAAACTGTTGTTCTTGCAGGATGCGCAGAATCTTCGCCTGGGTTTTAAGCGACATGTCGGCGATTTCATCGAGAAACAATGTTCCTTGATGGGCGAGCTCAAATTTGCCGCGTTTTAATCCGATCGCATTCGTAAATGCCCCTTTGGTGTGGCCGAACAACTCGCTTTCGATCAACTCTTCGGGGATCGCTGCGCAATTAATCGCCACAAACGGCTTGTTGGCGCGTGGGCTCAGGGCGTGAATGCTTTGTGCCACAACCTCCTTACCGGTGCCGTTCTCGCCGGTAATCAGGACCCAGGCGTTGCGAGGCGCGACCAGGCGAATTTGTTTTTTTACTGCATCGATGCCAGGCGCCTGGCCGATGAGATCAACATGACTGCCGCCGGTTTGCGTGCGCTCGGAGCGTTGCCGACGTAGTACTTGCGCATGATCAAGCATGGGCAGAATTTTTTCTAGCGACAGAGGCTTCTCAATAAAATCAAATGCCCCGAGTTTGGTGGCGCGCACGGCGGTCTCGATGGTGCCATGGCCGCTCATGATCACGATGGGAATATCGGTGCGCAGGTCGCGGAGCTTTTGCAGGGTTGCGATACCGTCCCAACCTTCCATCCAGACATCCAGAAAGACGACATCCGGGGCGCTGCGCGTGAATTTTTGCAAACCTTCGCGCCCTGAGTTTGCTGTGAGCGCATCCCAGCCTTCATCGGTGAGTACGCCCGCCAGGGACTGGCAGATACTCGGCTCATCGTCAACGATGAGAGCGAGAGGTTTAATGGTTGTTTCAAAATCATTCTTCATATTTGTCGCATCGCTGAAGTGTCGAATCGGCCGTCTGCTGGCGGTGGTGTCAGTGGCAATTCGATGACTACCTTGGTGCCACGGGGTTCGTGATCGGTCAAACGTAAATAACCCCCATGGTCCGAGACAATCTGGTTCACAATTGTCAGGCCAAGCCCGGTGCCATCTTCTTTGGTGGAGAAGTAGGGTTCGAGCACTTTCGCTTTTATATTATCAGGAATTCCCGGCCCGTTGTCGCAAATTTCTAAACGCATGGTATTGATGTCATCAATTTTGCTAGTTCGGAATGCGATTTTTTTGTCGCTCGTGTCGACGGTGCAGGCTGCCACGGCATTGCTGACAATGTTCACTAGCACGCGGTGCATTTGTTCTTTATCGATGGGGATCTTAGGGATCGAACGATCCAGGCCGGAGGTATCGAATGACACGTCGGGGTAACTGAGGCCATAGAGGCGCGCGACGTCGTTCACCAGCTCATTGATGTCTTCGGGGGTTGTGGTGATGGACGGTAAACGTGAGAATTTAGAAAATTCATTTACCAGATTACGCAGTGAATCCACCTGTACCAAAATCGTCTCAATACAAGATTTGAAGACATCGGCGTCGTCGCCCTGAAATTGACCGCCAAAGCGTCGCAATAATCGCTGCGCGCTCAGTTTAATGGGCGTAATCGGATTTTTGATCTCGTGGGCGATGCGACGGGCTACTTCGCGCCAGGCGGCGACGCGTTGGACTTTTGCCTGCTCGGAGGCATCATCGAACACCAAAATAATGCCAAGCTGTTCCGATGCTTCATCAAAAATCCGACTGGCATCAACTAATAGGCTTAATTCCCCGCCGGTAGTTGCTACATCCATTTGGCCGCTGAAGCTATTGCGAATACCAAGACGCTCCACAACTGGCTGCCATAAATCAGACCACAACTGCTCACCAAGACCTTCGCGCACACTTTTGCCGACCAGATCCGCTGCTACAATGCCAAGCAACTTTTCCGCCGCGTTATTCACGGACGTGATTTTCTCCTGAGGATCGACCGCGACCACACCTGCCGTGATGTTTTTGAGCACGACTTCCATGTATTGTCGGCGCTGCTCAAGCTCATCGTTAATGGCGTGTAAACGATTCTGTGACTCATCGACTTGGGATCGGTGTTGTTGCAAGTCTTTGGTCATCCGATTAAACGAACGTACCAACTGACCGGTTTCATCATCGCTGCGGGGCATGAGCGTGATGTTGTAGTTACCGAGCGCTACCTCACGCGTGGCTTCGGCAAGACTTTGAATGGGACCAGTGATGCCGCGTGCGACATAAAATCCTAACCACGTGGCCGAGAAAATAATGATGAGCACCATCACCACCAGCAAAATCATAAAGCTAAGGCGAATTAATTGCGCGCCCGGCCGGATATTGGCGAATTCAGTCAAGATTGCTTCGATACTGCGGAGAATCTGTGTCTCAAAACGCTCCTCGGCAATGACGATGCCGACCAATTGTCGATTGCGCGGATCGAGGACCGGAGCTGCGCCTTTGACAACATCCCGCGTATCGTCCGTGGCGACGGCACCTTTGGAGACCAGGCCGGGCTCGTAGCTAAAACGCTCGATGGCTTCATACACAAAGCTGTCGCTTGCGGCGTGCCCCACATCGGGATCCTGTCGATGACTGCTCCAGACTAATTTACCGTTGCGATCGTATAGCTTGACGCCGTAGAGGCGATATTCGGATTCAAAACCATCGAGGCGGCCCGGGAGTGGCAGAGCCAGAGCTCCTGGATATTGCTCTGTGGGTTCGTCTAGGTCAACTCTTTGTAAGGCAATGCGGGCAAGGCTTTCCAGTCGTCGTTGATCTTGTTTGTAAACCAGGGCGCCAGCCTCGCGGGTTTGCTGCATAGTGTCGCGGACTTTTACCGAGAACCAGGTGTCAAAGCTGGTAGTGATGTAGCGGGTCGAGATGTAAAACAGTACGGCGGTAGGTGCCACCGCGAAGAAGACCAGCGTGACCACCAACTTTGTGCGTAGGCGGGAGCCCAGGACGCCGCGGCGGCGCTCAACGACGAGCTTAACGACGTTGCGAAAAATCAAGAAGCTCAGCACTAAAATCAACAGAACGTTCAGGTTGATTAGGCCGAAGTAAACAACAGAAACAAAGAAGTCCTGATTGGACGACAGCTTTTCGCTCAACTCAAACAAACGTGATTCGAGTCGTGAGATAACAATCAGCAGAATAGTTGTGACAACAATGCCGACGATTTCATAAAGACGTCGACGTTCTTCTGGTGATTTGGCGCGTAGAAAGCCGGGTCGGCTCATAGCCCCTCAACCTGCATCGGAATCCTGGCAAAAACTTTTTTGTCGCGTGAGAAACGGATCTCATAGAACTTCATATTCACAAGTTTCTCGGCGTCCGCCATGGCAACGGGAATAATTTGAAATTCAACGCCGTTGTCCTCGTCACCGATGTTGGTGACAACTTTCTCAACTTTTACTTTGTCAGAGCCTTTCACCGAGACCAGCTCGCCATCGCGCCACACTTTGGTTTTACCGTTCACGCTAATGACGGCATGCGATAATTTAGGCTCAATCAAATTCAAGATAACTTCGCCATGTGGTTTACCGAGTGACGAAATAGCGATGCGATAAGACGTACCTAAACCCTGGAGCGATGATTTCTTGCTTAAAGCTCTGGCGGTATCAATCTCTTTGTTGCGATCATCCATGCGACCATCGTCGGTTACTTGATGAAAACCCACCACATTCACCAGGCCGGGGCGAATTGAGCGTTCGGTCAGCACGGCTTCGGTGATTTTGACACGATCGCCGCGAACCACCATAAGTTGTTCGCCAGCATGGACGACTCGGCGCTCGCCGTTCACTTCGACTAACATGTAATCCAATTGCGGCGTCGATTTTATTGCTGCGGATTTTTGTTTTTGCGGTTTCGTCGTGGCGGAGGCGGTTGTTGCCACGACGCCGAACAAAAAAGACGTGATAATAGTGATTAATGATCGTTGCAGCATCGAAGACCTCAGCGTTTAGGCTTTTTGCTTTTATTAGCCATCTATTACGGCTAAGCTCATGGGAGCAAGCTTAACATAAAGCTATAGTTAAGGTGATATGAACCTAGGCCCAGAAGCAATTGATCGGTTTGCGGATAGCCTGAAGCTGCGTGGTAAGTTGCCCGCCACCGTGGAATCCTATTGCCGTGATGCTCGCGGGTTTATGGAGTATGTCTTGCGGCACAAGCTGCCGGTGCAGCAGCTTTCCCCGGAAATCCTCGGCCATTATCAAGACTACCTAACTGAGCGCAAAGAAACCGGGAATTCGATTCGGCGTACAGTTATCGGCGTGCGGCAGTTTTTTCGTTATTTGACCGAATCACGCCAGATTTCCTCGTCGCCGTTTGACGATGTGCCGATTCCAGAGCGCAACGATCAGCTCCCTCTGGATCTAAAGAAAGCTGATATCGATAAATTAATTCAATTGGTCAGGAATGACCCCGACACCTTCAAAGCCAGTCGGGATGCGGCCATTGTAAGTTTGTTAGCGTTTGAGGGTGTCAAAGCCACTGAGCTGATCGGCTTGCGCTGGCGCGACTATATGAGCGGAGCCGCCGCGGGCGATGGCGCGACGCTGCGGATCAATGGTACGCGTGGACGGACCTTGACCTTGTCGCCGGAGACCGCCGCCGCTATGGAAATTTATCGCGGTCGCTATCGGCAGGTGGATCATCCGGCTTTGGTTGCGGTCAATGAGCCGCGGATGTTTATCGCTTTCAAGGGGCGCGATGCCGCAGTACCTATCCCGCATATGACCAGGCATGGCTTGAAATTTATTATTTATGAACTTGGTAAGCTGGCTAATATCTCGGCTCTGAACAGCGAGCTGTTGCGCCACTACGCCGTGAGTCATCAATTGGCACTAGGGCATAGTGCTGAACAGATCATGCATCATCTTGGCCTGCGCACTGCGGGGAACATCGCCAAACACGCCGCGAAACTGCGCAATCAGGATTGAATTGAGCCGGTCATGACACCAGAAGCAAAAGACCAACAGTGGATGCGCCAGGCATTAGATGCAGCGCGTGCCGCGGCTGCCATAGGTGAAGTACCGATTGGTGCGGTCATTGTATATCAGGATCAAGCGATCGCTGTTGCTGGCAATCGGCGCGAGGTGGACCAATGCGTCACCAAACATGCGGAGATCATCGCTATCGAGGCGGCGTGCAAGCAGCTAAGCAGCTGGCGCCTCACTGATTGTGATTTGTATGTCACGTTGGAGCCCTGCTTGATGTGCGCAGGAGCTATTTACCAGGCGCGGATGCGGCGCGTGGTTTTTGGTGCGCTGGATCCCAAGGCCGGCGCTACTGGCAGCCTGTATCAAGTACATACCGATACGCGGCTGAATCATCGCTTTGCCGTGCAGGGCGGGGTTTTAGCGGATGAAAGCACGCAATTACTTAAAAGTTTTTTCCAGGCGCGGCGTCAGTAGCAGATAGGCGTTGCATGCTGGTTCGGCTTTGGTATCTTGCTGCTTCCCCTGAATGGAAAGGTGTCCGAGAGGCCGAAGGAGCTTGACTCGAAATCAAGTAGGGTTAACAGCCCTCGTGGGTTCGAATCCCACCCTTTCCGCTCGTCTTTAGACGAGCGCCTCTTATGCTAATGCTATCAACGGCTCAACGGAGGGTGCGATGATTCATGGTCTTGGATTATTGCTGTCTGCGCTCTTGTTGATTTCAAGCGTTGGCTGCAAAACGACTACTGAATCGGATGTCAAACTCATCGGTGGCGTGGTCGCCAAGGAAGGTCAATATCCGGCCACAATCGGTTTGGTGGTTCTGGGGTCCGATTGGATTACTTACTACTGTACGGGAACGTTCATATCGAGAACGCATATATTGACAGCGGCTCATTGTCTTGTTGAAGCCCAAGGCATGGCAGGTCATGGTCGAAAGATTGTTTTGAAGGATCGAGTTGAGAATAAAATCCTGCTTTATTTTCATGGCCCCCGGTTCAGGCAGAGCTATCAAAGCAGTATAAAGAATATTTATGTTCCGAAAGAAACCATATCTTTTCTCAGAAAACGGGGGGATTGGAACGCAAAAGACATCGTGTTCGCAAGTGATATTGCGGTCATCGAGGTTGAGCCGTTTCAAGCTCCGGCCATCAAGTTGGCGACACTGTCGTCGCGAACAGTGAAAAAAGGCACACCATTTCGCTTCGGGGGGTACGGCTGTGAGCAGCATGAACGGATACCGTCCACCGCGGATGTTGCAAATGCAAATGTCCGCCGGCTGAAATACGCCCAAGGCAAGGTTTCTAGCGTTAGTTCTCTTATTGGTTACGGTCCTAAATATAAAGGATTAGCACAACAATCAGCATGCTATGGTGATTCGGGAGGGCCGGTCTATTTTGATCCAAATCCAGATGACATCGAGACTGGCACAACCGAAGTAATCGGTGTTAACAGTTTTATAAGTATGGGCGGGAGTGAGAGGAGCGAGGTGAACTTCTTCATTGTTACTACCAATTCAAAATTGGGTGAGTGGATCAAGAAAGTTCTGAGTGGCTCTATCGAGCCGTTTACACCCGATTCGTAAATTTCGCAGATACTAGAGAGTGGTTTTCGTCATCTTGAGCGAAGCGAAAGATCTCAATCAATTTTGCGACCACATATACACGTTATTTTTGAGTTTCTTGGTTGTTGTAAGCATATGAATCTGCTAGCTAGAAGTAGATTTCAGTTCATCGAGGGGGCTGCGTACGATGAAAATCTTTACTTTACTTGCGAGTATTCTGCTGTTTTCTGCGGCAACAGCTTCCCATGCAGACACTAACAGTACTATCGACGATATTCTGAGTGAGCACATTGCCGGTGATTATAATGTGGGTGCTATCGTAGGCGTGCAAAGACAAGATAAGTCTGAGGTTTGGTCGCAAGGTCGCGTAAAGCTTGGACGCTCGGAGACGCCTAGCGATAAGACGATTTTTGAGATTGGCTCGATCAGTAAAGTCTTTACCGGGATTTTACTCGCCGACCTTGTTATCAACGGCATTGTTTCTTTAGACGATCCGATTGCTAAGTTTTTGCCCGAACTCGAAAATGTGCCGACGGGGCAGATCACTTTGATAGAGCTTTCCACCCACACATCTGGCTTGCCTCGACTGCCGACGAATTTTGTGCCTGCGAATATGCTCGACCCCTACGCGGATTATACGGAAGCTAAGCTGATTGAATTTTTAGTTAGTTATCCTTTGGGATCGCGTCCTACCGAATTTAGCTGGCACAATTATTCTAATGTCGGTGTAGGTCTGCTTGGCTATGTGTTGACCAAAGCGACAGGTCTTAGCTACGAGGAATTGCTGCGTACAAAAATTACCGGTCCTTTATCGATGCCCGACACGGTGATCAAGTTAAATCAAGAGCAGCATGCACGGTTTGCAACCCCCTATAGTGCGTCATTAGATGAAGTACTGCCGTGGGATTTGGCGGTGTTAGTGGGGGCGGGTGGTATTCGTTCGACCTTGGCAGATCTTTTTAAGTTCCTGGCAGCTAACCTGCAGCCTGACCATACACCTCTGGCCGAAGCTTTGAAGCTTGCGCAACGCGTTCATCGAACCAATGGCAAAGACAGCATAGGTTTGGGCTTTGGTATTTGGGATTATGCTTCCTGGACCATGATTGGGCATAACGGTGGCACCGGAGGATTTGCGTCGTATTTGGCGTTTGATCTAAAGAATAATGTTGGTTTTATCGCTTTAACAAACACGGCCTCTTCTTTGCAGTGTTTAGAAACATTGGTATTTCAGAATGCTGAATGCAAGCCGAATTTTGGTGCGTCGGTTCCCGATCATCTCCTTGATAGCTACTTAGGTACGTATCGAGATTCGACTGGGATCGAAGTTAATATAACGCGTCGTGCACGTTATCTGGTGTACGAAATTGTCGGCCATGAAAAGGGCCGCCTGGTAGCTATGTCCGGAACAAAATTCAATGTGCTGGGCGTTGCAACAATCGAATTTTTCACGGATCCATCCGGAGTTGTAACTCATTTTGAATTCAAGCAAGCAGATTTTGTTGGCAGGTTTACAAAGATTTCTCGCTAATTAAACATATAGTTACTAAAACAAAACCCGTAGCAGCGCGCCGTGATTCAGTTGTGATTGCTCGCCATTGCCGAAACGACCCATGCCGCCCCAGATGAAAAGCCGCCCGTCGATGGCAATCAATGAATGCAACATGCGCGGAGGGGTGATGTCTGGAAGTCGTCGCCATTGGTTGGAGCTCAGATCAAAGGCATAAGCATCGGCAAGATAGTGATTCTTGGCGCCGCGGCCGGCGACCACAAACAACTCGTTATCAGAAGCCGCGCATGCATGATTGGATCGCCCGCTCATGCCTGGGGCATCAGCGAAGTCTTGCCAGGTATCTGTGTGAGGATCGTAAGCATATAATTTTGTGACAACGCCACCATCTTCGAGTCCACCGAAAATCCACAATTTACCATTCGCCCAAAGGCCACAAGCTCCAGCACGTGGTGCCGGTGCATTCTTTTGGCTCATGGCTCGCCAGGAATGACTGCGCATATGGTAGCGCCAGCCGGTGTTGGTTCGTCCGCCGTTAGCGTGTCCACCCCAAATTAAAACTTCATCATCAGCGGCAACACTGACATGTGCGATCCGGCCATCCAAGGTTTTCCCGGCGGGCGATGATACTTGTTTCCAGGTTTTGGTTTTTAGATTCAAAATGCCGCCGTCAGACAAATGACGAGGCCCACGCGTGGCATTTGCCGTGCCGCCCCACACGAACATTTCATCGTTGATAACAACGGCCGTGTGGTGTCGCCGCGCCGTAATGGATTCGGTGTGCGGCAGTGGTGTCCAAGCGTTCTTATCGATCGTAAAAATACTGCCGTCGGCCAACACCCGGTGTCTCGCATCGGAGCCGCCCCACACGATCAGTTGATTGTCGCTGGCAACCATCGTATGTCCCATGCGTGCCGAAGGGGCGTCTTTGTGCGGCAATTGCTGCCATAACTGATCTTTATGGGTGAATATCAAGCCCGTGCCGATTACTGGTGGCATGGTGGGCGAGGCGGTGGAGAATCCGCCCCAGATATAGACGGTATCATCTGCTTTTACCGCTCTCTGAAAAGTACGAGCGTCGACAAATTCTGGTATCGTCAGTTCCAGCCAATTGTTTGCCGAAACTTCCAGGGTTTTTGAATTTCGTGCGAACGGATTAGTGCAACCGACAACAGTCAATAAAATCGAGCAGATTGTCAGGTGTTGACGCATGCCGGAAGTTTACGCGATAGCGCATATTAAGCGACAACTAATTTGACTATAAGCTGTTAGAGTTTGTTAGCTGGCAGCCTTGGGAACGAGGTCGCTCGCACCTAAATTAACACCGTTGCGTTCTTCGGCGGGCATGGCGACGCCTCCGATGGTGATTTGACAATTGTCGGCAAGATTACCAGAAACCATCAATTTAGATCCGGCATTGTATTTGCCACCGCTACCAGCCGCGGCGATAATGAGTTTCTTGAGCTTGCTAATGATTCTATCGGCTTTCGTCAGACGCAGGCGCAAGTCTTTCTTTTGATGCACGTGATGCGTGGTGAGCTGGTTGGCTTTGCGTTTTTCCAGTGTCGTTAATGCCTGGCGATCTTGATCTTGAACAGCCGTGACTCTTTCCAGGCGGGCTTTGTGTCGTCGTTCACGCATGACAGGGCCAGGATTGCTGCCGACTTCCAAAATTGTTACTGCGCCATCGCTACGGCCAACGCGTGGGCTGTTGAGGGAGCCGCCGCAGATAATATGACCACCGATGATCATGCCGTCACTATTGGTGATATTAATGGCGCCGTTAGCCATGATTCTGCTTGCCACCAAGCCGCGCGCGACATTGAGATCGCCGCCGGTACGCAGACGGGAGTTTTGTACGAAATCAACTTGAATATTGCCCTTGGCAACAATGCTGGCCTCGCCGCTGCTGGTAATCCCGCCTGTAATCATAATCGAGCCGCCGCAATATATTGTTCCGCCCATGACGCTGCCGTCGATTTTGAGATCGCCGCCGACGTGCAAGAGTGCGCCGGTCTCAACATTGCCTTTTACTTCGACGTTGCCGGCAAAGATAATGTTGCCACTGGAAAGATTGACGTCGCCATTATGCACCAGCGATTTACTCAGCCGGATTGTAATCGGCGACCCTTCAATGACTTCGGGTAAGCCGGCAAAACGCGCGTAAAACTGATCGCCGCTTTCGACGACACCGTTGCCGGCGCCAACCGCTAGACCTTCGCCGCGCGGTGGTACGGATTCTTGACCAAAAATGTCGCGACCGATCATTGGTGCGGTTTTGTAGCGAACTTCGGCCACCAATTGATCTTTAACGACGATGTTGCGCTGTTGTTGTGCACGCATATCGAGCGTACTATTGTCGGCGTTGCTGTCGCTATCCTTGTAACACAAGTGCAGATATGGTCCGATCCCTGGGACACTTGCTTGACCCTTGGCGACCACAACGCCTTTCAACGATAGTTTGGCTTTAACTTTCTTGTCGAACTCAGCAAAGTCCTCGATCATGGCGTTCTCGTCGATGCCGGCTGCTCGTAGTATTTCGCTGAGCCAGGTTTTATCAATAGGTTGCTTTGCATCCTTATAGACTTTTGGATCAAAGAAGGCGAATTTCGCGGTCATCGCCGTGTCATCCCACTCTATCTGCCAGCCATAGTCTGGTGAGGTGGGATAGATACCGCGTTTTGCCTGCACGGCGGCTTTCTTGCGCACGCCAACTTTTGGCGAGCCACTGGCGGCAGCGAGTTGTACGAATGGTAGATCGAGCCCCAAAACTTCCGGTCCGGCGAGTGCGGCGTTTAGATTCGCAATGACTTCTTGGTCCAAGGGTTTGATCCTGGTCTCCAGCGTTGAGGCTTTCTCGGCAGCGTCTTTAATTTCCTGGATCAGTCGTTGCACGTTCTCGGGATTCAAAAAATAAACGAGATCATAAGCATGCAGTGTGATTTCTTCGCGCAAGCGATTCAGCAAAAGTTTATATGGATGCTGTGCATCATCCGGTTTGGTGTCCGGTGTTGCAGTTGAGCGAATGGGCAGCTTACTAATAGCACGGCCGTGTTGCGCAGCGTAAAGTGCGCCATATACTTGCGCCTGGCAGGCGTAGCCAGGCAAATTCAATTCTCGAGCTTTATTTGCGATCACGATTTTTAACCATTCGAGTCGCCATGGTTTAACAATTTCAGGTTTGTTCGGCAGAGATAAAAGAAAGAGATGATCCGCATCGGTCGGAGGATGGAGTTCAACACCAGGCAGGTCTGGTGCGCCGGCTGCTACTGAGACTGAGAAGACTGTCGTACTGGTGGCAAATGTTGGTCCTTCACGAACTTTACTCCACAATGTTTCTAAACGTTCACCGTAAGTGCGAATGTATTTAATTTCACCATTTTGTTTTGCGGTATTTAACCGGGCCTCTGCATTTTGTAACAGCTCCGGTGGTGGTTTTTCGTTGGCATCCGCATCGGCTTTAGTAAAGCTCACCCGTACGCGGAACAACTTCGCGCTGTAACTTAGCGTTGGTTTGGCTTTAGGCGAATCCATAACTTTTCCCTCGCTATGAAGATCGGAGTAGGGGGGCAAAACTTAAGTTTTTCTTATAAAATCCATTAATATTAGGTAGTTAAGTGGTCATTGGCGGATGGGATCTGAATACCAAAAAAACGACCCGCAAATTTGCGGGTCGTCTGGCATTTGCTAAACAGCGAACAAGTGAAGATTGAGATTGTTAAAACATCATCCCCAAACCCATATCAAGTTTGGCAACGACCGGCTCGCTCAAGGCGTTACTAACTTTTCGTGCGCCGATAGCGGCATCAGTACCACTGGTCTCTTCAATAACTTGCTGCGAGACAATGCTTGGCAAGCCCACACCGGCGCCGAGGCGCGCCAGAAAACCGTTTTGCCAGACCCAGCGATAGCCTGCCGTCAGTGATGGTGTCACGGCGATTTGATTGGATCGCAAAACTTCGCTGTTATACTCCCAGCCAACGCGACTCTCACCGTAGTCAACGTTCATACCGCCATAAATGCTATTACCAATCGGATCGTTATAGTAGCGAACGCCGGTGCCCACTTCGTAGCCATAGCCGCTGCTGACCATCGGCTGATCTATTTGTGTATTTACAGCTCGCACATATTTTTGTGGGAGGTTGACATCAGCATAAGTGCCACCGACATTGATTGTCCAATTACGACCAATGTACGTTTCAAATGACGCGCCTCCTGATGCCAGTCCGGGTGTCGCCGATATCAGTGATTCGACCGGACGAATCTCGATCGCGTTACGTTTTAGTCGGGGATTTGGCTCTGAGCGCACAGTGGACGTAACATCCTGACTAAACGCGGCTGTTGCATAAGTCGCCGCCAACATACCTATAACCAACATTTGTCTGTGATTGAAGTATTTCATAGGCTAAACCACCTTTCCTTATTTCTAAGTTTATTAGTGAGCTAAAATAGTTGCTGTGACTTTACGATCGAGCTGAAGTTCACCGCTCGATATGCCGCTTGCGCTTGACGGGTCAGCAGTTGCGCCAACAGCAACAGTCTTTATGCGATTTTCGTCTATGCCATGCGCTTTCAGTTCTTCAGCCACAGTTCGCAGTCGCGCTGCCGATAAACGTTGGTTGAGTGTTGCCGAGCCGCGTGGATCAGCAAAGCCTTCAAGCGTGACTTCGAGATTCTCGTTTTTTTTCAACAACTCGGCGAGCTGTTGAATTTCCGGACGATAACGGGCGTTCAACGTCGTACTGCCGGTTGCAAAGAACGCAATTGGTTTGCCGATCCTAAAATCAGTCGGAGTAGCGCTCTCTTTTTCGAGAGTGGCAACATGAGTTGTTCGTTCCACCATACTGAGATATTCGCCGGAATTGGAGTCATAGGCACGCATGTCTTTCACCAGCGTCACACTGCCATCGGCAATTTCTTTGGCTTCGTTAGCCAGCTTGATTGCGCCTTCTTGTTTGTCTCTTGCCTGCTCCACGTTGCCGTCCGCCTGATAGGATGCCGATTCATCAAGCATCTTTAGCGATGCGGCAAATTTTCGCTCAGCTGCTTCCATTGCCGATGGCATATAGTCTTCGACATCCACACTTTTAGCCGCATCAAGTGCGGTTTTGGCAGATTTGATTTCGACGGGAGCCTGATCACTCACCGTTTGACAAGCTAAAAGCCCAAGCATTGGTAGCATCAGCATCGCCACATATAGTCTCTGATATTTGCGAGAACATTCGCGCGAATTCATACAGTGTCTCCTAATTCCTACGGGTTGATTTATAACTGACATTAATAGATGCATCCTCTTGCTAAACCTCGGCCGAAGTTTTGCAACAAGTGTTCCAGCACTCACACAATTTTTAAATGCGCGAGCACTGCAAGAAATTATCTATGCATGTGTTGTTAGGTTTTTTTACTTAACGCTTTGCTTGCGGAAGAAGGCGAGCATTTTTTCCCAGCCGTCTTTTGCCGATTTTTCATCGTAAGCAGGTCGGTAATCAGCATGGAAGCCATGCTGTGCTCCAGGATAGATAATGATTCTTGCGCCGCTGCTGCCTTGTGCGAGAGAGCGTTCCATTTCGCGTAAATCCTCCAGCGGGATGCCGGCATCTTTTTCGCCATAGAGACCAAGAACAGGTACTTTTAATGTCTTGGCGATATCGATGGGGAATTTGCTTTGGTTGGCTGTTACTTCGCCCTTGATCTTGCCATACCATGCGACGCCGGCTTTGACTTTTGGGTTGTGTGCGGCGTACATCCATGTCGCAGTTCCGCCCCAACAAAAGCCGGTAATACCTAATTTAGTGGCATCCGTGTTTTTTTGTTGCTGCAACCAGCTCGCAGTTGCATCCAGATCCGACAGAACCTGATCGTATTTTACTTTGTTGACGATGGTGCTTCTCAATTGATTGATGTCAGCAATTTTAGTCGCATCACCCTGACGAAAATAAAGAGAGGGGGCGACCGCGACGTAGCCGGCATTTGCCAATCGTCGACAAACATCCTTGATGTACTCGTGCAGACCAAAAATTTCCTGAACAACCATGATGCACGGTAGCTTGCGCCCTGATTTCGGCATTGCCACATAGGCGGGCATTTTACCGCCATCGTTCACAGGAATAACGATATCTTTGCCGATTAAGCCATCTGCCGATGTCGAAATCGCAAAAGCAGTGATTGGCGAAACGGCGAGTGCATAGCCCATGCTGCTGACGATAAAGTCTCTGCGGGTAAGATCATTGTCGGTGGGCATGGCGATTCCTTTCTTTGGCGCTGGCATTAGTTGTTGAGCCTGGCATATGGCTTGCAGTCTCTGGTTTTTGTGTACCAGGAAAGGGGACGTTATGTCACAACAATCAGAAGAGAAGCAAATACGCTACGCGGTGGTCGGTCTTGGCTACATAGCGCAGGTAGCAGTCTTGCCGGCTTTTGCGCATGCCAAATCCAATTCCGTTCTGCAGGCTTTGGTATCCGATGATCCAATTAAGTTGAAGAAGCTGGGTGAGAAGTATGGTGTCAGCATGCTTTACAGTTATGACCAATATCGTGAATGTCTGGAGAGTGGCGAAATTGACGCAGTTTATATCGCTCTGCCTAACAGCATGCACGCTGATTTCTCAATCCTCGCTGCTAATCACGGGGTTCACGTATTGTGCGAAAAGCCTCTTGCTGCAACGGTAGATGAATGCGAACGCATGATCAGCGCTACCGAAGATCATGATGTCAAGCTTATGACTGCCTATCGCTTGCACTTTGAAGAAGCTAACTTGGAAGCTATTGAGATCATCAAATCAGGTAAAATCGGCGAGCCAAGAATGTTTAACTCGACATTCAGCATGCAGGTAAAAGACGGCAACATCCGCCTGCGTCGCGACCTCGGTGGAGGGCCTTTGCTTGATCTTGGTATCTACTGCTTGAACGCTGCGCGTTACATTCTTGGCAGCGAGCCGCTGGAAGTAACGACACTGGTCGGAAACATCGGCGAAAAGAGATTTTCCCGCGTTGAGGAAGCAGTGGCTGCATTGATGCGTTTCCCCAACGACTGCCTGGCGACTTTTATGTGCAGCTTTGGTGCTGCGGATGCCTCATTTTACCAAATCATTGGTACCGAAGGCGTACTGCGTGTAGAGCCGGCATTTGAGTATCAGGATTCGCTGGTGCATCATCTGACCAAAGACGGGAAAACCAAGAAAAGGGCTTTCCAAAAACGCGATCAGTTCGCGGCTGAGTTGATTTATTTTTCTGAATGTATTCAGAAGAATCGCACACCAGAACCCTCGGGGCTGGAAGGTTTGGCGGATGTTAGGATCATCAATGCTATCTATGAATCCGCATATACCGGTGAGGCGGTGGCTATCGAGCCTCTGGTAAAACGCCTGCGACCTACCAAAAAACAGGAGATTCATCGTCCGCCTGTACGCTTTGAGCCCCAACTGGTACACGCGGAAAGTCCTGGAATTTCATGAGGTAGCATCGGCTCCCTTGCCGCGTACCAAAATATTTGAATTCGGCCTCTGCTTTTTAGGCGAAACATGATACTTGAGGTGCCCTTCGATATCTAAAGCAACGAGGCTCTCTTGGACTCATTTTCGCAACTTAAACTTAGTACCGCTATCAGCAAAGCCATCAAGGACCTTGGGTATGAAACCCCCAGTCCGATTCAGGCAAGTACTTTACCTATTCTATTGAGTCGCAAGACTGATTTTATCGGTCAGGCCGCCACCGGTACTGGCAAGACCGCGGCCTTTGGTATTCCGTTGGTTGAACGTATCGATCCGGCTAAGGCAGCGGTTCAGGGTTTGATTCTATGTCCTACGCGTGAGCTGGCGATGCAGGTGGCTGGTCAGATCGATCTCCTCGGCAAGTATAAAGGCGTGGAAACGGTAGCGATCTACGGTGGCGCGGCTTATGACCCGCAAATTCGTGGACTCAAGCAAGGGCGCGCGATCGTGGTGGGGACGCCGGGTCGTATATTGGATCATCTCAAGCGTGGCACGTTGAAGCTTAACGCCGTAAAAACCATTATCCTGGACGAAGCCGACGAGATGATTTCGATGGGTTTCAAAGAGGATCTTGAAACTATTCTGGAAGCGATTCCCTCAGAAGACGTTAACACCTGGCTGTTTTCCGCAACCTTGAGTGCGCCTGTCCGCCAGGTTGCCGAAAAGTACCTAGATAATCCCGAGCGCGTCTCCATTAATCGTGGCGAAATGCTCTCGGCAACCGTTGAACAGATTTATTACGCAACACACGAAGGCAATAAACCAGAGGTTCTTTGCAAGATCATTGACGCCTCCGATGAGTTTTATGGTTTGATATTCTGTCAGACGAAAGCCTTGGTCACTGAGTTGACCAAATACATGCAAAACCGGGGTTTTAAGGTTGATTGCTTGCATGGTGATATGAATCAGGCGGCGCGCGAACGAACCATGGCTAGTTTTCGCGATCGTGAAACCAAAGTTTTGATTTGTACCGATGTCGCGTCGCGTGGTCTGGATGTCAAAGACGTCACGCATGTCGTTAACTATTCTCTGCCGCGCGAAATCGACGTGTATGTGCATCGGATTGGTCGCACCGCCCGTGGCGGTAAGGCTGGTTTGGCGATTAGTTTAGTGACGCCGACGCATCGCCACCTCATTCGTCGCATCGAGCAGGTGACCCGTGGCCAAATGATCGAAGGCCGGATACCGGGTCGCCGCGAAATCGCTCTCAAGAAAGTAAGCCAGATGTTGACGTCGTTCAAAGACCAGTCCTGGCATGAACGTGCGATTCAGTCCATGAATGATGATTGGCGCGCTGCTCTGGTGGGCATGGAAGCTGAGGAGATCGCCGGACGATTTTTATGTATGATGCTTGGTGATCTATTTACCGAGCGCGAACGTCCACCACTACACGAACGTAGCGTTCGGGAGCCGCGTGACACTCGTAGCGAGTCACGGGAGCGCCGGCCTTCATACGACGCACCGCGTCATAAAAAACACGGCGCCAAATCGCCTAAGCGCTTTCAGGGCAAAAAGCATGAAAAACACAGCAAGCGGCGTTGATTGCTTTTTGTCGTCGCCGCGGCGGCGGCATTACCAATCCATTAATATTTCCGGGCTGATTTTTTCTTGAGCAACCGGCTGACCATTGGTCATGGCAAGAGCTGTCTGATAACGCTCATTTCCGGGATCTTTTGCCAGGCATTCACTGAATTTTTCTTTAGCGGCATCCATGGCACCGGTTTGGTATGCCACTAACCCTTGGTAGTATTTAACGACGTTCGATTCTGGATGTGCATTTTGCATTCGGCTAAGCATGTCTTGCATCTGTTCTTCCGTGCGTGCCTTAGTATGAATCGTCAAAATCTCTAGCTCCAGGCGATTCTCCTTGTCCTGATTAAAGCCACGCTGCTGAATCGTTTCTGTAGTCTTCCAGAATTCCTGCCAAGCTTGATCGTGATCAACTTCTGCCTCGGCGTCACGCAAGCTATAGTAATTATTGATGGCGATGAACTTATACGCTGGATAGTAATCAGGTTCCAGTTCGACAAGTCGTCTGGCAATGGCAATATTCTCCTCGCGAGCCGCCGTCGAAAATTCAGTTCTTAATTGCAGGCGCTCGACCAATAACAAAGGATCATGAATCGCTTCTAGTGGGACACTCTTGGCAATGCCGTTCATCAACAGAGTTCTTAGTACCGCAAAAGCCAATTCACATTCCTCGCGCGTTTTACACGAGGTTAAGACAGTGCTGGCTTCCTTGATATCCACGGCGATCGTGCAATTTGCGAGTGTGTCTTCGATGACGTCATGCAAATTTGTTTCAGAGGTAATCTCATACATGGCATAGGCCGCGTTCATACATTTATTAGGAATGGCGATCTCGGTTGATGATCGTCTTGGTACAAAAGCCGACTTGAGTTTGGGTGGGCTTACCTTGTGTTGCGGAGTTATCGCCGCTGCGCCTTCAGGAGTTGCTGGTTCATCGAGAAGTTGTTCTGTGAGTGTGTGGTCGTTATGTTTATTACTGCGATGGATTTGCAGAAAAACTAACGTTCCAAAAACCAAGACCAACATGACTGCAATAGATGATCGCCGCATGCTGGCCTCGGATCGTTATGAAAAGTAAACCTTGTTAGCGACGGCTATGCTGACGCTGTTTATAGCCGCCGACATTCGGCACTGGCCGATTTCCTGGGAGGCCGGCGTAAAAGCTGTTCAGCGCGGCACTGCGTTTTTTCATATCGTGCGGGCTGCGAGCGATGCTTTTTGGTGCGCCCTGGATCTGATAAATTCTGTCATTTAAGTCGTTGGTGTTAATGCGACTGCGGCCATGGGGGCTACCGCCTAAAACGACATTCGGTACCGAATTGGGAAAATAGCGACCGTTGGGTGCCAAATAACCATCTTGAAAGCGCACACCAACACCGTTTGTAGTGAAGATATTGTTGCCAACGCGTTTGGCATAGTAGTCGCCATCAGGGCTGACTACGGCGCCGGATGATGTTCGATAGTAAGTGGTACCGGTGTCAAGGTTGACGCCGATATTGCGAGATGGTCGATGAATCAACTGGCCATAGGGTGTGACGTAGGTTTCTGCTTGGGCTTGTGCCCCGAACATAAACATCGTGATAAGGCTGCTCATTACGATTATTTGCTTCTGCATAAAACCTCCCTCGTGGAAGTCATATTCTGCACAAAAAATCCGCGTAATCAAGGCGATTCGGGTTTAACAAAGGATTCCGGGGCCTTGGAATTCATTGTTATCAATGCCTCGTAACCATTGGCCATCAATGCTTAGCAGGATTCATCCAAATCAATGGTGTAACGGGAAGCAGCGTTGTCGCCTTTCAAAAGTGGCTTTTCCAGAGTAATGCTGCAACCCCAAGCGCCGTCCAGACTAAAACGAACCATACCGCCTTTGGTGTTTTGCAGTTCGTCGACGGTGACTTCAATGCCGCTGCATGCTTGCTCGATATCAGCTTTAACTTGGGCGCGATCAATGGTCGGGCTAAACGGAACGAGGATCTCGGCTTTCGTATAGTAGGTGTCATCGCACATCTGGGTGTCCTGATCGTAACCCTCCGGCTGATTCCAGTTAACTTCAAAGACTCGGGTCAGGCCCTCATTGGCAAAAGCGCCTTGGGTGAAATTAAGGGAAACGAGGGCTAAAATAGCTGCTAATATAGTGGTACGCACTTATGGCCTCCTGGTCTTGTAAGCCTTGTCGCTCAATGGTTTCGAGATGCCACTTTATAACAATTCCGCTGCTGAAATGCAAAATACATAATCGGTAGATTATTATTCATATTTTGAATATCGCTAAATAGCGGTTCTTATGAGGCTTTTTGGCCGGTCGTTGTGGCGGTCAGGGTGACATTCTTACGGTCTTGATCGATAAAAAGAGGCATTCCGGCTATGTGTAGACGGGTATTTTCCGACAGACTGCCGGCGACGGTAAGGGTGGCTTGGAGATTATACTGGGCACGGGATTCAGCCTGGGCGCTCTTAAGTCTATTCGCCAACTTGGCATTAATCGAGATAAGTCGTTGAATCCGTTCCGTCAACTCCTGCTTCAAATGCTGATGATGCTGCGTGAGTTGATTCATACGTCTTTTGCTGAGTTCTTTTAAGGCCAGGCGGTCTTCGTCTAGGGAGTGCTGGAGTCGTGCAAAGCGCGCTTGTAGTCGCCGCTCCCGCAACTGGTGGCGTGGATTGACCCCAAGATCGATAGTCGTATGTGCCCCCTCGGCCGTGCCGATTCGTCCGCAGCTCAGAGAGCCTCCGCATAAGGTGTTGCCGCCGAGCAATAAGCCATCCGAATTGAGTATCTCAATGTTGCCAACGGCGGTGATCTGGCAATTGATGATTGCTTTGTTAATCCGGATATTGCCGCCACAAATGATGGCACTATTTTGCACGAAGTCAGCAGTCACATCACCATTTGCCTCAATGGTGGCGTCACCAGCGCCAGAGATACCTTCGCTAACAGTAACTGTGCCACCACAGAAAATTTTACCGCCGCGAATACTGCCTTCCACGACTAGATTACCGCCGACTTGGACCAAAGATCCGGTTTCGATACCGCCTTGAATTTTTACATCGCCGGCGAAAACGATGTTACCACTGGTTAAATTAACATCGCCGTTATGAATATAGGATTTTCCAAGACGAATCTCCGAGGGATCGCCGTCAATGACTTCTGGCAGACCAGCAAAAGTTGCGATGAACTGATCTTTTTCTTGTCGGATGCCGTCGCCGACTCTTACCGCTAACTCATCGATCGGTTTGATGTTGTGAATGCGGCCAAAAATATCTCGCTGTGGCTTACCCGCCTTTTTATAACGGATTTCCGCAACTACCTGGCCGGTACGCACTGTCTGGCGCTGTTGCTGATCGCGTAGATTGCTATTGTCATGATTGTCTAAACCCTTCTCGAACACTGCCACCAGGTATGGCTGGGAGTTTGGTGCTCCGACTTCGCCTTTTGCCACAACCATGCCGGTGAGTGACTCGCGGCGGGTGATGCGGCTGAGAAACTCGTCTTCGATGTCAGGTGTCAACTTGGCAAAAATTCCGGAGACGCGAAGAACGTCTTGTAACCAGTCGATGCTCACCGGCACGGCGGTTTGTGCATACAGATTGACGTCAAAGAAGCGGAACTTCGCTTCCATACCGCTGGCGTTCCATTCGATCTGCCAGCCATGCTGATGATCCGGCGGATAGATGCGTGCGGTGGCGAGAACAGCCGCGGGATTTTTGTGATAAATAGTGCGTCTTGCTACCGTGGCTGCAGCGAGTTGAACAAACGGCAGATCAATTCCGAGTGCTTCGGGGCCGCACATCGCCAGGCCAAGACTCGTTGTCACGTCTTTATCCAGCACTCGATAATGTTCTTTTGAAGTTTTGCTGGCTTTGTGTGCAGCATCATCAATGGCTCGCAGGAGTTCAATACTTTTGCTTGGATCGCGAAAATACAAAACATCGTAGATATGAACCGAGATTTCTTCGCGGGCGCGATTAAGCACCAGTTTATAGGGACGTGTCGTGTCATCCGGTAGCGTTTCAGGCGCTGCCGTTGGGTTGATGGGTAGTTGTTTGATGACACGACCGCTTTGGGCGGCAATCAACGCGCCATAAAGTTGTGCCTGGCAAGGAACACCTTGAATCTCAAGATCACGCAAGCGTGTCGATATGACAATTTTCAACCATTCAATGCGCCATGGTCGGATGAGTTTTTGGTTCACCGGCAATGTTAAGAGAAACAAATGCTTGTTGTCAGGTGATGGCTCAACGATCAGACCCGGCAACTCAGGAGCTCCTGCGGCGACCGAGACCAGATAAATACCCTCCGTCGCATTTTGTGGTGCTTTGCCTTGGCGGATTTTTTGCCACATGCTTGTGAGGCGCTCTTGGTACAGTCGTCGATACTTGATTTCGCCGGCTTTCTCCGCGGCATCCAAGCGTTCGTTGGCTCGTGTAAAGATTTCTGTCGGTGGCTCTTCGCTGGTCAATGTATCGGCGTAGCTGAAACTGACGCGCGAGCGAAACAGCTTGGCGTTATAGCTGATCTTGATACTGCTGGCATTGTTACTCAATTGTTTCGTTCCCGATAAAGTTGCAACAGGTCGGCAAACTTATCGGTTTATAGAACTGGGTGCTTGATGGGATGATGTTGGTCTGATCGCAAAAAATCAGACCAACTGTTGATATACTAAATGGTTAGCTTATCGGCCGTAACGTCTGCGGATTTCGGTTTCCATATCTTCCAGATAACGCTGTTGTGGTTGTTCAGCACTGACGTCACGAAGATTTAACATCTCTGTGGCCATGGATTCGTTGTCGTTTTGTTCGATGTCTATCTTCAATTCGATGTTCAGCCAGTTTGCTAGCTTTGTCATCGCATCCCGCTTGTCGTCAGGCGAAAGCAACGTGTGATTGGCGCCATGGTTGCCACCTTTAACGACATAGTAAGCATTTTCGCCACCGTCTCGACGTGGCTGATAAGCGCCGGCGGTCCACGGATCATACTCACCATAAATCATGATGATTTTATCGCCTGAGGAATGGATCCAGTCTTGGACCCCGCGCATTGTTGCTGCGTCATCGTAACTGGCCACAGCGTCATCTGGTAAATAAGTTTTTAGTTCATAGGTGTCTTTGTGTTGAAGTACGTTCTCAATATGACTTAGCTTGGAAGCCGGTGCACCCAGTTGGTTGGCGGCTTGATAAAAATACGAAACAAACGGTCGTAGTCCTTCGTCACTAAAATAATCTTCAGGGTTACTCACGCGTATCATGAAATTATAGAGTTTATCCGGGGTAGCATTTGCGCGGGGTATGGCATTGCAGCCGGTGCTTGATGAGCTTGGATTGCCATATTGCCAGAAAATAAATGGTAGTTCGATAACGGCATGCTCAAAAGCAACTGAAGCACTACCGACGATTTCATAGCCACCTTTCAGTCGCGGCAATATTCTCTCTTTATTGGCGAGCAAGGCTTTTTGGAATTCTTCGAGCTTAGAACGGCAGTCAGTATATTTATCACCGCCGACTTGATCGACAAAAGAAATGTAGCGTTCGTCAGCAGTCGAATAAGAATGCGGTGCCACTAGCGCGACGGTCGCGGCCAGGTCATCCGGATAAAAACGACGGTGATAAATCGAGGTCATGCCGCCTTTGCTGGCGCCGGTGTTTACCCATGCTTTGGGATAAGTCGGCTTGAACTGCAACGCAATCCGATGGAAGTCGGCTGCCGATTGCTCGACCGTTAACTTCGTCCAATCGACTGGATCGGGCGTGGACGTCGCAAAAAAACGATGCTCAACCTGGATTTGATTGGCGCCTAAATCTTTTGCCAGGCGGGTCAAACCGATGCTGAAAATTTGATAGCCGCTGGTTTGCAGCACCAATGGCGCGTTCTCTGATTTATGATAAAGAATCAGTTTCTGATTGAAAGTCGGACCATCTGGATTGGCATGATCGACCGGTTGTGCCAGACGAAGCTCAAACAGGCGATAATCTTTGGGTGTGTCACCTTGCGCAAGCTCGCGATAAGTTAAACCTTCAATACAGCCAAGCTTCTCCTCGATGGTAGAGGCTTGGCAATTGCCGCTTGGTTCCTCAAACTGAAAACCGGCAAGAGTACTTTCGGTTTGTGATCTATTAACTGCTTGACCACAAGCCAGAATCAAGAAACCAAAGCTAAGAAATAGGAAGCCGCGTAAGTACTGAGCCATGAGTGTTTCCTTAAATGAAGTTGCTACGATATCTGTCCTAAAACCACCGAGAACACAACCAAAATTTCAATCATCATTAATTTTGGCCGATCGTTGTTTTTTGATATTGCCGCGATGACGCTTGGATTGAACGCGAGCGGCTTTGCTCGCACGTGTTGCTTTGGTCGGTACTCGTTTTTTGGGTGGCGTCAAAACTTCTTCAATAAAATTGCGGAGTTTCTCAAAGCAGGCGTCCAGATTCTGGGCCTGGCTGCGATACTCTTCGCCGGTAACTAATACTTCGCCGGCGTCGTTGATGCGATTGCCAAAGCGTTGACGAAAGCGCTGCTTGATTTCCGGTGTCAGTGACAGATTTTCATCGATACGCCAGCGCAGCAATGCCTTGGTATTCACTTTATTAACATTTTGCCCGCCTGCTCCCGAGCTACGCGCAAAACTGACTTCAAATTCAGAGCCGTGCAAAACGACGCCGTTACTAAGCTCGATCATTGCAGAACCTTTAATTCGACCAGTCGTTTACGCAAATCTTCTGGTGAGGTGAAGGTGATTCCTTCCATACCGAACTCCCTGGCCGCGGCAATGTTGCGTGGTAGATCGTCAACAAAGATAGCGGTTTCCGGCTTAACTGCAAACTTAGCAATTAAATGCTGATAGATTCTTGGGTCAGGCTTAATGATACCGATTTGTCCCGAGATGACCAGTCCGTCAAACCAGTTGAGAAAATCATAGCGTGCGCGGGTCGGCTGAAATTTCTCATCGGACCAATTGCTTAGCGCATAGCATGGTGTGCCCTGGTCTTTTAACGCTTTAAAGATAGCAACTGTCTCATCGATTGGTCCGCTGATCATCTCCGACCAGCGGCTATCGTATGCATGAATATATTCGGCATACTTTGGATACTGTTCGCTTAATGCGGCGACGGCAGTCGCAAAATTCATCCCGGCATCGAGCGTTGAATTCCAGGTCATTGTACAGATGTTGCTGAGAAACCACTCCATCTCAGCTTCATCCGCAAACATTTTGCGGTAGAGATAACGTGGATTCCAATCAATCAAGACGTTGCCGAGATCAAAAATGACATTGCGATTGTGAGATGAGGTGTGCGTCATGGTCAGCCGAGCTTCCAATTGTAGTCGATGGTCAGTGGAGCATGGTCAGAAAACTTAATGTTCCGAAAAACCTCGACATGCTTAATCCGAGAACTCAGGCCTTTTGAGACAATATGATAGTCAATGCGCCAACCGACGTTTTTTTCGTAGGCGCGGCCGCGGTTGGACCACCAAGTGTATTGATCCGGCTCTTTATTGATGACACGAAACGCATCGATGTAGCCGAGCTCATCAAAGACAAAGTCGAGCCATTGACGTTCTTCGGGGAGGAAGCCGGAATTTTTCTGATTGGATCTCCAGTTTTTCAGATCGATTTCCTTATGGGCAATGTTGATATCGCCGCAGATGATAAACTCGCGTTTTTGGCGCTTGAATTTGCGCAACAGCCCGGAAAAATGCTCCAAAAATTTCATTTTTAGTTTTTGCCGATCTTCGCTGTGCGAACCCGAAGGAAAATAAACGGAAATAATCGACAAGTTAGGAAAGTCAGCTCGCACAAAGCGACCTTCATCGTCCATATCCGCCCAACCCATGCTGTAGCTGACTTTTGTGGGCTTGCGTTTTGTATATAGGGCAACGCCGCTGTAGCCAGGGCGTTTAGCGAGATTAAAGTAACGATGATAGCCATGCAGACAAGCGGGTGCCGGGAGTTGCTCCTGGAGAATCCGCATCTCCTGCAGGCAGATGATGTCAGGATCTTCCTTCTCCACCCAACCGCAAAAGCCTTTGTTGGTTGCCGATCTGATCCCATTGACATTACAGGTTAAAATACGCATCCACGGCGGATACCATAGCCATGCTTCGGGATAAAGAGATTTTTCTCATCACTCACACTCTTCTCATTGTGTCTTAATTATATTAGTATCCGGCCAGCCAATTAACATTGGCTTAACATTCACATAGTTTCTATGAGGTTAACTATGAGGATTTTAGTAGTAGAAGACGATACCGCGTTGAATCATCTCTTAGCTCGTACCTTACGCGAAGAATCATACGCTGTTGATACTGCCACCGACGGACAAGAAGGCGAATGGCTTGCGTTTGAAAATCCGTACGACTTAATCGTGTTGGATCTCATGTTGCCAGTTAAAGACGGTATTCAAGTTCTGAAAAGCTTGCGTGCTGGTGGCGTCACGACGCCCGTTCTGATTCTGACAGCTAAAGATTCCAAAGAAGAAATTGTGCAGGGATTGGATGCTGGTGCTGACGATTATCTTACCAAGCCGTTCAGCATTGATGAGTTACTGGCACGTGCAAGAGTGTTGTTCCGTAGGCCGCCAGTAGTTGCTCACGCTGTTCTCACTGCCGGTCCGCTAAGTATCGATCCGGCGCGCAAAGAAGCGACGTTCTCGAATAATCGTTTGGACTTGACGACCAAAGAATACGCTCTCTTAGAGTACTTTGTTCGTAATAGCGGCACGGTTCTTAGTCGTACGCAGTTGTCCGAACATGTTTGGGACATGAACTTCGAGCCCGCGTCAAACGTGGTTGATGTGTATGTGGGTTACTTGCGTAATAAAATCGATAGGGCCTTCAACACCAACTTGATCAAAACGGTACGTGGCTTCGGTTATATGCTTGATGCGGACGACCAAGCGACGGATCACTCGAAATTGGGTACTGGTGGTAAGAAAAGGGACGAAAACTCGGCACATGTTTCTTGATCGTATCCCCATACGTTTTCGCTTAGCTTTGGGCCATGCCTTAGGCATGGCCCTCTTATTTCTTGCGATTGGTTTTGGGATTTTTCGTTTGGTTGAAGTTCAACTTTACGAATCCGTCGATGCCGCTTTAATCACTTCGGCTCAATCTATTCGCGATGCGCGTTTCGTGCGCGGTTTTAATTCGCCGTTGATGCAACAATTCCTGGATGCGTTTGTTAACGAAAACGAAAAAAGCATTCGTCCGTATGCGCAACTAGTCGATTTTTCCGGGCGCATCAGTGCACGTTCCACCAATATGCGCATTACCCTGCCGGTGACACCGCTGGCAATTGCCCGTGCCGAAAAGGGTCTGGCCACTATCGAAACAATGACGCGCAAAGGTTCTGCGACTCTGCGGCAAATTACTTTGCCGGTGATGACTCGCGGCCGTTTTGCCGGTGAGTTAGTGCAAGTCGGAACATCGTTGGCTGCGACTCAACATACCCTGCGTGGCATTAGCATTATGTTGTGGAGTGCTTTACCAGTTGGTTTGTGCTTGTCAATTTTGTTTGGTTATTATCTGACCAGACGTTCCTTATTTCCTGTGGTTAAAATCAGTCGCGCGGCTGCCAAGCTTGGTGTTGATGATTTGAATCTGCGCCTGCCTTTGCCGCGCGCTGATGATGAGCTCAGGAAATTGACGGCGACTTTCAATGGCATGTTGGATCGTTTGCAGGATGCTTTCTCACGTTTGCGACGTTTTGCAGGTGATGTCTCGCATGAATTGCGTACGCCGTTGGCTGTGTTGCGGGGTGAGGCGGAATTGGCGTTGCGTCGTGAGCGCAAGCCCGAAGAATACCGCGCAGCTTTGACGACTATCGCCGCTGAAGCCAATAATATGACCAAGATGGTTGAGGAGTTGTTGTTATTGGCTCGCGCGCAAAGTAAAGCCGTGGCGTTTGTGCCAGAAACCGTGCTGTTACATAAGTTTCTCGATAAAATTTTGCAGTCGTTGCAGTTTGAGGCTGATGCCAAGAGCGCCA
>CAZZCU010000003.1:189031-192820 GCA_964652825.1 uncultured Oligoflexales bacterium
CGTCTAATTCTGAGGCGCCAGCTGTAACTTATCCAGCACCGCAGCCAAACTAATTTGTTTATTTGATGCTCGATGGACAAGATGCGCATCAAGACTGCTTTGCAGATCCAGCGGCAATTCATGGCGCCAGGTTTGGAGCCATTGACGTGCATCATCAGTCATTGCTGCCAACAAATTGTCGGTCGTTAATGACTCGCCGGAAAATGCCGGATAGAGGCGGCCGGTGGTGACATTGTGATGTTGGTCCATATCATCAGCTTGTGCGAGAATCACGTAACCTCGTTCCAATAAAAAATCAGCGGCTTCATGAATCCAATGCGGCGGCATATTCAGGAGATCGGCAATTTCATTGCCGCTTGTGCCTTTGCCCTCGCTGCGTCGATGCTGATAAAGTACGATCAACATCACGAGATAAGGAACGAGGCTTTGGATTTCGTGATCACGAAGTTTTTCATGTGGTGTGAGTTCGCGTATCGTTTCTTCGTCGTCATCAGGTAAATGGAAACCCTGCTGCGCGCGCCATGACAATAGCGCCCCAAACAAGATGATCAGCCAGACAATATAAAGCCACATCAAAAATAACGGCAAAGCTGCCAGGGCGCCGTAAATTGCCTGGTAACTAGTAAATTGCGTGGCGAATGTCGCATAGAACTTGCTGGCGATGTTGAACAAAATCAGCGCTGGTATGGCGCCAAATGCCGCCTGACGGGTGCTGACAAAACAATTCGGTACGATTTTATATAAAAGGAAAAAGAAAAAGGCGCTGGCGATCCATGGCAAGGCTTTGGAGAAGAAGCCACGTTGTACGGCAATGATCTCGCCGAAATTAATGAAATTTTGGATTTGCGAGCCGGCAAGTAATCCGAAAACAAGGGCTAACAAAAAAGTGCCTAGCGTCAGAAAAGTCCAAAAATAAATAAAGCGCGTGATGATGTTGCGTTCTTTATTCACCAACCAGATTTTATTCAGGGCGAGTTCAATTTGTCGCAGCAACAATATCAACGACACCATCAAGCCAACTAAACCACTCAAGCCGATTTTGGTCATGTCGAGATTGCCGAGAAAGCCTTCGATATAACGCATGGCTTGCTCGCCGGTTCCGGCAGCCAGGTTGCCAAGAATAAAATCCCGTACTTTTATTAAAATACCGCTGTCACTACCAAGCAACGGGCTAAAAAGCGAAACGAGAGCAAAGATAGCGGCCAGTGAGGGAATGATGGAAAGCAGCGTGACGTAAGCCATGGCGCTGGCATGTTTGAAAACATCCGCGCGTGACATATCGTTAATTAAGATCAAGCCGATACGAAGGGGTTTTCGTAAAAGAGCAGGAGTTTTAAGCGGCCACTTGATCAATGTACTACTTTATCTTGCTTGGATCCGGCGCGGCGACCAACCCAGTCGCGCATCTGATTAAGCGTATCATTTTCCCAAGTAGTGGCAATCCTGCAGTCAAGGAAACGGCGGAATAATTCATCAAGAAACTCTTGGAAAAGCTCTACTTGCCGCAAACGTGCTTCGGCAAAGGATTCCGGATCAAGGCCTTTCATGTCTTCGCTGGTCGGCATGATCAGACCTTTGGGAGCCAAATCAGTACGCTCCAGTGTACAGCGGTATTCACCAAGAGGTTCAATGCGTACCCCTAAGCGAAGTTCTTTAACTTCTTTGCCGGCGCGTAAGCCAAAGCTTGCTTCTGGTGAACGACTGGGGTCACCGCCTTTAAGAATTTGTGTGTGACTTTGTCCGGAGGCGGCGTCGAGAATAATGCGATCGTCGACCCATATCGTCGTCTTGATATTTTTCTTGTTGATAGTGCGGGAGTTGAAGGTGATTTCCGGTGTGGTTTCGGCGGTCCACCAAACCCAGGCTAAAAACTCGCGGCCCAGAAAGTTTTTGGCGCGCGACATGGTGGCAAGGTTATCCACATATGTAGAGTTGATATCTGTATGTTTTGGCATTTTTGCAATTATCTCCTGAGGTTGGCATGTGGGCGCACCTGTGGATATCCTGTGGGCTACATGCGGATATGCTGTGCTCACAAGGCTATGCGAAGCCTGATTTTAAGTTCAGAAGACCGTTTCACGCCAGCGCCTCAAGAGCTGAGGTTTACAACCGCCACATTCATGGTCTGTTCCGAAATGAAGAACTCATTCTGAGGGTGCTGTTGCAAATTGTCAAGATAGGGGAGAAAAAAAATTAAGAACTGATTAATTTTGCATCAGCGCCGATTTTCTATATTAATACCTTCATTTGAAACAAGTCAGGAAATTTGAAAAAATAGAATAAATAATTTAAGGATTTACCTTTTTTGTCTGATCCCGATGACCCCAAGAATCAGCCGCCACCATTGACGCTGTCGTTAGACGGCGAGCCACCGTCTGTGAATAAGGATAAGGTATTGCCGCCTGAGCAAACACCGGTGGATGAAAATGCGGAAGCAAAACCAGAAACAGAGAATTTGGATAATTTAATTTCCGCGGCCTTCTCCGATATTCTCGCCAACGCACCTAAACAAAAACCCCAAGATGTATTGCGCTACAATCCCGGTAACAATAGTCATGCGGGTCTATTTAGTGTCGGCGTTGATCAGCAGGATGCTGGTGACATAGAAGCATCGATGCAAGGCAAGCCGCTGATGATTGGGAATGTTGACCTGCAGGACTATCTCAATCCGTGGCGTATTCTTACCGCGCTTGGCGTATTTTTCTTTCTGACATTCACGGTTCTTTACTTGCATCCGCCGGTTTGGTTCAAGCCGATTCGCACACAGATTCAGCAAGGTTTAGTTGCTTTGCGTCAGGCGGCGAGCGGCAAGATCACCGTCACTCAAGCTCTTGAAGAAGTGAAGCAGTCGTTCGCGAAATTACCCACCAACAATAATATGGTTGTGGCTGAAAACCTTGCTGGTAAAGACAGGGAGAAAGCCGCTGTCGGCCCGGGTGCATGTCAGTTGCGCATTGCGGCACTCTTGCAACAAACTAATGCGGGCAAAGTCGCGGTGGCCGACGCTTTGTCAGCGGCACAATGTTATTTGGTTCTGGATGATCCTCAGCGAGCCTATGCTTTGGTGCGAACTTTTCATGAGCGTCTACCGCGTCGTACCAATAGCTCAATGGATCTTGTTGCAGGCATGTCGCCGGAAAATCGTGCGGGTTTTTGGCTGGAGCTGCAAACACTTGCCAGATTGGGACAGTATGAAGTGCTGGAACAGGTGGTGCGGCCGCTGTGCAGTCAATGGGTGAATTCCGCGGAGTGTGTCGCAAAACTTTATTATTTAAATGCCGCGAATCATGTGCCAACTGCGCGCACGGCAATACAAAAAATAAGCTCAGATAAACAGCGGACACTTACCGGTACATCGGCATTGATGCTTGCACTGGTTAGTGGCGAGGTGGCGGATAAAGCCGGTGACTATGCGGGAGCGGCAAAATACTTTAGTGATGGACGGCGTTTGGCAGCCAACGAATCGATTTTTTACCGCAAAGCGCTATTGGAGGCGCATGCCTATGCTGCATCTCGTCACGAAAACATCGCCGATCTGGCTAAGGTGCAGCAACAGTCATCGGCAATGCTTGCTGAAGAGGGGCGAGTAGCAAGAACGAAAATCCTTCTCGTTGCTGCCATGCACAGCAAGAGTGCTGGCGATGTGTTGAAAAATATTCTGGCACGTAATGATATGAATATGCGTTTGCGCGGCGATAACCGGTTGTTGGGAATATTGGGTGAAACCGCAGTTCGACGTAATCAGGCGCCGGCGTTTGTTAAATACGCGCAAGCTAATACTGATCACTT
>CAZZCU010000003.1:192920-203069 GCA_964652825.1 uncultured Oligoflexales bacterium
GCTTTTGCGGAAGTTGCTGGCAAAAACGGTGATTTTACCAAGCAGCGGGCTGCTCTTGATAAAGCCAAAAGCGTTGCTGTTGGTGATATGGCGCAGTTTTGGCTGAAAATCGGTGAGATTAAATGGCACTTGGCAAAAGGTTCTGTTAATCAGGCTTTGGCGGCGAGCAATCATTTATCACCGTCCGAAAAAGAAACTGTCGTCGCACAGACGTTGAGAATCTCCATACTGCGTGAGCTACGACAAGGCGGGGAAGCACAAGAAATTGAGCAAAAACTTGATGTACAACGTAAAAGTGTTGACTACGCGAGATCCAAAGAAATCAAAAGCAACCCGCTTGGGCCGCTTGCTCTCCTTTAGCCCGGGAGGAGCGTCGTCGTGCATCCACAGCTAACCTACGAACTACGTATTACGCTTAAATCGCAATCCGACCAAAGACAGATGCGTGCCATCAAAGAACGGGTTTTTGCGGTGTTGCGTCGTGAAGGCGTTGATTCGTTTGTCGAGGGTGCCGTGGACGCGCTGGATCTGGATTTTGAGTATGGCCTGCCGCAGGATGATCAGTTTGAGCAACATGGTGGCGCGAATAGTCCCATCAGCGTCTATAAATATAGCTTGGAACTCCTAGAGGATCTGCAAGTCAAGCTTCGTGATGAGTTGGCGGAAAGTCTGGAGCTCGAAATATTTTCCTCCTCCACCCAGGTGTGGATGGATGGGTGGAAAGAAAGTTTTAAACCGATTGCCACCAAAAATTTTTATGTTTATCCGCCGTGGGAAAATACGGCTGACATGGGGCAGCGATTGCCGGTTGTGATTGAGCCGGGCATGGCGTTCGGTACTGGTCAGCATGCAACCACGCAGCTGTGTTTGGAGATGTTTGAAGCGATTCATGCCGCTGGCGGATTGGCGCCGAACTCGCGTGTGTTGGATGTCGGTACGGGTACTGGAATTTTGGCGATTGCGGCTGTCAAGTTAGCCGCCTCCGCAGTGGTGGCGACAGATATTGACGTGGACGCGATCATGGCAGCTAAAGCAAACGCTGCTGCGAATGGTGTTGTAATGGAGTTTCTGTCGACATCGTTGCCAGGCGATCCCAAGCTTGGTCAAAAAAAGTTTGATCTGATTTTTGCCAATATTTTGTTTGTGGTGTTGGCCAGAATGGTTGCTGATTTGGCGCTTTTTTTGCGTCCGGGCGGGCATTTACTGTTGTCGGGGTTGCTCGAAGAAGATGCTGAGCAGATGTTGAGTATTTGTCAACAAAGCGGCCTGCGTGCAAGCGGTCAGCGGGCCCGTGATGGTTGGTTATGTTTGCATGTGCGGAGCGGCGAATGAGTCACGTATTTCGATTCTTCGGCGCCAAGATGGAAGATGGCGGCTGGAATTTAAGCAATGAAGATATTGTTCATATTACGCGAGTGCTGCGGCTGCAGGATGGTGATGAAATCGAAGTTGCTGACGGGCGTGGCTCGGCGTGTCTGGCCAAGTTACATCGGATAGGCAAGGATCGCGTGGAGATCGCGGTGACTAAGGAATGGCAGCAGGAGGCGCCGGAATTCAAGATTGCGATCGCGGTCGGCGCGCTTAAACCTGCCGCGGTTGACGAGATGTTGCCGCATGCTGTTGAGCTAGGTGTCGATGTCATTGTGTGCTTTGGGCAGAAAAATGTCGCGAAGTTTCGGCTAGGTGATGAGCAGGTGGAGCGCTGGCGTCGCATTGCAAAAGCCAGCTTTAAGCAGTGCAAACGCATGTGGTTGCCGGAGATTTTAGTGCTGCCTGATCTCGCGGCATGTTTTCAGCATTTTTCGGGCTGGCGCGGCTATGTATTGGACGCCGACGCTGAGGCACATTTATTGGATGAGGCGCCTATGGTTGGTCACGAAGTGGCGATCATTGGTGGCGAGCGTGGCCTGGATGCCGAGGAATTGTCCATGGCCACTACCGCCGGGTTTCGGCGGGTCGCTATTGGCGAGCATGTTCTGCGGGCGGTCACCGCAGCCGGGATCGCGACTTTTGCTTTGGCGCGTCGGCGCGAGAGCGGTAAATCCCGAAGACAATTCTAGAAACTCTATGATAAACTCGCTAGGATTACCGATACTTACTTAATAAGGAAGTTATCTATGCCAGTGCGTCCCACAGGTCGGCGGCGAGGTTTCAAATCTTGGTTTGTCGAGCCGTATCGACAAGTCAAGCTTGGCTTAATTTTCCTATTGGTGAATTTAGTCTTTTCGGCGTTGATCTTTTCGATTTTCGGCTACTATGTCTGGGAAATGTATCAAACAGTTTCGGCGTATTTTCAGTTGTCGGATCCGCAGAGTACGGTTTTAGCAACCAAATTTACCGCGCCGATCATTGGTGGTGGATTATTGATCGCACTGTTCATTGCGACCACCATCATGTTGTCAGTACGCTACACCTATCAAATTTATGGTCCGCTAGTATCGATCCATAGGTTTTTGGATGAGTTGCTGAGTGGGACGATGCCGGATTCTTTGCAGTTGCGTGAATCTGATCAATTGAAAGAATTGGCTGAGCGTTTGAACAGTCTGGCCGAACGCTACGCTACCGATCAGCGGCAAAGCTCGATGGTACCTGTTTATCGATATTTAGATGAATTGCTTGCTGGCAAATCCCCTAGCGCGCTACAATTGCGCGAATCTGACCAGCTAAGCGAGCTGGCGGTGAAGCTGAACAAGGTTGCTGAAAAGCTCAAACGACAATGATGTGAGGTTGCCCATGCCAATAGCCGTCGCTACCACTCCCGAGATGGTCGAAAAACTGTATAAATCCATGCCCGCAAAATTGGTGAGAGCGAGAGAGATTGTTGGTCGTCCTTTGCCGCTCGCCGAGAAGATTTTGTTCGCACATTTGAATGATATCGAATCGCTTAAGACGGTAAAGCGCGGTGATAGTTTTATTATGTTGCGACCGGATCGCGTAGCGATGCAGGACGCGACGGCGCAAATGGCGATTCTGCAATTTATTCAATCAGGCAAGAAGTCCGTTGCTGTTCCTTCGACGGTGCATTGCGATCACTTGATTCGCGCGCATATGGGCGTCAAAGAAGATATGCAGGTTGCAAACTCGGAGAACAAAGAAGTATTCGACTTCCTTAAATCCGCGTCGCAAAAATACGGCATTGGTTTTTGGGGACCGGGTGCTGGAATTATTCATCAGGTTGTATTGGAGAATTATGCGTTCCCCGGCGGCATGATGATTGGTACGGATTCGCACACGCCGAATGCCGGTGGTTTGGGCATGGTGGCGATTGGCGTCGGCGGCGCGGACGCAGTTGACGTGATGGCCGGTATGCCGTGGGAACTCAAGTATCCTAAATTGGTGGGCGTGCATCTGAAAGGTCGCTTGAATGGTTGGACGGCGCCGAAAGATGTGATTTTGAAATTGCTCGGCATCATGACGGTTAAAGGTGGCACGAATAAGATTGTTGAATACTTTGGGCCTGGTGTCAGTTCGATTAGTTGTACGGGCAAAGGCACAATTACAAATATGGGTGCGGAGCTTGGCGCGACAACCTCGTTGTTCCCTTATGATGAGCGGATGGCTGTGTATTTGCGCGCAACGAATCGCAAAGACCTGGCGGATTTGGCGGATAAATATGCTGAGTATTTAAGTCCTGATCCGGAAGTCTTGAAAGATCCGGCGAAGTATTACGATGAAGTGATCGAGATCGATCTGTCGACATTGGAACCGCATATTGTTGGTCCGCATACGCCGGATTTGGCGCGACCGGTTTCGGCATTAACCGCCGAGGTGAAAGAGAAAGCTTATCCTGACATGATTAGTGCGGCCTTGATCGGTAGTTGCACCAATTCGTCTTACGAAGATATTGCGCGTGCGGTTACGGTGGTGCAAAGCGCGCTTGATCAGGGCGTAAAAGCGAAATGTAATTTCTATGTATCACCTGGCTCAATGCAGATATACGAAACCATCGAGCGTGATGGTCTGCTCAAAACTTTGCTCGACTTTGGTGGGACCGTACTGGCGAATGCCTGTGGACCTTGTATTGGTCAGTGGAAGCGTGATGACATCAAGTCAGGTCAGCCAAACTCAATCGTAACCTCGTTCAATCGTAACTTCCGTGGTCGTAACGATGATAATCCCGAGACGCTTGGTTTTATTAGTAGTCCGGAGATGGTTGTGGCGTATGCGGCTTCGGGTAATTTGAGTTTCAACCCGTTGCGGGATGAGATCGTTGGCGAAGGCGGCAAGAAAGTTAAGTTGCGTGAACCTGCGGGACCGGAATTGCCGGAGAAGGGCTTCATCCTTAGCCGCGCGGGCTATGCTGATCCGGCGACGGATGGCAGTAAAATCGCGGTTGAGGTGGCACCGGATAGTGAGCGTCTGCAAATTCTTGAGCCGTTCAAACCATGGAGCGGCAAAGATTTTACTGATCAGGTTGTTCTAGTGAAAACCAAAGGTAAAACCACAACCGATCATATTTCGCCAGCTGGTCGGTGGCTGAAGTATCGTGGTCATCTCGATAAGATCAGCGACAATATGTTTCTGGGTGCCGTGAATGCCTACACCGGCGAGGCTGGTAAGGTCACGAATATCTTGAGCGGCGAGGCTGGCAAAGCGATTTCTGATGTGGCGCGCGACTACAAAAAGCGCGGTCAGGGTTGGGTCGTGATTGGCGATGATAACTACGGCGAGGGCTCCAGCCGCGAGCACGCGGCGATGTCACCACGTTTGTTAGGTGTCACCGCGGTGGTTGTGAAGAGCTTTGCGCGGATTCATGAGACGAACTTGAAAAAACAAGGTGTGTTGGCACTGGCCTTTGCTGATCCCAAAGATTACGACAAGATTCAGGAGAAAGATCGTATTAACATCATTGACTTGGCGCAGTTTGCACCCGGTAAATCGGTCACGATGCAGGTGAAGCACGCCGATGGCAAAGAAGACAGCATCAAGCTCAATCACTCCTACAATAAGGAGCAGATTGCTTGGTTTAAGGCGGGTTCAGCCCTGAATTTACTCAAGGACTAAAGCACGTTGACTTTCCACCCCGAGGGGCCTATAAAACAGGTCCTAATTGCCGCGGGGTGGAGAAGTCTGGTATCTCGACGGGCTCATAACCCGTAGACCGCAGGTTCAAATCCTGCCCCCGCTACCAATCTCGAATCCTGAACTTTCAAACTCCACATTCTTCTGCCAAATGTTAAACCATAGGCATTTTAGGGACACACGACTGAACCCGAATTATTTGTAAAAAGATCGGGTTCAGTCGTGTGTCCCTAAAATTCAAGTCCACGAACTTTCTTTTACTTGTTGATGCACTGTCTCGGGTGGAAGCTCCGGGCCCTTGCCGACGCCTGGGCAGAAGCTTGCAATGTCTGTTGACCATACTTTAGCATTCATATTTTCGGGCCAAAAAGGCCACGTGCGACACTGTGTTGGTCTTGCCTCGTATATAGTACAGCGTTTATCGCGCAAAAAAGTGCAAGGACCTACAAAATCTTTGAGATGAAACCAGCCATCGGTTTTGCTGCAGTAGCGACGTGTGAACTCTTGTGTTTTTAATTTGAGGTGCGCCGCCATCCGACGTCGATCCGGCAAAGACAAATAAACATAACCGTATCTATCACGAGATACGCAGCACTTTCCTGATCCTTGGCACTGAAAGCGATATCCAGAATATTTTTTTGAGTTCTTGATCGACAATTAGGGTGCTCTCCAAATTCAAGTCTAATATAGATTAATAGCAGCGGAGTTAAAACTCCAGAGGTTTGACCAAGATAATAGAATCAGGAGGAAATCTTATGTCAGAACATCATGCGCGCCTAGAGTGGCAAAATGATAAAAGCGACTTTGAGTACAAAACTTATAACCGTAATCATACGCTGCTGTTTCCCAATGGTCGGTCGTTTCAGGGATCAGCGGCGGCGGCATATTTTGGTGATCCGCAGCAAATAAATCCGGAGGATTTGTATGTGGCCGCGCTTTCGAGCTGCCACATGCTGACTTTTCTCGCACTTGCAGCCCGTAAAAAATTGCATGTGCTTCGCTATGAGGACAACGCGACGGGTGTTTTGGCGAAGCGGGATGATGGCAAGTTAGCCATGGTGAAAGTAAGTTTGCAGCCACGCGTAACCTTCGCAGAGGATAATAAAGTCTCGGAGGCTGAGCTTCGGGCTATGCATGATGACGCGCACGCCCAGTGTTTTATCGCTAACAGCTTTACCTGTGAGTTTGAGATAAAGCACTAAAGTTAGCTGGCACAATGCATAATTTATTTGATATTTGATTAAAAATCATAGGAGTGGAAATGATCAAATTTGTCCCGATTTTCTTGGTGCTGAGTATGTTGTCAGTGGCCGCGATTGCGGCTCCGAATAAGGTCTGGGAAATCAAGCACGGGCTGGCGCAACCCGAAAGCACGTACTATGAGCCGACGACCAAAACCATCTTTGTCAGCAATGTTGCTGGCGATCCATTTACCAAAGATGGCAAAGGGTGGATTACACAGTTGTCGGTTGATGGCAAAGTACTCAAGGAGAAGTGGGCCGAAGGTATGCATGCACCCAAAGGCTTGCGATCGCATCAAGGCAAGTTGTGGGTAAGTGATATCGATCGCGTGCTTGTCTACAACATTCCAGATGGTAAATTGTTACAAACCATTCCCGTCACGGGCGCGAAATTCCTCAACGACGTCGCCATCGCCAAAGATGGTAGTGTGTATGTTTCGGATACCGTGACGGGGACTATTCATCTTATCAAGGGTGACAAAGTTAGCACATTTGTTACCGGCAAAAACTTTGCAGGTCCCAACGGATTGTTAGTTGCTGAGCCGTACTTGCGCGTCGCTGCGTGGGGCACGGATGTGAAAGCTGATCTTTCAGCTAAAGGTCCCGGTGCTTTGTACAACATTCATCTCAAAACCAAGAAGAAAAGCCCTCTCCTTGATCCATTAGGAAATCTCGATGGTATCGAAGCACTTGGTTCTAAGCAGGGTGGAGGTCTTTTGGTGTCGGATTGGGTGGCTGGTAAAGTCTATCGCACTGGCAAGAGCAATAAGCCGGTTGAGACTTTGCTCGAAGGTCTAAAAGGCGCCGCCGATATTGGTTATGTCGAAGAAAAAGGCTTGTTACTGGTGCCCGAGATGGGCGCGGATCGCGTTGCTGCCTACCAGCTAGATACCAAAAAAATCAATTAATATCAATTGGTTAAAGTTCTATCCACGACTCCGCAAGGAAGTCGTGGATAGCATGTTTACGCTCTCGTTAATTTCCATTAAGGTGCAGGCAGTCTAAACATAATGTGGGAGTTGATGATGATGTATCGTTACTTAGTTAGTCTATTACTACTTTGTTCCTTGTCTGGATATTCATCCGTGCAGGCTGCCGAAGCCAAGACGGTTACCGTACTTGATCGCGGTGAGTTGTATGAAGGTATGGCATTTCATGCGGGTTACTTGTTTGTAGGCAAGTCGCGCACCGATTTTAATTCCGATTATCGTGTTGAAATTTATGGTCCTGATCTACAGCTGGTGAGCACCATTAAGCTGAATCATGCCGCCGCATACATTCACCCGTACGGCGAACAATCGGTGTTGATCATGGGAACTGGGCATAGTCCGCAGTTGCACACCGCTTATACCATTATTGAATCGCGCAATCGTCGTTTCGTCGGCCGGCAGCACTCAATTCCGATTAATGCCTGGGCTTATCGCTGGCTCGGGACGATCGGCGGCCAGGAATATTTTGCTGATCCAGGCGGCAATGTAAACGATCCCGATTCTGATCCGCTCAAAAAAGCACAAACGATTTTTGCTTATAGCTCCCGTCCACGTTATCTGCCAGTACGCATGAGTCTGCCGACCGGTGGTGTGGCGCATGGCAAGAATTTGTTCGTGGTGCAAAAAGAAGCAATCGGCAAAGCTGAATCAAATGTTGGTCTTATCGATGTGGCGACGCAGAAGCTATCTTATCTGTTCGCAACTTATCGCAATGATCTAAAAGATATTGTTAAGGTGAAGCTTGCCAATAAGAATTTGATCGCTGTTTCCGAGGGCGGAGCTGATAATGTTTTGTTGATCGATGCTGATACGGGCGTCTTGTTGAATGAAGCGAAAACAGATATTGGGCCGCGTTCTTTAGCTACTGTGGGTCAATGTCTGATCGTCGGTAACGAAACGTCGAACTCAATTCAGGTCATCAATGTACAGGATCCGACAGCACCAAAGACCATGGGTGCTGTTACAGTTGATATGCCGGCCACCGAATTTAAGTGGTTGGCGAAAGTTGAAGCTGATGCAGGCACGGGAATGATTTTCGCTCGTTCAAACTATCCGTGTAATGCCATGGCGGAAGAATGCACCGACGATTGGAATCGGGTGTTAGCATTCCCGGCCGCCGAGTTGCTTCAATCTTGCCAATAGGTGGGATGAGTTGAGAAGCCCGCCAAAACCAAAGCTGACCAGGCAAGTTACAACCCTGTGGGAATACCCGTCGCAGCATTACGGGGCGGGTATGCAGGGTGACAAAAACTATGTTGGCGCCACACCGTCCTATGTGATCTGGAATTTATTACAGCGTTACACCAAGAAGGGCGATGTGGTGCTTGATCCCATGTGCGGCAGTGGGACAACCATCGATGTTTGCAAGGATACTGAGCGCGAAGGCATTGGTTTTGATTTGGTGCCTTCGCGCAAAGATATTAAGCAAGCGGATGCACGTCATCTGCCGCTGAAGAATCAAACAGTGGATTTTGTTTTTATTGATCCGCCGTATTCCACGCATATCGATTATTCTGATCACAAGAATTGCATCGGTAAGTTGTCGGCTGAGGACGGTGACTACTACGTTGAGATGGATAAAGTCATCGCCGAATTGCATCGGGTGTTGAAGCCCGGCGGCCATTTGGGCCTGTATGTGTCTGATTCCTATAAAAAGGGTCGGCCGTTTCAACCGATAGGTTTTCGATTATTTCAGAGTTTGTGTGAGTGCTTTGAGCCCGTTGATATAGTGGCTGTTGTTCGTCATAACAAAACTCTCAAAATGGGTAACTACCGCAAGGCCGCCGACGAGGGTAACTATTTTCTACGTGGCTTTAATTATCTTTTTATTATGAAAAAAGGTCGTTCCGCTAAGTGAATTATCCGGTCGTTGTTTGTAAATCAGATAAAATTTCCGATCATCCCTGGGTTTATCGCATGCACTTGGTTGAGCCTGCCGATAAATTGGCAAGTGGAACGATCGTTGATCTCATGAGTGCGGGCGGGCAGTTCCTGGCGCGGGGCATGTATAACGGACATGCGCGGATTGGTTTTCGCGTCTTAACTCGTGATCGGTCGCAAGGTATTGATGCATTGTTTTTTCGCGAAGCGATTGGGCGCTGTGTGTGTTTTCGGCGAGACACACTGGGGCTGGATGCAGCAGGTAATGCTTATCGCTTGGTGAATTCCGAGGGTGACGGTTTAAGCGGTCTCGTGGTTGATCGGTATGGCGATATAATTGTGTTGGAATTTTTTGCGGCCGGTATGTATCGGTTGCGTGAAGAAATCATCGCGGCATTGCAGGAGGAGTTTCCGGAAGCACGGTTTTTCTGGTTTGCGGAAGCGCACGTACAAAAACAAGAATCGTTTAATTGTCGCTTTGAGGGTGAGCCGCCTATTGGCGAAATCGAAGAATTCGGCGTGAAGTATGCTGTCGATTGCCGTCTCAAGCATAAAACAGGTTTTTACGCCGACCAGCGCGACAATCGTTTGGCGCTAAGCCAGCTCAGCAAAGGTAAAAATGTCTTGGATCTTTGTACTTTTGCCGGTGGGTTTGCTTTGGCGGCAAAAGCCGGTGGTGCTGCCCGTGTCGTTGGCGTGGAGTTGGATGCTGCGGCCGTGGAACTGGCTAAAACCAACGCGGCTTTGAATCATGCGGATGTGGAATTTGAGTGCCGAAATTTCCTGGATTACGTTGAGAAGCTGGCACAGCCGTTTGATATTGTGGTTTTTGATCCGCCTAAACAGACGAAGAATAAAGATGACGTTAGCAGCGCTTTACGTCGTTATTCAAACTTTAACCGCTCCGTATTGCGTGCCGTTAAATCCGGTGGGTTGTTAATTACGTGCTCATGTAGTGGTTTGATTGCGGAAGGTGATTTCTTGCATGCTTTGCGTCGAGCTGCTGCCGAAGAGCG
>CAZZCU010000003.1:203169-205116 GCA_964652825.1 uncultured Oligoflexales bacterium
TTGCCTTCATCGTCGTCTTTTTTGATGTATTTGGTGAGTTTAAATTTAATGGTGTTATTGGGATTAGCGGGGTTTTTGGTATCAACGCCGAAGAAATCCGGATTTCGCAAGTGTTCATCACGTTTCTTCTCGTTGGTGTCGATGCTGGCAACTTTGATTTCGCCACTGGCGGCTTCAATGACTTTGGTTTTTTCATTGTAGGTAAACGTGCCGTTAAATTCCTTGAAGTGACCTTTGACCGTGCTGACGACCAAATGCTTGATGGCAAAACCGACGCTCGAATGGCTGGCGTCGACTTCGTAGATTTTGGCATGCGCCGATAATGCGAATAATAGTGCAGAAGAACTAAGTAGTAACTTTCTTAGCACAGTAACCTCCTATGGATTTATCTAAAGATAGATTCAGTGGGAGGTAGTGTAATGCTTTTCTGCTCCTACTACAAGGCTACGAAATTCCTTCTAATATCTTCGTCGATCGACTGATAAACGATTGCATGGCATCGGCGGAAAACTTGCCGTGTTGAAGATACGCAAGGTCATAAATCTGGTTGGTGACTAATTCGACTTCGGCGTCTTTATTGAAAGTGCGACTGAGTGCCAAAAGATTGCGAATTGCGGCATTATTTTCGTTAATGACCAAAGTCTGCTCGGCTGGCGGCATGCTATTGCTCATGCCTGCCATCCCAGGCATGAGCTTGGCAAATTCGCTCATTCTCCGAGCATTCTCATCAATCAGCAACATAGCTGGGACACGCGTGCTTTTAAGCGATTCAACACGGACTTTGAGATTTGGTTTGTTGAGATGTTTGGTGAAGATGGCGACTAGCTTGTCGCTTGCCGTCATGTTATCGCTGGGATCTACCAGTTTGGATGTCTCGTTCCCGTCAACCAAGTGCTTGGTGATATCAGCATCGACACGCTGAAATTTATACTTGCTCCGATTTTGCATCTCCAAAAACGGCAGGAAGTGCTGATCCATGAGCGTGTTGGCGATGATGACCTCGATGCCGGATTCATTGAGCATCTCGACGTAAGATGCTTGTGCGATCGGATCGGAAGTATAGATGATGGCTTTATCTGTCTTCTCTCCGAATTGCTCAAGGTAGTCGTCAAGGGTGCGATAGGTTGAGGCGTTGGTCTTGAAAATTAGGAATTCATTCATGCGTTCGCTGAATTTGTTATCACGCATCATTCCGAATTTGACGAACGGATGAATGTCATCCCAGAATTTTTCATAAGTTGCTCGTTCGGTGCGTGCCATGCCGCATAAGCGATCCGCGACTTTCTTGGTAATGTGTTGGGAAATTAACTGCGTTTGCGCGTCTTTTTGCAGATAGCTGCGCGAGACGTTCAGCGGCAGATCAGGGCAATCGATGGCGCCTTTTAATAGTGTTAAGAATTCCGGAATCAATTCCTTGCAGTTATCGGCAACGTAAACTTGATTGCAAAATAATTTAACCTGGCCTTGTGAGGCGTCGAGCTCATGCTGCAGTTTGGGAAAATATAAGACGCCGCGCAGTTTGAACGGATAATCCACATTCAGGTGAATCCAAAACAACGGCTCGGGCGCGAGCGGAAACAGACGCTGGAAAAACGCTTTGTAGTCGTCATCATTCAGTTCATTCGGCGAGCGTGTCCAAATTGGCTTGGGATCGTTAATCTGTTGGCTGTCGAGTTCGATCGGATATTTAATGAAGGCGCAATACTTGTCGAGAATCGCGTTGATGGTGGCGGTTTCGAGCATATCCAGTGAGTCATCTGCGATGTGCAGTATGATCGATGTTCCGATTTCGCTGCGTGTCGAGTCACTTAGCACGAACTCAGTGGAGCCGGTGCAGCTCCAGTGCGCGGCTTTTGCGCCCTCTTGATAGGATAACGTATCAATTTCGACTTTATGGGCGACCATAAATGCCGAATAAAAACCAAGACCAAAGTGACCGATGATTTG
>CAZZCU010000004.1:0-2094 GCA_964652825.1 uncultured Oligoflexales bacterium
ACACCAAGCAGGGATAACTGAAAACCGGTGCGGGTTTCCGAAATTCCGGCAATGCTGCCGTTTGCAAGCCAGTCTTTGCCGATCGCGTGCGGTGGTAATTCGACACCCAGCTCCGGCACGCGTCGCAGGATGTAAGAAATAAAAGTATTGCTGTTAGGTCCCGGCCAGGCGCGATAAGTATCGGTATACGGATAATCTTTGGCGGCTTGCTGGATTTTGGGAATCGCCGCTGTGGCGGTATCGCCTTTGATCTCGTGAATCAATTCCGGCATCGCGCCAAACCATTTGCCGTCAGGAATGCCTTCCTCGACGACAACCGGTGACAGACCGCGCCGTAGCCGAAAACCGATGACATGATAAGTGAGGTAATGATCGGCATCTTTCTCTTTGGTGGCGATCCACGAATGTATTGCAAAATAACCGCGCCAACGGACGGCGCGTGCCGCGTATACATTGACGATCGCCGCCTTTTCGATTTCGGGACGCGGCGCGATACCGGCGCTGCCGCGATCGGCGGTGCGCCAATCGTTTGTGTTCGCGCAAGCACTGACTAACAGCAAAATAAGTAAATACAGAATTCGCATCGTGCGATTATTTTAGCGGATTAGCGATTGCATGGCGAGGGGTCGGTGATGATGAGAGGACGCAATTGTTCTTCGCGTGCCAGCCATTGCGTGGCGAGAGTCTCGGGGAGTTTGAGATCATCGACGACTTCACGCATGAGAACCTGGCGGCGTCGGAAATGCGTGAGTTTTAACGGCAGATCTTTGTGAGCATCGCGCAGCGATTTGCCGGTATACATTTTGGGGCCGCCGAGCATGCTGATGCTGAACGCAATCTGCTGCTTAGTGATATGGTCGCGATCGTGATTGATAAAAAGATGACCGATAATCGGATCGGCGAAAGCCCGCCGATAAAATTCCGTAATGGCCTCGCGGATAAAAGTTTCACCAATGGCGGCGTATAAATCCATGCATTGGTGATTAATCTACATAGTGCGAAATGCCAAACGAAAATTCCTGTTTGCGAATCTGGCGACGTTTAGCACCCAAATCACCGGTGCCGTTGAAGTCACGCAGGTGATAATTGCGAGTTACATGCGCGACGGTGAAAAAGAAGCCATTGGCTGCTGGTATTTCCAAGCCCATGCCGACATGATAGCCCGGGCCCACACCGCGCGTTGAGTATGATTCGCGGGTCAGCGAGAAGGTGCCGTCGTCTTGTGCCAGCGTATATTCGTTCTCGGAGTTGGTGCGACTGTCGTAAAGACCAAAACCCCATTCAAAGTACATCACCTTGGCAAACAAAAAGCGCATGAATAAACTGGCGCTTTTGGTCGAGGTTTCTTTATGACGTTCAATCTCTTTATTAAGATCAGCGCTTACGTCGCGTTCGTCGGTGACCGATTCTTCAAAATTCAGATTTAAACCGACGTTCAAAGTTTCCGCGAAAACGTAACCGATGTGGGGGCTGACCGCTTGCGATTTTGCCCGTACACGACTCTTATCATAAGTGTCATCACCGGTGAGGCTATCATCGTTGACGTCCAGCATCCGCAGTGACGCGCCGAAATTAAAGCCTTCCCGCTTATGCTTTTTGGCCAAGGCTGCTGGCGTAAAGACCATGTTAGCGATGGCGGCAATGGCGATAGTCAAAAGCTTGAGTTTCATAATGACTCCTAAACCTAGTGCTAAAACTCTATACCTGGGATACAGCAATCTTCTTGCCAACTTGCCACCGTCCGGATTTAGGTTGAATTTTTGGTGTAATTTCAGCATGATGGAGCTTTTAGCCGCTAGGGCAACAGAGCGGTTTAGCGGCCAGAAAACTGCTAGATCGACCATTATTTAGTCAGTCTAAAGGAGTTTTGCCTGCCATGGGTAAATTTAGAACCGAAACCGACAGTTTTGGCCCGATTGAGGTGCCCGCCACCTGTTATTGGGGAGCACAAACACAACGTTCGCTGCAGAATTTTAAGATCGGCGGCCACCGATTCCCTCCGGCGGTGATACGTGCTTTTGGTGTCGTCAAAAAAGCCGCCGCCTTGACCAATCAGGAGCTGGGTAAACTGGACGCAAAAAAATGCCAGTGGAT
>CAZZCU010000004.1:2194-133382 GCA_964652825.1 uncultured Oligoflexales bacterium
ACGCCGCTGACCTTGGGACAGGAATTGTCCGGTTACGTCGCGCAACTGGAATTTTCGGAGCGGGCGATTCAGGCGAGTCTGGCCGGCCTCTACGAATTAGCTCTCGGTGGCAGCGCGGTCGGCACCGGTCTTAACACCCATCCGCAGTACGCGGATAAGGTCGCAAAAAAAATCTCTGAACTCACCGGCGCGTCGTTTCGTTCGGCCCCGAATAAGTTTCAGGCGCTGGCCGCGCATGATGCCTTGGTGCAGGCTAGCGGTGCGGTCAAGTTATTGGCGACTGCTTGCATGAAGATCGCCAATGACATTCGTCTGCTGGCGAGTGGTCCGCGTTGTGGTATCGGCGAGATTCTGATTCCGGAAAATGAGCCGGGCAGTTCGATCATGCCCGGTAAAGTGAATCCGACTCAGGCCGAAGCAATGACCATGGTGGCGGCGCAGGTGATCGGCAACGATGTGACAGTTAGTGTTGCGGCCAGCAATGGTCACTTCGAGCTGAATGTGTTCAAGCCGGTGATCATTCGTAACTTTTTGGAATCAGTGCAGCTGCTGGGGGATGCCTGTGACAGCTTCAACAAAAATTGCGCGGTGGGCATTGAACCAAATCGCGAGGTGATCAAAAATCACCTGAACAATTCCCTCATGTTGGTCACTGCTTTGAATCAGGTGATTGGCTACGATAACGCCGCTAAAGTTGCGAAAACCGCGCATAAGAAAGGTATTACGCTCAAACAGGCCGCGCTGGAACTGGGGCTGGTAACCGAGGCTGATTTTGACAAATACGTGCGTCCCGAAGACATGGTGCATCCTTAGCTTCGTCATGCTGAGCCAAAGGCGAAGCATCTCGTCGAGACCCTTCGGCTTTGCCTCAGGGTGACGGAGACGAACGAGCTTACTTGATTTTGCCTTCTTTGAAGGGAACGTGCTTACGCACAACCGGATCGTACTTCTTCAGTTCGATCTTATCTTTGCCGCGTTTTTTCTTGGTGGTGTAGAAGTAACCCGTATCCGCGGTGGAAACTAATTTGATGATTTCGCGATTGCCGCCTTTTGCCATGACCAAAACTCCAGTGAGAAAACAATGCGCCGGTTAATCGGCAACGGTACAAGGCGGTGAAGCTATCAATTTCAAGGGCTTAGAGCAACTTCAATTACGCTGCTTGGGAGTGATTTTTGGCGCCTAGCATCTGCCAGCGAGCCGCGATGGCGGCGATTTCCGGCGACGCTGGACCATGGATCTGGCGCAAAAAGTTGAAATAATCCGCCAGCTTCTGAGCGACGGCCGGCTGAAACTCCAGGGTTATTCCTAGGTGCTGCTCTAAAAAGATTTTGCAGTCCAGAAAGTAGGCGCAGATGCTCGCATTTGCCCGCTGCTCGACCAGCCATTCGGCGTAGCTGTTGAGGATCGCCGTGTGCAAGGCGGGTGGTGATTCCTTCAACTCCCGGCCGAAGTTGACCCAGCTTGCCAGGCATTTGCCGGCAACGAATTCGCTGCGTTGCAAGCCGCTATCTTTGGGTACCAGCGACAGGAAGTCGAGAAAAACACGGATCTCGGCGGCGCTATAACGGTTGGCATTCGTGGTCGCCATGATCAACCAGGCTTCGTGAAAGCGCGGATGGCTGGTGGAACGTGCGGTTTCGATCACTTTATCAGGATCGCGCAGATGAAATTTGCGCAGCTGTGCTAGGTGCAGAATCTGGCTCGGATAACCGATGTTGGTGATGGCCGCGATAAAACGCGCCTGAACTTTTGCCTGCAGCGCCTCGCTCTCGTTCACGACATGCTGCTTCACAAGATTATGCGCTTTGACAATGGTTTGCAGCGCTTGATCTTTTTCACGGAAACCGCGCCAGGGATAATTGCTGATGGTATCAAGAATCGTCAGAATATCGTGGGCTCCACGTGCCTGTAGGATCTGCAGATCGATAATGTTGAGGAACTGACTGCTTTCATTGCTGGGATCAAAATCCCGCAGTAGGGTCCGTAGCTTGTCCAAATTAAAATACTTTTGCAGACGTGGCACCAGTTCTTCAAACTTAATCAGAAACACCAGAATTTCATCGTTACTTTGTGGCAGCGGTACCGGCCAGCTTTCGATGATACTGCCCAGTATGGGTGCTTCTTCGATAATGCGGTTACGTGCCTTTTCACCGACCCAGATGAAATTTCCCAGACGATTCTTTTTTTGCAGATGATTGAAAACCGCTGTGCGCACCGAGGCTGGCACGTCATTCATATGTACTTCATAGTGCGTGTACTTGGGAGTGCTGACAATATGCTGATCAGCCCAGTCAAAATCAAAATGAAACAACCACAGATTTCGCCGCCAGGTTTTGGTAATGTCGGTGTTGCCCATACTCACCGCCAGTTGCGGATCAATAATGGGCAGCAGCGCGGTCAGACCTTTCAGGCGTTTTTCGATCAGTGGCATGGCGTCAAGATACAGACACGCAAACATTGCCAGTACATCCATGCATGGACGTAGAGAATCCTCAGGATCGATGGAGCCGAGAATCTGATTACCAAGAACCCGATTATGCAATGAGCCGTTGCCGAGAACCTCAACGACACAACGATAAATTTCGTCATTGCGGATCTGATACAAGGTGGCGGGAAGTTGTTGTCCGACCGTATCATCGGGATCATGATCGATAACAAAGCAAGCTGTGCGCAGACCGACGGTTGCGGCCCAGGCGTGATCCGAGCTGTAGTTGCGATTGACGAAGCGTTTGGCGCCGCTACCGCTGAAGCGTGCCATCAGGAAATGTTCCTGATACCGATCATGCAGTTCACGAATGCGGTTGAAACAATGCCAAAGTGCGGGAACCCAGGCTAGTGATAAGGCCGCAACCGGCAAATGTTGACGCGCGTTCGTATCTAGATTGGTAAGGCTGGTGGCGTTAACTATCAGTAAGATCAATGCCGAGCCACCCAAGGCGATGAAAGTCAGAAAATCCCCACGCATGTCGCCGCGCGCGGAGATTCGCATCTTGATTGCTTCGACGACGTTGGTTGGATGCAGTCGTAAACTCGGTACGGCGACGCAAACCCCCAACAGCACCAGAGGTTGCAATAACAATGTGCTTTGTGAAATCAACGAAAAATGCATGACCGAAAAATTCAACGGCCTCCAACTTTGTCCCAGCATGGCCGCGAAGCTGACGGCTAAAAGCAAGCCTGCATTGGCGAAGGCAAAATAATTTGGCCAACGTCCTGCCAGTTGAAAGACACGTGCCATTAAATAGCTGGCGCCGTACAATTGTGTCACTTGCGCGACCACCGATAGATAAAATAGCCATCGGGTTGGCAACGTCTGCTGACTGGCGACCAGTTCAATGACGCCGAGCATCGCGCCGCCTAAGCCGATAAAAATACAGGCGATCACTTCGTTCGAGGTATCCGGGGTCTGCGTCAAGGTCATCATCGAATACCAGATCGACGTGACATTGCCGATCGTGATTAAGAGCAGAAGACATTCAAATGCCGTAAAGGGGCTGGTGGTTTGTGCTTGACCGAGTTTCGTGGCGATGTAAACGATGGCCGTCGAAAATAGACTGATAGCGAACGTGCTTGCCAGCAATTGGAGCGGCCGTTGATATTGACGACTGGATGATGCGCTCAACATCGCTAAGCGCTCCTTTTGGCGGCATTTGCATCCGCAGGTAATAAAATGCGAAACGTTGAGCCACTGTTAACGCGACTTTCAACTTCGATGTCACCGCCAAGATCCTGGACGATACCGTAACAAATCGCCAGACCAAGACCCGTACCTTCTCCCGGCTCCTTGGTGGTGAAGAAGGGATCAAATATTTTTTTCAGATGCTCCTTGGGTATGCCAACGCCCGAATCACTGATTTCAATGACGGCTGTGCGCACGTTCCGATCTTTTTTGAGATACGAGCGTAACACCAGCCGGCCGCCGCCCGGCATCGACTGAATCGCGTTTTGAATAAGATTCAGAAATACCTGAATCAGTTTGTTGCGATCAGCTTTGATGGCTAAGTGTTCCAGACGCCAATCCTCGGTGATCTTAAAACGCGCCGCGCGCAGCGATACTTTCCCAAACCTCAAGGCGGTTTGTGCCGCCTCGATGGCATCGATTTCCGCTTGTTGGTCGGTTTTTTTCGCGGGTTGTTGGCGAGCAAAGTCGAGCAGATTTTCGACAATGGATTTACAGCGCTGTGCCGCCGCCTCGATTTCCTTGACGTCGGCCATATGTGGCGAGTTTTGTTCCAGCTCACGCATTAACATCTGCGAGAAAATCAGAATACCACCCAGGGGATTGTTAATCTCATGGGCGACACCGCCGGCGAGCAAGCCGATCGAGGCGAGTTTTTCGTTTTGTAGAAGTTGTCGTTCCATATTTTTGGCATCGGTGCGATCGCGATAAACATGCACCAATCCATCCAGTTCACCCTCGGTATCAAACACGGGTTGCGAGGTGACTTCATAAAAGCGCTCGTCGCGTACATCCGTTAGTTGAAAGCTTTGCGGTTTTAATTCTTTGGCGGTTTTTTTGAGTTGGCAGCCGGGACACGGCGTCTTGCGATTAGCAAAAACCACATGGCATTTCTTGCCAAGAATATCTTTCACATCAGCTTGGTATAATTCCGCCATCGCGCGATTAGCTTTATTGATGGTGAAGTCCGGACGCACGATCATCAACGGATCAACCAAGGCATCGATGGTTGCCATCCATTGCTTCTTGATGTTTTCAACGAAACCCACCAGATCGTCGGTCGTGGACAAACCGCTAACCTTCATGGGTTTCTTTTTGGTAGCCATTCAACTAACCCCGGAAACCGGTATGAATACACAAATGGACTGGTCTCAGGAATGTATCGGTGTGTTGCTGAATTAGTTGATAGCGGAAGGTTGGGGAAAGGGCAAAAAAAACCAGAGACACCTGTAAGTGTCCCTGGTTGGCGGAGTTAGTGAGCGAAGCTCAAATTAGCACTATGGACCTCGGTTTCGGTGATCTTCCGCAGCTTCTCGAACAACTCGTCATGATCCTTGTCTTTGGATTTGCTGGTGCTGGGCTTCTTCCAAACCAGGGCATGCATCAGAACTTTGTCCATGTGTTCCGCGATAATGACGGTGATGTCTTTAAGAATGGCTTTAGGAATCTCGTGCAAATCCTTTTCGTTATCCTTGGGAATAATCACTTTGGTGATGCCACCGCGATGCGCCGCCATGATTTTTTCCTTGAGGCCACCGATCGGCAGCACGCGTCCGCGCAGCGTGATTTCGCCGGTCATCGCAACGTCTCTGCTGACCGGGCGACCGGTGAGTGCACTGGTCAACGCCGTTGCCATACAAATCCCCGCACTTGGACCGTCTTTGGGAATTGCGCCTTCGGGAACGTGAATATGTATATCGGCTTTCTGATAAAACTCGTCTTCGAGGTCCAGGAACTTCGCGCGTGAGCGTACATAACTTAGGGCTGCCTGCGCCGATTCCTGCATGACTTCGCCGAGCTTACCCGTGATGGTTAGTTTGCCTTTGCCGGGAACAACCGAAACTTCCGTTACTAGCAAGTCGCCACCGACCTCAGTCCATGCCAGTCCTGTGCAAATACCGATTTCGTTGCTGGAATTTTGCTGGCCAACGCGGAAACGCCGTGGCCCAAGATATTTTTGAATGGATTTTTCATTGAGAGTTTCGTTGATATTCAGCTTGGCGATAATTTCCGGCGTGATCACTATCGGTTTTGGGTCGACCTCTTTAGCCCCGGCGGTTGCGGCCTTGCCTTTGCCGCCTTTACCTTTGGCGGTCGTTGTTACTTCAATGTCTTCGGCCAACTCCGCTTCATCGTGTTCAATCTCGTCATCAACAGACTCACCACCGAATCCGGCTTTACGCATATGTTTACGGGCGAGTTTACGGCAGATGCTGCCGATTTCCCGCTCCAGATTCCGCACACCGGCTTCACGGGTGTAGTAATTCACCAGTTCCTTGATGGCCGGGACGCCGAAATTAATATCAAATTTGCCAAGCCCGTTTTCCTCGATCTGTTTTGGAACCAGGTATTGCTTAGCGATCGCGATTTTTTCGTTCTCCGTATAGCCGGCTAGCGAAATCACTTCCATACGATCCAATAGCGGTCGCGGAATGGAATGTAGCGAGTTGGCGGTCGCCAGGAACAGAACCTTCGACAAGTCGTAGTCAAGGTCAAGATAATGATCATTGAAGGAATGGTTTTGCGCTGGATCCAGGACTTCCAGCAAAGCCGAGGATGGATCGCCGCGAAAATCCTGACTCATCTTATCGATCTCGTCGAGTAGGATCACCGGATTCGACGAGCCGGCTTTCTTGAGTGCCATAATCAGTTTGCCCGGCATCGAGCCGATATAGGTACGGCGATGGCCGCGGATTTCCGCCTCATCGCGCACACCACCCAGGGATATACGCACAAATTCACGGCCGGTGGCGGTCGCGACGCTGCGCGCAAGTGATGTTTTACCAACGCCGGGGGGGCCGACCAGGCACAGAATCGGACCTTTCATGCTATCGACCAGTGAGCGGACCGATAGATACTCAAGGATACGATCTTTGACTTTGGTTAGGCCGTAATGATCCTTATCGAGGATTTTTTCGGCATAGGCGACATCGCGGATATCATCCTTGAATTCACCCCAAGGTAGTGACAGCACGGTATCGATATAGTTGCGTACAACCGTTGCTTCCGCTGACATGGGCGACATGAGTTTTAATTTGCGAATTTCTTTTTCGACTTTGTCTTTGGCTTCCTTGCTGAGTTTTTTCTTTTTCAGCAGTGCTTCGATTTCCTGAATCTCGGCACGACCGTCATCGCGTTCGCCGAGTTCCTTCTGAATCGCCTGCATTTGTTCATTCAGATAGTATTCTTTCTGCGTCTTCTCCATTTGACGTTTTACGCGCGCGCGGATTTTCTTCTCGACCCGCATGATTTCAATTTCCGACTGGATGAAGCCAAACAGCTCTTCGAGACGCTGTACCGGATCGGTTTGTTCCAGCAGGCGTTGCCGATCCTGAAGTTTGAGATTGGTCAGATGCGCGACCAGAGTGTCGGCGAGTTTGGCTTCGTCTTCGATCGCCGAAATCGACAACAACATTTCCGGAGGAATACGTTTGTTCAGGCGCACATAATTATCAAAAGCCATCTTGATCGTGCGCATCAAAGCTTCGTTTTCAATGCTGGCGGTTTTCTTTTCCGGCATTTCTTCGGCTTGCACGTAGAAGAACTCTTCCGTTTGCAAAAATTCGACGATTTTGGCACGTCGCAGACCTTCGACCAGAACTTTAACCGTGCCATCTGGCAGGCGTAGCAACTGGAGGATCGTTGATACTGTACCAACGCGGTAAATCTCATCGGCGGTAGGATCGTTGGTTTTGGCTTTCATCTGCGCGGCGAGCAAGATCTCTTTATTACTAGCCATCGCTTGTTCAAGTGCTTGAATGGATTTTTCGCGGCCGACAAACAGCGGCACGACGGTGGATGGGAACACCAAAATTTCGCGCAACGGCAACAGCGGGATTTTCATCATCGCGCCAGGTGTACCCTGTTCGTTTTTGTCACTCGTCATGCTAGCCCTCCTCGCCCCAACGATGTTGCTATCATTCTTAGTGCAACATGTCCAAGACACACGTAAATTTTCTGATTGGCTAAAGGAATTGTACCCCGAAAATAGGGTTTTAGAATAGGTGACTTTGCTTAAAAAAGTTATCCACAGCAGCTTAGAAGCATCCGCGTCTTAATAAGCGGGGAAGGCGTTGCGGCCCAACTATTTAGTTGTGCCGGTGCCAAAATCCCGTTCGGTCTTATCGTTGGCGGCGGCTGCCTTGTTCATTTCTTCAGCAGTACGGAATACCAAAATGGGCTCAGCCTGCTTCACAATGGTTTCCTCGGTGATAACGACTTCTTTCAAGTCATCCTGGCTCGGCATGTCATACATCACGTCCAGCATGGCGTCTTCCAGAATCGCCCGCAAACCACGGGCACCGGTTTTACGTTTCATGGCTTCCTTGACAACGGCACGCAGAGCGCCGTCAGTGAATTTAAGTTCCACTGACTCAAGTTCAAATAGCTTCACAAATTGTTTGGCGATCGCATTTTTGGGACGTGTCAAAATATCGACGAGTGCATCTTCAGTGAGTTGCTCCAACGCACAAACCACCGGCAGACGACCGATGAATTCTGGAATCATACCAAATCGCATCAGATCGTCCGTGCGTACCTGCGACAGCAATTTGGTAACGTCTTTCTTGCCTTTGCTGCGGATATCGGCGCCGAATCCCATCGAGGTGACTTCGATACGTTGAGCGATGATGTCTTCCAGGCCGGCGAAAGCACCGCCGCAGATAAATAGAACGTTACCCGTATCGACCTGCAAAAATTCCTGCTGCGGATGTTTACGACCACCGCGCGGCGGTACATTGGCGATAGTGCCTTCAATGATTTTCAACAGCGCCTGTTGCACGCCTTCGCCCGATACGTCGCGCGTGATCGAGGGGTTTTCGCCTTTGCGGGCGATCTTATCGATCTCGTCGATATAGGCGATCCCGCGTTGCGCCAGTTCCACATCGTAGTCGGCGTTTTGCAGTAGATTCAGAATAATGTTTTCGACGTCTTCGCCGACATAACCGGCTTCGGTCAAGTTGGTGGCGTCGGAAATCGTAAATGGTACGTTGAGAATCCGCGCCAGCGTTTGCGCCAGCAGGGTTTTACCACTACCCGTCGGACCAATTAGTAGAATATTGGATTTCGATAACTCAACCTCGTCGGCTTTTAGTTTGGTATCGATGCGTTTATAGTGGTTATGTACCGCCACCGAGAGCACCTTCTTGGCGCGTTCTTGGCCGATAATGTAATCATCGAGAATTTTCTTGATATCGCGCGGATTGGGAATTTTGCCGGTCGGATTCAGCGTTTCATCTTTATCCATTTCCTCGGCGATAATATCGTTACAAAGAGAAATACATTCGTCGCAAATGTAGACGTTGGGACCGGCAATCAGTTTCTTGACTTCCCGTTGCCCTTTGCCGCAAAAGCTGCAATGCAATCCGCTTTCCTTGCTAGCCATCTGTCTCTCCTATGAACGTCCTGACTGTCCCTGCGTCCCTAACTATTTACCACTAAAAGAGTTCACGCCGATTTTATTCGTCGTTTTTTCGTGCTGCCTCTGGTGAGCTTAATACCGAGTCCACCATGCCGTACTTCACCGCTTCTTCCGCTGACATGAAGCGATCACGATCGATGTCAGCCAGGATCTGCTGTTTTTTCTGGCCGGTATGATGTGCGAGAATATCCGCCATGCGATCCTTGGTCTTGATAATCTCCAGCGCCTGAATCTCAATATCGGTTGCCTGGCCGGTTGCTCCGCCTAACGGCTGATGAATCATAATGCGTGAATTGGGTAGAGCTGCGCGTTTACCTTTGGCGCCGGCAGCGAGCAACCATGCACCCATGCTGGCGCATTGACCGATGCAATAAGTACGCACGTCTGGTCGGATCAATTGCATACAGTCATAGATCGCCATGCCGGCAGTTACCGAACCACCGGGGCTATTGATATAGAAGTGAATATCCTTTTCCGGATCCTGGCTTTCCAAAAACAACAATTGCGCGACGATGATATTGGCGATTTCGTCATATACCGGCGAACCCAACAGCACGATCCGGTCTTTGAGAAGTCGAGAATAAATATCATAGGAACGTTCACCGCGACTTGTCTGCTCAACTACAATCGGTACCAACGCCATCCTTAGTCTCCCATACTGGCTGCTCACAGTGTGCGCCATGGCGGCCAAAGTTTTGTTATCCAGGTGATTACTTGAGGTTACACCCGAAGGCTACCTTAAGTCAGATCACCCGCAAAAACAAGATGCATCCTAGTGACCTTATCGTCCGGTTTGCCGGCTTCTTTACCGGCATCGGAGCAGGGGGATTTGGTGGTTTTACTTAAACTAGATCTTCGCTTCAGTGATATCAGCGTGATCGATCAAGAAATTTAGCGCTTTCTCAAAGATCAGACGTTCACGCAGTCGACTGCCCAGCATCTGTTTCAATTGGGCCATCTGCGGATTGTCCGCAGCCGCCGCGCCGGCGCCGCCCATCATGTTAGACAGGTGACTGTCGACATCTGCATCGGTGACTTCGAGATTCTCATTTTTCACGATTTCCATCAGTAGCAGCGTGTTTTTAGTTTGGCGCTTGGCATTATCGCGGAAGCGCACGCGGAACTCGTCATCTTTTTTGGCCAGCTCGCGCTCTTTTTGATCCGGCCACTGCAAACCGTCGATCATGCTATCGATAGCCTGATCAACCATTACCGGTGGCACATCAAAATCGCTCTTCATCAGCAGCTGATCCATAATGGCGGTTTCGAGATTTTGGCGTTTTAATTTCGACGAATTGTCGTTGAGATTTTTTTGTACTTGTTCGCGCAGTTGTGTCAGCGACTCGGCGCCGACATCTTTGGCGAACTCATCGTTAAGTTCGGGAAGCACTAGTTCCTGCAGGTCGTCCAAATGGAGATCAAAATGCAGGTGCTGGCCCGCGAGGTCCTTCTCCGGATAATCAGCAGGCAAGTTAACATGTACCAGTTTGTTCTCGCCAACTTTCATGCCATACACCGCGCTTTCCAGAGCCTCGAACAATTGGTCGTTGCCGAGTTCAACCTTGAAGCCTTTGGCAGTGAATGCTTCCACAGGTTGATCATGATGCGTCGCCGTGTGTGAAAGCGTCGCGATATGGCCTTTGTTCGCCGGGGTGCCTGCCTCGGTGGCGCGCATATTGGCCTGGCGTCGGCGCAGCATATCCAGTTCGCGGTCGACATCGGCTTCGGCGACCGTCACCGGTTTAGTTGTTACCTTAACGCCTTTGTATTCCGGCAAAGTGATTTGCGGCAGTATGTCCACGACAGCGCTGAAGCTATAGTCCTTGCCGGCGGTCGGCAGCTGTTCCAGCGTTTCCAAAACCGGTTGCGCGATCGGGCGTACTTGGTTTTCCTCAAGAGCGGCAAACAGATTGTCACGAATCAGTTGATCCAAAACCTCGTAAGCGGCTTTGCTACCGTAGAATTTTTTGATCATCTGCAATGGCGCTTTGCCGGGGCGAAAACCCTGGATCTGGGCTTTGCGTTGAATAGCTTTAAAAGCATGGTCGAAGGCCTGGCTAACGGTATCCGCACCCAGTTCGACGCGCACACGGCGTTGGACGGAATTAATGTTCTCGATGGAAGCTTTACGCATCATGGTTCTCCTAGCAGAAGGTCGCGAATTGTATGGAGATCACCAGCTTTGTCAACGACTTTGCGGTCACCCAGGCTACTCAAGCCGTCCGTAGGTGCGATTAAAGATTCTAAGAAATACTTAAGAGCTCCCTCTTGACGAGGCTGGGACAGACTGATTATCCTGCTAAACACCGCGTAACCTTTGGTTTTTTCGTCCATGTTGGGCGGGGTGAGCGGGGATATTTTTTTGGAGAAGACGTTTATGAAACTCTATGGAATGAGTGCGTTGTCCGCGGCGGTTCTCGCGGCTATTTTGGCCTCCACGCCGGTTGTTGCAGGTGCAAAAAACACTAAAGCCCCCAAAACGGCAAAAGCTTGTGCGAAGTTCGCCAAGAAAGGCTGGAAATGGGAAAGCGGCAAATGCGTAAAAGGCGATGCACCTGCAAAAGCGGCTGCTGAAGCTAAAAAGGCTAAACCGGCAGCGGCACCAGTTGTGACCGAGCCGATGGACGAAATGCCGGCGGAAGACGAAGGCGCGTTTGAAGAATAAGCGGTCTTGGTCTTGTGCGACAAAACAAAAGGTGTTTTTGCGAGAGCAAGGACACCTTTTTTATTTTGTAACCGCGACGCTCATGTTATGCATTAATGCTTGGTAAACAGATATTTAACTCCGAGTTGAGGTTGAAGCTATGAAGTCACTGCGCTGGCGTGGAATGTTTATTCTGGCATTGGTCCTTTGGGCCGTCTATGCCGTGGCTCCCACGGTTATTTATTTCCAGCAACCGGCGTCGGTACGTAATGATCAGGATGAGTTGCGCAAAGCGATCCCCAGTTGGCTGCCGCGTAATCATGTGAATCTCGGCTTGGATTTGCAAGGTGGTGTTCAGTTGGTGTTGGGCGTCAATACTGATGACGCGATCGAAAATAAACTCAGTCGTATCGGTACTGAGGCCATGCGTTGGGCGGTCGATAAAGGCGTGCCTTTGAAAAACGCCTATGTGGTGAAAGGTCAGAAGCGATTGCGCGTCGAGCTCAATGACGGCGCTGATATCAATGATTTTCGCGCCAAGTTCCGCGAGGAGTTTCTCGGTTTAGAGCAGAACGATCGTAAAGGTCAGGTCGTTGATTTTATTTTCGCCGAGGATCAGATCCGGGCGATTAAGCAGAGTGCGATCGAACAGGCGGAGCGAGTGATCCGCAGTCGTGTTGATAAATGGGGCGTCGCTGAGCCGATCATCAATCGCCGTGCCGATAACTCGGTGTTGGTACAGTTGCCTGGTTTCAAAGACCCCGAGCGTGCCAAGGAATTGCTTGGTCGGACGGCGCAGCTGCGTTTTCATATCGTCGACGATGAATTTCGTGGTTTTGACAAACTCGCGAATCAAGATAATGGCGAAGTAGTCGCTGAGCGTCTTGGCGGTAGCGTGGTTTTGACTTCGGAGAATCGTGAGGCGATCGTTAAGCTCACGGCTGGTTTGGTGCCGGAAGATCGGATGTTGTTGTTTGGTCGCGAGCAACTCGCTGGCGGCAAAAAATACCGTTACACCAGTTATGTCGTGCATGCTGTTACCGAAATCGGCGGCGATGATGTTCTCGATGCTTTCGTGACCACGGATTCCGATACCCTGGATCGCTCGCCGCGCGTGGTGCTGCGTTTTACCGGCACTGGCGGCAAGCGTTTTGCCGATGTTACTGGTGCCAACGTCAACAAGCGATTGGCGATTGTGCTGGATGAAGTCGTTGAATCGGCGCCGAACATCAGCGAGCGGATTCCGGGTGGTACTGCGACGATCACACTTGGCGGTGGCCGCGGTTATAACGAAAAATTAGAGGAAGCGAATCAGCTGACGCTGGTGCTGAAGTCCGGTGCTTTGCCGGCGACGATCACTGTCCTTGAAGAACGCCAGGTGGGTGCGAGCCTCGGTCCTGAGCTGGCAAATCAGGGGATTCGCAGCACGATCGTCGGTTTGTTCGCCGTCTTTGCCTTCATGATCATCTGGTATCGTCGTCCTGGCGCGATCGCCTGTCTGGCGCTGTTTCTCAACAGTGTCTTCCTGCTCGCTCTGATGGCGGGTTTCGGCTTTTCGCTAACGTTGCCTGGTATCGCCGGTTTCATCCTGACGCTTGGTATGGCGGTGGATTCCAATGTTCTTATCAACGAACGTATCCGTCAGGAGTTGCGCGAGGGTCGCAATGCCAAGACCGGTGTCGATAATGGTTTCAAGAAAGTCTTTTGGACGATTTTGGATGCCAACGTTACAACCCTGATCGCGGCATTCGTATTGTTGCAAACCAATTCTTCGGGGCCGATTCGCGGTTTCGCGGTGACCTTGATCGTCGGTTTGCTTGTCTCGTTGTTTACCTCACTCTATTGCACGCGCTTCTTCTTTGAGTGGGTATTGAGTCGCTGCAAAACCGACAAAGATGTACGTACCTGGTTGGGTGCGGATGATATCGAGAACAGTCGGTTGACCAATATTGATTTCTTTAAGTTTGTGCCGGCGGCGACGGTCATCAGTCTAGTGACGGTGGTCGTTGTGTTGGGCAGCATCGGTGCGCGCGGGATGAACTGGGCGGTGGATTTTGCCGGTGGTACGGAAGTCTTGGTTGGCTTCGCCGAGCCGGTGACGTCCGATGATGTGCAGGCCGCGGCTGATAAGGCGGGAATTAAGAATCTGACGTTGCAGGCGGCCGGCAGCGAAGGCAAACAATATCTGCTGCGTTTTGAGCGCGACGAGAGCACGGCCGTGGATGCGGTCGATGCGGCTGCTGGTGGTGCGGCAACCTCGCAGGTCTTCCAGGCCTTGCAGCAGAATATCAAAACTGATTTGGCGGCAAAGCAGCCGGAAATTCTCCAGGTGGATTTTGTTGGTCCGCAAATTGGTCGCGAATTGCGAACGCAGGGTGTGCTATCGCTGTTCTACGCGATTCTCGGCATTATGATTTACGTCTGGTTCCGTTTCGACATGCGCTTTAGTCCGGGCGCGGTGTTGAAAATGTTTCAGGATGTGTTCATGACGTTGGTGTTTTACGCGCTGTTCTGGCGTTCATTCGATCTTACCGCCATCGCGGCGTTGCTGACGGTGATTGGTTATTCGGTGAACGACGTTGTTGTTATTTACGATCGTGTTCGAGAGAACATCGGTTTTCATCCGCGCAAAGACTTGAAGACGCTGGTGAACACTTCGTTGAACGAAACCTTATCGCGTTCATTGATCACCTCGGTCACCACTTTGATTTCGCTGACCGGGATTTTGTTCTTTGGTACTGATCAGATTTGGGATTTTGCGGCGGCGGTTGCGATCGGCGTCGTGGCGGCGACCTATTCGTCGACGTTTATCGCGAGTGCGGCGATTGTCTGGTTTGAAACGTTTCGGCATTATTGGCACAACCGTAAAGCGGCTGCGAAGACGACTTAAGGCGCGCCGGCCTTGGCGAGAGCGACGAGAATTTTATAGTGATCGACAAGCTTGGGTAATTCTCGCTTGTCGGTCTTATAGCCGGTCTTGGTTGCAGAGATTTTGACCAGCGAAATAGCATCCGAGGGTTTGCGGAAAAACTCCGAGTACGTATCCCAGTCGGTGGTGACTAAGTTATCTTTGGTACCTTCCGCGATAATGTCATCGACGCTGATGGTCGCTGAATCGTAAGGCGTGGCTAACGTCAGTTTTAGTAAACAATCCAGATAAGCGCTCAAGCCCTCAGGCACATCCCGGCGGTTGGGGAAGTCTTTGGCAAATTGTGTCAGAAAGCCGGTCAGTCGTTCGATATTGCCGCGATTGGTGAGCGCATAGACCTGATTGCGATATTGATCCTGCATCTCGGCAAAGATTTTCTGCTCGCCGAAAATGTGCAGGATACTTTTCACCTTGTCTGGTGACAGGCGGAGAATATTGCTGAGCGTTTTGATGGCGAGGTCCTGGTGCAAAAACCAGTCTTTGCCGGTTTTGACGCCGTCTTTAAACCACAGCAGATTGATCACATGCAAAATCTTAATACTGTTCTCGAATGGATCGGCGAGTCCGGCCTGCAGCGATTCGAGTTTTTGCAGCCGTTCGTTGGTTTGGCGCAGGCGTGCGGACAGCGAGCTCATCAAGGTGACAAACCACTTGGGAATCTGGCGCATCAGTTTGCTGAAATCATCTTTGGTGATAACGGTGACTTCGGCATCTTTGGCGGCTTTTACCGATGCTGATCGTGGTTTTTTATCGAAGAACGCCATTTCGCCGACGATGCTGCCTTCGCCGACAGTAGCCAGATTGACTTCGTGGCTGTCTTTGGTCAGGAAGATTTGAATCTCGCCACGACGGACGATGTAAATACAATCCGCCGGCTCCCCTTCCTTAAAGAGGATTTGATCGCGTTTTAAAAATTTGTTTGCACCTGCCAAACCGCGGTCTCCTTGCCGGTCCATGCAAAAAACGGCTGCACTCCTGGTATCGGCAGAGAAAAGTGAAGCTAAACTTTGTCTAGGCGAAAGGCAATCGTCGCCAGGACCTAAGTTATGAATGATAGGTATGATTGAGGCGTATTTTGTGAATGACACAATACGAGAAAAAAACTCACGTAGGCGTTTCGCTGTAACTCTCGATGATCTCTTTTAAAGTTGCCAGGTATTTGGCGCCGCCTTCGCCGTCAATGACGCGATGATCAAAGGTCAGGCTCATCATCATCATCGGTCGGATGGCGATGCTGTCATCGAGAACGACGGGGCGCTTCACCACGGCGCCGATACCCAGGATCGCGACTTGTGGTTGATTGATAATCGGATTGGACATGATACTGCCCCAACCGCCGGGATTAGTGATGGAAAAAGTACCGCCCTGAACATCTTCGGGTAGCAGTTTTTTATTGCGGGCACGTGTTACCAGATCATTCAATTTGCCAGCGATACCAGACAAACTCAGATCGCCGGCGTTTTTTATGACCGGAACAATTAGGCCGGTTGGCAGGGCGACGGCGCAGCCGACATTGATGTCATCTTTGTGCAAAATATCATCGCCATCCACCGAGACGTTAACGATCGGATGTTGTTTGATCGCTTGCACGGCCGCATGAATAAAATAGGCGGTGTAAGTCAATTTAAAGCCAGTGCGTGTCAAAAAAGCTGCCTTGTGTTTTTCCAGCGAGGTGGCAATGCGATGCACATCGATCTCAAAAGTGGTCGTGACATGCGGCGAGACGCGCGTGGAACGCACCATATGTTCGGCGGTGAGTTGACGAATCTTGCTCATTTTTTCGCGTCGTACTGGAACGCCTTCCAGATACTCTTTGCCATCTTTGACCTGAGTCGCCAATTTATCGCTTGTCGTGTGGGCGCTCACGGTCGATGGTAGCGGGCCACGTCGCTGGTGATGTGACAAGAGATCACGTTTGGTAATGCGTCCGCCGATGCCGCTGCCGTCAATGGCTTGCAGGTCAACGCTCATATCGCGTGCCATTTTGCGGACCAATGGTGATGCCCGCAGGCGGCCACCGGTGCCGGTGAAATAAGTCGGATCGGCATCGCTTAACGATGATGGTGTGTTGGTCGCTGTCGTGGCGTTGCCCGATGCGGCCATGGCTTGAGACGGCGTTGCTCCCGCACGCTTGTCGGTGCCCGCCCGTTTTTGCGAACCAGTGGGTACGATGGTATCGGCAGTCGCCCCGAGCACCGCCAAGATGCTGTTGACTTCCACCTGCTCGCCTGCGGCAGCGTTGGTTTGCAACAGGTAACCAGCGGCGGGCGAGGGGATTTCGGTATCCACCTTATCCGTGGAAACTTCCAGCAGCGGTTCGGCCTTTTCAACTTTATCGCCGATGTTCTTCAGCCAACGCACTAGCGTCGCTTCATTGACACCTTCACCCATCAGCGGCATGAGTACTTCGGTAATTTGATCAGCCATGCTAACTCTCCCGCAACTCACCAGCTGCTACATATGGATGGCGCCGCCGACTGCGGTGTGCGCGGCTTCCATAATCGTCTCGGATAAAGTCGGATGCGGATGAATCGTCAAGCCGATTTCATCGACCGTGGTTTCCAGAACTTTGCCGAGCGCGAATTCCGCGATCATCTCGGTGGCTTTCGCGCCGATGATATGGACGCCAAGCAACTCGCGGTACTTGGGTTCGTAGATGATTTTGATGAAGCCCTCGGTAGCGTCCTCGATTTTGGCTTTCGCCATCGGCGCGAAGGGAAACTTCGCGACTTTGTAAGCGGTGTTTTTTGCTTTTAAGGTTTTCTCGGTCATGCCGATGCTGGCGATTTCTGGATAGGTATAAATCGCATTTGGATTCGCCTGATAATTGATGACTGGTGGATGATGGCCGGCGATTTTTTCGACCGCGTGAATGGCTTCCGCCGAGGCGGTATGCGCAAGCGCTGGTGTCGCGATCAGATCGCCGACAGCATAAATATTCACGGCGTTGGTGCGGTAATGTTGATCGACCGGGATAAAACCTTTATCGGTTTTAATGCCGACGTTTTCCAGGCCGCAGTCTTGCGTCACCGGCTCGCGACCCACGGAGATCAAAACTTTATCGAAGCTGCGCGGCTTGCCGCCATCGAGTGTTACCTCGACACCTTTGCCTTTGTCTTCGATCTTGGTGACCTTGACACCATTTTCGATAGTTACATTCTGTTTTTTGATGTGGCGTTCAAATTCCTTCACCACCTCGTCGTCTTCGGAGGGCAAGATTTGCGCTGCTAGTTCGATAACCGTCACTGCCGCGCCAAAACGACCGAAGAGCGAGGCGAATTCCATGCCGACCACGCCGCCACCGATTACCGCCAGGGTTTTTGGCACGTCGTTGATCGACAGCACATGATCGGAGTTCAGGATATTTTTGCCGTCCGCTTTGGCAAACGGTAATTCACGCACGCGCGAGCCCATGCACAACAACATGCTTTTGGTGTTGATCGTCGTGATCTTGCCATCACTACCGGTGACGGTCACGGTCGAGGTATCCTTGATGCGGCCGTGTCCCTCATACGTATCAATTTTGTTTTTCTTCATTAAAAAACGCAGACCTTTGCGTTGCTGATCAACGATGGTTTCCTTGCGTTTCATGATGCGATCCCAATCGTAACTTAATTTACCGATCGCAAAGCCCATGTCTTCCGCATGCTTAAATTTGTCATAAAGCCGGGCTGATTCCAGCAAGGCTTTGGTGGGAATACACCCCCAGTTCAGACAAGTGCCCCCCAAATGCTGCTGCTTCTCGATGAGAGCGACTTTCAACCCTAGCTGGGCCGCCCGAATGGCGCCCACTTCGCCGGCGGGACCCGAACCAATAACAACGAGGTCATAGCGGGGGGTGGTCATGTTTTGGCTCCTTAGCTCAAATACTGATTGGGACTCAGCAAGTTACACCATCCAGGGGGAGAATTTAAGAAAAAAACTCGCTATAATCTAAAGTATTACGGCATTTTTTGCCGATAAGCTTGGTAGCAAACAAGGAGAGCAAATGGGCAAAGTCATTACTTTCAAGCCGCGTCCCAAGACCGATCCTGAAGCTATAAAAATGGTGCGTATTGCTGATGCCATTGATGCCGTCGTGTTGCAGAATCTGCACGACAACACCATTGATGCCCGCGATATGGCGGCGCTGTTGGCGCACCGGCTCGGTACTCTCATTAGTCATATCGAAGATAAGGAAATGATCTGGGATTTCTGTCAAAAGGTTTTGCGCGAGCAAGCCGCGATCGATAAAATCAGCTAATTAAAACTAAATTCCCAAAGTCGCGAAGGCGGCGTCGCGAAATTCAGCGATGCCGCTTTTTTTGCTGCTGGATATTGCTTGCACATGTTGCCAGATCGGCAGCTTGTGTTGGGTGGTTTGTGCGGTCATTTTGCGGATAGCGTTATTGACTTGCAGCTGGCTGAGTTTATCGCTTTTGGTCAGCACCAGGGCCGTTGGTCCGAGGCCGGTCAACCAGCGTAATACCTCGATGTCTTCCTCGTTCAGCTCACGGCGGATATCGATTAAAAACGCCAATAATGCCAAGTCGGGCCGCTGAAAATAGGCATCCAACAGTCGCTGCCAGGTTTCCCGCGTTTCGCGTCTGGTGGCGCTGAAACCATAGCCCGGAAGATCGGCGAGAATCAGCGCATCGTTCAGTTTAAAAAAGTTCACCATCTGCGTCCGTCCCGGCGTCCGACTGGTGCGTGCCAGGCCCTTATTATCCATAAAAGCGTTGAGCAGAGACGATTTGCCGCAGTTGGAACGGCCGATGAACGCCATCTCCGGTAGGCCAAAGCGGGGAAGTTGTTCCGGTTTGGCGGCGCTGGTGATATAGAGTGAATTCACTAATTAACCTACTAATAGGTAAGTGGAACGTTCATGGGTCGCATACATTTACTCGAAGATGACGTTATTAACAAGATCGCCGCCGGTGAGGTGGTGGAACGCCCCGCCAGCGTGGTCAAAGAACTGGTCGAAAACGCCCTCGATGCAGGCGCCACGGCCATTGACGTCGATATCATTGACGGTGGACGCAAGCTGATCAGTGTTGCTGACAACGGCTTTGGTATGAGTGGCGAGGACATGGCGTTGGCCGTGCGTCGGCATGCCACCAGCAAAATTACCAATGTTGATGATTTGTTTCGGGTCAGTTCGATGGGTTTTCGCGGCGAGGCGTTGGCATCAATTGCCGCCGTCAGTCGTTTTCAAATTGCTTCGCGCCAGGCCGAGGATGAGATCGGCAAGTGCTTGCTGATTCAAGGCGGCGACGTCGGGGGCGTGGAGACGCGTGCTAAAGCTGATTGCGGCACCACCATCACCGTCGAGGATTTATTTTACAATGTTCCCGCGCGCGCCGCGTTTCTGAAATCCCCCGCAGCGGAATATACGCACATCAATGAATTGCTGCGTGCTATCGCTTTGGCACGTCCGACGATCAGAATCACGCTGCGTCACAATCGCAAAGAGCAATTGTTGTTGTCCGCCCAGGAACAACCGGCTGCCGGTGCATTCTACGGCGAAGAGATTTTGCGCGCGCGTTTTGCCGAGGTGATTGATGACGGCAAGCTGGCGCGCAAGATGCTGTATGTGCAACGCGCTGATGAAATGTTTCAGTGGGAGGCTCTGCTCTCGCCGCCCGGATATGAGCGCATGAACAGCAAAGGTCTGTATCTGTTCGTAAACAACCGCTGGGTTCGTGATCAGGCGCTGCGTTATGCGTTGCTGCGCGGTTATCACAGTCATCTGCTTAAAGGCCGCTACCCTTTGGTGATGCTGCGTTTGACAGTGAATCCAAGTCTGGTGGATGTGAATGTGCACCCGGCCAAGACCGAGATACGCTTACAGTATGCCAACGACATTCATAATCATATCGCCGCTGGCGTGCGTGATCGTCTGCGCCAGGCTGATTATGCATCACCCACGCCTGACGTACCGGAAATCCATGCGTCGCTTGCACCGCGAGCTTTTTCCGAGTCTTCGTACCAGCGGCCGCTGTCGGCTCCAGAGGCAACGTATCGAGCCGCGACGCCGGGTCTTGCGGCGCGGATTCGTAATACCAGTTTGCCGAGGCACGTCCCTTCTAGATCAGAATTCCGTGCGCCGGCACCGGCGGATTTGTTCGCCACGCCATCAGCCGACAATGTGACTGGTATCAACTGGGACGAATTAGCCTTTGTTGGGACATTCGCCCGTTTGTACCTGATTTTTCAAGCGCAGGAGCGGATGTTGGTGGTAGATCAGCATGCCTTCCATGAACGTATTTTATATGAACGTTTGCTTGCCGATCCGACCGTGCTCGGCGGTTGTCAACCATTGCTGGTGCCGGAGGCGATCCGTCTGACGGGACAGCAACGCGAGAGCTGGGAGCAGATCGGTTCGCATCTCAGCGCGCTGGGATTTGATCTCGCCCTGCAAGGCGAAGATGATTTGGAAATTCGTGCCGTACCGGCGTTGTTGACGCGCCGTGATCCCATGGCGCTGGTGACTGCCTTGCTGGAGCAAGGTCAGGCGGCATCCGCCGACGATGCCAAGACTCAGATTGCGCATTTAACGCTGGCGACGATTGCCTGTCATGCCGCGGTTCGCGGCGGTGAAGAGCTGAGCGCTGATGATCTCACGCAGCTCATCAGCCAGGCTGCCACCGTCGATTTTTATCACAATTGCCCGCACGGTCGTCGTGTCTTCAAATGGTGGAGCAAGCAAGAAATCTCGCACTGGTTTGATCGGTGAGCCTGTGCGCGCATTTGATGCCATTGCTATTGTTGGTCCCACCGCCAGCGGTAAATCCGCCTTGGCGCTTCAGCTCGCGACGGCACTGAATGGCGAAATCGTCAGCTGTGATTCCGTTCAGGTCTATCGTGGTTTTGATATCGGTTCCGCTAAGCCGACGCCGGTCGAGCAAGGCGCGGTGCCACATCATTTAATCAATATGATCGATTGGCGGGAATCCATGGATGCTGGCAAGTATGCCCGTGCCGCCGCCGCGGTGTTGACGGATTTGCGCCAGCGCGGTCGTCTGCCGATCATTGTCGGTGGGACGGGTCTTTATCTGCGGGCGTTGCTGGCGGATCGCTGGCATGGGGAGTTGCCCAAAGACGAGACGTTGCGCGCCAGTCTGAATGAACAAAGTAACACGCAACTGCAGGCAACCTTGATGGAACTTGATCCCGCGCGGGCACGCGAGCTACACAGCAACGATCGTGTTCGCTTATTGCGCGCGGTGGAACTCGCGACACTCGCCGGTGATAATTGGCGCAGCGAACAAGCCAGTGCCCCGCCGCTGACATCTCCGATTATCGTTCGGCTTGAGCCGGAGCGTTCGCTCTTGCACGAACGTATCGCTGTGCGTGCTGGGGTGATGCTTGAGTGCGGGCTGGTTGATGAGGTGCGTGGATTGCTGGCAGGCGGTTGTCCGCCAACGGCGCGACCCATGCAAGCGATCGGCTACAAGCAGGTCGTTGACTATCTGAATGGAACCATCGCCGAGACGGAGCTCGCCACAACCATTGCTGCCGCGACGCGGCAGTACGCCAAACGCCAAACCACCTGGTTCAAAAAGCTGGTAGCGCAGTTTCAGCTGCCGCTGCCGCCAACAACCTCGTCAGAATTGGCGCAACTTGTCGGCGGGATCAACGCTATGTTGCAACCTTGATATGCTAAGATGAATGGATGTTGGGACTTACCGATCAACCGCTGAATCTACGTGTTTTGCCAAGCCCGCTGCTGATCATCGGCGCGGCTTTTTCTGGCAAATCTGACTTCGCCATCACGGCACTTGATCAGCAGTTGCGCGCCGCTTTTGTTGGTACCGCTGATACATCCGAGCCCGATATCGCCGCCCTGGTCGCCCGCCGGCGCCAGCAACGGCCGGAGCATTGGCAGACCTTTGAGGCGGTTGATGATTTGCCACATCTGCTCCAGGAACTCGCCGGCGCACATCCACAAATTCTTGTTGATTCGATCAACCAATGGGTGGCGCGGTTATTTGTCTATGCCGGCGCCAAGCACGGCATCGAAGAAGTCGAGAAAATCGCCGAGGCCGAAACCGAAACGATTTGCACCTGGTTGACCTCAGCGCCAAAAAGCCGAATAGTTCTGGTAACTAGCGAGATCGCCGCCGGCCTGTCGCCACCGACGCCGACCGCCCGGTCGTTCCGCCAGGCTGCCAGCCGGATCAATTGCCGTCTCGCCACCGCCTGTCGCAGTGTGGTTTTGGTCACCGCCGGAATACCCCTGCTGATTAAAGGTCAGCCGCTCGACCTTGCGTAACGCTCCGACCTCGTATAGAAATTTGCTGGGGGTGAAAATGAATTATCCGCACCAGCAGCCGGTCAGCGAAGAGCAAATTGCCGGCATGTTTGATCGTATTGCGCATCGCTATGATTTTTTGAACCGTCTTCTCAGCTTTCGCCAGGATCATCGCTGGCGTAAGCGTCTGGCCGCCATGGTTCCCTATCGACCGACAGGCGTGTTGCTTGATATGGCGACCGGGACCGGCGACATTCTGACGACTTGCCATGAGTCGCATCCCGAATACAGTCACATGCTTGGCATCGATATCTCGGCGGCCATGCTGAAGCGGGCACAAGTGAAGCTGAAACGACAGATCACCGCCAAGCAGATCGAGTTAAAACAAGGTAGCGCCGAAAATATCGAGCTCGCTGCTGACAGCGTCGATTGCGTGACCATCGCTTTTGGTTTGCGTAACGTCGTTGATAAGCGCAAAGCCATGACGGAATTCTCGCGCGTTTTGCGACGCGACGGCGTTCTTTTGATTCTAGAGTTTTTTAATCCGCCCAATGATTGGTTTGGACGCCTGTTTAAGTTCTATTTCCATCAGATTCTGCCGCGTATCGCCGGTGTTTTCAGCGATCGAGATGCTTATACATATCTGCCGCAAAGTGTCGGGAGTTTTTACACGACCTCGGAGCTGCGTGGTGTGCTTTATGAACTCGGTTTTATCGTCGAAGAACAGGTTCCCTATATTTTCGGCGCCTGCGCGCTGGTCAAGGCTCGCAAAGTAGGCTCGATAGATGACTAAGGGTTTTATCGAGCTCACGCAAGCGCGTGGGTTGCTCGCGCAGATTACACACGAAGACACCTTGAAGCAGCATTTGGCTTCCGGCGCGCGCACGGCTTATGCCGGTTTTGATCCCACCGCCGATAGCTTGCATGTCGGGCATTTGTTACCAGTGATGATGTTGGCGCGTTGGCAGCGGGCTGGACATCGCGCGATCGCGCTGATGGGTGGCGGCACGGCATTGATCGGTGATCCCACCGGCAAGAGTGACATGCGCCAGATGTTGACACCGGAAGCTATTGCACACAACGTTGCGAAAATTAAACTCCAGATCGGTAAATTCATTGATTTCAGCGATGCTCGTCGCGGCATGCTCGTGAACAATGCTGACTGGTTGCAACGCTTGAATTATTTGGAGCTGCTACGCGAAGTCGGTCCGCACTTCAGCGTTAATCGCATGTTGACCGCCGATTGTTTCAAGACGCGCCTCGAAAAAGGTTTATCCTTTCTCGAATTCAATTACATGATTCTGCAGAGCTACGATTTCCTGCATTTGTTTCGTACCGAGAATTGTTCGGTGCAACTTGGTGGCGACGATCAATGGAGCAATATGCTCGGTGGTGTCGAGCTGATTCGTCGCCTGAATGAACGCAGCCAGTCGTTTTGCGTTACCTTTCCGTTGTTTGCCACCAGCGACGGCCGCAAGATGGGCAAGACCGAAAAAGGCGCTGTCTGGCTCGACGCCGAGAAGACCAGTCCTTACGAGTATTTTCAATTTTGGCGCAATATTCCTGACGAGCTGGTGCGTAGCAGTCTCTATACGTTCACCTATCTTCCGGATGCCACGGTTAATGAACTGGCGGCGCTGCCGGGCGCTCGGATTAACGAAGCCAAGAAAGTGCTGGCATACGAAGCGACCAAGCTCCTGCACGGCGAAGCCGCGGCTGAGGCCGCTCAGGATTCCGCCGCCACACTTTTTGCTGCCGGCGCTCCAGGTGGCGCAGGTGGTACCGAACCGGAATTCACCCTCGACCGTGCGCTGTTCGGACAGGGGATGAAAGTCATCGATGCTCTTGTCGCCGCCAAGGCTTTCGCTTCAAAAAGCGAGGTACGACGCCTCATCGAACAAGGCGGTCTTGCCGTCAATGGCAGAAAGGTCAATGGTTTGGACGAAATGCTGCCGCTTGCTGACCTGGAGACCCCGGATGGCTGTCTGATAAAAAAGGGCAAAAAGCACTATTTTCGTTTACGTTTTTCCACCTAGATCAAGTTTTGGGTGCAATTACCGACCTAAACCCTAGATGGGTGAAATAAGACCCTAAAAGTGTTATGATTTTGCAATTAAAGGGTTTTTTCGGGGGTACCATGGTGACCAAAGCAAGTGTCTCTATCTCCATGAGTTTTATCGCTGCGGCGTTCTTGGCTTTTGCTGCGCCGGCTGAGGCCGCCAGCGTTGTCGCCAAAAAAGATAATGTCCCCGTATTGGCACAACCGAGCAACGGCGCCAAAGTTATTACGACGCTTAAAAAAGATCAGGGTGTCGATGCTGTCGAACGCAAAGGCATGTTTTGGGAAGTTAAGGTCAACGGCCAGACCGGTTATGTACCGGTGGTGGCGGTAAATCGTAAAGCCGAAGAAGCTCAGACCTCGCTCGCAAAAGCCATACGTGCTGCGGCGCAGGATGGACGCGAAGCGGATGATAGTAGTAGTTCGCGTGCCCGTTCCTCGGTCATGGGTGTGCGTGGTTTAGGCGAATCGGACCAGACCGCCGGCGCGGGTAATGTGACGCCAAATTTGCGGATGGTTTATCAGATGGAAGACCGGCAAGTGAGTCAGAAGCGTCTTGATGCCCTGGCTAAATCGGTCAACGGTGAAATCGAAAAGAAGATGGCGCGTTCCAAATAAAAATAACCAATGACGCGCCCATGGAAGGACGCAGCAAATGAAACTCTCACAAGGATGTGTCGCCGCCGGCTTGCTCTGGAGCCTGGCATTGACCCCACTAGCATGTACGACTGGTAAGGACGCTGACCGTTCCCAACCAACCGATCTCTCGGACGCTGACAGCAAGAGACTCGAAGAATACCAGTTGGAGATGGAAGTCGGTCGCAATATGGCGGGCCGTCTGCTGGCCTTTTACGGTCGCTATGAGGCACAGGGGTTAACCAATTATTTGAACGACGTCGGCAACTATGTGGCGAGTGTGGGCGATTATCCGGATCGTCGCTATATGTTCGACATCATTGACTCGGATGAAGTCAATGCGTTTGCATGTCCCGGTGGTTATATTTTGATAACACTGGGCGCGATCCGGCACGCGCGCAACGAAGCCGAATTGGCGATGGTGCTCGGTCACGAGACTGTGCATGTCGGTAAACGCCATATGTATTCGACGCTGAAAGCCATGAGCGAAGAAGATCTGCAAAAGGCCGCTGCCGAAGCCGAAAAACGCGGCAATCTTCCCGAAGAAGTGCGTAGTCGCGAACGTATTAAGCCGGAACAATCCGAGACGGGCGCCCTGGTGGCGCGTTATCTGTCAGGCTCAGCGTTGGGCTTAAATATTCTGGCGGCATCGAAAGCCGGCATGTCTTTGATCCTGGAAAAGGGGCTGGGCGCGCATCTGGAACAAGAAGCGGATGTTGACGGTGTTAAGTACGCGGTTCGTGCCGGCTATGAGCCGAAAGCGTTGATTGATTATCTCTGTCGGCTCGAAGACAAAACCCATGTCGCTGGCAAACGTTGCAAAGTTGCAACCGCTGATAAAAAGAACACCGCGGCGTCGATTCTCGACAAAACTCATCCTCCTGTCGGTATGCGTATCGATGCGATTGTCAAGGAACTCAGTGCTATGAATGGGCGCGAAATGGTCGGTGCTACTGGTGATACGCGGTTTGCGAGTTTTACCAAGAATATTCCAGCGCCGAAAACCACGGGTAAAAAGTAAATCCCACAGATGAAGCAAAGTAGGAGCAGAGTATGTTGCCGTTAAGAAATTTAAGTCTGAATCTGCAGTTGGTTGCATTGATTTGTGGTGTGGGGTTGTCGGCGTCTGTCCACGCTGATGTGTTTCATTATAACAATATTATTACTGGCGATCGCGCCATGGGCATGGGTGGTGCTTATGGTGGCGTGTCTGACGATGCGTCCGGGGTTGTCTACAATCCCGCGGGTTTGGGGTTTGCGCTGTCCAACGATATCTCCGGCTCGGCGAATGCCTTTTATCGCCGCCGCGTTGAATACAAGGAAGTGATTGGCAAAGACAGTTTTGTTGAGAACAGCGAGGGGATTTTCAATCCGTTCTTTGGCGGTTTACAAAAACTGGATCATATTTCTCCCGGCCTGGTGTTGGCATTTGGCGTGTATTCCACGGATGCCGAATTAAAAGATCAGGATACGATGTTAAAGGCGGTGGTGGCCGGCAACAACCAGATCGTCAGCTATCATCGTACGGCAAATATTCGCGCGTCCACGAATTATTTTGGTATCGCCGCAGCCAAACGTTTTTCGAGTAATTTTTCGGTCGGAGCCGGTCTGAATGTTGTTAAAGTCGATGAGCTGAATCAGATTTATCAGGATACGGTGTTTTTAGGAACACGAGCAAAAGATAATGGTGACGGCACCACCAGCGAAGAGGCGTTTTACGAAATTCAGACGCAGAATATCCGCGAGAAGTTGGCAGCACTTGGTATCGAGCCGGTGCTCGGCATGCAAATAGTTTTAGGCGGCAAATTTTCCATTGGTTTGACGATTAAAAACGCCGTCCTGATGTCGGATAAATTGCAGTATAACCAGGAAGCTTTGCGTATACGGACGGATAATCCTTATACCGGTGGTAATCCGGTTGTGACTGATCCGGCTCTTGATCCGCCTGGCAATGGTCGTATCGTCCGGGTGCCGGTTGACGAAGAAGTTGGCGATATCTTGGGTGGCTGGCCGCACGAAGTGCGTTTGGGGATGGCCTGGTTCGCTAATCCACGGTTTTTGTGGACCTTAGACGTAGTGCATCGTGGAGCGGTTGACGGCAGCTTGACACGTTACGATCGCGAGGCCGTGCTTAACTTCGCGAGCGGCACCGAAGTGTATCTGACACCATCATTTCCCTTACGGGTAGGTATTTTCACCAATAACGACGCGCGTCCGGAGGTCAGTTCCTCGGTTGCTGGTGGCGAGCATATCGATTATATCGGAGCATCGATATTCCTGGCCTGGGTGCAACCTAATAGCCAAGTTGCCATAGGTACGGTATTACAGCAGGGTAGCGGTGAAGCTCAGAAGCTGGGTGACACGAACATACAGAAAGTAGTGGCGCAGTCGACGACGGTAGGTTTGTCAGCATCGCATAACTTTTAGAACATTGGATTCTTTATATGACCGAGACAGTCCCTTTTACTAAACGCGGCTACGACGAGCTGAAGGAAGAACTCCAACGGCTAAAGTCGGAAGAGCGCCCAAAAGTTATCCAGGAAATCGCTGACGCGCGTGCGCATGGTGATTTGTCGGAAAATGCCGAGTATGCCGCTGCCAAAGAAAAACAAGCGTTTATCGAAGGCCGTATCGCCGATCTTGACGATAAATTGTCGCGTGCGCAGATTATTGATTTTTCCGGCCAGGAAAATGATCAGGTGCGCTTTGGTGCCTCGGTAACAGTTACTGATTCCGAAACCGGCGACACCAAAACCTATCAAATCGTCGGTGATCTCGAAGCCGATATCACCAAAAATAAAATCTCGCATAGTTCGCCCATCGCCCGGGCGTTGCTGGGCAAGCGGGTTGATGATTTGGTCGAAGTCAACGCGCCGAAAGGCACGGTTGAGTACACGATCTCCGAAGTGACTTACGAATAAAGAATATTCTTTTCATTCGGAGATGTTTCCCTTTCCCTATTGCTTCAGGGTTTTCGTTTTTGCACTCATAAACGGTAGGCCAAACTCTTTAATAGCCGCTCTCTGATTACAACTAAAACACAACAACCGGAGATTATCGATCTCCGATCCACCACCTTTTGCCACGGGATGGATGTGATCGATATGTAAATTACGGGTGCTTTTACAAAGCATGCATTTACCTTGAGCACGTTGCCAGACTGAATGGACGACCTTTTGTGGAATATAGCGAGGATTTTTTGCGCGCCTCTCCTCCGACGTCGGAGCTGATGTTTGCTCTGGCGATGTCGTTGCTGCTGCCGATGCTCGCTTTTTGCCAAATTTTTTAGTCCGCAACTGCTCGACACTAATTTCTGCCATCGCCGCCAATAACTCGGCAAAGGACATCGCCGCACCTTTGGGGCCCAGCAGTCCGCCGGAGGCAATCTTTTGTTCGACCGCAGGAATCTCTTTGATCAGTCGTATCGCTTGAATACGTCTTCCCGCCTGACCTTCGCTGTACTTTAATTCTTTCACGGCGAATTCAAACAAGCTGCCATAACCAAGATCGCTATACAAACGTCGCCGCTCTATTTCTCTGAGGTGATGCAAGATACTGGTGAGAACCTGTCGCTCATCGTGAGTTAGTTGTTTGGTGCGCGTCAGTAAAGCCGTGTCGTTGAGATTTTTTAGCTGCATCTTTTTTGCCCCCTTAACACCATAATTATATATGGTATTTTGGGGGATTTTGTCAATAAAAAAAGTAGGTTATTTAACTCAGCTCCGACGTCGGAGTTGCTGTTTCGATGATGCAATTTTTACTATTACTGAATCTTCGTCAGCTTACTTTATTACCCTGGATGTAGACATCCATCGGGTCGCTTTTGCCGGCGGCGGCTAGCCACTCCGCTGCATTTGGTAAATCAAAAATATTGAAATCTGCGTCGTGACCTGCTGCCAACGCGCCTTTGCGCTGCTCCAGTCTTAGGCTGCGGGCGGCGACGTAGGTGACGGCCGCTAGAGCTTCCGCTGCATTCATTTGGCAATGGATGGCGCCGATGGTCGCGATCAGATTGATGTTGTCGAAGGTGCAGGAGCCGGGATTGAAATCGGTCGCCAGTGCTACCGGGCAACCGGCATCGATGAAACGTCGCGCGCGCGTGTACGGCAGGCCGCAGTACAAGGATGTACCGGGTAGAAGCACCGCAACCGTACCGGCGGCGGCCATGGCCTTGATTCCAGCATCGCTGGCATGCTCCAGATGATCCGCGGCAACGGCTTGCCAACGCGCCGCCGCAGCCGCGGCACCACTATCGACAAATTCATCGGCATGCACGCGTGTCATTAGGCCCAGCTGTTTGGCGTTGGTAAAGTAGGCGTCGCAATCGGCGGCGCTGAAATACCCTTCTTCCACGAACGCATCAACAGCATCGGCGAGCTGCTCATTGGCGATCGTCGGTAGCAGCTCTTTGGTCATGACTTCCGCGAAGGCTTTAGCCCCAGAGTATTCCGATGGCACCGCATGCAGTGCCAGACAAGTGATCGACAGGTGTTGCGCGGTTTTTGCGCGCGCTTTTTGCAGGACGCGCAGCATCCGCAGCTCTTGTTCGACGTTCAAACCATAGCCGGTTTTGACCTCGACGGTGGTGGTACCGTGCACGAGAAATTTTTGTAGCCGTCGCAAGGTTAACGACAATAATTGTTCGTCACTAGCAGCTCGCGATTGTGCAACGGTGTATTTGATACCGCCGCCACCGGCGGCGATCTGTTGATAGGTTTCGCCATTCAAGCGGCGCACGAATTCGTGCGCGCGACTGCCGGCGAAGATCGGATGTGTGTGTGCATCGACAAACCCCGGTATGACCAGGCCGCCGCGTGCGTCGAGGCGCTTTAGGTCGGCAAATGCTTTATCGGGATGACCGTTGCCAAAACCCGCGACTTTGCCGTCACGTACCGCCAGCCAGGCGTTGTTCAGTTTGCCCAGGTCCGCGTCGGTGATGCGCACGAATTTTTTGTTGGCTACGCAGGGAGCCAGGGTGATTAGCTCTCCGATGTTTTCCAGAACCAGATGACTCATGCTTATTTACTCACCGCTGTCTTTGATGCCCCAGATCGTGCCCTGAGGCGTATCCATTAGGTCGATGCCAAGTGCCGCCAGTTCATCGCGCAAGGCATCGCCGCGCTTAAAGTCTTTTGCCTGCCGTGCCGCTTGTCGTTCAGCAATTTTTTGCGCGATAAAATCCGGCTGCAATTGTTTTTGTTTGAGGAAATTCGCGCGTAGTGTCGCCAGGAAATCTTCGGGACGCTGTTGCAACAAGCCAAAGACACCGCTGACTTCGCGCAAGGCTTTGGCATAGGTGCGCGCCTGCGCGGCTTTGGTCGCCGTGGCTTTGCCGCGCAATAACTCGTTGGCTTTGCGAAAATGCTTGTTCAGCTCACCAAGCGCGGCGGCGGAGTTAAAATCATCATTCATGCAGCGCACAAAATCGGCGCGAATGAGTTTGCCTTCTTCGGTTTCGGTAGCAGTTGCTGCGTCGTTGCCCGTGCCGGCGGCGTCGAGCGCGGCCAGCGTTGAATAATAGTAATACAATCGGCTCTGGTACTTGCCGAACATGCTGCGCGAAAAATCAATGTTGGAGGAATAATGATGCTGCAGTATTCCCAAACGCAACACCTCCGGTGACCACTCCTGCACGAAATCACGGATCAGAATATGATTGCCGAGACTTTTCGACATCTTTTGTTTGTCAATGGTCATCAAGCCGCAATGTACCCATAGGTTGGCATAGGCTTGCTTGTTCGCGGATTCTGATTGGGCGATTTCATTTTCATGATGTGGAAACATCAAGTCGCGTCCGCCGCCGTGAATATCGAAGTTTGCGCCCAGACACGCCTTGCTCATAGCGCTGCACTCAATGTGCCAGCCTGGACGTCCTCGCCCCCAAGGGCTATCCCAAGAGGCGTCGACGGTGTTGTCGCTCTTCCAAAGCGCGAAATCCAACTCATCCTCTTTATCGCCCGCGACGATATCGCGTGTGCCACTGCGCATATCATCGGGTTTGCGGCCGGAGAGTTTGCCGTAGTCGGCTTTAGCGCGGACGCGATAATACACATCACCGCTGGCAGTCGGATACGCGGCGCCATGCTCAATAATCTGCGCGATCATGGCGATGATATCCGGCATTGAGGTCGAGACTTTGGGTGCGTGTGTCGGCGGGCGCACACCGATGGCGCGCATGTCGTGCTCGCTCGATTCAATCATGTCCTGGGCAAGTTTTGCCGGGGAGATTTTCAGCGTCGCAGCCTTGTCGATAATTTTGTCGTCCACATCGGTGTAGTTGCGCACGTAAGTGACTTTGAAGCCGATGTATTCCAGATACGAACGCATGACATCAAAGTGAATCGCCTGCAATGCATGACCGATATGGCAATGGTCATAAACAGTTACACCGCAGGCATACAAGCGGACATGACCGGGCTCGATCGGTTTGAAGAGTTCTTTGCGTCGGCTGAGATTGTTGGTTACGTGGAGGTCTACTGCGGTCATGGCTAAAGTTTTTCGTTGTCCTTCCGATCTTTGGCTTGTGTTGTGCGCGTTAGCATAGCGCGATATCGGAGTTTCGTGAATGACAAAACCTCGCGACAAAGATCGTCAGCCGGCCGAGCCGAAGATCAAGCTTGCCGATCTGATGTTTTACTTTGACTCGCAAGAGCGCGATCGCCTTGATCAGGGGCGTCTCGGTCGCAAAAGCGGTCAGGTCCTGGCTTTGCGTGAACGTTTGATGAAGCTGCCCACCGAGGAATTTGATGTTACCATGAAGTCGATTGAGGCCCTGGTCTCTGTAAGCAATGCGCCGCATGCTTTATCAGGGGGAAGATCGTCGCAAGGCATGCGTCCCAAGGATGCCATAGCTTTGTTTGAAAAAGCCACTGAAGTCACCGCTGACGAGCCCACTGATCAGTCACCACGCGTCTCCCGCGTCTAAGTCAACGTTTTCGCAGACATCTGTGCAAAATTTGCCCACTTGGCCTATTTCGGGTACATTATTAACTAGAGATTCCCGTACAAGATTTAATTAACGACGCTCGCAACAGCAGCTGAAACCAAGGTGGTTGATGGCATCGCGTTACGCACCCCGCAGTCCGATTGATGAGCTTTTGCATATGGCAGAAGCGATCGACAAGGTGCCGTTTCGCTCGTTATCGGTCGGCATTGGTCTGGGCGCAACGCGACCGGTATTTAAAGTCCGAGCCGAAAGCATTGATTACGCGGCGACAGTTTCGGTATCACTGCCCGCCGCCACCGGACAGTCCTATGCTGAGGCGGAAGAGCGGGTGTTAAGGCAATTACCGTCGCCGGACACTGCGATACCGGCGGCGAGTGTTAAACAACCGAGCAAAAGTTTTTCCCGGCGCTTGCCGCCTTTATTCCCAAAGATTGCCTGGCAACGTTTCGCGATCGCGCATTTGGCCGATCTCGTCGTCGTCGGTATGTCGCTCCTGGTGGCTTTTGCTGTCGCCAGTGTGTTTTTCGCGCCGTTCAGAACTATGGCGCGACCAGCGGCTTTCTTGCAGTGGGAGCCGGTGAAGTTCGTTTTGGAAATGTCAGCGTGGCAAACGGTTGCTGCGCTGTACGGAATATTCGCCATGTATTGGCTGGTGTTTCGCATCGTGGTTGGCAATACCTTGGGTCAAAATTGGTCGGAGAGCGTTTTCAGTGCGCGTCGTAAAACTCAGGCATGATGCCAGATCGACGTTAAATTTGGGGCGCTAGTTGACAGGTAGTTTTTGCACTAGGTATATTTAGTTAAAGCCAATACACGACATTGAGAATACACAGCTTACGCAGGCGTCAAACACAGGGACGTCGGAGGATCGCAATGAAGCGCGCGGGGACAGCCAAGTTTCCAAATTCAGTGCAGTTGTTCAAGTTTTGCCACAAGGTCTTGATTCATCAGCGTGGCAATAAGGTCCGCGATCAGGAAGTCGGTGCGATCTTGAACTTCAATCCATCTGACTGTAGCCACTGGAAGCGGGGCGAGAAGAATGTTCGCTCGGTCTTTTCGCTGGCGAAGCTTGCCGAAGTTTTAACGGTCGAAGTTGCGTTGATTCACGATGTCGCCAGCGGTGCCGTCGGTGTTGATGAAGCTTATTTTGAATACCTGGAATCGCGTGCGATTCAGGAAAGCATCGCCAAAGCGACGAGCGTTGGTGATATTGCGATCAATCAGGCGCGCGAGCGTATTCAGAATTTTGTGAATTCGATTCTGTTGCAGTGTGAATTCACCACACCGCCGCTCTATTTGCCGGAAGTTATGCGGGCTTTCGCCTTTATTTCAACGCAGCCCATGGACATGATCGACAAACTGAGTCGCGTGCTACGTGTGAAGCCGGGTCAGTATTGCATTCACTTCCGTAAAGGTGATTTGCGGCCGCAAACGCGCTGGAGCATGGTTAAGGATCTGGCACGTATCGTTCTTGAAGGTGAGCGCGCCCGCTTCCCGGAACTGGGCGAATTCAACGCCGAGATGCTGGGCTTGGAGCAGATTATTTTCGCCGCCAATCTGTTGATCCCAAAGAATATGATGGCTGATGAACTTGCCAAGCTGGATGCGCGGCGGAATGTTGTCTCCGAGCTGTCAACGTTGTTCTGGATTCCCAAAACCCTGGTCTGCCTGCAAATGCAGGATATCGTTCGCAACGGTGTTGAGAAGAACACGGGACGTTCGGCCGGTGGCAGTAGCGTGGGTGCGGGTACCAAGACCATATCCCAGGCGATTTAGCACTTTAGATTCTTGCTTTAAACTCCTATAAAGAAAATAGCTCGCAAAGATTTGCGGGCTATTTTTTATTTGGGAGCCGGAATGACAGCCATTGGTTTACACGCGGTCAGCAAGAGTTTTGGCAAAACCGTGGTCATTAACGCGACCTCACTGGATATCTATTCAGGAGAATTCCTGGTTCTGGTCGGGCCATCCGGTTGTGGCAAGAGCACGATGCTGCGGATGATCTCCGGTCTTGAGCCAGTAAGCGGCGGCGCCGTGCTGATGGATGGTGTTGATGTCAGCCGGTTGGGGCCGAACGAGCGTGGCGTTGCCATGGTCTTCCAGAGTTACGCTTTATATCCGCATATGACTGTACGCGAGAATTTGAGTTTTGGTATGAAGCTCGCCAAACGCGATCGCCAGACCATTATGCGCGAGGTCGGACGGATTGCTGAGCTGCTGCGCCTTGGCGATCAACTGGATAAAAAGCCGGGACAGCTATCCGGCGGCCAAAAGCAGCGTGTCGCCATCGGTCGGGCCATTATCCGGCAGCCGAAAGTCTTTTTATTTGATGAGCCGCTGAGTAATCTTGATGCCCAGCTGCGGATGCATATGCGCGCCGAAATCAGCCAGTTGCATCGTCAATTTAAAACCACCTCAATCTATGTCACCCATGATCAGGTGGAGGCGATGAGTCTCGCCGACCGGATCGCGGTCATCAATGGCGGTAGGATCGAGCAATTAGGGACACCGCAGGAGCTGTTTCATCATCCCAAGACCAAGTTCGTCGCCGGTTTTCTCGGAACACCACCGATGAGTTTTTTGCCGATTGCCGATATCGACGCCCATGCGGCCCCGGCCGAGGCACACTGTGTTGGTTTTCGGACGCAGGATGTCCGGCTTGATAAAACGCCGGCGGATAATCACCGGGAGATCGCTTTAGGCGAGGCCGAGGTACACTTGCAGGAATACTTTGGCGCCACTGTTCAATTGCATATGCGGCTGAGTTCGGGGGCGATCATTTCCTGTGAGCGCCCGGCCGGTGCGGATTTGCCGCGTATCGGCGAGCGTTTACATCTGCTGGCCAAGCCTGAGGCATTAAAATATTTCGACGAACGTGATCAATGTTTAAATTAGCGAATACACGCCAATCATTGTGGTTTGCCTGGCTGTTGGTATTGCCGGCTTTGGCTGTCACCACGATATTTATGTTATATCCGGCCGTTCAGTCGTTGTATCTGAGTCTGCACGAAGTCGCACCTTTTACCGGCGAAAAATTCTTTGTCGGCATGGAGCAATACCGTGACTTGCTGTCATCACCCGAGTATTGGTTAAGCGCGCGCGTGACTTTGTATTTCGCGTTGTTGACGGTGCCGACATCGATCGTGATCAGTCTGATGGTGGCGTTGCTGTTGGATCAGCAGCCGTTTTGTCGCTCACTGTTCCGGACTATCTTTTTATTGCCGGTCGGTATCTCGCCAGCGATGGGCGCGATGCTGTGGGTGTTTATGTATAATCCCACGTCCGGTTTTTTCAATTACCTGCTGCATCGTTTGGGTATGGATGGACCAAGTTGGCTTGCTGATCCCACCTGGGCGCTGGTGGCGGTGAGTATCGTCACGGTCTGGAAGGAGGTCGGCTTCAATGTCATTTTCTTTCTGGCCGGACTGGCAAACATCCCACAAGACGTGCAGGACGCGGCGTTGATTGATGGTGCTGGTTTTTGGCATCGATTGCGTTACGTGGTTTTGCCGTTGTTGTCGCCAACCCTGTTTTTTGTCTCGGTGATTTCCGTTATTCATGCTTGCGAGAGCTTCGGGCAGATTCATATTTTAACGCGCGGCGGACCGGCTGATGCAACCAACGTATTAGTGTATCGCCTGTATCGTGACGCCTTTGAGTATTTTCGTGCCGGTAATGCCTCGGCGCAGGCAGTATTGTTATTCATACTGATTTTATTGTTAACCTACGTACAGTTTTACTGGGCGCGTCGCCGCGTTCATTATCAATAGCCTCGGCGTGGACGAAGAATAGGATGACTTCATGCAACATCTGAGCAAACGTCAGCTTCTTGTTCATCGCTGGGTGGTGACCGTGCCGTTGTTGTTGCTGGCGGCGGTGCATTTTTTCCCGATTTTGTATTTGCTATCGATGTCGCTGAAGTCGGCAAGCGAGATTTTTGTTTATCCGCCCAGCTTGCTCCCTGAACACTTTGCCTGGGCTAATTATCTGGAGGCATTGCAGGCGGCGCCGCTGCTGCGGTTTCTCTTGAATTCTTTGATCGTGGCCGTCGCGATTACTGTTTTGCAAATTGTGACCTCGATTCTTGCCGCGTATGCCTTGGCACGTCTGGAATTTGCGGGCAAGGGCTGGTTGCTGGCATTATTCGTTGCCACGATGATGATCCCCTTGGAAGTCACGTTAGTACCTAACTATTTCACGGTCGCGAATTTAGGTTGGATCAATACATATATGGGTCTGATCGCGCCGTCGGCGGCGTCGGGATTTGGGATTTTCTTGTTGTATCAATTTTTCCGTTCTATTCCCAAAGAGCTCGAAGAAGCCGCGATTGTGGACGGCGCGTCGCCGCTGCGTTTTTTGTTTCAGTTTATGGTGCCGTTATCGATGCCGGCGATTCTCGGCTTTGCGGTGTTCGCTTTTGTTTCGGCGTGGAATCAGTATCTGTGGCCGCTGGTTATCACGCAATCGACCAACATGCGAACGGCGCAGGTGGGTATAGGTATGTTCCGTGCCGCCAATGAGTCCAATAGCTGGGGCATGATTATGGCGGCGACCACGATTTTGGTTATGCCGTCGATGGCGTTGTTTGTGTTGACGCAGCGACAATTCGTGCGTGGTTTAACCATGGGTGGGCTCAAATGATGCAACGATTTTCTCGCAGCATGATCTTAGTCATGGCGTTCTGGTCGACCTCCCTACAGGCTGAGCCGGTGACCCGCATCGAGTTTTGGCACTCCATGAGTGCTGCCAAGGGCAAGTTGTTGGAGGAGTTGGTTGAACGCTTTAACGCCCTGCCGGAGAATCAGGGAACGATGCGTATCGCGCCGACATTTATCGGCAGCTACGAAGATGGCATCAACAAACTGCGAACGGCGATGGTTGGCAAGCGCGGTCCACATCTGGCGCAAGTCTATGAAATCGGTACGCAGGTGATGATGGACTCTCGCGCTATTGTACCGCTGCAGGAGTTTATTGATCAGGATCCGGAATTCCCGCTAGCGGCACTAATGCCAGAAATATTGCGTTACTATTCGGTGGGTGGCGCGTTGTATGCGTTGCCCTTTGCGACGTCCAATCCCATCCTTTATTACAATCAGGAGATGTTCACGCGTGCGGGGGTGACAGCACCACCGCAAACTTTCGCCGAGCTCAAACAATTATGCGGACGTTTGGCGGATGCACGGACACGGATCACGGCGATCACCTGGCCGCTCAATGCCTGGTTTTTCGAGCAGTTCATGGCCAAACAAGGTCAGGTTTACGCGGAGCCGGCTAATGGTCGCGGTGCGCGCGCCAAGACGCTGGCGTATGCCAGCGCCGCCGGTGTCGAGTTCGTCACACTGTGGCGTGATCTGGTCAGCAGTGGTTGTTTTGCCAATGCCGGACGCGGTTGGGATCCGGCTGAGCAGAATTTTCTCGCCGGTCGTTCGGCTATGTTTGTGACTTCCACCAGCGATGTCATGGAAATTCAGAACAAAGCCAAATTTCCCGTGGGCACCGCGCCGATCTTCGCTGCCACCGCGCAAACTCCCGGCGGCACCGTCTTGGGAGGTAACGGCGTTTGGCTGATGCGTGGTCATCCCACTGCCGAGCAGCAGCATGCTTACAAATTTCTCAAGTTCATGACACGACCCGATAGTCAGCGCTTCTGGCACACGGGGACAGGTTATTTTCCGATTCGCAAAGATGTGATCGAAGCTTTGCGGGCCGAGGGTTTTTATCAACGCAAGCCGGCCGCCTGGACGGCGATACAACAATTGCTGGCGGTCCCTGATATCCCGGCCACGCGTGGCGCCTTGTTGGGCATTTTTCCGGAGGCGCGTGAGCATATCGAGTCAGCCATCGAGCAGGTTTTGGCCGGCCGTTATCAGCCGGATGTCGCCTTGCGGCTGGCGGCTGAACGCACGGAGAAATCCCTGAATCGTTATAACCAGATGGTCGAACGCATTGAAGCCGCCGGCAAAAAATGAGACACTGCAACTTCTGGATTCATTGCGCTAGGGAGGTGGATGTGCGCCAGCAAATATTAAAGGTTATTTTGGGAGCGGGAGTTTTATTGCTTGGAGCTTGCGCGACGCGCGGCAAGGATTTTCCCTCTAACTTAACCTGGATTAAAACCAATACCACAACACAAAAAGATGTGTCGCAGTTGCTTGGTCAGCCCTATCAGGTTGGTAATTCAGCCGGCACCGGCACCTGGACGTATGGATATTATAAATTTCGTCTGATCGGCGCCAGTAACACCAAAGAACTGAAGTTTTGGTGGAATCCCGATCAAACGGTGAAATATTACTCCTTTAGCTCCAGCTTTCCGGCAGACAAAAATAAAGCCGTAGCACCTCCGGACACGCCGCCACCACAGAATTTCCAGGAGTATCCAATCAACTAGGCGCTGTGTTAAAATAGGGCAGTTTCCCTCTTTTTCCATCAACGGAGTTGTTGCCCTATGGCCTGGTGCCGAAACGTTTTTGCGTTGGGACTTGGACTTCTTCTCGCCGGTTTACCCGCATGCAAGGAGTTTAACCGTTCGCAAGAGCGTGCAACTTCGGCTGACAACACAACAAGTAATCCCAATGACTTGAATGATGATGTGGTGTCGTTTTCAACGGCACGCCATGCTTCCGGCTATTCAGAAATTCATTCACGCGCCAAATTTTTCTATCAGGTGTGGAAGAAACCGTTGATTCATAAGTACGGTGACTTGCCGCTGACCGGTGCCGTGGCGGACGAAAAACGTCCTTATTCAGGCTGGTGGTATCCGGAGAAATTCGGTGGTACGGACGTTGGTTCCCCGTCAGCGCTGAAAAAGTATGATGATGTATTTCATGATGGCGTATCCACCGCGGCCAAATGGGAACACGAACATCATACGCGTGCTGCGACCGATCCGGATGCTAACTGGGCTGGGCATTGCAATGGTTTCTCGGCAGCGTCGTCGCGGCACCAGGAGCCGTTCAAGGATGTCGTGCGCGGCGATGTTACCTTTAAGCCCTGGGATACCAAAGCTTTGCTCGCGGAATTATACATGAGCGCGACCGACGTCTTCCTTGGTGGGCAACGTTGCGATGATAATAATACCGACCGACCCGACCCGACCCGTATGGGGCCGTGCGAAGACACAAATCCGGGGAGTTTTCACTTGGCGATCGCCAACTGGATCGGTCGCATGCGTCAGCCGCTGGTGGTGGATTTGGCGGCCAACGATGAGGTGTGGAATTATCCGTTGTACAAATTCACCGTTAACAATAATCCTGATCCCAAAGTGGTATTGACGAAAACCCAGGCAAATCAGATTTTGACTGGTAATGGTTCCGCTAATTATATCTTTAATCCCCTGGCCACCAGCTTTCGTCGCGTCAGTGTCACGTTGAATTATGCGAATGTCGTCAGCGGCGGCGAGTCACAGAATCCGGCGCCTAATCGCGTCGTGGGCACGAAAACCCTGGAGTATCTGCTGGAGCTAAACGATCAGGATGAGATTGTCGGCGGCGAATGGCTGGGCAGCAGCAAGAATTCACATCCGGATTTCATTTGGGTGGCATTTGAGCCGCAGCAGGGTACCGGCGTCGCCACCTACGGCAATCCGCATTTGGATGTCAAAGAGGTTTTGAAAATCTGGGCCGAATCCATCGGTGCTGATCCAAACGATCCACCGGCGACGCTGAAGCTACCCGAGTGGCGTAACAATTGGGGCAAATTCCCTAACTTCGAGATTACGATCGATGGTCGTGATACCGGTGCGGTGTTTCTTGGCAAGTCGATTAAGCTACAGATAAAACGCAAAAACGCTCTCAACGGCAAAGTCGCGCTCGAATTCGGTATGAATGATCGCGGTATTATCAAAAAGCAGGATTTAAGCGGTAATGAAGTGAGCGAATTCGAGATTGAGCCCATTGTTGGAATTAATCGTCTCGCTTTTATCTGGAAACGTAACGGCGTGGAAATGGAAGCACCGACGTTTGTGCGTTTTCATGCGTTGCCGTAACGGTATAATGAAAGCTCGTCATACTGAGACCAATATGACGAGCTGATTTATTTACAGTTTCGCTTCTTTTACTGCTTTGTCATTCACGATGACTTTATTTTTCGCGCGCAGATCTTTAACCAGATCTTCCTGCAATTGTGCCTTCAGGCGTTGCTTCACCTGATCTTTGACTTTTGCAAAGTCTGCTTTGTCATCACCGCGAACATCCGTAACTTTGATGATGTGGTAGCCGAATTGTGATTTCACCAGCTCGGGATGCATTTTACCTTTGGCCATCGTAAAAGCGACCTTTTCAAATTCCGGCACCATACGACCGCGACCGAAAAAGCCCAGATCGCCACCGTTTTGGCCAGAACCGGGGTCCTTGGAATGTTGTTTCGCCAGCGCGGCAAAGTCAGCATTTGCTTTTTTGGCATCGTCGAGAACTTTTTTAGCTGTCGCCTCATCCTCGATCAGAATATGGGAAGCTTTGACTTCCTTGTTGCCGAATTGAGCCTTGTTCTTTTCAAAGTAGACTTTGGCATTCTTATCATTAGCTTCTTTTTCCAGATAGTTATCAGCGTACATTTTCGCCAACACTTCTTTGCGAATATCATTCATGCGATCCTGGAATTCCTTGCTTTTATCAAGGCCGCCTTGTTCGGCAACGATGCTGAGAAGTTGGGTATTCACATAATGATCAAAGAATTGTTGCCGATACATCGGGTTACCACGCACCATATCCGCTTGTGGTCCGAGTTTGCCGATAGCTTCGTTAAACATTTTGGGGGTGATGGGCTTGCCGTTAATGGAACCCAAATCATCGGCACCCAACATCGGCTGCGAAGTCATCGCCATACCCAAAAGCAGTGCACTGGTTTTCAACATTTTCATTTACCTGTCCTTTCACGTGAACCGTTAAGTCATTTATTATCGTCGCTGCGCCTGCAGCTTCTCCTGTAACCACTTCAACAATAAATCGATTTCCATATCGACTTCCTTATCATTAAGCGTGCGCTTAGCCGACTGAAAAGTAAGCGAATAAGCCAAGCTTTTTTTCTCTTCCGGTAGATTACTGCCCTCATAAACATCAAATAGCTGAATATTTTGCAGATTTCGTTTTTGCGGAAACTGCCGGAAAGCACTGATTATCTCAGCATTGGTTAAATTCTTGTTAACAATGATCGCCAGATCACGGGTCGAGGGCGGGAACTTTTCGACATTGGCGATGATTTTGCGGGCACCGCCCCGACAGGCAAAGACGGCTTCAATATCGATCTCAAGGATAACCGGTGCATGGCCTTTATCATCGAGATCCCATGCCTGCGCGGTCGCTGGATGCAATTCGCCCACAACGCCGATCCAGGTGTTATTGATACTGATGCTTGCAGCACGTGCCGGATGCAAGAACGGCCACTTATCCTTGGTCACCACCTGATAATTTGCTTCCGTCAAACCACAGCTCTTCAGGAATGCATCAAGATAATGTCGCCCGTGGAAGAAGTCGGCGGCGGTCTCCGCGATATTCCAGCCTTTGGGTTGATAAGGTTGATCGATGATCGCACTTAGCCACTGTCGCTCCACTGGTCGGACATCTTGCCGCGCGCGTTCGCCTAGATGGCGTCCTGGTCTGGTCAACGCCGCATAGAGATCGACAAATAACGGCTGATCAAAATTCCAGCCGCGAAAATCCAAAAACCCGCGTCCCAGTTCAAACAGTCGCGCGCCTTTGATACCATGACGTCGATTATTGGCCACTGCCTTAACCAGATTCATCACCAGACTCGGTTGCATGAACGCCTGATCTTCGGCGAGGGGATTGGCGACCTCCACCAGCGCCGCATAGGGATGCGGTTTGCTCAAACGAAACGCCGTAATATCGCTTTGTCCGACAAAAGGAAAACTGATGGTTTCGCTGAAACCAAGATTTGCCATTACCGTGCGCGAATTTTCCAGATGATCAATATAACGATCTTCCGGTGATGGCCCTTCGCGCATGGGTGCATAGGTATAGGGAATTTTCTCAAAACCAATAATGCGACCGATCTCTTCGATCAGGTCAATCTCGCGCATAATATCGCCGCGCCAGCCGGGTATCTGAAATAACATTCGGACATCGGTCTTATCTTCCAGCGTGAATCCTAAACGGGTCAGCGCACCGATTGCATCATCGACGGCGATACTTTTTAAACCGAGAATCTCGTGCACTCGTTCAATGCGTACGGCGATTCGTCCAGGAGTCACTGGTTGCGGATAAACATCTTTAAACGCACTGGTTTTGCCGCCTAATAAACCGGCGACACGTTGGATTACGATATCGATGCTGGAGATATCGGTACCGCGCTCGAAACGATGCGATGCCTCCGTGTGTAAGCCTAAGCGTTTAGCGGTCTTGCGAATCAATACCGGCGAAAAATGCGCCACTTCAATAATGACGTCTTTGGTATCGGCTTTGATCTCGCTATTGGCGCCGCCCATGATGCCGGCCAAACCAACCGGTCGTTGCGCGTCACTGATCAGCAAGTCACCGGCTTGCAAGTTGAGTGTGGTGCCATCAAGTGTTTGCATGGTTTCGCCGGTCTTTGCCATGCGCACACCGATCTTGCCGCCAGCGATATCGCGTTGATCATAGGCATGGATCGGCTGGCCGTATTCAAGCATGACGTAGTTGGTCACATCAACAATGTGACTGATGGGTCGCATGCCGGTCGCGCTGAGTCGCTGTCGCAACCAATACGGACTGGCACCGTTTGCTACGTCGTCAATCGGCATAGCGCAGAAACGTCCGCAACCGGCGTCGTCGATGTGTATGTCGATGGTCTTACTATTCGAGACAGCGGCGGTGCGAAAACCCCGCCACTCGGAGTTGGCTTTTAGCGGCCGCTGCAACTTCGCCGCCAGATCGCGCGCGACTCCGAGATAACCAAGACAGTCAGCGCGGTTGGGCGTGACATTCAGTGTAAAAACCGTGTCATTAAAACCATAAATTCCAGTGATCGCCGCACCCAGCGCATGTGTCGCCGGTAACTCGATGATACCGGCGTGTTCTTCTGACAACCCCAGTTCTTTTTCCGAACACAGCATGCCTTCCGACGGTGTACCGCGAATCTTGGTGGCTTTAATTTTAAAATCACCGGGGAGACAACTACCTACGGTGGCCACAGCCACGCGAATTCCCGCGCGCGCGTTCGGAGCGCCGCAGACGATATTGAGCGGTGTGCCGCTGCCGATATCGACTTGGCAAACCTGCAGCGAATCAGCGTTGGGATGCTTTTCGGCTGTCATGATCTGACCGACCACCACCTGACCTTGCACCGGCTCAATTTTGTCGATCGCTTCCACTTCCAGACCGATGCCAGTCAGCGTCGCTGCGAGCTGTTGCTCGCTGAGATCCGTGATGTCGATATAATCATTTAGCCAGTTCAACGAAATCTTCATGGTCTACAAACCTTAAGACAGGACAGGAAATTGTGCGAGGAAGTCTTGTTCGCCGGCAAAAAGCTGGCGCAGATCCGGCAATGAAAATTTATTCATGGCAATACGATCAAGGCCGAAACCAAAAGCAAAGCCGGTGTAAACTTCGCTGTCATAACCGACCGCTTCAAAAACATTCGGATGAATCATGCCGCAACCACCAATTTCAATCCAGCCGGTGTTTTTGCAGATACGGCAACCTTTGCCGCCGCAGCTCGAACATTGTAAATCTACTTCCGCACCTGGCTCAACAAAGGGGAAAAAGCTTGGACGAAAACGTGTTTGCAAAGCCTCGCCATAAATTTCTCTCAAGAAGGTATCGATGAGTCCTTTTAAATGCGCCATGCTGATGCCTTCATCAACGACAAAGCATTCCATCTGGTGAAACATCGGCGTGTGCGTCAGATCCGAGTCGCAACGAAACGTGCGGCCAAACGTCACGGCACGCAGAGGCGGGCGGTTGGCCAACATCGTATGAATTTGAATGTTCGATGTATGCGTGCGCAATAAAGTTTTGTCGAAGTTCTTGAGGAAAAACGTGTCTTGCATATCGCGCGCCGGATGATGATCAGGAAAATTCAACGCCGAAAAATTATAAAAATCACCATCGGCTTCCGGGCCGTCATAAATCGTGAAACCCATGCGCCGAAACGCCGTGATTAATTCGCGGCGAATCAATGTCACTGGATGCAGCGATCCTTGTGGCGGCCGTGGCTGTGGAGGCAGGCTGACATCGATAGGTGCGACATTGAGTTGCGCTTCGAGTTCGTTGCTGGCCGCAAGCTGTTTTAATCGCTCCAGCTCGCTTTCGACAAACTGGCGCAGATTATTGATGGCTTTGCCGGCTTCTGGTCGCGCTTCCTTTGGTACATCGCGCAAGGCTTCCATCAACACCGTGACGTGACCTTTGCGTCCGACAAATGCCACGCGCAGCTCTTCGACCGAGCGGCTGTTGGCCGCCTGCGCGATCTTGGCGATCGCAGCGTTAAAATCGTTGCGTATCTGCTCTGCTTGCTGAGTTATATCCACACTCATTGATCGTTATCCCACCATTAAGAACAAAGGTCTTTGGTCGCTGTCGCCAACGCCTGCACTGCCGTCTCAATCACCGACTCATGCGCCGCGTAGCTCATGCGCAAAAATCCCGGCATGCCAAAGTCTTCGCCCGGCACGACCGCCAAATGATATTTCTGCAGCAACAGCTGACACAGTTGCATGGATGTCGGCTCGGACAGTGTCTTGGCTTGCTGTAGCAGCCGCCGCACATCCAGGAAAATGTAAAACGCGCCTTCCGGCTCGACAAAATCCAGTTGCGGGATGCTGCGCAGTTGCCGCAGTGCCAGCTCGCGCCGGCTTTTTAGTATGCGCAAATCCTCCTGTAGGAGGCTGGCACCCTGCTGCAGCGCGAAGCTGGCGGCGTCTTCGATAAACGGCGGTATGCATGTGGACGATTGGCTTTGCAAATTGCGCACTAATTTGGCGATCGTCGCGGGGCCCGCCATGTAACCGACCCGCCAGCCGGTCATGGCAAAACCTTTGGACATGCCATTCACCAGAATCAGGCGATCGGCAAGCCGCGGTTCGATGTTCAGCAGTGACTGATGCGGTCGGACAAACGACATGTATTCATAGATTTCATCGGTGATCACCCACAGCGGTGTGTCGATCAGCAGCGCCGCCAGCTCGCGCAGTTCATGCTCGCTATAAACAAAACCAGCCGGATTATTCGGCGAGTTTAGCACCAAGGCTTTGGTTCGCGGCGTGATCGCCGCGCGCACCGCCGCCACATCGATACGTTTGCCTGCCAGCAAATCCGCCGGCGGAATGACAACGGCCTTACCACCCATAGCCTCCACCTGGCTGGTGTAGCTAACCCAGTAGGGCGCTGGGATAATCACCTCGTCACCCTCGTTGATCAAGGCCATGAAAATATGAAACAGGATTTCTTTGGCGCCGATACCAGCCACGATTTGTTCCGGATCATAAGTCAGCTGATTGTCGCGCTTTAATTTCTCGACAATCGCCTGGCGCAGCGGTAGCCCGCCGCCCGGCGCGCCGTATTTGGTTTTGCCTGCTTGCAGACTCGCAATTGCTTTGTCGATGATTGGTCGTGGTGTCGCGAAATCTGGTTCACCAACCGCCATGTTCGTGACTTTGATGCCCTTCGCAATCATGGCTTTGGCTTCATTGTTCAAAGCAATGGTCGGCGATGGTTTAAGACTACTGATGCGGTTTGATGCTTCTAACACAACCACTCCAAAGAGCGTGTCACTAAAATTTGCTAGGCATCATATTGGTTTTGGCTGGTTTTGCAATGCAGGGTTCGGATTTTAACGGAAAAAATGCACATGCGCGGATGATCGAACGACGATTTACCGGAAAGGCAGGGCGAGGGCACCGGGGCAAGTTGCTGAGAGCTCGGGGAACCCACCAAATTAGGTGGGCGCCATCGACCCGCATTTTAGGCTTCCCTCTACAGCCGAAGCGGAGGGCTTGCACACCATGCAGGAAATGCGGCTCCCTAGTACGTTAGCATCGGTTCTCCGGCGGTATTCAACACTTGCCCCGGTGACCCCATTTGGAAGTATAACACGGCGGTGTTTTTGGATCACGCGGAATCGGGGAGAAAAGAGGCTTTTGATGCTCAAACAATGGCAGGCGCCATGCATTTATGTCGTTGCAACACCAATCGGCAATTTGGATGATTTATCAACAAGAGCCAGGAAGTTATTGATCGATGCGGATCTTATCCTCTGTGAGGATACACGTCGTACGCGACAGTTGTTGTCGCATCTCGGAATTAATAAGAAAAGCCTGGTTAGTTATCAAGGTTATGCGGAAGCCGCGAAAGCCGAGCCGATGGTGCGACGGATCGTCGAGGAATGCTTGACAGCGGTATTGGTCTCTGATGCGGGAACACCATGCATTTCCGATCCAGGTTATCGTCTGGTGGATGCGGCGCGCACTTTGAATATTCCGGTTCACCCGGTGCCGGGTGCTTCCGCTTTAACGGCATTATTGAGCGTGAGCGGTCTGCCGACGGATCGTTTTACGTTTGTTGGTTTTTTGCCGGCGAAGTTAAATGCACTGAAAACGGAGATCGCCGCCTGGAACGGGTCGATCGTATTTTTTGAATCGCTGCGTCGCTTGGGCAAAACGTTGCAACTTATCGCCGACCGCTTTCCTGGCGCGCGCGTGGTTATCGGTCGGGAGTTGACCAAGCTGCATGAAGAAATTGTTCGCATGGATATCGCTGAAGCGCTGGTTTGGGTGGATCATCATCCAGTATTGAAAGGCGAAGTTGTCGTGATGGTGAATGTCGGCGAGACGCCTATGGATGGTGACAAAAATAGTACGGAAGATTTGCGCGCCGAGATTGTCAAAGCCGTGCGCGGTGGTGCGACGATTAAAGATCTCATGCAGCAATTTCGGCACCGCGGTTTATCGCGCTCCGAGTTGTATCAGACCATGCTGGATAGCAAACGCAAATAAAAATCCCTCCTTCGCTCGGACACGGCGGCGGGAGGGATTGTTTTGCGGACTCGGCTTACTTGCCCGTCGCTTCGGCGATGGCTTCTTTGCTATGGTCTTTGTCCGCGGCGAAAATCTTTTTCAACAAACCAGCTCGTTCGTTGATCGGAATTTTGCGCGGCTTGGATAACTCAGCTTTGGGAATCGCTACGTGCAAGACGCCGTTTTCGTAGGTGCATTCAATCGCGTCAGCTTTGACGTTTTCCGGTAGCGAGAATTCGCGCCGAAATTCGCCGTACTGGCGTTCGATGCGGCGATAGTTGTCCCGCTTCACTTCGTCAGCGTAATTGCGGACGCCGGAAACAGTCAGACTATTACTTTTCACCTCGATATCGATGTCCTCCTTTTTTAAACCTGGCAGATCAAAGCTCAAAAGGTAACCATCATCATTTTCCGAAATGTCGACCGTGGGTGACAGCCTGTGGCTGCGACTGGTCGGTCGCTGCATCAACGCCCAGCCCGGCCCCGAAGTGTCGAAGGCGTCGTCGAAATCCCGTAAGAGATCCGACCACGGTCCCCAGAACAAATCGTCACCTAGCGAGGGTTGTCGCCGTATTAAAGCCTGGTTCGTTCGTGCCATAAAATCCTCCTTTCAAGAAAGCGACGTATGACGCGTCATTGGTCATTTCGTCGTAAAAAACCTAATGCGGCTTCATCCGCCGTCAAGGGGTGGACGCTGTTTTGACTTGCCATTTTTTGTAATGATTTTAATGTATTATTAATAACTATAAAAATTTATTGATTTTTATTAAAAAATGTGTAAATTATGCGCAATAGTAATATATATTAATAACGAGCATGAAACATACAATCGGCGATAAAGTGGAGCAAATACCTATGCGTACGTCCAAGCAAATTTATCTTGGTCTTTTGGCAGTGATAGCAGGATTGGTCACGCAACCAGCGACCGGGATGGAAGACACCAAAGTCTTACCCAAGGGCGTTCGCAACGTTATTCTGCGCTCGGTCAGCACCGAGATTTCCTCAAGCACGGATGCCGGCGGTAATCAACGTCCGCTTGGTGCGCAGTTGGAACAAGGCGTGACTTTCAGTCAATTGACGGCCACCCGCTCTGGTTTGGATCGCGCGCAATCCGAAGCCTTCCTCCAGCAAAACGGTTTCGCCGCTGATGAAAATATCGGTCAATTTACTGCTGATCTGCGCGGTAAAGTTCAGGTCATCGCCCCGGTGTTTTCTTATGGGGTGACTGAGCGCTGGACTTTGGCGTTGGCGGTGCCGGTTTATAGCGCGCATACCGCTGTTGATGTCGGCTTTCGCACTAATGCACGCGGCCAGGAATTCATCAATCTGCTCGCCAGCCCGCAACACAATAACACGCAAAAAGCCCGCGAAGCCGCCACGCAAATGAATCTTGCCATGGCTCGCATGCAGGCCAAGCTTGCTGCCAACAATTATCAGCCGCTCGAAGACTGGAGCGCGACGGCTCTCGGCGATATTACTTTGCTGAGTAAGTATCGTGCTCTCTCAACACCTGTGGCAAGTGTCGCTGTGTCCAACGGTATAATTCTGCCGACTGGTCGCGTTGATGATCCAAATATTTTACATGATATTGGTTTTGGTAACGGCGCTTATGGTCTGTTGACCGGCGTGAGTGTGGACGAGCCTCTGGTCGGTCCGTTTTTCCTCAATCAATATGCGCAATACACGGCTTATTTACCGGCAACACGTTCTCTGCGCATGAAGACGGCGGACGAAGCTCTCGAAGTTTCGACTGAAGCCGTACGTGTTGACGCCGGCGATAAATTCGATCTCGGTGCTTCTTTGCAGGCGGATGCCGACAACGGTCTGCAAGGCGGCGTTGGTTATATCTGGTCCAAGAAACTCGGTGATAAAATTCGCGCTGGTGACAGCCGTGCCGCTCTCGAAGCCAACACCGTACAAACCTCGCAAAATGCCGAGGCGGCACTGGGCTACAGCACGATCGCCGCGTATCAACGTGGAACGGCGGCCGTGCCTTTCACCGCGCTGGGTACGTTTCGCAAGCAAGTACGTAGCACGAATTCACCGGTTAGTGATCAGCTTCAGTTTGATGTTAAAGTTTATTTCTAAAATAACAATTTTTGCTTAATACATAGCGCATCAGGCACCAAGCCAGCGGGAGAGAGACATGACGACCTATAAAAAACAAATTGAAAAAACCGTACTACTTTTGGCGCCTCTGGGGTTTTTGCTCGGAGTGGGTGTGGCTGTCTTGATGCTGGTTAGTTGCGGGATTCAGGCCAAAGCCAAAAAGCAGGCGGTTGAACAATTTGAGGTCCCAGAATTCTCGCCGCATGGTACGGGGTTTTATTTGAACAGTGCTGATCAGCAAAAAACCTTCAATGGTTCGTTGTTGGTCTGGAATCAGCAGGCTACCACTGAGCAGGTTGCCGGTGTTATGAATGTAACCGCCGCCTCCACGGGAGCGCAGGTCGGTATGCTTAAGTACATATATGAAGACGTCGCGCCATTGGCGCAAGAACTCGAAATCGCACTGGCCAAACGCGTGGCGGCGGAAAATGCTATGCATCAAGACGCCGCTGGTCCGAGTATTCAAGCCGCTGATGCGATGTTTGAACAGATGTTGGTCGAGGCGAATGCCCAGCGCGTACTTAGTGACGAAGACGTCGCCCATGCGCGCGTTGTCTTTGGTTATTACTGCGAAGCCAAATTGTGGGAGCGTGCTGTACATAATCAATTGATCGATGTTCGTTATACGCGCCGACCGTTGCCGGCGGCGATGTGTGAGTCGGTTTATCGTCAGCTTGCTTTAATTCCGGAGACCGAAGCTGCTTGTGCCCCCAAAGCGGAAGGCGCCAATTACTTTGAGTGTTTGTGGCAACATGGCGTGCTCAAGTCGCGATTGCTGACCATTGTCTATGACAGTGACGCGACTATTTTGGCCAAGGTACAAAAATTGTCACCAGCTTTGTTACGCAACAAGAAAAATTTTGGTGTAGTTGATAATTCGCAATCGCGTAATTTTCTGAAACTAAATCAAGTTTCTATAAAAGATGAGCAAGGTGTTGTTGTCGATGCGATCCCGGCGGTGACAACCCGCCAGACCCGCGATGCTATTATCGGCTCTCGTTCGGTCTTCGATTTTATCAACGACGTTGAAGCCGGTCGCTTGACCTTTTTACCGGTATCGACGGAAGCCGATGACGCTGATCCGATACAACAGCGGCAGAGTGAATTCCGTATTCGCTTGGCCAAATTCAATAAGCTGGCGGAACGCCTGTGGGCGAACGAAGTTCTGGTAAATGCACCGTTCGCGCGTGAGCTGAAAGATGGTTATCGTCAGCTCAACCCCGCATTATCGGCGGAGCTGAAAACGCTGTTGCCCGACGTCGTCAATGTTGCTGCTGATCCGAAGTTGGTCGCCGCTTATACCCAAACAAAAGCTGAGCTTCAGCAGGTTATCGACGCTGGCAAACCACGCCTGACAACGCTTACCGCCGTGGAGCAATGTGAGGATGATAAATCGGAGTTGTTGGTGTGCAAACGCCAGCGTGCGGCTTTGGCGCAGATGGCATATGTCAGAAATCCCGAGATCGCGCGAGCGCTCTTGAACGTCGAAGTTACCTTGCCACGTGCGGATGTTGATATCGTGCATTTACGCCTGCGTTTAAGCGAAGATCCGAGCAAGACGCCAATCGAGGCTTGTTTTAACGTTGCGATTAATCAGCAGGTCCAGTGCGCCAGCGGTATGGATCTGATCGATGAATTCAGCATTGATTCACTTACCGGTCGCATCAGTTTAGTTGCTAAAATTTCTGATGCTGACAAATTTGGTTTGGGTAAGCGCGAGCAAACGACTGATCCGTTCTTTAATTTGATCGATGCCGACTTGAATTCATCGTTTCTCAAAATCGAGCTGGCGCCGAATAATTTATTTGGTTTGGTTGATATTCTCAGCGGCAACGCGACGTTGGCGCATGATCGCGATTTTCAGGATATTGTCGCCGCCGGTTCGCTCAACCTGACCGACGCGCGGCCGCCGGTGCAGATGGCATACGAGCATTATCTCACCCGCATCACGCAGTGGGATGGCAAGTAAACCGAATTGTCTCCGCTACTTTTTAGCCAGCTTTGCGTTGCGTCTTGGTTGTCGTGCTACCGACACCTTGACGCAGCTTGTTGAGCGCATTAAATGCCGCGACGCGATAGGCTTCGGCCAGCGTCGGATAATTGAAAATCATGCGATCGACCAGATCGAGCAATTTACCGCCTTGCAACATCAGCGCCTGCCCGATGTGCACCAGATTGCAGGCGTCGGCGCCAACTATATGTAAACCGAGAATTTCCTGCGTATCGCGGTGGGCGATAATTTTAAGCATGCCGTGATTGTCGCCGCGAATGTGGCCGCGAGCAACTTCCTCAAAGCTGGCATGACCGACGACGTACGGAATGTTTTCGTTTTGCACGTCTTCCTCGGTTTTCCCGACCGACGATAATTCCGGAATTGTATAAATGCCGATCGGAAAAATATTCGGAAAAGCACGTTCGCAAACGTCAAACGCATGACAGCAGGCGAAGCGCCCTTGTTCCATAGAGGTTGCCGCGAGTGCCGGTGGACCGATAATATCTCCGGTCGCGTAAATATTGCTGATCGAGGTCTGGAAGAATTCATTCACGTGCACGGCGCCGCGCGCGGCAATGCGAATCCCATTTTTCTCCAGTCCGAGGTGTTCCGTGTTGGACAATCGCCCGGCGGAAAAAAAGAAGACATCTGACTCCAGAGTGAGGCCGGGGAATTGCGCCACGACTTTGGGGCCCTCGGCCCGGACGTTTTCGAGTTTCTGTCCCATGCGGAATTTAATGCCCATGTCTTCCATGGAACGCTGCAAAGCGCCGGCGACCTCACGGTCAATCGATTGCAGCACATTTTGTCGTTCGTCAACGATCGTGGTGTCGACGCCAAGCGCGCCGAAGATACAGGCATACTCGCAACCGATCACGCCGGCGCCGTAGATCACCAAAGTTTTGGGAACTTCATCGAGATACAGGATTTCGTCGGAATCAATGATGCGCCAACCATCAAACGGGATATTCTCCGGGCGTCGCGGTCGCGAGCCGGTCGCCAACATGATCTTCTCGGCGTGATAAATCTGACTCACGCCCTGGCTGTCGACGACGCGCACGCTGTGGTGATCTTCGAGGACGCCGGTGCCGTGAATAATCGTGATGTTGTTTGTGTGCAAGTGACGACGTACCAGGTCTTCTTCTGACTGGGCGACGCGTGTCGCACGCGCACGAATTTTGCTGAATGACAGATCGGCGACCAGGCGTTCCACCCATGGCTTGCCGGCATGAAATTGAATGCTTTGCACGGTGGCGAGAACTTCGCGCAAGGTTTTTGACGGTAGCGTGCCGGTGTGAATCCAGGCCCCGCCCAGTTTGTCGGGATTCTTCTCGATGATGGCGGCGCGTTTGCCAAGTTTGGCGGCTTGCACGGCGGCATGAACACCGGCAGGACCGCTCCCGAGGACCAGCATGTCGTAAGCCGTAGTGGCTGGTGTCGACGGCTGTACTGGTTGTTTGGCCTTGGCCATTGGTATTCTCTTTATCTCTTTAGATAGCAGTATGGTACGCTTACGGTATATCGGTTGGAGGCGGGAATTCTTGATGCTGCCGTCGTCACGGAGGTGATGCCATGAATTGGTCTTTGTTCCTGATAACGTTGCTACCTTTAGTGATTTTTGTGGTTGTTGATATCAAAGCCGGTATGCGCGCTGCCGTTATCGCCGCGCTTGGTGCCGCGATTCTATTCTTGATCTGGAGTTATTTCACTTTCGGCCGGATCGATGAGATCGGTCTCATTGAAGTTGCACTCCTGGGCATACTGGGAGCCATCAGCATCAAGTTGAACAATTCGCGTTTTTTTAAATTTCAGCCGGTCATTATCGGCATCATCATCGGTTTGTTTCTTTTGTATACGCAGCTTTTTTCTGAGCCGTTCCTGCAACGGATGGTGCCGATGCTGAAGCAATTGCAGCCGGAAATGGCGCACATCTATGATGATCCGCGGATGTTGGCATTGTTGAGTCGTACGTCTTTGTATTTAATCCCGGTGTTTCTCCTGCACGCTCTTCTCGTGGCTTATGCGGCGGTGCGAAAAAGCAACTGGTTCTGGATCGGAACACGGGTGGCCATTTATCCGCTGATTATTATCACCATGGTCATTGCCGCTGTGATGCAGCAAGGTGCCTAAGCGCCGCTAGCCAACATATCTCACCATAACCAAATAGTATTTCCGTCGCTGACCTGAGTTTGGTAAACTCTTAAAATCATCCGTATTTACAAGTTTTCCGGCTAGAGCCGTTGACTGGATAGACCGTGTACCGCGAGATTGAGGAGAAGACTTTGTCGCATACCTCTGAATCCATAGCAGCAATGACGGCGCCACGCTTATCGTCTCATTTTAAAACCCCGCAAAATTTAATCAATCGCCACACCGGCTGGCAACTTGGTCTGCCGCTCGCCGCTACTGAGATCGCCGCGGAGGCAGTGCCAACCATACTGGCAGTTGGCGGTGGCAAGGGTGGTGTTGGTAAGAGCGTGTTGAGCGCCAATCTTTCGGCGCGGTTGGCGATGGCTGGTTTTCGTGTTTTGGCCATGGATATGGATTTGGGTTGCGCTAATTTACATACGCATTTTGGTGTTGGCATGCCGGACCGAACACTGGCGGATTTTGTTGTTTCTCGGCGCCGCGCTTTTAAAGACGTGCTGCTGCCAACGCCGATTCCAGGGTTGGCGCTGGTCGCTGGCGGGCGCGAAGAAGTCTGGGGTGATGTCCTGAGCGGCAAAACGCAAAGTTTGAGTCCGTTGTACGAAGCAATTTTTACCGCGCGTCAGGAACTCGGTGTTGATTTTGTTATTTTGGATCTTGGGGCAGGCACGCATAAGCATACGATTGATTTTTTTGCTACCGCGCACATGGGTATTGTGACCGTGTTGCCCGAGCCAACCTCGATCGAAAACGCTTACGTGTTCGCAAAATCTTTGTTGTGGTCCGTCGTCGAAGCAGTGGCGGAACGTATTGATGAGCGCGAAGCATTGCCGTTCGTCAAGGAGGCGCTCGCCAAAGTTGGACCTGGCTCACTGCAAAGTGGTTATGCCGAATGCTTACATCGCCTTAGTTCGACCTATCCGCGCTTGGTCAATGCGATCATGACGGCGATGAGTGGTCGTGCCCTTGGCCTAGTGCTTAACCAGACACGTTCACAAAATGATATCGATATCGGCCATGCGATGGAGCATATCTGCCAAAGGTATTTCGGCTTTGATGCATCTTATTTAGGGTATTTAACCTATGATGAAGCTGTATGGCGGTCATTGCGCAACCGACGACCGCTGGTCAAAGATTTTCCGCACAGTGTATTGTCGAAACGGATAGGTAATGTCGCGGCCAAAGCGCTGCTTAAAATCGGTTATCAAGGAGAACGAGGCGATGGATATGTCTCATATCGAACCACAAGATAAATCAATGCGTGCTAGCGGCATTGTCGGGAGCAAGACCGTCCGCGAGTCTCTCTACGACATTTTGAATGTGACGGCAAGCGCCAGCAAGGCTGATATTCGCGAATCTTATATCCGTCTGAAAAATGCTTTTGGTGGCCAAAGTCAGGCATTGTACTCGTTGATGTCGGATGAACAGGCGCAGGCCACTTTGTCCAAAATCGAAGAAGCGTTTCGCATTCTCAACGACGATGCGCGCCGGCAAATTTACGATCGTGAAGCCGGTTTTGTCGAGACGCCGACCACTCCGACGCCGCATTATGAAAGCAAAGCCGAAAACACGGCGCGCGTTGATCGAGTGCAAAGTGTACCGGTGAATCTGACCGCGTCGACGGCGAGCAAAGACGACGTACGTGAAGCTTTGCTGAAAATCGTCGCTGACAGCGACGCCTCCGATGGTGATATGTATCGGCGTTTGCGCGAGGCGGCGGGCGTCAGCGAAAAAGAAATGCGGGAACGTACAAAAGTAGGCGCTGAATACCTGCAAGCCATGGAGACCAATGGTTTTGAACGACTGCCACAGGCGGTTTTCGTTAAAGGCTTTTTGCGAAGCTATCTTAAGTACCTGGGCATTGGCGATGTTGAACGTTTGGCTGACGCTTATGCGGAAAGACTGCGCGAGTGGCAGACGCGAAGCAAGACTTAGATCGATCCACGCAAAATTTCCTTGTGGATGACGCCAGCGCTGGCGAGCGACTGGATATTGTCGTCGCACGTCATCTCACGCAACTCAGTCGTAGCAAGATTCAGCGTTTGATCGCCGATGGCGCCGTACTGATCAACAACACGACAGCAGCGTCCGCAAAAGTACCGGTTAAAACTGGTGATCAGATCAGCGTGCAGGTACCCGCGGCGATTGCACAGCAAAGCTCTCAAGCTGCGATACGTACGCCTGCAACAGCACCGGCATCTTTTCAATTGGATGTTCTTTACGAGGATCAGTATTTGCTGGTCATCAATAAACCTGCTGGCCTCAGCGTGCATGCCGCAGACGGTCAGCGTTCGCGATTTACGCTGGTGGATGCACTCCTGGCGCGTAGTAAGCAATGGTCACGCATGCAAACCGATGCCGACGGCGCTGGCGGAAAATTTCGTCCTGGTATCGTTCACCGCCTCGATCGCGATACCTCGGGCGTCATGGTTTGCTGCAAGGATGACGCAACTCACGAGCATCTGGCCAAGCAATTTCGCGAGAAATCCAACTTACGCGAATACATGGCGATATTGGACGGCTATATGGGTACGGGGCATATCGTTTGCGAGAGTTATTTGCATCGCCATCCGCGTGTGCGCAATCGTTTTGCCGCTATCGACGTGGCAACTTATGAGGAGCTTAAGCGCGAAGGCGCGGATTTGACCGGCTATCGCCATGCTAAAACCGAGTTTTGGTGCCGGGCGACGTTTGGTCAGCGCTTGACGTTGGCAACGGCGCGTCTTCACACCGGTCGCACCCATCAGATTCGTGTTCATGCCGCGGATATCAAGTTGCCGGTCTTGGGCGATCAGTTATACCATCGTCGTCGCGAGCTGCCGGCGGTCTTTGCTGCGGCGACGCGCATGCGGCTAGAGGAGCTGCAGCGCCAAATGTTGCACGCGCGGATTTTGGGTTTCGTGCATCCTCAAAGCGGTGAGCATCTGGCCTTTGAGGCGCCACCACCAACTGATTTCATGGATGTAATTCAACTTTTGGCAGCATATGACGATAAGCAACCTAAGACTAAATCTTGAGCAAAATCGATTTTTGGGCAATTATTACAGGAAATCGATTTTAGTCAGTTTTGTAAAAGGGTTTTGATGCGAGCTTTCGTGAGCAAACGCCTGTTAGTGATAGTCGCCCTGGCCGGGAATGGTGTCGGTGTGACGGTCTTTGCTACCGAGAATCCATCGCTGACGGCACCGCCGCCGGTGAGTAAACAGTATGCCGAGATGATGCTGCTGTCGGTCGATAAGACGACATTGCGTGCCGAGTTACGTACGTGGCCCGAGGATTTTAAGGACTCGGCGTTGTTGCAGACGTTTCGGATCGCGATTGGCAAAGTTCAGGGTGATAAAGAACGCGAAGGTGATAACAAAACACCGGAAGGCATCTATTTCGCGGAAAATATTTTAGATAATCCCGGCAATCTACCATCCAAATACGGTCCGAAAGCAATTCCGATTAATTTCCCGAATCCCATTGATCGCCTGCTGCGCAAGACCGGCCACGGTATCTGGTTGCACGGTGCCGGCAATGATCAACGCATCGAAGAGTCCAATGTCACCGAAGGTTGTGTGGCATTTTACAATGCTGATATCCTGCGTCTGATTAATTGGCTGAGACCGCATCAGGGTGCGATTTTGATTGCCAATGATGCGCGTCAGGTCAACAGTCCCGAGCATGTAGCGCAAGTCAAGGCGGCTACCGATACCTGGATTGAGGCCTGGGCTACTCGTGATCTGGATGCCTATGCGGCGATGTATGCGCCGGAGTTTTCTAATCAGGGTATGAATCTTGAGCAATATCGTTCCTACAAGGAACGCGTGTTTAAATCTTACAAAAGTATCCACCTGACCATGGATAATGTCCGTGCGACCACGCATCCAAATTATGCCGTATCCATCATGAATCAGGACTTTAGTGGCGATCAGCGCTTTAAGTCCAATGGTCGCAAAGTTTTATACTGGAATCGCCAGCCGGATGGTCGTTGGCTGATTACCAGAGAGATTTTTGAAGATCGCCGCTTTGAACCGCTGCAATACACCGCCGCCGAATTGGCAGCGTTGACTGTTGGCATGAATAAAGAAGCGTCTTTGCAGCTGCCAAAATCCGCTACCCCTAATCATTAGAGATCCTGAGCCGAAGGCGAAGAATCCACCATTAACCACTGGCTTCATACGGATGAACGCGCTATCTTTTCAGAACCATTTTCTGAAAAGGAGCAATTCATGAGGTTTCATGCATTCAAGGCTGCGGTGCTCTCGGCTGTCGTGCTGAGTTCGTCTGCTGCGAGCGCGAACGATACAACCTTATTTAAAATGGGCGATAAAACATACGCCACCAAAGACCTGCCGACCTCGGTCCAGCAAGCGTTATTCGATATCGATAACGAGGCTTATCAGCGTCGTAAAGCCGCGGCCGAAGAAGCGGTTCTTGATATTTATTTTGCCGAAGAAGCGCAGCGAAAGAAAAAATCCAAAAAGGACATTGAGGATCAAGAGCTAAAGGTCAAAGATCCCACCGAAAAGGAAATGAAAGCCTTTTATGAGGAAAATAAAGCTCGAGTTCCTTATCCTTATGAGCAGGTGTCGGGTGAGATCCGTAATTTTTTATCGGCGCAAAAACGCCAGGAAAAACGTCAGCAAGTTCTCAGTCAAGTTATGAAGGCCAAGAAGGTCACCTTCGTTGCTGCTGCGCCGCAGGCACCGGTAATGACGATTAACACCACTGGTTTTCATACCTCAGGCAAAGCCGGTGCTAAAGTGAAGTTAGTGGAGTTTGCCGATTATCAATGCCCGCATTGCAAAACCGCTTCCGAAGCTTTAGGTAAACTGCGCAAGAAGTACGGCAGTAAAGTTGAGTTTGTCTTTATTGATTTCCCGATCAATCCATCTGGGGTGTCCAAGTTGGTGGCGCAGGGTGCATACTGTGCCGCGCAGCAGAATAAATATTGGGAATTCCATGAGCTCGCTTTTGCAAAACAAGCGGCGTTAAATAAAGAATCACCCTTGGCTTTTGCAAAGGAGTTGAAGCTTAACGAAGCCACGTTCCAGCAATGCTATGCCAGCAACGCACCGGCTGACTTTGTGCAAAAGGGTCGGGATGAAGGCGAGCGGATTGGTATCAGCGGTACGCCGGCTATCTACATTAACGGTCGCAAACACGCATCGGCTAATACATATGAAGCTTTGGTGAAAGAAATAGAAGCTTTGTTATAAGCAGTCATTTTCACACATTGCCCAGCAAAAAAAGCCCGCAAGCCGGGCTTTTTTTATTTCGAGAAGTATAGGCAGGATTTGCCTGTTAAGTCCTTTGTTTCCTTGCCGATATGAGTGAGGTAAGGGAAGTTTCACTTTTTGGGTAATGTATGCTGCGAGCACGAAGCAACATCATCATCGTCGCGTTTATAGGGTGCATGGCCGCTTTGGCGATGACTATGCCGCTGTCGGTGGTGCATGCGTACTCCACCAGCGCCGAGCGCTTACGTCTTGATACCGAACAGAATGTTCGTAACCGTGTTACCGGCCTCCTCGACAAATATTGCGGCAAAGCCTGTGAGTTGATTCACATTAATGTCGGTACTGAGCAGTATCTTGATGAGGACGTGGAACTTGGTTTTGAAAGCCTCGCCGAACAGGCTGGTCGCACGGCGTATGTTGTGCGCGACATCGCTATCGATATCCAGGTTGATGATAAAGTCACAGCCACCAATCGCGATCGGATTCAGGTTATCTTGTTGAATCATCTGCGCGCGTTTGGCATCGAGGCGACGGTCAATTGGCGACCGGTACGTCTACCCACGGTGGATCAGACTTCTGGTGCTGGTGAGCAGTTGAAACTGGCCTTGGAGCGTCGTCTGAGTCAGGCCCTAAACGAAGTAGCTCGTGCTTATTGTCCCGATCAATGCGTTGTAGCGCAGATTAACATCAATGCCACCGAAGTTACGCCCGATGAAGCGGCAACATTGTCGCGTGCTCAAATCTTTCGTGGTCAGGCGAATGCCGATGTGATTCGTATCGACGATATCGCAATCGCGGTTGAAGTCGACGAACGATTGGGCGAAGACGCGGCGCAACGCATTGCGAATATTATGCGCGCTAAAACCCGTTTTGCTTCGCCGGTGACTATTGATGTGAATGTTGTAGCGTTCCCTGAGCCGTCGCAGTCGCGTCAGCGTCGTCTCGATGCGCAGAGTGAAGATCCTTTCAATCTTGATAAATTGCGCCAGATGCTGATGATGTTCCGCGAATTGGCTGGTACTAAAGAGATCATCACTAATAACAGTACTACCTCGACCAGTAATAACTCCGAGTCGTCCAAAGTCGCCAGCACCAATAATTCAAGTACGTCCGCATCGGAGCGCCAGATGCGCTCTGATGTTAGCACGCAAACTTCGGCTGCGGGGGAATCAGTCGAATGGGCGGTGTATATCGGCGCCTTTATCCTGCTGGCCGGGCTTTTGGTTGCGGTGTTTCTGCGTGTTTTGGCGGCGAATCGCGATGCCAAAGTTATGGTGGCTGAGGCCGATGGCCAAGGCACCACCAATGGAATTTTGGCACAGTTGCTACGCGGTCGTGCGGCAGCCAATAATAACGATGCTGGCGCTCCTGCTGCATCAGCGCCAACGGCGATGCTGGCGCCAGCGCAAGTATCGCAACGCCTGCGTATCGATCAGTTGCGTTCGACACTCATGAGCACCCTGGTTGAGGCGCCGCGTGTTGCGCGTGATACGTTCGCGCGCATGCTTCGTGAGGATGGTGTTGAGCTTACCGCCAAATATGTTCACTTGCTTGGTCAAGTCGTTGTATTTGAATTGATCGACGATCCGGATTTAAAATCCAAACTGGTTGATCTGAGTGAGTTTTATCATCGCTCCAGCTTTGTCTTTACCGCTGACGAAGAGTTGGCATTGTTACAGATGTTGAAAACCCGCTTCACCGCTAGTGAAATCCGGGTCATGACGCGTAAAACCAATGAACAATTCGACTTTCTGACCAAGTTGACGCCGCAGCAAATCTTTCAGTTAGTCATGGACGAACGGCCGCAGGTACAAAGCGTGGTCTTGCTGCAGCTGGAACGCAGTGTTCGCATGCAAGTTTACGATTTGTTCCGTGGTCAGGCGAAAAGTCAATTGCTGCAGGAACTCTCCAAAGGCGATTCCGTGCCGCGTGAATACCTATTCTCCGTCGCGCAGGCGATCGCGCGCAAGGCTCAGACGCGCCCTGAGTTCGATGCCGAGAATCTACGTGGCTCCGACATTCTACTGGATTTGTTGCAGCGTTCGGATTTGCAAGAGCAACGTCAGCTTATGGCTAATCTCATGCGCACGAATCCAGATACCGCGCGTGGCGTGAAAGCAAAATTGATTACCATCGAGACACTCAATTTCCTCAAGGATGGTTTGTTGATCGAGGTAGTGTTGGGTATGCAGCGCGCTGAGTTGTTAACTTTCTTGCGTGGTACGCGTCAGCATATTTGCAACTTGCTGTTGAATAAGGCGCCGCGTGAGCTTGCGGAAAGCTGGTATGAAGAGCTACAAAATCTCGGCGCGGTTGATGATGCGCAGTATAGGTCGGTTGAGGCGAAGATTGTCAGCCGTATTCAAGCCATGGCTGCCGCTGGCGCGATCAGTATTGTCGCGCTAAATGACATCATGTTTAGCACGATGACCGCCAAAGACGGCACCAATGTTTCCAACGCTATGCCGACGACACCGCCGGCGCCAGGTTATATCGCCGCATAAAATTAAGTTTCAGCTTTTATCACTAAAACGCAGCGCATGCTTCCATAGCAGTTGTTGGGCATTCATATAGTCGGCATTGAGATCGCGAAAACGCCCACAGATTTCCTGAGCGCAGATACGATAAAAGTTCATGCGTACGGTCTCGCTGGTGCTGTCGATAAAACGCTCAAAATCCAAAGCATCAATGTGTAGCAGATGACAGAACGTTTCTGCGCATACGGTTGCTGAGCGTGGTGCATCATCGAATAAACTGAATTCGCCGAAGTGAGCCACGGATTCCAGCATCGCCAGGCGATGCATTTGCCCCGAAGCCTGATCGTTTTTGTACACGGAGACACTGCCGGACATCAAGACGAACAAGCCGCGGGTATTTTCGCCCTCGATCACAACATATGACTGAGCTTGAGCGGTGCGGTATTCAGCGAATTTAAACAGCGCGAGCAATTGCTCATCATTAAAGCTGCCAAGCAAAGGCACTGATCGGAGAACCTGCAGGCCGAAGTCTGGGAGACGAATTCGCTGCGCGATATCATCGCCAAATGTCGCCGAGACCGGTGCGGCGCTGTCGGAGGCTTCCATCATACCTATCCACCTATGGTTCGGGTTGTCATCCAATCGACCAAATCAATTTTGGTCAGGATTTGGGTAGGTTTGCCGGTTTTATCGATCACCACCGCGCGACCGGATTGCAATAACATGGTCTGGAGCGCGCTGAGCGGTGTCGTTTCATCCACGGTCGGCACCGAGCGGTTCATCACGGTGGCGACGTGGGTCGTAGCATCGTTGCCGAGTGAGGTTAGATGTTTCAATAAATCCTCCTCAGTGATGATACCAACTAAACGTTCGTTATCCTGAACCGGTAGTTGCGATATTCCTTGCTGCTTCATCATATTGACAGCTTGTTCAATAGTATCAGTTTGCTTGATGGTCAGTAAGTTGCGCGTCGGCTTATGTTGCATCAGCAGGCTCACCTGGCCATCCAATGCTTCGGGACCGATAAACTGGTTATTTTGCATCCACTTGTCGTCGATGAATTTAGTCATGTAGTTACGGACGCCATCGGCCAGCAGGACGACGCAGTTTTGGCCTTCATTCAATCGCGCAGCCGCCTGCAACGCCGCGTATAGCGCTGCACCGCTGGAGCCGCCACATAACAAGCCTTCTTCTCGAATCAGACGACGCGCCAATAAAAACGACTGTCGATCATTGGTTTTTACCCATTCGTCGACAATTTTGCGATCGAGCACATCAGGAATAAAGTCGTAGCCGATACCTTCCACCTTATAGCTGGCGATATGTGTACCACCACCTAGAATGGAACCGATCGGATCAGCGCCGATGATTTTGGCTTTCGGACAAACCTCCTTGATGCGCTTGGCAACGCCGGTAATCGTTCCACCGGTTCCCGCCGCCATGACCACCATATCAACTTTGTTATTGAGATCTTCGAGAATCTCCTGCGCAGTGGTTTGGTAATGGATATCTGGATTGGCTGGATTACTGTACTGATCAAGAATATGCGCGTTAGGTAGTTCTTTTTGCAGACGCTTGGCGACGCTGATGTGACTTTCCGGTGCATCCCAGGCGGCCTCGGTGGGCGTGCGGATAATTTCGGCACCCAAAGCCTCCAGCACCACCTGTTTTTCGCGGCTCATTTTCTCCGGCATGGTGATGATAATGCGATAGCCGCGTACGGCACCGGCAAGCGCCAGACCAATCCCGGTATTGCCACTTGTCGGCTCAATCAGCGTATCGCCGGGCTTAATACGACCGGTTTTTTCGGCTTGGACGACCATACTGTAGCCGATTCGATCTTTTACCGATCCACCCGGGTTCAAAAATTCGCATTTTGCGTAAAGATTGCATTTTAATCTGGCATTCACGCGATGTAGCTTGACTAAAGGTGTCTTGCCGATTGCGTCGAGGATCGTATTGAATAGCATCTAAGCCCCCAGAACCGGTCTGAATTTGGAAGAAATTAGCTGATTTACAATAAATCCAGCGCCGTTTTGCGTCAATGAAGAAACGGTAGGCGAAGGTTGGCCGCCTCATTGACAGCATTTGGGAGCAATGAAAAAATCTAATTAAGACAATCACCATAATCCTCTCGGCGAGCCAAAGCCCAATCAGAAGTAAATGTTATGCGGGACTGATGTATGTTTTCGCGTCCTATGATCGCAATCGATATTGGTTCATCGTCCATTAAGGTCGTTGAACTCAGCGGCAGCGTTGCCAAACGCAAGCTTACCGCCATGGGGTTGGAACTGATTCCTCCGGGCGCCATCATTGATGGTGCCATCCAGGAGGAAATGATTGTCGCCGAAGTTGCCCGCAATTTGTTGCAGCGGTTGAAGATCATCACTACCGGTCGTCGCGCATCGCTGTGCCTTGGTGGTAACGCCGTTATGGTTAAGCGCATCACTATTCAAGTTAGTAATGATATGGATATCGACGAACAGATTGTGCATGAGGCGGAACAACATTTTCAAATGGATTTAGCCGAGCTGTATTACAAGCATCATATTCTCGCGCCGGCTCCAAACGCGCTTGGTCAACTGCCGGTTGTTCTTGTCGGCGCTAAGCGTGATGTCGTTGAGCAGCATATTGCTCTCGTGCGTTCGCTCGGTATGCGAACCGGCATCGTTGATTGCGACGTGTTTTGCATGGCGAATATGTTTGAATATAATCATCCCCAAGTCGAAGCACTTACCGCGTTGGTCAATATCGGTGCGACCAAAACCGAAGTCGTGGTTACCAATAGCGCGGAGTTTCTGTTTACCCGCGAAATTCAACTGGGCGGCGACGAATACTCACGCCAAATCAGCGCGGCCTTAAACGTGGATTTTGAGAATGCCGAAACTTTTAAAGTCTCCGCCGGTCAGCCGGGTGGTTCGACTCCAGAAGAAGTTCAGCGTGTTATTGCCAGTGTTAATGATCAGTTGGTTGCTGAAATCAAATCAACTTTGGATTTTTATTTTCAAAGTGGCGAAGCACCGGGCGGCGCTACCGGCATCAATCATATGTTCTTGACCGGTGGCGGTAGCCGCATTGTCGGTCTGGATGGTGCATTGGCGAGTACGCTTCAGGTGCATGTGCAACTTTTGAATCCGTTCTATCGCGTGGATGTGAATCCAAAACGATTTGATATGGATTACGTACTACGACAGGGTCATTTGTATGGTGTCGCGGTTGGGCTGGGCCTAAGACGAATGGGCGATGAAGCAGCATGATTAAAGTCAATCTAACGCCGGATGAAGAACTAGCCAACCCGCTCTGGTGGTTGCCTGAGGCGGCTTGCGCAATTATTCTGTGCGTGGCGGCTTTTAGTGGTGTTTTCTATTATCTCGGGCAACTGAAACAGCAAATTGTCACCGCGCAGATTGAGTACGATGCATTGACTGCCAGTACTGCGCAGTTGCAGAACGATGTGAAAAAATACGATGAGATCCGCTCAGAAAGAGAAAAACTCGCAAGCAAAGTTGAAGGTTTGCGTGCAATCACCTTGTCTAAAGTCAAACGTTATCGGCCGCTTATTCTGCTCGAACATCTGCAGAATCTGAAACCCGAAGGTATGTGGTTCACTGATGTAGATATGCTGCGTGATTCCAGTGTCGATCTGCCGCCGGCTCCGGCGCCCGCGCCGCAGGCAACGGCAGCAAATAATCCTAATCCAACGCCAGCTACGCCGCCGCAGAGAAGACTAGAACGCGATGATGTTGCGATTGTCGGTGCGGCGTTTGATAACCTATTGGTTGCGGAGTTTATGTCGACGCTCAAGACCACTCAGGCACAGGAAACCGATAGCAGAGACTTGCGAACGTTGGTTTACTTTGAGCGCGTGGAGTTGTCGCACACCGAAACCGAGGCCAATAACGCCAGCTTTGATGCCAATAATCTCCAAGCACGGACCGCCGCCATTTCCTATCCCGTTGTTAAGTTCAGTTTGCGATTAAAGTATGGCGAGCGTTCGGAGAATTCTGGAAGTGCGATGAAATTATCGTTACGTCATCAAAACGACGCTGATCGCGTCGTTCGGAAGTAGGTGCGATCATGGATATGTACGAACTAAGAGAACGCTACAAGGCGATCCCGACGCTGGCACGTTGCGGTGTTGTTTCTTTAGTCGTGCTGTTGGCGCCTATTTATATGTTGGTTGAAGAAAGCAGTGTGTTGGAAGCCCAGTTTGCCGAAAAACAGCAGCAGGAACAGGACGCACGTATTAAGTTTGAACATGCTAAAAACAAGAAGCGCGCGTTGCCGAACGAAGAACAAATGCTAACGTCCTATCAAGATAACTTGCGTCAGGCTCGTAAGATGCTGCCCGATGATTTTCAGATCGATGAAATTCTTCATGCCACCGCCACGCAGGCTCGGCATGCCGGTATTGATCTGGATCGCTTTGATCCTGACGACTCTATCGTTACCAACACGGATCAGGGTATTCGCATGCAGCGGATCGGTTTGAAACTGGGTGGTTCTTTTCATCAGGTGGCTCAGTTTTTGGATCTGATGTTGCACTTGGATAAATTAATTCATTTCGAGCAACTTTCGCTTAAAGGTGCTGCTAATGATCGTGGCGGCAAGCGAAGTCTCGAAGTAACCACCGCCATGACGGTGTATGCCTCGTCTAATTAGGAACAAATATAGGGCGATGATTTGAAGTATTGTGATAGCAAAAATTCAATGCATAACCGCTACCTGCGCTTGGTATGCTTAAGTTTATTGCTCGGCATCTTTGGTTTCGCCGGTGCTGGGCAATCCTCGGAAGAAAACGTGGTTGGTGTGCCGGTCATCGATGATCTTAACGAAGAATCGATGCGTGACTTATGGGAAAGCACGGGGGGTGTTCGACCCGACGGCGAGGATTTAACCTCTCTTGCCGGTGCCGAAGAGATTTTGAATCCGCCCAATGAGTATCATTATGCGGCCTTTGGTAAACCAGATCCGTTTGTGAAACCATTTGCACCACCTGTGCGCACGCGCGATACGAATCACGATCGTGACGGTGGTGATGCCATCGGCAAAAATAAAGAAGGTTATGAGATTCCGTTGGTCAGTGCTTTGCAAGTCAGTCTGCATTTGTTGCAAATTAAAGGTATCTGGGAAATTGGCGGTGGCGAACGCAAGGCTTTGATCGCGGTGGTTGGTGAAAAGGGCAATACCGCCATGCAGGGCCTGATCGCAAAAGTCGGTGACCCCATAGGTCTTGCTGGCAAGATTATCAAAATCGAGAAGAATTCCGTTGTCACGCGTCAGTATCGCTTGCGCGAAGACGGTTCACGAGAGTTTGAAGATGTGGTTTTGACTTTGGGAACCTCGATTCCCAATCGATCGGCTCCGGAAGCAATGCGTAAAGGCCGAGTTATTCTCAGTCCGGGTAAGGAGCCACAACTTCAATACGATAATTTGCCGTTGATGCCCGCATCGGCGGCGGTGCCGGCGCCCGGCGAATTACAAAATCAACAAGCGCCATTAAACACGAAAACGCCGCAAACGAATATGCCGTTATCAGGTGCCGTCCAACCCGTGACGTCGGAGTCGACGCCCATTGATTCGGTGAAGAGGTGAGTATGAGTTATCGTCTGATCATGCGTTTAACCACTGGTATTGTGCTTCTGGCAATGATGCTCAGCGCTTGTTCGTCATCGCAACAGCAGCAGGAAGAAATCGAGTTTGCTGACGAAAATGACAACCAAGAGAACGAAGAAATCAACAATTACCACACCAATAGTCAGGCGGTTGCTGACAACGGCTATGATGAAGGGGTGAACATCGCCGAGGAGAACTCGCCGGTCAATAATGATCTGCAGGATCTCGAAGCCAGTTTGCTTGATCCCGAGCCGGCAATAGAATCAGTGCCGGTGCAGTCGGCGGTTGCCGAGTTGGTGCCGGAGAACATTGCACCCACGGTCGAAAATATCGCCGTCGATAATGCTTTGGCGGTGGAGAATGCCGCACAATCAGCAGCACCTGCCGAGACCGTGACCGCGCCAAAGGTGCAGGAACTTTATCCGGCGAATGCGACGCTGACCTGGGTCGGCTATGAGTATGATACTGCTGCTTCGCAGGTTCGTGTACAAATGGTGACTAAAGGCAAACCTCAGTTCACCATCTTCCAGGAAATGAATAAGGCCCAACAGCCGGAATTGGTCGTGCGTTTTTACGAGACGGCGATTCGTCGCCGTATGCGTCGTGATATCGATGCAAGTGAGTTTCGCTCGCCAGTGGCATATGTACGGATGCGAGACTTTAACGAAACGCAGGATGTCGATGTTGTTTTGACTTTGCGGGACGCTGTACAGCCGCGCATGGTGACCAAGGATGGCAGCGTGATGCTGACCTTTGTCATCCCGGAGCGTTACAACGGACCAAAACCTATACCCGGACAACCGATTGCACGTGCCGAGAATCTGGCTATGGCCAACGTTATGCCGTTGATCGAAGCCGGCAGTGATCAATTAGTGCAAAAACGTCCAAGTGTTTATAATCCGAATCCCGCGGCGCGTGTATTTCGCGATGCTCCCGCCGACGGTGGTGGCATATTGCCAGCTATGGATACCAATCCTCCCGAGGCGATGCTTCCCGAAGCTTTACCCGATCTGCCCAGTGATGAGATTCCTGAAGTCATGCCAATGGAAGGCGTGATGCGTTCGTTACCGCATGGCATCAAAGTCGTTGGTACGTTCGGCTTCTTGCAGGTGGCTCAGGATGTCGGGGTTGACGCCGCACCCACGGAATACGTTGGTCAGGATAGCGCCGATCCCACGCAGGTATTTAACGGTAAGCGCATCAGTCTGGACTTTGAAGGTACACCGCTGGCTTTTGTGTTGAAAGCATTAGCCGATGGCAGCGAGATGAATTTCCTTATCGATCCGGCCGCGAGCAGTACCCTGGTTTCCATGAAACTCACGGATGTTCCCTGGGATCAGGCATTGAAAGCAATCCTGGAAACTTATGCATTGGGCATGGCGCAAGTCGGCGACAATGTTATCCGCGTGTCGCGTCTTGAGCAAATGAATGAGTATCTTGGTCATACGCGCAGCGCGCGCCGCATCAAGTCACAGGCGACACCGACGTCGATTTTAATCCTGCGTCTGAATTACGCCCTGACTACCGAAATGCAGCCGCATATTCAGCGCTTACTGCAGGCCGAAGGCGATGATCGTTTTTCGGTGAATAGCGATGCACGTACCAATTCATTGATCGTTGAGGCGACGCCGCATGTTTTGGGTCGCGTTAAGACCATGATTGAACGGCTGGATTATCGCACGCCGCAGGTCGAAATTGTCGCGCGTATTGTCGAGGTATCGAAGAATCTTGGTAACTTCATGGGCGTCGCCTGGGGTACCGGTTTTAATTACGATCAGGGGCGGGGTTTAGGTTTTGGGTCGTTACCATATCCTAATGCTTTAGGTTCAACGTTTTCTGTAGATCCTGGCGTATCGGCGTCACCCAAAGTCGGTAATACCAGCATCCAAATCGGCAGTATTAACGGCTTATTTGATATCGATATGTTGCTACGTATTGAGGAACAAAAGGGTGTTGCGGAAATTTTGCAGTCCACAAAAAATATCGTTCTGGATCGCCAGCGCGCCAACATCGCCGGCGGTAGCCGCGATGTATTTATCCCATCGGCGTCACCCGTGCAGATCACGCCAGCCAATGCTGCCGGCGGTGGTGGCACTGGATCGCAGGCAATCACGGTCGAAAACATGCTGACCACGCAGGTGACACCGATGGTTCTTGCCGACGGCAATATCCAATTGGCGCTTGATATCTCTAGTCAGTTGCCGACCCCAATTACACCCGGGTCCTCGGCTGCCGCCTCACAAGCATCGCGAACGATGAATACGAATTTGATTGTTAAATCCGGCTCGACCGTGGTGATCGGTGGTATTCATTCGGCAACTAAAAATGAAGGCATGCAGGGGATACCGGTGCTGATGGATCTGCCAATTATCGGTGTGCTTTTCCGTGCTAAAACCCGCGCTGAATCGCAAACCGAGATGCTGGCGATGATCACGCCGACAATTTTGACGCCGTCAGCGACATCATCGGGCTCCGATACCGCCGGCGCTGCCTCTGCGTCGTCTTTGCTGAACAGCGCGCCGAGTAATGAGATGCCGCTGCAGAATGCCGGACAAGGAACGAGTAATTTCAACAATCAAGGCAACAACAGCGTCAATGAGTGGAACAACGGCGGACAAGCTAACAATAGCCAGGGCATTGGTAACAACGAGAACGATACCGAAGCCATGTAATGCAATAGACGTGGCGATGTAATGCGCGCCACAGCTACCACGAGGTCGAGTATGATTACATTTAAAAACCGCAACCTTAGCTTAGCGATGGTAAGCGCGATGATGTTTATCGCCTGCGCCGCTGAACCTGAGGGTGACCCGGGACTTGGTAGTTTGGATTGTAGTGGCGCCAAGCTGGCCGCGCCGGAGTTTATCATTGAACCGGTCGCCACACCGGACTCGACCGAATGCGCGCAGATTGGTTTTTCCGGGGGCGTTGCGCGGCCGAAAATCTCGGTTACACTCCGGTTTCGTGTTTACGCCAATAAAAAGGATGTCTCCGGCCAAGACACCAAGTTCTTTAAAGCCGCGATCAGTTTTAATCCCATTGTTGGCGGGAATTTCGATCAAGAAGAAACCAACGAAGAAAATCGTGATGATGCCAAGTATAGCGGTATTCGCACGCCGAAATCGGAGTGGTGTACGGATTCTTACGGTGTCGGCTCTATAGAAGTTGTTCCAGTCTGTCAGCAAGCCTCCGATAATAATATGTCGATTCAGATTCAGTCCGGAGCGAATTTTTCCGAAGTCGTGACCTTTTCCTTCAAGAAACCCGTCGAAGAGGAAGGCTGATCAGGTTCGACACCTTAGAGCTGGCCTCGCGCACGCCCCTTTGCTATAAAAGTCGTATGCAAGATCAATGGGTTGTTATTTTAAATAAATTGCCGCTATCACGGACCGAAAAAGCCGTGGTGAAGCGCTTTGAGGCTGACCCCGCTGGCCGGGCGTTTCTGCCGGTTTCTGATATTCTTCGTTCGCATCGCAAGCATGAAGAAAGCCTTGAATTGCTGATGCAAGGCGTTCAGCGTCATCCACAATTCACCGTCGCGCGCGTGGTGCTGGCGCGTGAGCTCTATAATAAAGGCATGGTTACAGAGGCCTGGCAATTTCTCGAATCATCGCCGGTCTCCCTGCACGAAAATGTTCTGGCACAAAAACTCCGTCTCAAACTGGCCTTGTTGCAAGGTTTTGATGAATTTCTGCAGGCGACTTATCGGCATATGCAGGTTTATCAGATGCTCGATGCAGATACCAAGGAACTGATGATAACTTACGAGGTGTCCGGTCCGCAGGTCGCGCGCGATCAGTTGATCAAGGAACTGCGCCAGCGTGGGATTGAAGTACATATTCCTGTTCATCAACCGATGCGGCCAGTGGATGATCGAAGTTCCAGCCATGGTCTGCCGGGCGGCAAACCGGCTTTTGCTCCGGTTAATCTGCAGCAGACCGATACCTTACTCAGGCCGCAAACGCACGAAGCGTTTCACGTTGTTCCATTGGCCGAGGTGTTTCAGCCCGGTGATAGTGCGGCACTTGCTCCCAGCGTTGCCAGTAGCAGTAGCGTTGAACTTGATTCGACGACACTCGGTGAAATCTACGTTAAGCAAGGACATTACGCAAAAGCCCTGGCAATATACAAACGCCTTTTGCATCTGGCGCCTAATAACGAGTTGTTGAAGCGACGCGTGATCGAGCTGGCGCGTCTCGAACGCGAACAGCGGGATACGGACATGACGATTGATCCGAGCATGGTTGATTCCATGGAGACTGTGGAATTACTCGATCGCCAGATGCGTTTTTATAATCGTATTCTTGATCGCCTCACCTAGGTATCGTCATGGCCGCTGCCAAATCAACATCCGGCTCCGCGAAATCCGGCAATCGCCCGCTGAAGATTCTGATCGCGCACGGCGTGAATCTAGACTTGCTTGGCACACGCGAGCCGGATATTTATGGCTCGGCGACTGCCGATGATATCAATACGCTGTTGCAGCAAAAATTATCGGAGCTTTGTCAACTCGCCGGCGAGACCCGCCCAGTGGAATTACATTTTTTTCAAAGCAATGATGAAGCAGCGTTCTTGCAGAAATTGTCTGATGGCTGGCAGGGCTGCGTGATCAATGCTGGTGCTTGGACGCATACATCGCTGGCTATTGCTGATCGTCTGCGCGGCTTGCAGTTACCATACGTCGAAGTTCATCTATCGAATTTGGCGCGGCGTGAACCGTTTCGTCATCGTTCGTATTTGGCGGCGCATGCGCTTGGCACTGTGCATGGTCTTGGTGCTGACAGCTATATCAGCGGCTTATATGGTTTGCTGCGGTTTTTGGTACAGCGCTAATGTCAGCCGTCGGCTCCTCCAGTCGAGATTTTATCGCCGATGTTTGCTGGCTGACTGATACAACACAGGTAAGATTTCCCACCGACCGCATCGTGTCGGCTTTTTTGCCACAAGATCAAACTCCACCGGCGAACACACATTTTGCCAATCAGGTTCATGGTACCGACGTCGTCTTGTTGTCGCCGGCAACCGCGCCGCATGCCGCGCAGCGCTCGGCAGCGGATGCTCTTATCGCCACGGCGCCTGGACAAACTGTTGCCGTGAAAACCGCCGATTGTTTACCGTTGTTAATCGCCGATCAGGATACGCGTGCGGTTGCCGTTGTGCATGCTGGTTGGCGCGGGTTATTTGCCGGTGTTCTGCAGAACACGATCGGGAGTCTCGAAGGGATGGGCTGCCAACGCTCGCGACTATCGATCGTCATCGGTCCAAGCATTGGTCCAGCGCGTTTTGAAGTAGGGCCGGAGGTTGTTAGCGCGCTAACTCAGGCTTTGGATAAGGCCGGCGAGGCGACCATCAATTTATGTTTGTATAAGGGGCGCGCTGATCGCTGGCATATCGATTTGCAGATGGCGGCGTGCTTATTGTTACGCGAGCAGCAAATCCCTGCCGACCAGATACAAGTCGTTCGCATCTGTACCTATGATAACGACGCCTTCGCCAGCTATCGTCGCAGCAGCGCAAATACCGGCCGCAACTGGTCCTACATCGGTATTCGTTAATTACATTTAGTCCGCGGTTGGTGAGCGATCAAAGGCCGTCGTTACAGCCGCCAACTGGGTGGCAAGGTTTTTTGTTACCGCTTGCTGACGCATCCGCCACACCCAGTTGCCTTTGGCGGTTCCTGGAGTATTCATGCGGTATGCCGCGCCCAAGCCCAGGATATCCTGCATCGGTGCGATCGTGGTGTTTGCCGCCGAACTCATCAGCATGCGCATGGCTCGCCAGTGAACATCGCGTGTTTCTGCTCCCAGAGCGCCGATCATGCGTGCCGCATCGTAGCTTTTCTGCCGTTTATTCTTGGCGGTATTGTGCTTAAACCAGCCGACGATCGTTTCATTGTCATGCGTGCCGGTGTAAGCGATACAGTTAGGAATATAATTATGGGGACGATGCAATTCGCCGCCGTCATTGTTGCCAAAACCAAACTGCAGGATGCGCATTCCCGGTAAATCAAACTGATCGCGCAGCGCCGCGACCTCTGGCGTCACCAGGCCGAGATCTTCGGCGATAAACGGCAAGTGTCCGAGTGCTTGTCGCATCTTGTTGAAAAAGTCGACGCTTGGCACGTACTTCCAGGTTCCGGTTTTCGCGGTTTTGGCCGAGGCGGGGATTTCCCAATAACGATAGAAACCGATGAAGTGATCAATGCGCACAACATCGAACATATGCAGAAGCCGGCGGCAACGTTCGATCCACCAAGTGTAACCATCTTGTTGCAGATTATCCCAACGATAAAGCGCGTTGCCCCACAATTGACCATCTTTATTGAAATAATCGGGAGGTACACCGGCAACCACGTGCGGTTTATGTGTTTGGTCGAGACAGAAAAATTTTTGATGCGCCCAGACGTCGGCGCTTTCGTACGAGACAAAGATCGGCAAGTCACCGATTAACTTGATGCCGCGCGCAGTTGCATATTTGCGCAATGCCTGCCATTGCCGGGAAAAACAAAACTGCAGGAACTCCAAAAACTCACATTCTTCTCGCAACTCGTCACGACAAGCCGCCAGTGCTTCTGGTTGGCGTTCGCGAATCGCCAACGGCCACTGCGACCAGTTTTTAGTGCCGAATTTTTCCGCCAGCGCGACGAAAAGAACATAGGAATTCAGCCAGGTTTGATTATCGTGGCAAAATTCCGCCAGCATGTTGGTATGGCGTTTGCTGCGTTTAAATGTCGCGAACGCCGCGCGTAACAGCGGCATTTTTATTTTGTATGCTTGCGGATAATTAACGCGCTCCAGACGACTTGCCGATTGCCCTGTTTTTGCCTGCCGAGGCGTTAGCCAACCATCGCGTACCAAAGCATCGATGTTGATTAACAGCGGCTCCGCCGCTAGCGAGCCGGGTGTTGAATAGGGTGAAAACCCCGATCCGATAGGATTTACCGGCAGCATTTGCCACCAGCTTTGCTTTGCTGCCTGGAGAAAATCCACAAACTTGAAAGCTTCTGGTCCGATATCACCGCAGTGATACGGACCGGGGAGCGAAGTTGGGTGGAGTAAGATGCCACTGCTTCGCCCCGGAAATGCCGATGAGAGTTGCTCCATTAAGGCCTCAGAGGGATGAATAAAAATTGCCCGGTACGTTCAATACGTACCAAGGCCCGGCCGGAAGCTTTTATCAGATCATTTAATTTTTCGGGAGTGGTAACTGGTTGTTTACCGACCTGAACGATCAAATCACCGACCTGCAGGCCGGCTCGATCAGCAGGCGAATTCTGATCAACGGCTGTAACCACCAGGCCATTGCGGCTTTTGAGCTTATATTTGTTGCGAAGATTCTGATTCAGCGGTGCCAGCGCCATGCCGAGCGGCCGGCTGGTGGAGCCACCTTTGCTCTTGAAGTTCGCCATGCGTTCGTCATCAGGTCGGCTGGCGATGGTGACATTCGTCGTGTGTTCCTTGCCGTTGCGATAGTAGGTAAGCGTGGCTTTGGTGCCTGGCTTGAGCAGGCCGATTTCGCTGACCAGACTACCGTCGGAATCGACTTTGCGACCGTTCATTGTTGTGATGACATCACCAGCTTCGAGACCGGCTTTGTCCGCAGGACCACCTTTTTCGACACCGGAAACAAAGGTGCCGGTGACTTTCTCGGGGATCCCAAGCTCTTTGAGCATTTCCGGATCGGCGCCGCGTACCAGCTGGATGCCGATATAGCCGCGTTCGATTTTGCCGCCGTTGATCAGCTGCTCAGCGACGTTACGTGCGAGATTGGCAGGTACCGCAAAGCCGATGCCATTGTAAGCGCCCGAGCGCGAGAAGATCGCGGTGTTAATGCCGATCGCCTGACCAGCGGCATTGACCAGTGGGCCGCCGCTGTTGCCGGGGTTGATCGCGGCATCCGTCTGGATGAAGTTGCCAAGCTCGGTGATGTTGAGACTGCCGCGACCCATCGCCGAAACAATGCCGAACGACAAGCTGGATTCCAGACCAAACGGCGCGCCGACGGCAACAACAAAATCACCAACCGAAGCTTTATCCGAATCGCCCAGTGGCAGAGTACCGAGATTTTGTTTTTTGAAGTTTTTATCTTTGATCTGCACAACCGCGACGTCGGTGTTTTTATCTTTGCCGACGACGACGGCTTGATAAGATTGACCGGTAGCGACTTTCACCGAGATTTCATCGGCATCTTCCACGACGTGATTGTTAGTCAGAATATAGCCTTTATCCAGATCGATGAAAAATCCCGAGCCGATCCCGCTTTGTTTGCGTTCCTGTTGCGGTTGTTGTGGGATCATGCCGGGGCCTTGCGGGCCAAAAAAGAAATCAAACGGATTGATCGTGCCCATTGGGCCGCCACGTACGATTTTTGAGATCGAGACAAAAACCACGGCTTTGTTGGCTTCGGCGGCGATGTCGGTGACGGCTTTAGAAATGCGTTGCAGCAGTACACGGTTTTCGTTGCTGACGTTACCTTCAGCCGGTGCGGGAACCTGATACTTTGCTGCGTATATGGATGCTGGTGAGAGTGCGACAACTAGCGTGAGTAAGAAAGTATAAAACGTTTTCACCCAGGTGATCCTCCATTTGGCGTTTTCTTTTGCCAGCAAAGACATGAGAAAGACGAGCGACAAAAAAATCGTCAAAAAAGTATACTCGTTCAGAAGTGAAAGTCAGTTAAGAAAATGAGAAAACTATCTTGATCATAAGACATTGATATTATTGAATAAATAAAGTTATTTTGCGGGTGTTCTCAAGTTGCGGCGGTCTAAGCCCGATATTAGCTAACGATAGGGGGCGAAATGCGCTGGTTGGGACTCTACATCGTAGTGGCACTAATACTCGCAGGGCTGAACGGTTGTGGCGATACCGAGGGGCGGAGTGGTCTGCGTAGCGACGGCAAGGGTAAGTTAATCCCTGGTGGTCCCAGTCCCGACGGTGATGACGACGGCAATCCCGAGATCCCAAAAGCCGTTGATAAGGCCGGAGTCGATTTTGAAAACGACCCCACGTCCACCTCACCTGACTATGCTGATGCCTTAATCTGCGTGGAAGGCAAATTACATTTGTACGAAAACAGTAAAAAACTGGTTGTTACGCAGGATGGTACGATCAAAATTTCTTTTAAGAATCCGTCCGCCTGTGAGCATCGTTTTAACATCGCCAAGAAATCCGCTTCCGATGCCGTGCTCATGACTCAGGAGCAGGCCGACACCATGGGTGCCACTGTTGATTTGGAATTCGTCGCCAGCGCCGACAATATTCTTGAGATAACTTTGCTGAGCAAAGATTGCGCCGGTACCGTCTCGCAACTCGATATGGCGCATACCGGTCAATGGACGCGTTTGAGCGCGAATACCTGTAATTAGTCCCTGGTGCTTTTGCGCCAGGGACGTGTCCTGATGAGCGTAGCGAGGAAGGATCTTCCACGCTTTACCTACGTCTATTTCAAACCCGTATGTCGTAGCAGTGCTTCGGCATTTGGTTCGCGACCGCGGAAGGCTTTGAATACCTCCATCGGATGCTTGCTGCCGCCTAGCGCGAGAATTGTATCGCGGTAGCGTTCGCCGACGGCGCGCACAGCCTGCTCGTTATCAAGCCCAGCTTCCTCGAAAGCAGCGAAGGCATCGGCACTAAGGACTTCGGCCCATTTATAACTATAATAACCGGCAGCATACCCGCCCGCGAAGATGTGACTAAAAGAACACAGGAAGCGATTCTCGGGCAAAGGCTTCAGTACCGACATTTTTTCGGCGATGGCACGCGCGACGTCCCAGAAGCTCTGCTTGCCGTTGACGTCGAAGCGATGGTGCAGCTCGATGTCGATCGAACCAAACTGTATCTGACGCATGGCCATCATACCGGATTGGAAGTTTTTGGCGGCGCAGATTTTTGCGAATAAATCATCTGGCAACGGCTTGCCGGTTAAATAATGCGCGCTCATGCCGGTGATCGTGGGTTTGTGATAGCACCAGTTCTCCATGAACTGACTCGGCAACTCGACGGCATCCCATTCGACGCCATTAATTCCCGATACATCGAGATAATCAACTTTGGTCAACATATGCTGCAAGCCATGGCCGAATTCGTGGAACAAAGTCTCGACTTCGCGAAAACCCAGCAGCGCTGGTTTATCACCAACGGGAGGTGTGGAGTTGCATACTAGATAGGCGACCGGCGTTTGTGTTTTGCCATCGATAACACAGCGACCACGACAATCGTTCATCCAGGCACCGCCGCGTTTTTCTGCCGGTCGTGAATAAGGATCGAGATAAAACGCCGCGATTTGTTGGTTATGCTGATCAAAGATTTTGAAGAAGCGCACATCCGGATGCCAAACATCCGCATCGCCATCAGCCGCTTCAACGCGGATGCCGAAGATGCGTTGTACGAGACTGAACAAACCATCAAGCACACGCGGTTGCGGAAAGTAGGCGCGCAAGTCTTCGTCGGTGAAACCAAAGGTTTTCTCGCGCATGCGTTCGGACCAGAACGCGACGTCCCAATGCGCCAATTCGCCGACATGACCGTTGCTGTTGGCGAATGCTTGCAGTTCTTTGAGTTCTTTTTGCGCATGCGGCCAGGCGGCGGTGCGGATGGTTTCTTCCAGCTTGACGACGGCATCGACGCCGGGCGCCATTTTGCGTGCCAGCGACAATTCAGCAAAAGTCTTGAAGCCAAGGAGTTTGGCTTTCTCGGCGCGCAACGCCAGGATTTCCTTGATCAGCGGATTGTTATCGTAAGGCGGCTCCGAGGCGCGAACGATTTGCGCGCGGTAAATATCTTCGCGAGCCTTGCGATCGCGGCAATGCTGCAAGAACGGGTAGTAGCTTGGATGATCCATGGTGATGCGCCACGGGCCTTTGTTGGTGTCGGCCTGATTTGCGCGTTCGGGTTTGGACTGGTTATAGGACTGTGCTGCCAGAGCTTTGTAGGTTTCCGGCAAGCCTTCCATTAGTTTGGCGTCGGTGACGATGTATTCGTAGCTCTTAATGGAATCCAAAACATTGTTGGAGAAGGTTGTGCTGAGTTGACTCAAGCGTTGTTCGATTTCGTTGAAGCGTTGGCGTTTGTCGTCGGGCAGCGCGACGCCGGCCAACTCCGCGCTCAAAACGCTAGCGCGAACAATGCGTCTTTGTGCATCATTGAATTTTAGCTGGTCTTGTTGTGACTGTAATTTTTTGAAGCGCTCATAGATTTTTTTATTCTGCGATAATTCGAGGCCGAGTTTAACGACTTCCGGTTGCATCTTTTCGTAAGCTTCGCGCAAGGCGGGCGCATTGCGTACCGCGAACAGATGCGTCACCGGTCCCCATGTGTAGTCGAATTTTCGCGATAAATCCTCAAGCGGCGGTACCAGACTTTCCCAGCTATCGTTGCCGGCATTTTCGATGGCTTTAAATTTCTCTCGAACATCGTCGAGCATGGATTTAGTGGCCGGTACGACATGCTCAGGTGTTATTTTGGAAAATAACGGTAAACCTGCAGTTGCAAGCAAGGGATTCTTGTCGGTTGTTGTCATCATTCACCTCTTTAAAAAGCATAGCAGGCCAAGTTCAAGTCAGTTGCGAGCCCCAAAAATCGCGGTACCGATACGTAAACAAGTCGAGCCGGCGGCGATCGCCAGGCGCATGTCGGCGCTCATACCCAGTGACAACTTGCCGCCGCCGATGCTTGGCGCGAGATCGCGCAAGCGTTCGTATTCGCGCGGCAAACCCGCCGGAAAGTTTTCATCCGAGAAACTTACGGGCGGAATAGCCATAATACCTGATATCGCGACTTCCGAAATGCTTGTTTGTATACGTTCCGCCAGCGTGGCGACTTCGTCCAGGCGAACGCCGGTTTTTTGTGGCTCTTGGCCGATGTTGACGGCGAGATAGATGGGAAACGGCGTGTGCCGTGATGGTGAAGCCGCCTGCGACTTTTGCAGCTGTCCGGCGATTGCGAGCGCGTGATCATAAGAATCAATAGCGTGAGCGCAAGCAAGGTGAGGCAATAATTTGGCGAGCTTATTGGTCTGCACGCGGCCGATGAAATGCCAGTTCAATGCGTGACTTTTGAGCGTTTCAGCTTTGACGATGAGCTCTTGTGCATAGCTCTCGCCAAAATCCTGGTGGCCCGCTTCTGCGAGAATACGGATTTTTTCGGTGGCCTGGGTTTTACTGACCGCGACCAGCGTGATGCTTGCGGGATCGCGGCCACAGGCTTCGGCGCAGCTGGTAAGGCGTTGGCGTACTTGTTGGTAAGCTTGCAGAATACTTTGGTGGTCGAGCACGGGAACGAGTGCCTTACTGAGTATTAAGTTTGATTTGCTGACGTCTTAATTAGTTCTGGGTTTTTTGACCCGGCTTGGGAGTGATAGGGGTTGCCGGCGGCGCTGTCAACGGCTCAAAGCCGTCGTTGGCAATCGGCTCTGCCGTCGAGGGCGAGGGCAGGGTGTTCGGCTCGCCCGCTGGTGGTACTGGGTTTGCGGGAGTAGTCGGTAGCGTCTTGCTCAGAAGATCGTGACCGGTTTTATGCTCGGGTATATTCACGCCTTTGATCCAGCTGCTGAGCGGCATATAGGTGTTTTCTTCGTGAACGCGGTACTGCGGTGCTTCGATAAACAAATTGCCGTTCTCATCAATCGTCACTGCGACGTTGTTGAGGCGCTGATTGCGTGAGCTGGAAACATCCGTACCGTTCAGGAACACGCTGCGTGCTGATGCCGGCGCGGCATGACTGAGACCGATCATTAAAAGAATGAGCAGAATACTCATGGACTTTAGGCTGCGCATAAGGCCCCTCGAATATCAATTATGTAAATTGGGAGATTGTGTCGTGTGTCCCACTCCCTATAGAATAGCACAGTGCACGGCACAATAGGTTCAAAACCGGGGTTTGTGATAAGTTACGGCAACGGTAAGTTACGAAATCATTTCACTTTGATGGAGATAGTGATGATTTGTCCAAAGTTTGCAGTGGTGGGTTCGAGTCAGGTTTGGCGAGTACTGGCGGCGGGGCTGATGGTAACTACGGCTGCATGTACGACCTTTGAGGGTGAGTACTCCGATCCGAATAAAGCCGAAATCGTCGATGATAAATGGAACGAGACCGATGCGCGCAAAACCGCCGAAACGATGGTCGAGCGGGCGTTGAGTAAGCCGTGGATGGCGAATTTCATGGGCGCGAATAACGCGCAGAAGCCAGTGGTGATCGTTGACGATATGAAGAATCGCACCGATGAGCATATCGATACCAAGGCGTTGACCGACAACGTGCAAAATGCCTTGATTAACTCCGGCAAAGTGCGGTTTGTGGCCGCGGATATGCGCGCCAAAATCCTGAAAGAAATCGAGTATCAAAATGATAGCGGCAATGTTCGCGAAGGCACGCGCAAGAAAAAAGGTCAGCAGATCGGTGCGGATTTTTTCTTGTCGGGAAATATTGCTTCTTATGTCGCGACGCAAGGTGGGTTGAAAACCGTTACCTATCAAACCGTCATGCAGATGGTTGATCTGGAAACGTCGGAAATCGTCTGGAGCGATAAATACGATATCAAGAAACGCTTTAAGCGTTCAGGTGCTGGTTGGTGATCGACGTTTCGGTTAAAACGACCATAATTTTCTCCGCACGCGCAGCTATAGGCTGCGCGTTGTTTTACGGACTTGTTGCGTGTGCATCTTATACGCAGGAGACCGAAGAAATTCGTTCCAGGTATCGTGCGGGTCGCTACGAGGATGCGCGTAAAGCGATAGGCGAGTCCGTACTTAAAGAACAGCAGCGCAATCGGCTTTTGTATCTGCTGGAAATGGCCATGATTGACGATCGCCTCGGTGAGAACAAACGCGCGCGGCAGTTGTTGCTCGATGCTGATCGTGTTGTCGACCAGCTATACACGACCAGCGTGAGCGAGACGGCGGCATCATTTGTTTACAATGATAGCGCGATGGCATATCCGGGTGAGGATTACGAAAAGGTTGCGATTCACACCATGCTGGCGATTTCATTCCTCGGTGACAAGGATTTGGCGGCGGCCGGTGTCGAAGCACGCAAAATCAACAATCGCTTGAACGAAATCAATCAGGCGTATGATGAGCGCAAGAATCGTTATGGCGAGGATGCGTTCGCGCGCTATCTGTCGGCGATGATCCATGAAGCGCAGCGTGAATGGGATAGCGCGATTATCGACTATCAAAAAGCACTGACTACGTATCAGTCGTTATATACACAGCAGTTTGATACTTCGGCGCCCGATGCAATCATTGAGGCGTTGTTGCGTTTATTGCCGCAACGTGATCGCAAAGATCAGGCGGAGAGATTGGCTAAGCAATTCCCAAAAGAGGCGAAACGTGTCGAGGCGCAGCGCAAGGAATTTAGTAATACCGGTGAGCTGATCGTGATTCACGATGTCGGAACAATTACGCCGAAGCACGCCGAAGAATTTGTTTGGCCGATCGGCAAGCAGATCGTGCGTTTTTCTTTTCCGGCGATTCGTTATCGCGGTAGCTACGAGCCGCCGCCCAGCGGCGTCGATATCGGCGATGGCGGGAAATTTGTGCGTGCTGATCTCACGCAAAACATGGATGCGATCGCCGCCAAGACTTTGGAGGATAGGCGTATGCGCATGGTGATCAAGACCGGTGCGCGCTTGCTCGCCAAAGGACAGCTCACCGAGCAGGCTTATCAGAACTTTGGTCCGCTTGGTGGTATCGCAGCGAATGTCTATTCAGCGGTGACCGAGACGGCGGATACCCGTAGCTGGTCGTTGTTGCCGTCGCGCTTTTATGTCACTCGCTTGCGCCTGCCCGCTGGTACGCATAAACTCAAGATTCGCAGCAACGGCAAAGTCACGCGCGCACTGGATGTGACAATCGCCGCACAGCAAATGACCTTCTTGCGGGATCGGTAGAGAAAAGATCAAATAAGCATCACAACGTTAAAGGCAGCAAATAATAGTCTCTCCGATACGTCGCATAGTCGTGGATTTGGAATTGAGGTGGCCCAACTCCTACGTCGGAGTTGCGTCGGAGACAATGGCGTCCCAACTTAACTAGATGCTCAGCTCATCTAAAGTTAGAGAGAAACTCGGCGCGAAATGCTTCATGAAGTAATCGACTTCTTCCAGGCCAAAACTGCGAATTTTATCTTCAATGCTGATTTTGGCCCGATTGAATTCTTTGTTGCCAGCGGCAGATTCTTCTAAACACTTTAGATATGCGCAAATATTATCAGCCGCTTTAATGAATTTCCAAAGTCGTTCATCTTCCTTCTTTGGATGAATCAAAACGGCGTAATCATCTCGCAAATCCTGGGGTAAGAAAGACAATAATTTTTTTGATGCCTCATCTTCGAGTTGTTGATAGGCATTGCGAATTTCCGGGCTAAAATATTTTGCTGGTGTCGGCATATCGCCAGTGAAAACTTCCGAAGCGTCGTGAAAAATCCCGAGAAGAGCCAATCGCTCAGGATTAATATCACGTTTAAAATATCGATTACCAATGACAGCGAGTGCGTGTGCCACGATCGCAACCTGTAAGCTGTGTTCTTGAACATTCTCTGAACGGACGTTTTGCATTAATGCCCATCTTTGAATGAGCTTCATGCGCGACAGATATGCGAAAAAGTGACTCAAAAATCCCGCCCCCAACCCTGATCATCGAAGCGGTTACGTAATCTGCCGCCCTTTTCTACATGCGCGGCGATGCGTCGCTCGGCGAGTAGGTCCGATGCCTGGTGGGTTAGAATGCCCTTCTTCTCGGCGTCGCCAAAGATTTCGAGCAGGGTGTTATAGATATCGGTGGTTTTGTTTCTGACATTGGTCTCGTCGTAGCCTTTGAGTTCTTCGTAGACATTGATGAGGCCGCCAGCATTGATGACGTAGTCCGGCGCGTACAGGATGCCGCGCTCTTTGAGCATGGCGCCGTGGCGCGGCTCATCGCGTAGTTGGTTGTTGGCGCCGCCGGCGACGACAGAGGCTCGCAGCGTGGGAATTGTCTCGTCGTTCAAGATGGCACCGAGGGCGCATGGTGCAAATACATCAACATCCGCTGCATAGATTTCGTGGTTAGCAACGATGCGGGCGCCGCAGAGTTCTTCGATGCGGTCGGCTTTTGCGGGATCGATGTCGGAGACGACGAGTTTCGCGCCGTCTTTATGCAGGAGTTCGCACAGGTGTGAGCCGACGGAACCGCAGCCTTGGACGGCGACGCGTAGGCCGGCAACACTGTCTTTTTTGAGTTTGAATTTCACTGCGGCCTTGAGGCCACTATAGACGCCAAGCGCGGTAAAGGGTGAGGGGTCGCCGGAGCCGCCTTTTAAACCGGTGACGTAACGTGTTTCCAGGCGTACCTGCTCCATATCATTCACATTAATATTAACGTCTTCGGCAGTGATGTAGCGTCCGCCCAGGCCATCAACGAATTTCCCAAATGCCCGAAAGAAAGCCTCGTTCTTTAGTTTCTTTGGATCACCGATGATGACGGCTTTGCCACCACCCAGGTTCAAGCCGGCCACGGCCGCCTTGTAAGTCATGCCGCGCGCTAGACGCAAAACGTCGGTCAGGGCTTCTTCGTCGGAGGTATAGTTCCAAAAACGCGAGCCGCCCAGGGCTGGCCCGAGGGTTGTGTTATGGATGGCAATGATGGCTTTTAGGCCGGTCAGTGGATCATTGCAAAATACCACCTGCTCATGGCCCATTGTTTTCAGCGTCTCAAATATCGCCAAGGGAACCTCGCTTGCCGTTAACGGCTCGTTTTCGGGCATTTTTTTAGCTCTAGGGCTAGAAACATTACCCAAACCTTGCGTGGTTGGCAAGACTACTGCTATGTAGGGACCCTCTGATGCGAGGGGCGTTTTTGTATGGAAAAATTCGAGGTCATCGTTGCCGGCGGCGGGCACGCGGGGTGCGAAGCAGCACTGGCCGCCGCCCGTATGGGCGCCAAGACTTTGCTGGTAACGCAATCCGTCGAGCGGATCGCCGCCATGAGCTGCAATCCTGCCATTGGCGGGACGGCTAAAGGCCACCTCGTCAAGGAAATCGATGCCCTCGGTGGCGAGATGGGCAAAGCCATCGATGCAACGGGTATTCAGTTTCGCATTTTGAATCGCAAAAAAGGTCCGGCGATCTGGTCATCGCGCGCGCAAGCCGATATGGATTTGTATCGGCGTTATATGAAGCATCGCCTGGAAAACACCCCTGGTCTTTCGATTCGGCAGGATTCCGTTGAGGGTTTGTTGGTGGAAGGCGACGGAGAGAGCGCGCGTGTTGTTGGCGTGGAGACGAAAAATTTTGGTCGCCTCGGTGCGGACACCATCATTATTACGAGTGGTACCTTCCTAAACGGCCTTATTCATATTGGTAATAACAAAACGTCCGCCGGTCGTGCTGGCGAGCCACCGTCAGTGGGTCTGGCGGCATCGATTCGCGCCACCGGTTTTCGCGTCGGTCGTCTCAAGACCGGAACAACGCCGCGTCTTGACGGCCGCACAATCGATTGGGATCGACTGGAAGTGCAGCACTCGGATCCGGAGATCATTCCGTTTAGTTTTGCGACGACTGCGATCACGCAGAAATTGATCCCGTGCCATATCACCCACACCAACGCTAATACGCACGCGGTTATTCAGAAGCATCTGCATCAGTCACCGCTGTACAGTGGTGAGATCGTCGGTATTGGTCCGCGCTATTGTCCTTCGATCGAAGACAAAGTGGTGAAGTTCCAGGATCGTCAAGCGCACCAGATTTTTCTGGAGCCGCAAGGTTATGATACCTGCGAGGTTTATCCTAACGGCTTATCGACGTCGTTGCCTCTCGCCGCGCAAATTGAGTTTGTGCGCACGATTGTTGGTTTGGAGCGCGCGGAGATTATTCGTCCGGGGTATGCGATTGAATATGATTTCGTCGATCCGACCGAGCTGCGCGCCACCCTTGAGACCAAGCGCGTCGCGGGGTTGTATCTGGCCGGACAGATCAACGGTACCACGGGTTATGAGGAAGCAGCGGCGCAAGGACTTATGGCCGGCATCAACGCTGCGCTGCGTGTCGGCGGCAAAGAGCCGCTTGTGCTCGAACGCTCCGCGGCTTACATCGGTGTGTTGATCGATGATCTGATCACCAAGGGTACGAGTGAGCCGTATCGTATGTTTACTTCGCGCGCCGAGCATCGGTTGTATTTGCGTGAGGATAATGCTGATTCGCGTCTCACCGAATTTGGTCGTGCTATTGGTCTCGTCAACGACGCCGACTATGTATTATTCCAAGAACGCGAGCGCCAACTGCGCGCTGGTCTGGAATACGTGACGAAAGCTACGGTGGGCGAGACGACGCTGCCATCCACATTTCTTGAGGCCAAAGATAACAGCGGTACCAAACTCGAAACAATTATTCGCCGTCCCGATATCGATATTGCCGGCATGCGTCAACACGTCGCCGGTCTGCAATCCCTGCATCCCGCAGTACTTCGTCGTATCGAGATTGAGTTGAAGTACGCCGGCTATATCGCCCGTGAGCGACGCGCGTTACGCGATGCCGCGGCGTTGGATCGCGTGCGTATTCCTGGTTCGCTCGATTACAAATCGGTCAATGGCTTGAGCCGCGAGGTTACGGAGAAATTGATACGTTTTCAGCCAGAAACTCTTGGGCAAGCGTCCAGAATTAGTGGTATAACCCCCGCAGCTATACAAATATTGCACGTTCACTTGCGATAATCAGGGGATGATTACATGACAGATCTTTCGACTTCTGGTCAGTCTGGTGCGACCGCGATACCACCTGCCGGCATGCAACAACAAGCCACCACCAACAATGCGTTCGTTTCTGAAGCTGTAACGACGCACGCCGCGCATTTGCAGCGCGTTGATGTCGATGATGGTTATATTCAGTTGGTGGATTATATGGGTGCGGGCGATTTAGCCGTGGTCAATGCGGCGCGCGTGTCGTTTGGCAAACGTAAAACCGTGTTTGAAGATCAAGATACCAAGTTGATTCGTTACCTGGCGAAGCACAAGCATATGAGTCCGTTTCGGCATATGCAGTTTAGTTTTTTGATTCACACGTCGGAAGTTGTTTGTCGCCAACTGTATAAACATCAAGTTGGTTGCGCGTATACGGCGGGTGAATTTCGCGAAGCCGCCACGGTCTGGAATGAGATCTCCGGCCGCTACGTTGAATTCGCGCCGGAATTTCATCAAGTCACCGCGTTCCGCAAACAACACACCTCCAATAAGCAGGCATCATTGCCGGATCAATTGATTGAGGCGAATACCGAGGCGATCGCACTTTATGAGAAAACCATCGCCGACAGCTATGCCGCTTACAAGCGTTTGCTTGAACTAGGTGCTTGTCGTGAACAGGCCCGGATGGTGTTACCAGTGTCGTTCATGAATACTTTGGTGTTTACCGCCTCACTCGAAGCCGTGGCGAATTTCATCAAATTGCGTGATCACGATGGTGCACAGCTGGAAATTCGTAAGTTGGCGCAAGCTATGCATAAATTGGTCGAACCCATTTGTCCGGTCTCGGTCGCGGCCTTGCTGGAAACTTCTAATAGCTCCCTGTCATCCTGAGCAGGGGGGTCTTTGCTTTCCAAAATTCTTATTAGAAGGAGATTAAAAACTCCTTGCTAAAACCTCAACTTTGGATTTTAACTGGCCAGCTAGTCAATTTTTTGGGCAGATCGCCGTGAAATGCCTGCGACATCGATATTAGAGGAGAGATCGATGAAGACGCCCCATAAGGCAAGTCAAGGAATACGTGGACTTGGTGCTTATCAGCTCGTTCTAGGAGTCTTTTTGACCGGGTTGATGGTGTCGGGGGGCTGCAGCCAACACGACGCAGATCCCAGTGATTTACGTCATAACATCAATGAGCCGGTAAATCACACAGCAGGCTATCTATGGCAGGAGCTGACACCGCAGGTGTTTAAGCAAGTCGTCGTTCCTATTATGCGTATGTGGACGGACGGTGAGGCTGAGTATCTGGAAGATGATCATGAACTGGTCATCAAATCACAACAGTGGATTGATAAAATTCACAATGAATTGACCAAGCGTTATCCTCAGGAAATGGCGGAGATTCCACGTCCTATCGCCAAAGTTCTGCTTGATCCTACTCCTAATGCATTCGTAATGCCGATTCCGGTCTGTTATTCGCTGCCGGTTGTCTGGGGTAACCCAAAGAATGTTTTTGATGTGGATGAAAATGATGATGATATTTTCGCCGGTTTGCTGAAGCAAGTTGGTGTGCGTTCCCAAACCGCTGATGACGTCTGGTTATCTCCAGATGGTATCGTCATGCGTGCCTGGAACCGTGGTCATTGTGTTCCACGTGAAGTGAATGGCGAACTCGAAAAATTCGCGGCCTGGTTCTCCGACCATAGCGGCGGCTGCAAGATGACACTGAAAGACGGTGCTAAATTTGGCCTGGAAGCACCGCAAGTAGCACACTTGGAAGGTGAATGTCAGCTTGATCGCAGCCTCGCTGGTACAACGTATGCGCGGCGCTTGGTGGTTGGCGCGACTGGCGGCATGGTCACGTTCCATTCCGGTTTGGCAACGATCATGGACGAAGAAGAGTTTATCTCGGTCGCAGCCCATGAGCTGGGACATTACTATCGTGGTCACGTGATTTTGAACGAAAAACTGGACTATGAGTTTTTCTACAAAATCGGCCGTCGTAACGATGACAAAAAACCCGCAGCTGATTCATCGCTACAATCTTTTGGCGAAGAGTTGAAGAGCTTGGAATTCAACACGCGTTATTATCGGCAAGTGAAGGAACAAAAGTTTCGTTCAGAAGTTTTTATGCCGGCGATTGTCGCGGCGGCTTCCATTGCCGGAACTCAGGATTGCGAAGCTGGTGCGTGTAACGAAACCTGCGCCAAGCTGGGCGAATTGATTCAGTCGGATGAATTTCAAGATCAGATCGGCCGCTTTCCGATCGCGGTTTTGTCCGGAGACGGCATCGAAACCTACCATCGTTTCGAGCGTGAGTTTGCGGAATGTGCCGGTGCGGTAAAAGTTACCGAAGAAGGTAGTGATGACGGCTCGGCTTTAAGCTTGGCGCTGATGAAGCGTTCGCTGCAGGCGGATTCTAATCTGGCGCCGATGCTGCGCGGAACACCAATGAAAGATACCGTACTTGAGACGATTGTTGCCGCGCAGGAAACCCTGGCGGAGGCTGAAGCAAAAGCCGCGGCCCCGTTGAAAAAAGCGCACGAGATGAAACTTGGTTACTATACGGTTGAGCAGGAAGCTGACGAGATTTCCATCGAATGGATGTCGTATGTCGGTCTTGACCCCAAGCACGCTATCGAGGCTGAGTTGGTTCTTGGCGAGTTCATCGAAGAGATGTACGGCCAAGCCGGTATCCGTCCTTATCCAATGACGGTTGGCGCACAAGAGTGCCGTGACTTGTACGAAAATAGCTGGGAACGCGAAGGTGATTATCAGCATATTCCCATCGGTGATTTTGCCGACAATCATCACAGCAGCTGTTTCCGCGCCTTTAATTTGCATCGCGAAGTCGAAGCACATCAATTCCGTGTTTCCGATCAGGTGGCATTTGCGGGTCTGTCGAGCAATGTTGGTACCTGGGAATCAATAAAAGCGGATTTGAATGAGCGTCATGGTGGTGTTGAGCATGTTGGAGCTTTCTTGCGCTCAACTGCTATCGATCGCACCTTGCAACGTGCGGATTTTAAGCACAGCCAACATCCGTTGGAGCGCCAGCTACACCGTTGTCGCTTTTACGGCAACCTGTAAATTATAATTGGAACTAGTTCCGGGGATACGGAAATTAAGTGTCCCCGGATTTTGCCAAGAGATAAGTTACACTAACTAAAACTGCGATTGTCCCCGCAAATATCCATAAGAGTTGGTCCAAGCGACCAAGTGCTACAAATCCACCCACCGGCAAAACAGCGATGGCGCAGACGGCGCGATCGATCAACGATTCCAGCGACAAGACTGTGGCGCGTAGATGACTTTGTGTGGCTTTAATTTGATCGTTAAGTAGTTGTTTTTGGATGGGGAACGCTACGCCCGCCGCGCCAGCGAAGATCAGCAGTGAGATAACAGTGCCGAGTTGCGCACTAAAGGTAATTGCAAGCAGGCAGATACAGAGAATCAAGGTCATCAACCACACAATCGTTAACAGACTCAGTCTGCTGCTGACACGAAATGCGGTACGTGATGCCAGCGCCTCACTGGCGGTCATTGCCGAGAGAACCCAACCGAAGTGAACGATCGAAAATCCTTTGGTGGCTAGAATTGGTTGAAAGATATTTACTTCCATTAAGCGCACTAAAACGAAAATACCAACGCCTTGCAGCATGATGACAAACAAGCGCGGTGATGTAAGGAGTAGTTGCACAGCGGCGGCAAGACCGGTGTTGCTGGTGGAGGGACGTATTTCGGCCGGTGATTTTTTTAGATCCGGGAGCAGGATCGCCATGACAAAAGCGATACCAGCACTAAGGACAGTCAGTGCATAGGGAAGCAGAGGATTCAGCAGCACCATATAGCCGCTGAATGCCCACAAAACGATTCTTGCGATCAGACCGACTGCTCGCGCGTTACCTTCGACACGTGCATACTGATGGGCTTGGTCTCGGTTGCGCAGATATTCATAGAGATACGCACTCGAAGCACCGGAAACAAATGATCGAGCCAATGCGATCAGACAAAAGTGCAGCAAAAAGCCGTAAAAATCGGCGGCGAATAGGGGCAATAGGTTGGCGGTGACTAAGGTAAGACCGCCTAGGATCATACTTTTGCGAAAACCAAAGCGATCGGCAAATAAGCCGGTTGGCAATTCAAACAAACAAAACACAAGATAGTAAATGCTTTGAATCTGAAAAATCTGGGGATCGCTAAGACCACTTTGTTTTTGGATCTGATAAAAAACCGGCACCCAAAGCAACAAGCCGAAGAACAGCTGAAAGCTATAATACAGCGTTGCCAGGCGACGATCAGTCATACGACATCAGCGCTGGTAGGGACGAAGTTGTAAGATATATAAGGTATCGCCTTTGGCTGCCCACTCGATATCAACCGGTGCTGAGAAGGTGTAGTCGGGTGAGAAGTGCGATTGCAACAGGCGACCGACAATTGCGAGGCGCTGCAACAGGTTCTTTTGTTGGGGCGATAAATCTTCTTGGTGGCTGCCGAGTGACAAGGTGCGGCCGCCGCCTTCGACGGTGTTGTATAGATATTGGAGCGGCAGGTCGGAGCCCTGTACGACGCTTTCCACGGATTTAGTTGAAACATTGATGTAAACGTTGCGAAAATCAGTATCCGGATTGCCTGGGTTCATCGTTACCAGCACGCCACCCATTTCTGATTCGACTTGTTCCTGGATGATGACACCCATGTAGGCATCGTCAAGACTGATACCGACCTCGTGACGCAAGCGTACGCTACGTGGTGAGACCAGCGAGCTCCAAACGGATTTGATGCTGTCAAAAATCTTCTCGGCGGTAGCGACATGATTGACGGACTCATAGATGCCGGCCGCGGAGAATTTATCAAGATCTTCGGCATTGGATGAGCTGCGTACAACCATATGCGAGACCCCGCCCAGATGTGTAGCGATTTGAGCATCGATACGATCGCGTAATTTATCCGAGAAGCGTGTCGATAAAATCAACTGCTGGAGTTTGACGCATAATGGATCAATCTCTTTGGCATTCAAGGTTAATGCCATTTTTAGTTTGCCGATGGTTTGTTGAATCTTGGGGCTGGACTCCAGGAATTCCTGTTGCACGGAAAAGGGAATAGCGATGCCGCGGGGAATGCGAATCCCGGTGCGTAAGAAATTCCAGGCGTACTTGGAGAAGTCAGCGTCGTCGGGTGCGTTCAGATACTTGGCGATATAAGGCAATAGGTGTTTGCGCGGTGGTCGCGGTACACGATAAAAACCAAGAATGCGGCCGGAGCCGTGCTTGAGCAGATTCTTCATTTCGCCTAAGTTGGCGGCTTTGGTGCCGTAGCGGAAGCGATCGCTCATGCGTAGTTGACCAAGCTTAACGATCGGTGTGTGCGTGGTTTGTGGCTCTTCCAAGCGAATTTGCTGGACCGTCCAGCTGGGTTTTTGCGGCTCGCTCGCCGGTGGTTCGGAGGCTTCGAGCAAAATCCGATCGGCTTTAATATCGACTTCGTAGCGCACCCAGCAACCATCGAGCTTGCGTTGTGTGATTTCATCGATGATGCCGACTTGGACGGAGTTGGGAATCTGCCAGCCGGAGGCCAGGACATTGGTGTGTGATAACGGTGTTACATGCATATTGCTGATGATGCCGGCAAGACGTGGAATATCGTCAGGTACTTTATCCATGACGATAATATCGTACCAACTAAGCGTAGCCGCCTGCGCGCGGTAATCTTCGGGCGAATTAAAGACGCGTAGGCGTCCCACCGCGTTACCTGGGTGCAACGCAACATAAGCGGCGGTGGAAAATAACTCGTGCGAATAAACGCGCGGCAATTCGATCGGCGAGATCGCGGCGACGATACTTTCCTGTAAATGATTGGCTGGTTTAAAGAGCAAGGGAATCGCGGCGTCAATATGCTGCGCGATGAAAGCAAAGAAATAGCGCAACATGTTGGCGTTCATGTTATCGATTTCGACAGTTTCTAAAGCAAAGAAACGGTCGTCCTTGCGCTTGTGAAACGATAACACGCCCAAATAAAAACGCCGATCGGGGCTTAGATAAACCTGGCGATTGAACTCATCAATTTTACCGCGTAGTTCGTCGATCGGGACGCGCAAAATATTTTCGGCGATGTAATCAACATGAAAACTATATGCGGCGCTGTTGATGAAATGGATTTTATCTAATTCGCGATCAACCACGACTTTGATGAACTCGTAACCACTCATCATGCCGCGTAATTGCTGGAAAGCCGCCAGCGTAAGACGGGTGTCACTGATACCCGGCAGAATGCCCGGCGTGGCATTGGGTTGGTGCATAGGCGGCAATGGCGGCATAGCGAGGCTTGGTTTTGAAGCTTGCGATTCCAACACGTGACACCACCATTATTAAAAATATATCCGCATTTTAATGATTTTATATTAAAAATCAATAATAATTATATAAAAGTATGATTTTTTATTAAAATGTAAAATGCCAGCAATTTTAAGGAATTAGATAAGGGGACAGTCGTGTGTCCCCATAACTGTGTCCTGGACGCTCTAGCAAAGGGTCGGTATCTTAGCCGCTTATGCAAGAAACCCTCGCAGAGTATCGTCGGCATTTTCCGCAGCAAGTGAGTGCGGCTAAGCAGCAGGCGATGAGTTTATTCAAAGCTGGTAACCTTGACGCTTTGCATACTTTGGTTAAACAAGCGCAATTGACGATCAAGCAATGGCAAAGTGCCGGTAAATCGCCCAGAAAAGATAAAAGCTCCCAGGTGATCAATGCCAAGATTACCTTGTTGGTGATTGAGACTTATTGTCGCGCGGCGCTAGCTAAAACCAGCAGCGGCGGTGAAGTAACACTATCGAGCTGGGATCAGTGGCTGGCGCAGCGTTTGTTTTTTACGCGGGACCATCAGCGACGACTCCCACCGGCATGGTTGTTCCGGGCGGGATGGGCATTGCTGCGCAATAAAACGGCGGTGATGTCAGCGGTACAAGGTCAGGGTATCTATTGTGTTTACTCAACCGACTTGGGTCGCGAGTTGCAACGGATTATCGGCGCGCGTAAATGTCTCGAAGTCGCCGCCGGCGATGGTACGTTGACCTTGTTGTTGGAGCGTTGCGATATCGATGTCATCAGTACCGACGATCATAGCTGGCAGCACAAGGTGCAGTTTCCCGATTGGGTGGAAAAACTTGCGGCGCCAGCCGCGCTTGCGAAATATCAGCCGGAAGTCGTGATTTGCTCCTGGCCGCCATCAGCAAATGATTTTGAGGAAAAAATCTTTGCGACGTCAGCCGTACAAACTTACATTGTGATCGGTAGTAAGCATCACTTCGCGACGGGTAATCGCGATGCTTATGTGGCCGCGCGAAAATATTTTATGCAACGACCCGCACCCGAGCTGGCAGCGTTAGTGCTGCCAGCGGCGCTCGATAGTGAAGTCTTAATTTTCGAGCGTATGCACGGGCGGTAAGATTGTTGCCGCGCATTTATTGGTATAGGTAGAATGACGTCCGGTTTGGCGGCTGGTTTCCGTGCAGTTTAGTTTGCCCACGCGTATATGCTGGGCTTCACCGAATTTATCCAATTCATCGTTTTCCATAGTATCGGCGAGTATCTCAATCTCGGCCGGAACTTTATGTTTCAACAAGATGGTTGCGAGATTGACGGCAATCTCCTTGGAGAAATAGTGATCTTTGGGCGCGCCATTCGGCAACTTGATTGGGGTATAGCAGCTCCATCCTAATAGGTTGGTCTTCGTCCATACCTCTAGACGTGCTTTGTCATCAATCTGATAGTGTGAGCAAAGCAATACTGTTTCAATGTTATAAACTCGCTCGGATGCCGTGCGACTTACTTCCGTGGCATTAATACCGTTTGTTTTCAAGCCGTCGCGAACAGTGCGATAGACGGCTTTGGCATCGGTGCCGGAGAATTCAATTGGTATGTAAACCGGGTCCGGGCTCAAGCTGTCGCTTAGCGTATTGGTGCTGCGAGGCTTGCAAGCGGTGGCGATGAGACTGACTATAATAATGAGTTGGCTAAGCAAGGCTATTTTGATTGACATGATGTTACTCCATCACATGGTTAAGGGCGATACCGGGACGGTGTGTTGGTAGTCTGGGCTGATGTCCCATGATAACGCATATGGTTGGCAGTTGCCAACCAGCGGCAATATACGCGCTTGCAATCCATAGCCGGCGGCGATGGTGCGGACCTGCCCCAAGTGTTGGCTGGCGACCTCGGTATTGCCACCCGCGGTTTTGCCGGTATTGGTGATCGCTGAGATAATCAACATATGTTGGTCGCGGCCCAAGCGAACTTGGGTTGTCAGTGTCACGGATGCATTTGTATCAGAGCCATCAACTAATCTGTGTACGGCGCTGACATACAGGTGGAACAGGGAGCTCACCAGGGCGCTATCGGGCATCAGTGGCATTTGCGGTAGAGATGATGATTCCAGCTGATTTTCAAAACGGATATGAGTCAGGGATTTGAGTTGCATCGTCGCCAAACGCTGTGCGTTGCTGATGGCCTGCGGTAAATTTTTAACGACTTCATCGTCACCAGCGGCGTCGAAGTGAGCCCAAAAGGTAGTGATTGCTTGCAAATCCTGCAGGCGTTCGTGCAACTGGCCGCGTTGTTGCGACATAGCCAGCAATGCGTCAAGTAAGTGACTGGCGGTAACGCGCAAGAAGTCAAGCTGTTGATCAAGTAGTGTATAGGTTGGTGTAACATTGGTCTCGGCGAGCGAGCGGATGAACTTACGGGCGCCGCGCGCGGTGATTTGCTGCTGCCAGTCGCCGATCAGCGCGGCGATTTTTTGCGCCTCCGGGTGCATGCCGTGACTGGTGATATCATTTAAATCCTGTAGACGTTCACGGAAATCAACGATATCTGCCTGCAGAATTTTGGCAAAACTCTCTGTTTGCATAGCGAGCGATTTTAGGCGCGCGATGTTCGCTGTTTCCAGATGCGCCGCCTGAATTTGTTGTTGTAGCTGGATGATGCGGTTTTCGCCGGCGGTGATTTCGCGTTGTTGCAACAGCAGGCCGTCATTCATTTCGTTGATCGCCGCCAGCAACTCTGTTTGTGCATTCGCTAGCTGCCCGCGCAGGTTGGGTTTGGGCATGGGTTGAGGTTGTTGACCGATCGCCATGTCCTTGGCATAGAGGCGTACCTGCCGGCACCAGGTTAAAAATTCATCGAAGCGATCCGTTGATTGTTTGAGCACCACGTGCGCGCGCGACCAGATACTCAAGGTCAACGCGGCGGTGATCAGTAGTAGTAGCCACAATGCGGGTGAGCTGCTCAGGTCAGTTTTGAGCAGTGACGCAGGTAGCCACGACAGCAGATATTTGTCAGTGATCAAGGAAGCACCGGCGTTTTTGCTTGATTGATTGGTGCTGGCGATGATGGTGTGTTGTTTCAATTGCTCCGTGCTTGGCACGAGCCGGAGTTGAAGTCGACGAGAATAATCCGCCAGTCCCGGATGCAGTGCCAGCCAATCATGGTCGAGACGCACCAGTGCCACTAGCGTGGTGGGCCGATCCAGTTTGCGCAGGCGCAAAGCGACGCCGAGCAAGGGTACGCCGGCATCGTCGACCCAAAAGAAGCGATCTTTATCTTGCTGCTGGTCAAGGATGCCGCTTTGTTCGCAATCGAATTTGATTTGTGACTTCAAGGTGGCGCGCAGGTAGCGTTGGCATTTGGCACCGAGGATTTGTACTTCGTCGATTTCGCCGAGTCGCAATTGGCCCGACGCTAACGTCGATGCAGAGTTATGCATCTGCCAGCGCAGGTGACTGCTGAAAGCCGAATCATCCGCCAGCGCCCGAGCTAGCGTGGTCAGTGTTCCTTGCGTCTGACCGGTGGCAACGGCAAATTGTGTGCGTGCAGTCTCGGTGGTCTCGCCGAGTTCGCGCAGCGGTGCCGCGACAATTAACAGAAAAGTGAGCAGACCAAGACAAAGAGTTTGTAATAACATGAATGGCGGCATAATGATCAGCCCTCTTGCACGAGCTCGATCAGCAAACCGCCGGTGCTTTCGGGATGAATGAAAGCGATACTGGTGTTGTGGGCGCCTGGCCTTGGCTTCACGTCAATCATGCGAATTCCTTTCGCGATTAAAGAACTGATAGCTTGTTCTATATTGTCAACCTGGACGGCAAGGTGATGAATGCCGCCACCTTTCTTATCAAGAAATTTACCGATAGGACTATCCGGAGAGCCGTCGCTGGCAAGGATTTCCAGTCGGCTATGCGGCTGCAGCGTGGCTGCTGGTAGCTGATCGCTATGCGCAGTGAACATCGAAGTATGGGTGTGCTGATCCTTTACATACTCGTCGCCAGCAAAACGCAGCGCTAAAACATCGCGCAAAAACCAACGGGCTTTTTCGGGGTCTTTAGGGGCTAAACCGACGTGATTGATGCCAAGGATATGAAAAGACGTCACTGTCTGTTCCTGGTTTGCGGTGTCTCACCGCCAAATATCTTCTGTCTATCGTCCGTGATACTTATTTCGTATCGTTAGCTACAAAACTTGGTCGTTGTTATTCGACCGGTAAGCCAATGGCTTCAACCGCTGTTTTCAAGTCTTTCTTTTGCTGCGGCTTCAAGGCTTTGCTGTTCTTATACAGCGTGCCGAGAGACTCGCGGGCATTAGCGGTGATATTGGCATACTCGTTCGCATCAAGTTCATTAAAGCGCTTGATGAGTTTTTCAAAAACTTCGTCTTTATCAATGTCGGCACCAGTCGACCAGCGACCTTTGCGCAGCGCATTGGTGGCCAGTGCAACGATACGACTGAAGCGCGCACCATCAGTACCCGAGCGGCGTGATTTGCCGGCACGGCCTTTGGCTTTCAAGCGTGTAAGCAATTCATCGTAGGTAAACGCGAAGCTTGACTCTACTTCTTTGAGGCCCAGCGGGGTGTCTTGGACAGACGTCCACACAATATTAAGTGTGTCCCCTGGACGCAATTCTACGGAAGCCATTAATTCCCCCTTGTAATACAATGCAAGTTAAGCTTCGCCACTGCTGATGCTAGAAATTTGTTAGAAGCAACAACAGCAAACGCTTTGTTTCAACCTTTGTCATCTGTATTAGTAAATCGTTATCATCCTGTCAATAATTATTGACTTCAGCTTCACTTTTCATGGAACTAATTAATATTCTAAGCTAAATTCATAATATAACTTAAAATGGCGGCGCGCTGGCGAATACGCTAGAATAGTGGAATTAGCTGATTTTACTTAGAATTTTAGCGTGGTGTCCGTGTTTTCACGCATAAGCAGTTTTAAATTTTTTATGATCGCCGTAGTGCTGGGAATGATCCTGGTGCGTATGATCTGGATTCAGCTGCGCTTTTTTCCGGTTAATGTTGATTATCGTGCGCTGGTGACGTTTGGGGCTTTACTGGATAGTGAGCAGCCATCCGCCTGCTATGCCGAACATGCCGGCAAGGATCAGTTGTGGGCTTTGTTGACCGACAATGAGTTGGTCTCGGATAAGCGTTATCGCTGGTTTAAGATTCCCGGTCTGGCGTTGATCAGCCGGATCACCTGCGGTCTGGGGGCGTTCACGCCGCAGACGTTGCAGTGGCTGAATTATGTGTTCTTTGGCGGTACCGTGTTTTTGATGTTGATCATGGTTAGGATTTTAACGGGTTCGTGGTTGTTGGGATTGTTCGCAGCGGCGATGTTGCTCAGTCGCGGGCAACTGGTGGCCAAGATCGGTGAACTCACCGCTGTCAATGGGATCATGTTTCTCGGGGCGTTGATGATGAGTTGCTTTGTGCACTATCTGCGTACGGCGTCTTGGGTGAGTTTTGCCGGGACTTTGTTGGGTTTAGTTTGTCTCACCATGTTTGATATTTCCTGGATCGTGTCGTTGCTGGCACTACCGACCGTATTGCTGTGCTGGCGGTTGTTGCCGTCGTTACCGGCAGCGCGCAGGGAGCAGCCAGCGGGCGACGAGACATCGCGGCGGCAGGGTCCGCTATTCCTGGCGGTTCGCTATCTGCGCGTGATCTTTGGGCTGGACGATGCGGGTGCGACTGGTGAGCGCGTGTCACATCTGGAGCATGCGTATGAGCGCGGTGCTTTGTTGCGACCGTTGATGGTGCCGTATTCATTTTGGGTGTTGCACCGACGGCGCTGGCTCAAGTTAGTGATCAGTGGCTATGGTTTAGGCTTTTTGGTGATTGCATTAGCACTGGTCGGATGGCTGCAAGCGATGCCGGCGATCATCGCTTTTTCTGATGCTGATCAGACGATTGCGGGAGTCGCGCGTCAGGTGACGGCAGGGGTGCATTTGCCCTGGGTTGTCAATTGGCTGGATGCGTTGCGCGCGCCGCTGGATCTACATTTTGGGGCTAGTCTGGCGCTGATTGTTCTGGCGTTGTTCCAGTCGCCGGCGCGTGGTCTACATGGTTTTTTTGAAACCGTCTGGGTGGTAACGGCTGGAATGCTGCTCTTGATCGCTGCGACGTTCGTGCTCGATGTGATTGATGCGCGTGTCCTGGCTGAGATCGAAGGCGACGCGCGTGGCTGGAGTATTTATGGTTGGTCGCGGGCACCGCATGTGTTTACCTGGATCGAGCCGATTGTTCTCAGTCTTGGTTTGGTCGGTTTATATAATTTGCTGAAAATTGCTGATGCCCGGTTTGTGCAATTGCCGCAGCGACGCTAAGATAAAGATAATCGTTCGGGTAATGGAGAAAGCTAAATATGGTGTCGCAGTATCTGGCCACGGTAGCAGTCGCGTTGGCATTGATTGGTGCTGGCGGTTGTACGCATAAACCCGCACGAAAACCCAAATCGCGATCGGTACAGCGTGGCGTTCAGATGACCGAGCCGGTGCAACCGCAGGCATCTGCAAATGACGGAGATGCCGGAGCGGCAGTCGTACGTGATACCAGTGGCTGCGTGCCGGCACCAGCGGGACAACGAACACCACCGTTCTATTTGCCGGGGCATGGAATCATGGTAACGCGTGTTTTGAAAACCTGTGTCACTGATGATGGTCAGCCGGGATATGCAGCGGATACTGCCTGGATGGCGATGGGTTTTCCCTGCACGGGTGGCCATGGTCGTCTGGAATGGAAACCAAATTATCATGCACCCAAGATCGTGTCGTTTTCTGTCTCAACGGATTGTCCAACTGCGCCCGCGCTGTCCGATGAAGTTATTAAGATTGGTCGGGCGATTCTCGGTTTAAATGAACTGGCACGCTTGATGGCGTATACGCCAATGGCGGTGCAGTATTGGGAAATCGACGAGTACAAGGAAGTTAACACTGGCTCTGTTGTCGAATTCCGCGAAGCCATGAGTCTGGATAAAGGTTGGGCGAATTTTAAAAATAATCTGCCGCTGCGCGTGCGGTTGTATGGTCGCGAAAATGTCTGGGGCGAGGGCGATCAGATTTATATGTTTGAGGCTGATCTGATTCAGGAGAGTCGCACGACGTTTAAGCTGAGTCTGGTGAATGCTCAGGCTTTAAGCGATGACGATGCGGATCGTTTGCAGCAAAAATGCCAGGCGTTGCGGCCGCGCCGCAATTGCCGCGAGTTATTCGCGAATTGAATCCAAATGAATTCAGTTACATTATTAATGCGCTAACGCGCCTTGTCGCGTGTTAGCAGTGGGTGGTGGTTGCGGTGAATTTCTTTCGGCCAGCGCGGCTTTCTCGTCATTTTGAATACGCGCCCGAAGTTGCTTCAGACCGCGCCGTAAGGCGATGTCGTTCGGGGTTAGTTCTAAAGCTCTCTGCCAGGCACGCTCGGCGAGGGCGAATGAGCGGAGTTTCATCAGCACGGTGCCTTTCATCTTATGCACCTTGGCAGCGGTCGGATAAAATGCCAGCAGGTTATTAATCTCAATGAGTGCGTATTCGTATTTATGTTCCTGATAGAGTTTGGTGATGCGGGCGATACCGAGCGTGTAGCTTGGCGATTGTTCTGGACCATCTTTGTTGCCAACACCAAACGCGCTATCAGTTAAATGCCGATTAGTTTTGTCGATTGTCTTGGGCATGTCCGCAACCAGTTCGCGATCGGTGGTCTGTGGACGCCATTCACGCTCGCTGCGGGTGGGCTGACCGGCAGCATTCATCTCCTGGATTTCCGCGAGCGGGACCTCGACGTCATAGTCGCGCGCGGCGCCGGGGATTTCAACGGTGTATTCGGTTTTGCCGACGGCAGAACGGATTACGAATTTTTCTTCAAATTGATTGGCGCCGAGCGGATGCGTTTCTTCGACAAAAGGATAGGCGATAGTGGCGTCATTGAGTTCGTTTTCTACCGAGACGTTTCGGTAGAACGTGCAACCACCTGACAACGCCGCGAAGCAGGTGATGCTTGTCAGCTTAGAAGTTAAGCGATAAGACAGCTTCAACTCCCGTGCCTCCCTTGGTTTTGATAAAATCTCCGTCGATTAAAATCTTGGACGGCAAAACATAGAGACTACCCAAGGTCATGACGAAACGACGGCCAAAGTACACGTCCCAACCGGCGCGTAGAGTTGGCGCGAGATAACCGGTGGCAAAGAAAACGCCAGCCCCACCGTGAACACCGTGGCGAACATCATTATAAGATTCCAGGCGACCGATAAAATTGTGAGTATAGATAGCGTTTAGGACCAGCGCCTGAGTATATGGTTTGGGTTTCAAGCCGACCGTGGCGTTGTCAGTATCTTCGTTATCATTGCCAGCGGGCGCGATACCTTGCGTGGGATAAGATTTCAGTACGGATTTGGTCGCCAGCATCAACGACATAATCAGACCGAATTCAGTGCGACGGTTGTTGAATTTTTCGCTACCGCGTAGTTGCAGGTTGATCATTGACTTATCGTCACTACCACCACCGACGTTAGGAACAATGGCGCCGCCGATGCCGAACATCATGCGATATTCCGGAACATAATCTTCGCCTGGGCGGGATTTTTCCACTTGGCGATAATCGACGGCGAGTTTTTGATAGCGGCTTTTCGCGGTCTCGCTGTTATAGGTGCGCGACCATAGTGTCTCTTTGGATTTGGCATCAAACACCTGAAACGCCAGTACCATGTGCGTTGTGTGATAAACCAAAACGATATCCATGAAACTATCGATTCCGAGTTGCTCAGCCGCCAGGTTGAGTTGTGCAAGATTGGTGGTCGGCGATGAGATCAGTAGCTTGCCTTCGACAAGACGCGAGGTTTTTGAGCGACACGGCAAACAACTGATCAGGCGTACCTGCGAGTTTTCGCGAATGCGTTCTTGTACGCTCAACTCAATGTAAGACATATAGGTATTGGGAATGCTGCGACTGACTTCGACTTTGCGAATTGCCACGTTCTTGAGATTTTTAATCTGTCCCATCTTGACGTCGTACCCGAATTCAGCAAGCAATTCGTCAAGAACTTCGTGAAAACGGCGGACCGCCGCCGGCGCGGCTGTGCGTGTCTGAGCATAGCTGCGTCCGTTGTTGGTTGACGTGCCGGCTGTGTTTTCCGGTTTTTGGTTTTTGGTAGCGCTCAGTGCTTCGTCGGCTTCCATCCAGTCTTCGTAAGCATCTTCCGCGTGAGCGGTAGCGACGATGAATGGTGAGCTGGCCAAGAGCACGCACGCGAGTAGGTTGTTCCATGACGAACGACGCATGTAACTTCTCTCTTCCCGTTAATTCCAGACAGTTAATCCTGGTTCTCTACAGGGTTTTTCGGCTGCTTATGGCAAATCTTTAGGATTTTAGATGCGGCTATTGGGGCCGGCGGGTTTTGTGCGTGGATTAAAACGGTTACCGGCCGGTACGAGGACATCGACGGGCGGGGCGATCACATCAAGAGTGCGGCCAAAATAATTTTGGGAAAGTTCCATATAACGCCGACGAATGTAGAAAAAATAACGCTTTGTGTTGCGCGTTTGATCAAGCGCGCGCGCCAGTACGAACAGGCCGCGCATATTACGATGAAAATAGTCCTGTTGCTCTTGCAGACTGGCGCGTTTGGTGTCGTTTTCCATACCCCAGTCGAGCACGCTCATCGAGTAGTAGAAGCACCAGTGGTAAAAATTGGTTTTGCTGGTAACGGACTCACGCATCATATCGATGGCTTCGACCATCGCCTCGTCATTGGCGATTTGGGTACCGATCACCGCTAAATCGCTACGGCAATTGTTTAAGTGATTTTTGCTTGGGATCTTCTTGGTCATGACCAGACGATTGGTGTGCCAGGCGTCGGGGATGATTGGATGTGGCAGCGTGGTTTTGGGATTATTGGTTGCTGTTCCATCGCTATAAGCATCATCGTCGCTGATTTCGTCAGTTGCTTGCTGGTTCTTCTGAAAAAGCGCGCAACCACTGAGGGTTGACCATAACGATACCAACACCGCAGCGATCAGGACGCGGTGATGGGGCCATTGGTGAATGCGCAAAATCACGATTTATCTCCCGGTTTATCGCGGCAAGGTTTGCTACCACGCCGCGATTAGTTATCGGCTCAAACCGCTGGAGACTGAGAATGAGATTTAGTTGTTTTTATAAGATATTGAAATTAATGATTTTTTTATCATGTTGAACCAAAGACGAAACATCTCGATCTAGTACCAGCCGCCGCTGCTGACGCCGAGGTAAAGAAAGGTTTTGCCTTTGCCAAATTGTACGCCGGACATGATGTTGGCGGCGATGGCACCGAAGTAAACGTTGAGAAAATGCGCCTCAGCCCAAAGACCGGGGGAGTCGAAGGCAACGGCCTTGTTGTTAAAATCATCATCAACATCGGGTAGGCCACGCGGAGTTTTTGCAAATCGGCTTTGCGCGGCGATGCCGGCAGCGAGCAGATAACCACGCCGGCTGTACTGCGATGGTGATTTGTCAGCGGCATCATCCGCGGGAATTTCTTTGCGGCCGGCACTAAGTTTGCCAATGGCCACCATCGGGCCAAGATATAAGAAACCAAACCGTCCAGGGGTGTCGCGATAAACTCCAGCGCCGGTGAAATTCGCCAGACGCAGGCCATAATGAAAATGCAGATCAGTGTTTTTAATGGGTGTTGGTTCGCGCCGGTAAGCATGAATTAAGACGCTGGGCTCAGACGCATAGTTTTTGCGGGGTGCTTTGGTCAAAATGGTTGAGAGTACTAAAGATGCTGTGATGCTGAATTCCATGGGGCGTTCAGCAATGGCTTCCTCGCGCAATTTTTGATCGCGAACAACCGACGGCGATGGGGCGGGCGGCTGCGCTTTGGCTTCCTGTTCCAGGCGTTGTTGGCGACGTTCATCCACGTCAGCTTTAATATCACTTGGGTGGCGCTTGGTCGGGATTTTTGGTCGCGGCGGCTCCGGCAACAATATCGCGTCACCTTGGGCGTACGCAATCGGTGTTAACACTGAAGGCGTCAAAATCATGACTAGCAACACTAAGCAGCTTTTACCCAGCACTTTTCTTCCCATTTTTTTCGCGATCGTCTTTCGTTAGACTTTAACTATAGACGATAACTACAGACGAACAAACGACACAATCGTTGCTCGGCTTTGTACTCCTGGCGTTCTTCCGCCAAGTTTACTCGTCAACGTCTTTTCCAGCAAGCAATTCACTTCATGTCAGACGACAACCGCGCTGCCCGGACGGCAGGCGGAGTCGAGATCTTCAGGGAGATGCATGTATGCGTAAGGATTTGTCGCCGAAAGATTACGAGTCAACCGCGAACTCGGCGCAACCGCTAAACGATGCGTTGTTGCAGTTTTTGGCTGGCTCGGGTGCGCCCGCAGCGCCGGCGCCGTCGATTATCTCGGCACGTTTGTGCAAGTTGGCGGCGATTTTTGGCATCGGTGCCGCGGTGTATGGCGGCTGGTTGGTGTCACAGCAACAGCTACAGGCCAGCAAAGAGCCGCAGCAGGTTTACTTTGAGGCGCGTGTGATGGATGCCACGGGACATCCGGTTGCCGGCGCGACAGTGAGCATCGGTGCAAAGGTTTATGGAGTCACCGATAGTTTCGGTGAGTGGCGGCGTTTTCTGCGCACGCGTTTGGGCAGTACTGTCACCATGAAAATCGAAAAAAAATTGCCGAACGAAACATTGTCGATTTCCAAACATTTAGTTGTGCCGCTACGTACTGCCAAGGCAGGCGATACGCAGGTTAAAACGAGTTTGCAATTTGCTGGCAAAGAAGCCAAGGGTAACGACACCGTCGCCCCGGTGGCAGCGACGCCAGTGCAAGTACCAGCTCCAGTTCAAGTCCCAGCAGTGGAGCCAGTAGCAGCGCCAGTGCGGACGGTAGTCGCTGAGGAAAAGGGTGTTGAGCAATGGACCTTTGCCGATCAGATGCGCGCGAAGCAACTACGCGAGAATGTTGTGCCGCTGCTGCAAAACAAATTAAGCGAAGCGGCATTGCGGCTAAAAGCCTTGCGTGTTCGGCATCTTGCGGTGAAGGGTGGCCTTGGGTTGATTCTGGTGCAGTTTGAAGATGCGGCTGCGCCCGGCAAAGTTCATAAATTGTTACGTAACTATACCAATGATCCGCAGCAGACCGCCGCGGCGATTGTTGTCGCTGCGCAACAAGTACTTGCAGGTGGTCGCAGCCAACGTGACTATCAGCGCGTACGCGTACCAGTATACGGTCGTCTTCCTGCCGATGCGCACGTTTTTGCTTCGGGCTTCGTCGGCGAAAAACGTTCGGAACATGATTACGAAATCTGGGGACCGCGTAACGGTGAGATCAATCTGACCATCGTTTCGCCTGATGGTATCCGCTACCGCAATCGCGTCACCATCAACAACGGTGTCGCACGACCCGTACATCTTCCCGCCGCCAGCGTGGCGAGCCGCCTGAACCAGTAGGAGTAGGTCGTCGTTTTTCGGCTGACCCTGCGGCATAAACGGTCTAAGATGCGACGTTCGCGCTTTAAATCGGATTGTCAGTCGTTTGGGGGTCGTGGTTGAAGACCGAAGTTTTGATTACTGGTGTATTGCATGACAGTGCCGTCCAACGTTTAACCGCGCAAAAACATCTTCATGTCGTTTACCGTCCCGACGTTCCGCGCAGCGAATTGCTGGCGTTGATGGCGAAAGCCCAGGTTTTAATCAGTCGCAGTGAAACCGATGTCGATAAAACCGTGATCGACGCGGCGCCGGAATTAAAAGTTATCGCGCGCGCCGCGGTTGGTATTGGCAATATCGATGTCGAGTATGCCACGCAACGCGGCATCCTGGTCATTAATTGTCCCGGACAAAATACTAATTCCGCTGCTGAGCTGACCTTGGGGTTGTTGCTGGCGATGTTGCGTAATATTCCTCCTGCCGGCATGCATGTAAAAGCTGGTGGCTGGGATCGTCATCGTTTCAGCGGTCGGGAGTTGCGCGGTAAGCGCATCGGTATCGTTGGTTTGGGCAACGTCGGTCATCGTGTTGCGAAGTTCGCGCACGGCTTTGATATGATTGTCGGTGGCTATGATCCCTACATCGCGCCAGAAGTGTTTCAGCGTTACGATGCGATTCCCTATAAAACTCTAAAAGAACTGGCCGCGCACTGCGATATTTTAAGCTTTCACGTGCCGCTCAATAAAGAAACGCGCAACATGATGACGCGCGAAGTGTTGGAGGCAATGCCGCGTGGCGGTTATCTGTTGAATGTTGCGCGCGGCGGTATTGTTGATGAGACGTTGCTGGTGGAGATGCTCGATAAACAGCATCTGGCTGGCGCTGCCGTTGATACGTTTGTCAGTGAGCCGACGCCGTTGCCGGCATTAGTGAAACATCCGGCTGTCTGGTGCACGCCACATATCGGTGCTTCCACTTTGGAGGCGCAGATTGCGATCGGCAACACCGTCGTCGATCAGGTTCTCAAAGCTGTCGAGGGACTGGTTGTTGATTATCCTGTCAACCTGCCGGCGGTGGGCATCATCGATAATCCCCTGCTCAAAGCTTATGCGGTGTTGGCGGAAAAACTCGGTGCGATGGTCGGGCAAATGCTGGAATTCAATCCGACTAAGGTCGAGCTGAATTATCGCGGCGATCTGGCGAAGCTGGATTCCTCGTTGATTCGTTTGAGTTGGACGCGTGGTTATACGGCGCAGATCGTGGATGCTTATGTGTCTTTTGTGAATGTGAATCAGCATTTCTCCAAGCTTGGTATCAAAGTCGAGGAGCGACTCGATCCAAGTTTTGAAAGCTACAAGTCAGCACTAAAAGTGGTGGTGTCGGGTGGTAAGGGCGAGAAGCTGGTGATCGGCGGCATCGTCTTTGATGATCGTTACCTGCGGGTTTCTTTGATCAATGATTATTATTTTGAAGTTGAGCCAAGCGGCACCTTGTTGGCGATCGAGAATCACGATCGCCCTGGCGTGATTGGTGATGTCGGACATTTTCTGGCGGCGCGTGGCGTCAACATTGATACTTTTGCCCTAAGTCGTAACCGCAAGGGTGGGATGGCGATGGCGCTGATTCGTATTGATACCGAGATTGCAGCCGACGATTTGAGCGCCATGCTGGCGATTCCAAATATCGTCTCGGCAAAGTCGATCGTTCTCTAGCTGCCGTGGTAAAATTAAAGCAGCTTTCTAAGAACAATGATCTTTAAAGAATGGAGCGGGAAAAGGGACTCGAACCCTCGACCTTCGCGATGGCAACGCGACGCTCTAGCCAACTGAGCTACTCCCGCATCGGAGTACCTCTTAATAATGAAATCGGTGCTTTAGTGTCAAGGACTTCTCATGATGATGCGACAACTTCGTAAAAAAATGGCGCACGGCTGGGTCTGGCTAGGGGGCAAAAAAACCGAGGGGCCGATCGCTGGCTCGGGCAGTCAAGCCAAGGCTTTGATGAAGTCAGCACCGGAGCGTTTGAGCCTGAATTATCGGGTCATGACCGATCCAGAACGTATCGATCATCTTTTTTTCCGGCTGCGTGATGATTTCTACGGTTTGATCGAAAAACACCGGCGCGCACGTCAGGGGGCATCGCCGTTTATTCGCGAAGCAGGACGCTTGCCGCCGGATCGTCCGTATTTTTATTTGAAGCCGCTAAACGAGCCGGGATGGTTGTTTGAGCGATCCGGGCAGGGTTGGACCGTGTCGCGTGCCGAGAAGATCGTCAGCAAAGACACTTTTGTCCGCACATCGCAAGTCTGGGATCAGGTGGTGTTGCACGAGTCAGAGCCCGGAGTGGCGGCATTGCCACGTGTTTCCTCGCCACAGCTTGGTGCCGAGATGGTGAGTTTTGGTATCTATCAGGACCTGCTGCTGCGCAGTTTGGGTCTGGGCCTTGAGTCTGGCTCCGCGCGTGCGGGAGAGTCGCGGTGACTTGGCAATCACGTCTGCGAGCGGTCATAGTTGGTTGCGGGCTCCTTGGGGGGGCGCTGCCGGCGCTGGGCGGTGTTTTGCTGATTCCGGCCGTGCGCTGGCAAAGCTATGCGTTTCGCCCGTTGGCGGCGGAAGCCACGCCCAACTACTATGGCTACGGCGCCGGCTTAACCTTTGGTTATTCATTCAATCAGGTGGTGGATACCGCCATCTTCACCTCTTACAGCCCCGGGACCTTAAAGCAGGCGAAGTTTCTCGAAGAAGACGCCGTCTTGATCAGTTACGGTGGCGAAGTTGCGTTACGTCTATTCCAGACAGTCTATGTCGCCGTGCGTGCAGGCGAGTTTACCTATCGCTTGCTCACGCCGACACGGGCGGACGAGGTCCAGGGACGCTGGCGCGGGCCGGGCGTCGGGTTTTCATTAGGCGCGCAGCGTCTCTTTGCCAAGCACAGCGGCTTTCAGGCCAGTGTGGACGTCACTTACGCGACCATGAGCCGAGCGGATGCCGCCGCAGATGAGAAACGAAAAATCGATGCTTTCAGTCTAACACTTGCCTATGTCTTCAACGCCAACGATAATCTCTTTAAAGGTGGCGCGTTTCGCGACTTCATTCATTCTTTTTCGGCCTTTTGAGCAGTCTTGGGGTAGTGCATGGGATTTAATATTGTCGATAAGTTAATGGGTTTGACTCTGCTCGGTAGTGAGTGGGTGTTGTGGCTGCTGATTATTTTAAGCATTGTGTCGGTGGCGATTACTTTGGAGCGCGTGCTATTTTTTTACAAGATGCGTCTCAACTTTCCGCAGTTCGCCGAAGCATTGTCGTCGGATTTGCAGCGCAATGATATCGCTGCCGCCAAGCACCGTTGCGAGGGTAATCCTGCGATTGAATGTCAGGTGGCTTTGCGCGCATTGAATCAAGGTGATCGTGGTGTTAAGGCGATGGAAGAATCGATGTCGGGTTTTTTGATCGGCGAGCGACAATATCTCGATCGCGGTCTGGTGGTGCTTGGTACACTTGGTAACAATGCGCCGTTTATTGGTTTGTTCGGTACGGTGATCGGGATTATTCAGGCGTTTCATGCGCTGGCTGCGAATCCCGCTGGCGGTCCATCAGTGGTGATGGCCGGGATTTCCGAGGCGCTGATTGCAACCGCTGTTGGTTTGTTGGTGGCGATTCCCGCGGTTATTGCGTTCAATGGTTTTCAACGCGTGGTCAAGCGACGAATCGCCAACTCCGAGGCGGTGATCAAATTGATTTCCGCGCAGTATCATTCGTAATTTAGTCGTGCAATAGCCCCAGGGGGCGAGGTGAGTTATGTCAGGCGGTACTGATAACAGTGATGACGAAATCACCGGGATTAACGTGACACCTTTGGTGGACGTGATGCTGGTGTTATTGATTATTTTCATGGTCACGGCGACTTATATTGCCAATCAGGCCATCGGTGTTAATTTGCCAAAAGCCGCCAGTGGCGAAGACCCGGGGGCGAAAAATCTGGCTTTTGTTCTTGATAAGGATGAAAACCTGTTTATGAATGGCACAGCGATCAGTTTTGACAACCTGGCTGCGCTGATCGGCGAAGAACGCAGCAAAAAAGCTGATTTACAGGCATTGATTTCCGCCGACCGGGAGACTCCGCACGGCGCCGTTATAAAACTCATTGATGGCATTCGCAGAAACGGTATAACGGAATTTGCCATTAACGTGGAATCTATGTAATTAATTCTGCTGGCGTTTTTGGCTGGTCTCTGATGCGGAAATGATCACTCTTGGCGCACCTCGACAACAACTCGCCGCTGACTCGCGATGACTGCCGCCAGGTGGTGGAAGAGTCTGTATTCCGTTTGCGTCCCCCCGATTATTGCAGCAAATACCCGAAATGGCCCGGACAGGTTGGACTGGAGATCGAAGTGCTCGCTTTGCGCGGACACGCGCTCGATCAGTACGGCAAACCAGCGTTAGTGTCGTTGCATGAAGGGCAGGCGAATCTGGGTACGGCTATTGAGAAGATCGCCTCTGATCAAGGCTGGAACTGCGATTATTTTCCGGAAGATAAACAGACCGGCACGCCGCAGATGCTAAAAGGCGCCAAACTACAACACGGCGACAATCTGAGTTTTGAGCCTGGTGGTCAATTTGAATATTCATCGATTCCCTATCCTTGTTTAAATGATGCCCTGAAACGCATGACTGATGTTCAGGCGATTTTCGCCACGCATCTGTCCGAGTTTGATATCGGTTTGTTGCAGGTAGGTATGAATCCCTGGCAGACGCCGGATGAGGTTGGTCTGCAAATGCCAAAAGCGCGTTATCGCGCCATGGATCAGTATTTTCGACGGATCGGTCCTTATGGACCGCGGATGATGCGGCAGACGTGTACGGTGCAGGTGAATCTGGATTTCGGGCCGGATGGAAGCACGCTAGCAAAACGCTATTTGCTCGGGCATTTATTGGCACCGATTGCGACAGCGACGTTTGCGAATTCGCCGATCGTCGATGGCAGACTTACCGACTATGCGAGTTTTCGGTCGTTGTGTTGGCGGCACATTGATCCGTTGCGTACCGGTGCACCCGATTTGACGATGATTGCCAAGACATTGACTAAGCAAGCTTGTGTGGATGCTTACCTGGATTTTTTGTTGGCGGCGCCGGTGATTTTCGTCACGGAGGCGAATTACGCGTTACCACAACGCGTCACTACGTTTGCTGAGTGGCTGCAGCAGCCACTGTTTGGTCTGAGCCCCACCCGCGCGGATTTGGACGCGCATTTATCATTGTTGTTTCCGGAAGCTCGGCCGCGTGGTTTTATCGAGTTGCGTTCTGTTGATAGCCAGAGCCGCGTATGGCAGGCTGTACCAGCGGCTTATTATACGGGATTGCTTTATGACGGCCAGGCGTTGGATGCGGCTTTGACCAGATTGTTGCCCTTACTGCCCGAGCTGGGCGAGCTTTTACAGGCCGCGGCGCGTGGCCTGCGTGATCAACGCTTGGGCGGTCTGGCGCTGGAGATGATGACGTTGGCGCGCGAAGGGTTTTCTCGTTTGCCAACGTGCTTCAAAGGCGAGGAAACCGAACGGGCGTTGCAGGTATATGCGCAGCATTTTGTGGAGAGGCAACGAACACCAGCGGATGATATTGTCGATTTAGCGGCGCACGGCGCGCATAATTTTATGACGCGTGATTTTTATGATCAGTTACATGCATCCTGGCAAAACCAGGTTACTCAATAGTTAGATAGGACGAGATCAATGTCACCCATAATCAGAAAACCAGTGAAAAAAGTTGGTACTCTTGACGAAGATATTATCGAAGCATCGTCAACGACACAGCAATCATCCAGCGATACTGTTAAGACGGGCGAAGAACTAACCAACTATATCGAGGATATCGCCGAGACGGTGAAAGTTGGTATCGATCAAAGTATTTCGATGCTGACGCCGTGGTTTTTTAACAACATGCCGCAAATTTATTATCAGACGACGCCGCGTCAGGAAAAAGTGCGGCACCTGTCGGCGATTATCACCGGTCACGTGTTTGAAACCAAACAGACCGTGGAATTATGGGATCGTGATCGCTCGAAAGTGACGTTTATTGGTCCGGGCGATGATCGGGAAATCGTGCTCAACATGACGCATCGCCTACAGGCGATTAACCTGAAGATGGGTGCCGTGTATTTCTCGCGCGATAAATTGTTATTTTTATCGACATTCTTTTGCCAAAGTGTGCGTGATCTTGATCTTAAAAACCAGCGTATCGTTGATAAGATCGCCTCGGCGCGCAAAATGATGGTCGAGGAATTTCCGGACGAAGGCGACGCGATCGATCGCTATTTGCATTCGCTGGATAATGATTTTGTGATTTATGCGACGGCGGCGCGCCTGCACATTACTTATCGTATGTATCGCTATATGCAGACTCACGAGGGCGCGCATACCTTTGTTGAGACTTTCGATGATAATACCAAGAGGATTCGTCTATCGCTCGGCATGAAGAACGCGCAGCCGGCGGCGGTGGCGGAATCCATCATTCACCTGATCCATCGTTACAATTATTCGGTGGTGCGGGTATTTATCGTCAACTTCGAGAAGGGCCTCAAAGAGCCGATCTCAGTCTTTCATTTTATTCTCGGGACGTCGGACGATTCGGACGTTTTAGTGGATTCGATTCCCATGCGGCGCTTGAACAAGGCACTACGTACCTTGGGTTGGGTGGATGTGGATGCGTTTGAGGATTTTGCGCGCGAGCCGTATAATTTTTCCATCAACGCCGCCAACCTGGTGCGGGCGATGGCGACCTGGGCGCATTTGTTCTTGGGTAAAGACAATCCCTATATTTATTCGCAATACAAGATTCAGTCGACCTTCTTCAAGTACGCACAACTCACCGCGAGTCTGGTGGAGTTATTTCGGATCAAGTTTGATCCGTTGAAGGCAAAGGATCGGCAGGAAAATCGCTTTGCTACCTTCTCGGACAGTGTCTATCACCAGGTGGATGAATTGATCGAGGAAGTCGATCGCAATATTTTCCGTGAGTCGCTGAATTTCATTAATCACATTTTGCGCACGAATTATTTCCTGGCGACCAAAACGGGTCTGGCATTCCGGATGTCGCCGGACGTGTTGAATCCCAAATATTATGCGAACAAGCCGTTTGGTATCTTTTTTATCATCGGGCGAGATTTCCGGTGTTTCCAGGTGCGTTGGAAGGATATCGCCCGCGGTGGTTTGCGGGTAGTGATGCCGCGCAGTGCTGCTGATTACGATTATGCGTTATCGGGCTTGTTTGACGAAGTCTATGGTCTCTCCTATGCGCAGCAACTCAAGAATAAAGATATTCCTGAGGGCGGCTCCAAAGCCGTGTTGGTACTCAAGCCAGGCGGCCATCGTGATCAGGCCGTGCGGCGGGCGGTGAACGCTCTGTTGGATTTATTGGTGGCCGAAGACGAGTCGCATGAAGGACCCGCTGATGATCTGATGAGTTACTACAACAAGGAAGAGATTATTTATCTTGGTCCTGATGAAAACATCACCAATGAGCTTATTGAGTGGATTCCGGCACAGGCGGCGCGGCGCGGCTACAAGTACGCGTCGGCTTTCATGTCGTCGAAACCCGGTGAAGGGATCAACCACAAAGAGTATGGGGTGACGTCCGAGGGTTTGAACGTGTTTGTCACCAACATGCTGCACTTTCTCGGTGTGGATCCAAAGCGCGATACGTTTACGATTAAAATGACCGGTGGTCCGGATGGCGACGTTGCTGGTAATGAGTTGCGGATTTTGCATCGCGAGTTTGGCGAGAACGCACGTGTGGTCGCGATTAGCGATGGCTTTGGCGCCGCCTACGATCCGCAAGGACTGAATTGGGCGGAGTTGTTGCGATTGGTGGCGGCTGGTTTATCGATCGCCGAGTTCAATGCGAAAATGTTGAGCCAGAACAGCGGTGCTTTTGTTATCACGGCTGATACCAGCGAAAATACCCGTCTGCGTAATGAGCTGTTCTTCAAAGTTTACGCCGATATCTTTATTCCCGCCGGTGGCCGACCTTATTCCGTTAATGATAAAAACTGGGAAAAATTCCTTGGTGCCGATGGGCGACCGACGTTGAAGGCGGTTGTCGAAGGGGCCAATATTTTCTTCACCGCGGAGGCTCGCAATCGCTTGCAAGAGCAAGGCGTTTTGATCATCAAGGATTCGAGCGCCAATAAAACCGGTGTGATTTGTTCGTCCTTTGAAATCATCGCTTCGTTGACGCTCAGTACCAAGGAATTCATGGAGATCAAAGAAGAGTACGTGAAGCAGGTACTCGATATCCTGCGACAGAAAGCTGATAACGAGGCTAAGTTGTTGTTCCGGGCGTATCAGGAAAGCGGAGCGCGTAAGACACTGGTTGAGTTGTCGATGGAAATCTCGCGTGAGATTAATGATTTGACCGATCTCATGCTTGATGAATTAACCAAACGCCAGGAAGAAATCCTCAGCGATCCGACTTGTAACGACATCATTATCAAACACTGTCCGCCGGTGTTGGTGCGGTTATATCGTGATCGCATCGAGTCGATGCTGCCGCCGGCGCACAAGATCGCGATCATCGCTGCTTATATCGCCAGCTATATTATTTATCGCGAGGGCTTGGGTTGGATGGCGCGTCTGCCGGAGGCCGAGCGCTACACCGCCGCCAAGACTTATATGGAAAAAGATTTGGAGGCGACAGCGTTGGTATCGGCGATCGAAAGCTCCGGCCTGGAGCAAAAGACCCAGATCGCCGAAATTTTGCGCCGCAGCGCCGCGCGTGATTTAACGATGATTGATATCGAGCGACGCGATAATTGATCGTTATATCCCAGACATTGGACATTAAGGTCGCAAATTTTTGCTGCTATCGTCCTGCTGGCTGTAACGCCGGCATGGTTCGGGATCGTGCAGAAGCGGTGTGATCTCGTGCAGTAGTTGGTGACGTTGTTGCTCCGGTAGTGCACACTGGCTGCGGTATTTCGGACAAGCGTGCTTGTAGCTGAGTTCCCACGGATACGTATCGAGCGGCTGGGTCTGGCGTTTGCTGATAACAAACACCTGACTAAGGCTGCGTTTGAGTGCGTCGTGTCTTGTCTGAGCGGTCTTGACCACAGCCTGGCTATCAGTCAGGGCTTTGTTTGTTTCTTGAAGATTGGCGGTGACTAACTCCAGTCTGGCTTTGGCGTCATCGATGGCTTTCAGTTTGCCGGTTTCGTATTCGGCCGGACCGAGATTGGCGACTGCTTTGGCATGGTCGCGGCGTGCCTGTTCCGATTCTCGTTGCAACCGTGTTTCTTTGGTTTTGAGGCGTTTGACCAGCTGTTCGCCGCGCTGGAGTTCATCATTGACCGACAAATAGTCGCCAGCCGCGATGCGACGGCATGCTTCCCGGGAACGCTCGTCAGCACTGGGGTTTGCGGTGGCCGCCATGCCTAAATGGCTCCAGCCGAGCACGCTCGCGGCGAAAACTATTCGTCGAATCATATCAATCCCTTTGCAGTCATGCCCCATTATACCTTAAATTTGAAGGCTACGGCTGGGGCTTTTACCCCAGTCCAAGCAGCAGTTGGGGGGGAGAAGCGCCATGGCATCTAAGAAAGACAACTTCTTTGGCGATAACGTGGATATTCAGTTTCATCTGCAAAAACGTGTGGATTTTGCGGCATTATTTGCGCTGATTCCACCGGAAGAAAAAGCCGCCATGGACGTTGATAATGCCGACGACTTTAAAAACGTCTGGCTCGAAACCCTGTCGTCTTTGGGGGAGTTGTGCGGCAGCCAGTTTGCGGTGAATGCCGGCAAAGTCGAACAAGAAGATTTGCAACTCGACCTGGTGTCCGGAGATGTCACGCTTGGTTTGACCATGCAACAAAATATTCGAGCACTTAGAGATATCGGCGCATGCGGGATGGGTATCAGTCCGGAGTACGGAGGGATTGGTGGTCCGTTTATCGCCGAAGTCGCGAGCGGCGAATTAATTTCGCGCGCTTGTCCCTCGACGTATTTAAATGCGGTATGGTACGCGCCGATCGCGCATGTGCTGGAAAGTTTTGCCAGCGATGAGATCAAACAAACTTATATCCCTCGGATTGCCAGCGGCGAAATCTCCGGCTCGATGGCGTTGACCGAGCCTGATGCCGGCTCGGACTTGGGCGCGATCAGAACTTATGGAGAGAAACAAGCGGATGGTTCGTGGCGTCTGTATGGGACCAAACGTTTTATCAGTAACGGTGACGCTGCGATTTCGCTGGTACTCGCCAAGAATCAAAAAGGCGCGCAAGGACTGAAAGCGCTGAATCTGTATCTGGTGGAACGCAAAGTCGATGGCAAACCGAATTTTCTGGTCACCAAACTCGAAGAAAAAGTGGCTTTGCATGGATCGGCCACTTGCGAGCTACAGTTTGATGGCGCCAAGGCGATTCTGATCGGCAAAGAAGGCGAAGGTTTTCGCTATATGTCGTTGCTGATGAATGTCGCGCGGGTGGCTGTAGGCTTTCAGGGGTTGGGCATGATGGATGCTATCTGGCGCCTGGCGGCTGATTATGCGCAGCAACGCCGCGCCATGGGCAAGCCGATCGCGCGTCACGAATTAATCGCCGAGAAATTATTGGACATGGAAGTGGAAGTGAAAGCGTTTCGCAGTCTGTGTTATCAGGCGGCGTTTTATATGACGCTGGTAAATTGGACGGAGAAGAAGCTGGGTGCCGCCGGGTTGGCGGATGATGAGCGCACACAACTGGAACGTAGTCTCGGTATGTATCAAAAACGGGTGCGCAACTGGACACCGTTGATTAAATGGTGGTGCGGTGAGCGCACGGTGGCGCACGCACGCACGGCGATGCAGATTCTTGGCGGCTACGGTTATACCAAAGAGTATCGTGCTGAGTGGTGGTTGCGCGAGGCGCTGATTCTGCCGATTTATGAAGGCACCTCACAAATTCAGGCGTTGATGTGTATCAAAGATACTCTGAAAAGTGTTATCCGCCAGCCAACGGCGTTCATCGAGGTGGCGCTTGGCTTAAAAGTGGCGGCGTTATCGCAAACGGACCCGCTGGTGCGTAAACTCAATCGCATGAAGCAGACGCTGAACAGCGCCGTGGTTGCGATTCTCTTTAAAATGGTCAAAGAAAACGTACGTTCCAGTTTCTCAGAAGTAAAACCTTCGGATGTTTTGCGGCTGGTAAAAATTTTGGCCAAGGATTTGGTGAAGTTTGAAAATCTGTCACCGGCTTTGCTGCATGCAGAACGTGTTTGCGAGATGAAAGCATTGGTGGCGATGGGTAATTGTTTGATCAGGGATGCCGCGACTGATCCCTCGCGACGATGGGTGGCGGAGCGTTTTATTAACAAGTCTTTACCAGCAATGGTGCGTCTAAAGGCGGAGATCGAAATCGATGAGCCGGTGTTGGCACAACGATTGAGCGGTCGCGAGTCGCCTGATGATGCGGTGACACGACAAGCAGGCGGAAAACTCTGATGTATTTTGCAGTAACGAAATTGACGTTTGATATCGACGAGCATACGGCGAATGAACGCAAGGACCTGAGTGCTCTGGTGGAGAAAGTCCGCGCGCGCTTCAAGGTGTGTGTTCAACCGCTGATCCACGATAAGGATAGTGATTTTCTCGGTATGGCTATCGCCAGTCTCGGGCAGGCCGAAGAACGCCTGTCACAGCAAGTGGATGCGATTGCGGAATTTTGCGAAGAAAGCGGCTTTGGTCGCGTTGCTAAAGAAGAAACACTGATTGATCATATGGATTCATTTGGCGAAGCCGCCGGTGATGACGAAGCTTGACGGACGTCATTCTGAGCCAAAGGCGAAGGATCTCACGCGACGGTATCCAATTTTAGCTGGCTGTCGTCATCTTTATCTTTATCTTTATCATTTAGATCGATCTGCGTGGCGATCTCCTCGACCGATTGCGGCATGTGCAGCAGGAAGCCTTGAATCAAATCGATGCCCATCGCTTGCAAAGCTTCGGCTTCTTCCCAGAGTTCTACACCCTCGGCAAGTACGGTCGTGTTAAGCAGTTTCGCCGCGCGCACCAGACCGCGCACGTAGGCTTGCTTGACGCGATCCAGATGGATGCCTTCGATCAGACTGCGATCAAATTTGATCATGTCGGGGCGGATACTGATCACGCGTTCCAGACCGGCATAGCCGCGGCCGAAGTCGTCGGCGGCGATACCCATATTATGCTTGCGCAGCATTTCGCGGACTTCCGCCATCAGATCGGAATTGTTGATGGCTTCCGACTCCGAGACCTCAAAGACGATGTTGTTACGATTGTCGAAGATGTGTAGTAGGCGCTCGATGTAATAGAGATTGCGCGGCAGGATGTTGACCATCAGGGCGCCCGGTAGGTTCTTGGAGTACATTGCTGCCTGTTGTAAGCACGCCTGATCAAGTTCCAAAGAGACCTTGGTGTAACCAGCGACCGAGAACAATACATCGGGACGCAAAAATTTGGGTTCCAGAATGGCGTTTTCCTCGCCGCCGAGCATTTGCTCAAGAGCCTGCGTATTGACGCGAATCAGCGATTCAAAGCCGAACAATTCGCTGTTGAGACCTCGTATGGATTTGGTCTTCTTGGCTTCGGACACCATGTCCGCGGTTAGTTTTGGCAGGTGGAAAATCGCCTGGAATTTGGCGAAGAGCAGATCGCTACCCTGAATCAACGTATGCATGAGCTCGCGCTGACGATCGCGGATACGATCCGCCTGCACGCGCGCTACTGCTTGGCTTTGGTCGAGTACGGTATCGACGATCTCGGCTGGTTCCAGACAGGGATTGTGCAGTGCCGAGGCGTAGCCGACGGCGACATTGGGTATGCTGGTGACGCAATCAGGAATACGTCGTGATTTGCGATCAGCAAACAACTCACGCCACAGTGCATTTTGGATGCGACGGTTGAGACGATCGGAGATTTCCTCGACGATGCCCGGTAGCGGCAAGCTGCCGGTCGTGCGCGAGCGATTCAAAAAGACATAATAAGTATTACCATGAATGGAACGACGGCAGAGAATATCTTCGGTCCGGAAGCAACCGGGCTTGCCCCACATGTCATTTAGAATGCTTTGGAATATTTCTTTGACAGTCGCGTAAACATGCGTACCATACTCCATTTCCAGTTTGCGAAAGTTGGAGGCATCGATCGTTAAAACGCTGATGCCGCGATTGTCTTTGAGCATGTTGACGGCGATCTGCGAGTTGTAGAACGGGACGGAACGTCGCCAGATTTTCTGGCCGGCATAGCCGAGAACACCACAGGCTCCCAGCGTGGCAATGATATCGATCGCCTGCGGATCGCGCAGCAGCGTGACCTTGTCACTGAAGTTGTGATGTTCGTGATCGGATTCGTCGTCGCCTTCATGTTGTTGTGCATGATTGCGGACATCGAGAACGATGACGGGCATGCGTTGTCCCAGTCCGTTGAGAATATCCTCGCAGACACCGCTGGGTAAAGTTCCTAAACGCGAGTCGACGACAGCGGCGCTGACACCGAAACGATAAAGCGCGCCGAGGAAATCATCTGATTCCGCGGAGACGATGATGACACTCAGATTGAGCGCGCCGAGTTGTTCGCGCAGCTCATCAGCGAGGGTCGAATTTCTGGTAACCAGGCAAATCATGTAGGCCCAATGGCAAAAATTGTGGGTTCAGACCATCCGTTAAGTTATCGGTCCTAGCTGAAAAAGGTTGAATGAGATTTGGTGGCGCTGATTTGGGTTCGACAAAAAAACCATAAAAAAGTACAAGATTCCAGTCATCCACAGGAACTGTGGATAAGCACATGCTGATGCGAATGGAAGGTCCGAAATTACTCCTTTGCACCGGATTGAGTAAAAATTGTTCAAAGAAAATCGTGGGTAATATACCCAGCTGATGAAGTGCTCGTGGAGCCGGTGAGTAGGTTTTTGGGGGGATGTGGTTGGATTTTGTCGCGCAAATACAGGAACGCTGCCGGGGGCTGCGAGGACGGATAGGGTTGCCAGAGAGTTTGGACGAGCGCACGCTGCGCGCCGCGGATGCGTTATTGTCTGCGGGTGTTATCGAGCGCGTCGCTTTGTTCGCCGAGGCCAAAACAGTATTCGCCGCTGCCAGCCGTCATGGCCTGGACTTACAGCGTCACGAGGCGCGTATTGATTTTCACGCCGCCACTACCGGCGAGGTGTTGCTTGCGGCCGGTGAGGCGTTGGCGCAGAGCAAAGTCGACGCGGTAGTAGCTGGTGCTGTTCATACCACCGCCGATGTGATTCGCGCGGTTTTGTCCACGGTTGGCTTGGCGCCAGGCTGTCGTACGGTCAGCGGCGCGTTTTTGCTGCATCGCCAGCATCCACGCACGCGGGTGGCCGAGGTCTTGCTGTTTGCGGATGCCGGCGTGGTGATCGAGCCGAGTGTGCGCCAACTTCTCGATATCGCGACGTCATCGGTAGAGACCTGGCGTTGCTTGATGGGCGCTGATGTTGCGCCGGTCGTGGCATTCCTGTCATTCTCGACGGCGGGCTCCGCGCATCATGATTCGGCGACCAAGATGGCGACGGCGGCGCGCGAGTTTAAAGCGAAGTTCCCGGAGGTCGCCGCTGACGGCGAGATGCAGTTTGACGCCGCGTATGACGCGGATGTGGGTGCGCGTAAAGTCCCCGGCTCAAAAGTCGCGGGGCGTGCGAATTGTTTTATTTTCCCCAACCTTGATGCCGGCAACATCGGCTACAAAATGGCGCAGCGTCTCGGTGGTTTCGCCGCTTACGGTCCGATCCTGCAAGGAGCGGCTTTGCCGTACAGTGATTTGTCACGTGGCGCGACGACCGACGATATCGTCATGTCGGCTTATATTAATTTGCTGCGCGCCAAAAATCCGGGCATGGCTTAGGAATTGACCTCGCCGCGCGCAAACGATACTGTTGCCAGATAAATTTTGCATAGTTGCGAATCACCCCATCGGAACAAGGATGAACGATGATGTGTGCATGGAAACGCGCATGGTTGTGGGTAGTGCCGCTGCTGGGCTTGTTATTACAAGTCGCCTGCGGTGATGATGTCGCTGTGACGACAAACGATCGCACGTATGTACGTCTGCCAGGTGCGGTGGTGACACCGGCTTTTATCGAACAATATGATTTTATTGTGGACCACCGTCGCGACGAGTTGTTCACGTTTGGTTATCTGCCGGAGCGGGCGTTGGCACGTTTAACGGCGCGCGAACGCGAGCATTTAATTGAGCTTGGTGGTCGTGATTGGTCGCGTGTCGATTTTGAGACGCGGACGCTGCAAATTTTGACCGAAGAGATTCCCGACGGACAGTTGGACGAGGGTTATCATAATTACGCGCAGCTCACCGAGGAGTTGCAGCGTCTGGCTGCGGCGTATCCGGCGTTGGCGCGTTTGGAAACAGCGGGGCGCAGCGTGCAGGGACGAGAGCTTTGGTACCTGCGGGTTTCCGACAATGTGGAGCGGGACGAGCCCGAGCCCAAGCTGTTATATATCGCCAATATGCATGGCGACGAAACTGTGGGTCGCGAGTTGATGCTGTATCTACTGCGGCGCTTGCTCAATGATTACGGTAGCGACACGCGGATCACCAATTTGGTGAATAATGCCCAGATTTTTATTATGCCGTCGATGAATCCCGATGGTTTTGAACGCCGGCAGCGCTGGAACGCTGATGGCTTGGATTTAAATCGCGAATTCCCGGATTTTATTACGGATCGCCGTGACTCACCTGAGCGTCGACCGCCGGAAGTACAGGCGGTCATGGCGTTGCATCAACAGCACCATTTTGTTGCGGCACTTAATTTCCATGGCGGTGAGGTCTGCGTTAGTCTGCCGTGGGACGCTCAGCGCAATAATCGTGATGAAACCAAATTTGCTGATGACGCATTTATTTATGCTCTGAGCCGCGAATACGCCGACAGTAATGCCTCGATGCGTCGCAATAGCCGCGGTTCTTTTAATCGCGGCGTTACCTATGGCTACGAGTGGTATGAGTTGCACGGCGGCATGCAGGATTGGGCGATCTATTGGCGGCGTAGTATTCACGCGACTGTGGAGCTGTCGACCATCAAGTGGCCGAGTGCCGGTAGCCTGTCGGCTTATTGGCAGGAAAACGCCGAGGGATTGCTGCGTTTTCTGGAGCAAAGTACCTATGGTGTACATCTTGCGGCTCTAAGTTCACAGAGCACCCCTTTGGCGGTGCCGGTGCGCTTGACGCACGGGCGGCGCGTGTTGACTTATGATAACGGCCACATTAACCGGCCGGCGCTGGCCGGACCCCAAACTGTGACGTTGTCGGCGCCCGGTTTTCGCGATATGACGGTGGAGTTGCAACCGTCGTATTTCACGGGTACATATGTGCCTGTACAGATGCAGGAAACGCCTTAGGGTTAAAGCAGCATGCTTGACTACACAAAATCATATTGGTTGGAAGTCCCGCCGGTATTAGGTCAAACGACCCGTCCGCGCGAAGGTGGCGTCGTCATTATCGGTTCCGGTCTGGCTGGCGTCAGCACGGCTTATTGGTTACAGAAGAACGGTTTTGATGATCTGGTGATGGTTGATTTTGAGCCGGAGAAGTCAGCTACCTATCGTAATTGCGGTCACATCCTCTACGGTACGGTCGAGTCGATGATGGCTTTGGTGGCGCTGCATGGCGAAGACGTGGCGCGGGAGATTTGGGAGTTTTCCATCGGTCTGTGTCACGAGGTACGTGACACCATTCAGGAACTCAAGCTGGATGCCGACTATCGCCAGGATGGGTATCTGGTCGTCGCTATCGATGAGAGCGAAGACAAAGAGATCAAGCAATCGATCACCACCTTGAATCGCATGGGTTTTCATAGTGAGTATGTCGACCGTGAACATCTGCAAAAGTTGGGTTTTAAAAATGTTTTCGGAGCGCGCTACGAAAAAGGCTCGGCGCAAGCGCATCCGGTCAAGTTTCGTAATGGTGTGTTGAACGCGGCGCTCGCCGGTGGGTTGCAGTATTATAGTCAGGTGAAAGTCACCGGCATCGAAGAAACCAGCAATGGTGTGACGTTGCAGACCGAGACGCACGGTGAGTTGCATTATGACGCGGCGGTCATTGCCGCCAATGCCTACAGTCCGTTGTTGTCACGTTTTTATGCCGAAAAACGTCTGGTCGAGCCATTCCGTGGTCAGATTATTACCTCGGCGCCGCTCAAGCATAAATTCCAGGTGCTGTTTCCACATAGTTTTGATCATGGCTATGAATATGCCCTGGTGACTCCCGACAATCGTTTGATGATCGGCGGCTGGCGCAATCAGGTGCCGGGCAATGAGATCGGCACTTATGATGTGATGCCGAATCCCGAGGTGGACAAAGGTTTACAGGATTTTGTCGCGCAGCATTACGATATTCAAGAGCCGATTAAATGGGAATACTCCTGGGCCGGCATCATGGCGGCTTCCAAGACCGGTTTTTATTTTATCGGACCGACGACCAGCCAGCGTATCTATACCTGTGCGGGTTGCACGGGACATGGTTTTAGCTGGGCTCATGGCAGCGCCAAATTGCTTGCCGATATCATGGCCGGCAATGAGATTCCGCCGGTGGCGCGGTTTTTTAATCCAAAAGCTCTATAAAATTTGGAACACTAAACGGATAGGTGCCTTGCCAGGTGAGCAGGTGGCAGCTGAGTGCGATACGCCAGTAGCGCGCTGCTCGGCCGCTTGGCGACGTGATGCATGCTGATTGCCAGCCATTGCCGGCGCGCAGTTGCAGATCGAGAGTGCATAGTGGTTGCCGCCGCGAGGACGAGTGTTCGGCGCAGAAGGTGCTCGCGATCGTCAATGGCTCTCGGCCTTGCAACTGCATTCTGAGGACAAGAGCCGATTGCAATGTCGCGAGAGCGTTCTCGCAGGTCCGCGCCATAAGCCATGCCTGGAGGGTGATCGCGGCGGCAACCAGATAGGTAAGCTGGTGATGCATGGCTGGCGGACGCTTATTCTAATAAGTGCGGTAGATCGAAATCACCGGCGTCGACGCCGAGTTTTTCGCTGATGGCCTGCATCTTCTCCTGAAATAATTTGCCGACAAAACCGATACCCGCCACCGCTACCAACAACGCGAAGGTGCTGACCACCACGTATTCCATGGCGGCACCGCCGAACTGGCTGCGTCTTTTTTTCATGAATTTATTCATTGCGTGTTCTCCTCCTTATGGTTGACAAGGCGAGTTGTAACGCGCCGGTGGTCATGTCGTGAACTGACATCTTTGGGGGAGGGTGAATAATTGGATATCAGTAACCCGTTACCGGTTCCGTAGCCGAGTCGGTGAGCCGTAGCGGTTTGCCGGCAGCCGTTAGCTGCCAGCCGAAAGCGGAATTATTTAGCCCGCTCGATCAGGCGATAGAGCGAAGCACCAACTCGATCCAAAGTGCCAAAGCACTCGCTCGACTCAAATCCCGCAATCTTGAGTAATCCCTGTGACTCTCTGACAGAACCCATGGCGATGTGGAAGAAGCGAAGCTGATCTTTGCGAGTGGGCTTGCCGCGTGCTTCGCAAAGATTAAGCGGGATACTGAGTGCAGCCCTTTGAAGCTGGTCTCGGAGAGTGCCTCTGAGACCGAGTGCTTGGCTCTGATGATAGAAGGCGATGGCGAGATCTAAGGTACGGAAGTTTTGCATGGTTTGCTCCTTTCAAAAAAATGGTCTCGCCCTGACGGGACCATTTTTTTGAAAGGAGCAAACCATGTTGACAAACTTCAGAACTTATCAACTCGCCAAGACATTCTACTACCTCTGCGGCCCACTCAGACTCCCACGTCATCTCAAAGAACAGCTGGATCGACCATCAGTCTGAGGTGATTGCTGTGACCGATAAGCTTGCAGCCCATCTTTACCGTCTCATTTATCCGAGCCGTCTCTGACGGCTCTTTTCCTGGCGGGAGAAAAATGATTTTCCCAAGCAAATCAGTTGGAATTAGGGTATTATGCCCAGCGCACCCAATGAAAACGGTGAAGCAATTTTCCAAGCGGTAGTGGAGGCGACATGCAGGCGCTGAACGAAGCGTTTACTGAAGCTAATCAGCTGCGCACGCGTATCGAACGTGCGGTGTTCGGGCAATCGGAACTTGTGACCGAAGCCTTATGTTGTTTGTTGTCGGGTGGTCATTTGTTGATGACCGGCGCGCCTGGTCTGGCGAAAACCACTTTGGTGCGGGTGATTGCGCGCGGACTCGGACTAAAATTCGGTCGCGTGCAGTTTACGCCCGATCTGTTGCCGGGTGATATCATCGGTACGGATATTTTGAATATTGACGCTGGTAGCGGCCGTCGCAGTTTTGAATTCAGCAAGGGACCGATCTTTGTGAATCTGTTGCTTGCCGACGAGATCAACCGCGCATCGCCGCGCACGCAGTCGGCATTGTTGGAAGCGATGCAGGAGCGGACGTGTACGGTAAGCGGTGTGCAGCATCCTTTGCCGCTGCCGTTTATGGTGTTTGCGACGCAGAATCCGTTTGAGTCAGAAGGAACGTTTCCGCTGCCGGAAGCACAAATGGATCGCTTTTTGATGCATTCCCTGGTGAATTATCCTGATGTCGCGGCTGAAGAAATGATCTTGCAGGCGCATGTGCGCGGCGACTTGGTGGGTGAGCGACCGGCGAGCGTGGCCAGTGGCGAGACGGATAGCACCTGGACCGCGCAGACGTTGCAAGGTCTGATCGATCGCGCCAAAACCATTGCTATGCCCGATGAGCTGATCAAAATTATCAACGAGTTGGTACGATCGACGCGACCCGAAGACGCCGCTTTTCCGGCGAATTTACGCGGCGCGATCGTTTACGGTGCCGGCCCGCGGGCCGGGATTTCGCTAGTGTCGGTGTCGCGATCGTTGGCGTTGTTGTCAGGCGCGGAGACCGTGCGTTGGCAGCATATCCGGCGCGTTGCCAAGCCGGTGATGCGGCATCGTCTGCGTTTGTCGGCGCAAGCGGTGCGCGATAAATTGACCGAGGATGCCGTTGTCGAATCGCTGCTTATTAATCTCGAAGAACGTTATCAAGAACTCGCTGGAGCTTAAGCCCGATGGCGGCAGGCAATGATGCTTCGTTGATCAGTGCATTGACGCCGACCTACAAGCTTGGCGTTCATTGGCCGTATTTAAAAAGCAGTTCGATTTATCAGGGTACGCATACGTTGCGTTTGCGCCAACCTAGTCGCGATCCGGTGTATAGCCGCGGCTATGTCGCCGGCGATCCAGTGAATCTGATCGATTGGAAAGCCTTTGCGCGTAATGATCAACTGATCGTGCGTCAACAGCGTCACGAAGCAAGTGGTCGGATATTAATGGCTCTGGATATCGGTGAGACGATGTTTTGGCCGGATGCCAGCGTCCAGGTAGCGACCAATCAAACACTGCCAAGCAAGTTTCAGATCGCGTTGCGGCTCGTCAGTAATCTGGCTTACGCGCATTTGCGCGCCGGTGATCAGGTGACTTTGTTGTTGTTAAACGACGATGTACCTTCATCTTATCAGATGGTGGCGGGGATTCGTTCCTGTCAGGATATCGTGCGTTTGTTTACGCAGGCTGAGGCGAGTGGTTTTGGTCGCAATACCTGGCACGCAGGCTTGGCGTTACTGCCGTATACACCGAGTAGTTGCGATGTTTTGCTGGTGGTTTCGGATGCGCTGCGCCCAAATTATCTGACGTTGCTTGAGCAGGTGCAGACGCGCGTGCGTTGGCTGTTGCATGTGTTGTCAACTTTAGAGACCGACAGCCGCTGGATTAAAGGCAGCACATCCTACTTTGAGGATATTGATAATAGCCGGGAGTTCCAGGGCGTTGAGTTGGTCACGGATGCAGTGTTGCAGGCTGAAGTCAATGATTGGATGATGCGACTGGAGCAAGAAGCAAAAACTTATCATTTTCAGCGCGTGTTATTTCACGAGCAAACGCCTTTGGATGTTTACGAGAACTGGTTAGAGCAGGCGGCGAGTCCTTGATATGCAGTTTATGAACGGCGCAACTCTTATTGGTGTGGCAGCGGCGGGCGCTTTTGCCGCTGCTGTGGTGATTTGGTTTATTCTGCGGCGCAAGTTGCAACGACTATGGTTGCCGATTCTGAAAATTGTGCGTCGCATGCCGCGGCGGATGCCGCGTGTGCGTCTGATCAAGCCGCCGGTAGTCCCGTTTTTGTGTTTCGCGGCGTGCGGATGCATGTTGGTATTTCTTGCTCTGGCGCCGGCGCGCGAGGTGCTCAAGCCGCTGAGTCATCAGGAGAATCGCTTTCATGTGTTTATTGATTTAAGCCCGTCGGTGTCGGCGTATGCATCGATTGAGCAAGTTCGCGATCGGGTTGGGCAATTGTGGCAACAACTGCGAGGCGAAGGGCAGATGACGTTTTCCACCTCCGCAAGTGAAACGATTGTGCAGCCGAGCGATGAGGCGGAATTTGCTGAGTTTCGCGACGACTTGCAGTTTCAGCGCGGTGGCAGTCGTCTGGGATCGGTATTTAAACAACAATTGACTGCTATCGGCAAAGTCAGTCGTTTGTATTTAATCTCGGACGCCGATGCGTTTTCGTGGGGTGATTTTAATTGGCAGTTTCTGACGGCTGATCATGATTTGATTTATCTACCGTTGAACGTGCGTGTACGCGAGCAGCGGCGTAACGTGTTTTTCGGACAGGTGAAATTTATCGATGATCCCTTGTCGACGCGTGTGACCTGGGAGCTGGAGATTGTCGCGACTGTGACACCGGAAGCAAGCGGTGGTGTTGTCAGCGCGACTTATCTTGGACGCACATTAGCTACTAAGGAGTGGGAGATTCCAGCGGGCGCCAAACAAGCTCGTATTCTGATCGACTGGCCGGCGCTTGATATGCCTGATGATGCCCGTCGCGATGCACCGATTGTTTTTAAACTTGATCCGGCGACGCCCGATGCGATGGAACTCGATAACGAATTTCGAGTAACGATGCGTGGCGCGCGTCGTTCAGCCGTGGTGATCTCCGAACCAGCTGGAGAAATGACGCTAGAAGATCCGATTTATCATTTGCAGAACAGTTTGCAGGTAATGGGTTATGAGTTGGAGCGTTTTGATTACGTGACGCAACCAGGACCGGACCCGCTGCAGTACGCACTCATGGTGTTGGCGGGTGGCGGTGGCAAAGGCGTGGATTTTTTCTGTCCGCGCTCCATTACCGAGACGCGTTCTCGTCATCAGGCCAGCGGTGCGGTGTTGCCGATGGTGTGGTTGGTGCCAAGAACGTTTCGTGTTGACTATGGGGAACTGTGTCATTGCTTTGCGCGTTTGACGGCTAGCGAGGGCGCGTTGAGTCGTCCCGCCTATTGCAACAATATCGACAACCGCGATGCATGGGTAGCGGTTCTGGCATCGCTTGGCGCCAAACAAGTTGGCGGCGGACTCGGCGAGGAGCGGGCGGCGATTGCCTGGCAGAAAGTTGATCCGCAGTCCGGGTTGGATGTCATGGCATTCACGCTGCCGCTCGCGCCCAGTCGTTACACTGGTATTGGTTACGCCAGCATGCCGTTGTTGCTAAAAGAGTTATTAACCTGGAAAGGTCAGCTATCGGATGGACGTGATGACGGCGAAGGCTGGCCGCGCGTCAATGACGTGCTGACAACGGATCGCGAAACCGCGCGCGTTACCGCCAGCGATCTGGTGCGCGAGCAGATTCTGTTGAGCAATGTGCCGATCGGCGAGAGCTTGTTGGCGCAGATCGATGCAGCGGGGTTACCACCGGTTACCGCCAGCGCGGAGTTGGCGCGTGATCGCTCCATGGCCGCAGCACGCGTCAAACTTGATCCAGTGCCGTTTGTCAGAATGATGTTGTTGGTGGTGCTGGCTGCCATGTTAGCGGAGATCGTTTGGTATTTGCTGCGTTTGCTCGCGCGCAGACGCAAGTCCGCGGCGTTACTGTATTGGCTGGCGTTTAGCACGGCCGGTGGAACAGCGGCGGGTCTATTGACGACACCGGCACGGGCGCAGGTGCGACTGGCTTTGCTCGGATACGGGCCGACGCTTGGTACGCACACAGGTGTCAGTGAATTAGCGCGCGAAGTCGCGCAGCGAACCAGCATTGATTTAAGTCCGGAAGCGTTATTGATCGATAAAGTTTCGCCGCCGAAATTAAGCGAGCCATGGCTGTGGGTACGCAACCCGACGGTACTGACGACGCAAAGCAGTCAGTTTCGTAACGAGTTTTTGCTATGGCTCAAGAACGGTGGCTTTGCGGTGATCGAAGACACCGCCGACATGGCGCCTCTGGAAGCCTTCACCACCAAAGCTTTTGCCAATGAACCCTACGCCGTGCAGTGGCAGACGATTCCGCCGGATCACGAATTGATGCGCAGCTTTCATTTGCTGGATTCTTTGCCGAGTTGCCAGGGCAAGTTATGGCGGGGGCTACATTTTGATGGTCGTCTGGCGGCGGTGGCGGTGCCGTATAGATTTTTGGATCAACTTTTAGATAAAAAACGGCCGGCCGGCTGCGAGTTGGGCGTGGATCAGGAAAGACTGGTGCGTGTGTACATCAATTTATTAATGGTGGTTTTAGCCACCGACTACAAAAAAGATCAGATTCATTTGCCGGAAATTTTGAAGCGCTTGCGATGATGTTATCTTCTTTATTTAATCTTGAAGTAGCGGCCACAAGTTTACTGATTCTGGTCGGCGCGCTGGCTATTTTATGGAGCCGACAGCTTGGCTGGACGCGCGCGCTGTTGGCGGCGATCTTGCGGATCGGTTGGCTGTCGCCATTTTTGTTGGCGCTTTATCCGTTGACGCGTTCGCAGCCATTGCCGCAGGCACTGGCAGTCCGACCGTTGCATGTTTTGATTGATGATTCCTCCAGCATGAGTTGGCGTAGTCGGGTCGGCAGTCGCGAACGCAATCCGGTGCCTTACAGTCAGCAGGCACAAGGCATGTTGCGCCGGTTGGAACAGTATTGCCTGCAGTCCGGGTGCGTGGTGCGCAAGAGTCTGCTGTCGGAGCTGGCGACACCGACACGTGATGGTTATACACCGTTAAGTTCTGTACTTGATGGTTGGTTGATGGCGCTGGGGGCGGATCCCTGGCTTTTGCTGACCGATGGTGGCGACTGGCAGCCGGCACAAGGCTGGGACGAAAATTTGCGTGATGCCGGAAAAACTTTGAGTTCGAGCACGATTGCTCGCGACGTACGTGAACGCGGCGTGGTCGTGATTTTTGGCGAGGGCGAAGGCAGCAATGTCTGGATCGAACGTGTCGGCTCGGCGTCTTTTGCTTTTGCGAGCAAATCCTCGCAGATCGATGTCGAGGTACGGCGCGATCAACCGCTCGATAAAGCCGAGCGCGTGCAGGTGCAGATATTTAACGTGGATCAGGCGCTGGCCTCCGATAACATCGAGTTTTTGCCAGGCGATAGCAGTGCGGTTGTGACGATGCCGATTCCGGCATTAGCGCGCGGTCAACACCTGCTTGAAGTCCGGGTGTTGCCGACCGCGAACGAGACGGCCGTGTGGGATAATCATGTTTATCTGCCGATCGAGGTTTTGCCGGATACGGTTGGGGTGCTGCACTTGTTGGGGGCTCCCAGTTGGGATGGGCGTTTTGTACGCCGTTTTCTCAAATCAGAGCCCAAATTTGATACGATCAGTTTTTTCATTTTGCGCGATCCACTTGATAGCCAACAGCTCAACGAACGTGAGTTGAGTTTGATTCCATTTCCGGTTGATCGCTTGTTCAAAGAAGAGCTTGGTAATTTCCGGTTGGTGGTGATGCAGAATTTTGCCTTGCATCAATTCCTGGAGCGTCCGGAGTATCGCGAGAATCTGATGAAGTTTGTGCGCGATGGCGGTGGCTTGCTGTTTATCGGTGGACCGCGTGCTTTGCAAACGCCTGACTTGGATCCGTCGATGCTCGGTTCGATTCTGCCGTTTGTCGCACCGGAGAGTGGTGGTGGCTTGCAGCGTTTTCGCATGGGCCGCGAACTCGGCATGACCGCTGTTGATCACAATGGTCCTTATTTTGATCCGGAATTAAAGTTTTCGATAGGTATGGCACAGCCGAGTGCTGACAGCCGCGCGTTGGCGAATATCTTTGATGATTGGGAGACACTGGCGAAAAGTTTCGCCGCCGTTGGTCCGCTCTCGGGTCTGCATCATACGGAGAACATAAAATTTAAGCCTGACGAATCAACGCCGCTTTTGACCGCCAAGACACTTGCAGGTCAGGAACTACCGTTAGCCGTGGCGTCTTATCCGGGCAAAGGTCGGGCGATCTGGTTGTTTACCGATCACATGTGGCAACTAGCCATGGCCAGCGATCGACAGGTTGCGCGTGAGACTTATCACAAATTTCTCGCCAGCACTTTTGAGTGGCTATTGCGACAGGAGTTGCGTAAGCCCTTGGCCGCCCAAGGTCTGACTTTGCGTTCCGGTGGGGACGCGGGCTCGCACTGGAGCGTAAGATTACGTGGACCGGCGGTGCGGTATTTTAACGGCGATGGTAATTGGCGTTTGCAGATCTGTGGCCGGCAGGTGCCGTTGGCCGATGTCTCCATTGAACGCTATGGCGCCGAAGAAGTACGAGCCTCCGGTGTTGTTGGCGTGACCTTGACGCAAGGCGAACGCTGCCGGTTGGCGCTGGAAGGCGAGCACGCGGCTTTTGGTGCGGTAAAAACCGAATTGACGGCTGTTATGCCGCGTGTCTATAAGGACGCCGAACTCGGCGGCGCACCACATAAGGCGGCGCAACTGGCGACGTTAACGGGAGCTTTAGCCATTGCTTATGATGATCAGGCTACAACTAAAGTCGAGAAGTGGTTGGACAACTGGGTGCAAAAGGATCATTTACTAGCACAAGAACAGTTTGAGACGGAGCCTGATCATTACTGGTTATTACGACGTTGGTGGTTTTTCCTGCTTCTGCTATGCATGCCGCTGGAAGTACTGGTCAGACGTTGGCATCAGATCATGGGGTAGGGGTAACGAGTCCGATGCTGCGACAAAGATTTTTTCTTGGGTGTTTTTTGGGTATGGTGGGGTTGCTGGGTTTTGTCCAGTCACCAAGCGAGGCGCAAGAGATGAAAACATATAAAAAACCTGCGGCCGCCGACTTGCAGCAAAAGCTGACGCCTGAGCAATATGCGATCACGCAGAAGGCAGGCACTGAACGCGCTTTTGCTAATGCCTACTGGAACAACACCGAGCCGGGCATCTATGTTGATGTGGTGTCGGGTGAGCCTTTGTTTAGTTCGTTAGATAAATATGATTCCGGCACCGGTTGGCCGAGTTTTACGCAGCCATTGGCGAAGCAGAATATTGTCACGCGCGAGGATCGCAAGTTGCTGATGACGCGAACAGAAGTGCGTTCCAAGCACGGTGACTCGCATCTGGGGCATGTGTTTGACGATGGTCCAGGCCCCGAAGGCTTGCGCTATTGCATGAACTCGGCGGCGTTGCGTTTTATTCCCGTCAATAAGCTTGTCGAAGAAGGCTACGGCGAGTACCTCGCCTTATTTCAAAATGCTGATAAGAATAAGACTTCTACTAAAAGCGAGACGAAGGCAACCATGAGCAATAAATATCAAACAGCAACCTTAGCAGGTGGCTGCTTCTGGGGCGTGGAGCATTTGCTGCGCGAGCTCCCCGGTGTTATCGATACCGAAGTCGGCTACACCGGCGGCATCGGCGATAATCCCACTTATGAAATCGTCAAGAAGGGCAATTCCGGACATGCGGAGGCCATTCAGGT
>CAZZCU010000005.1:0-12708 GCA_964652825.1 uncultured Oligoflexales bacterium
CATTCTCGGACGGCAAATTATCCAGCGGCAAGAATCATCCTCTGATTGATTTCCTCTTTGAACAATGGGTGCGCTTTGGTGCGCCAGCCGAGATTCTCTACGATGCCAAACCGCACATCGGTACTGATTACTTAATGCAAATCTCGCGCAACATGCGTCTTTATCTGGCCGAGGCTGGAGCCACCTTTCTCTTTGAACAGCGCATGGATGATTGGCTGCCGGGCGATGCCAAAGCCAGACACTATGTGCGGCTCGGCAGCGGCGAAACGTTGCCTACCGATCACCTGGTACTAGCAATCGGTCACTCCGCGCGCGACACTTACCGCATGCTGCATCGACGCGGTCTATTCATGGCACCAAAACCGTTCGCCATGGGTGCGCGTTTTGAACATCCGCAGGAAGTCATCGATCAAATCCAATTCGGAAGCTGCAACATCCTACCGCCGGCTGAATACAAATTGGTCACGCATGCGCCGCAGGATCGCGGCATCTGGACGTTCTGCATGTGTCCTGGCGGCCATCTGCTGCCGACCAGCGCGCAGGCGGAGCATCTGGCCATTAACGGCATGAGTTACCACGCACGGCAAAGCGGTTTTGCCAATGCCGCCGTTGTCGTGAACGTACGACGCGAAGATTTCTTTAAAGGCGATGTTTTCGACGGCATGCACTTGCAGGAAAGGATCGAAAAGCTGGCATATACCGAAGGTGGTGGCGGTTACTTGTCACCGGCACAGCGTCTTCAGGATTTTGTCGCCGGCCGTACCAGCAGCGGCGAACTGCGCTCCACCTACAAACCAGGAGTCACTTCCGCCCGTCTCGATCGCATCTTACCGGATTTTATTGTTGATAGCCTGAAATTCGCCCTCGATGAATATAATAAAAGAATGCGCGGCTACATGAGTACCGATGCTCTGGTTGTCGGCGTGGAAACCAAAACCTCATCTCCCATCGTCATGATGCGTGACAAAAATCTACAGTCCGTCAGCCACCCCGGGTTCTTCCCGACCGGCGAGGGCGCTGGTTTTGCCGGTGGTATCGTCAGTGCCGCTCTCGACGGGGTTCGCGTGGGTCAGGCCGTGCTCAGTTCCGCCGTTTCCGAAAAAGTCTCGCCAATCTTAGCTTGTCATTAGTCACTATCGCTTTTACAGTCCTCAACACACCCGCGCGATAATGCTTTTGAGGACAACCATGCATGCCTGAGTTTGTTTCCGAGCTAATCAGTTTTCTGAGTCACTTTATCGATGTCATCCTCCATCTTGATCTCTATTTGAATCAATGGGTCGGTGCGATCGGCCCATGGATGTACGTTTTATTGTTCGTCATTATTTTTTGCGAGACCGGCCTAGTGGTCACGCCGTTTCTTCCTGGTGATTCCCTGCTTTTCGCCGTGGGTGCCTTGGCGGCTACTCCCGACTCGACGTTAAGCCTCCCGTTGCTGGCGGTGGTCATGATTACCGCCGGAATTCTTGGCGATGCCGTCAACTACTCCATCGGACGCTACTTTGGTCCGCGCATTTTCCACAGCAGCAATTCCCGCTGGCTCAACAAACAGCATTTACTGCGCACACAGCATTTTTACGAGAAGCATGGGGGTAAAACCATCATCCTTGCGCGCTTCATGCCAATCGTCAGAACCTTCGCGCCGTTTGTCGCGGGTATCGGCTCAATGTCTTATCCTCGCTTTGCCACCTATAACATCGTTGGTGCGATCGTGTGGGTTTTGCTATTTCTGGTTGCCGGATTTTTCTTTGGCAATATTCCAGCCGTAAAAGATAATTTTCATATCGTGATTTTTGCGATCATTATTATTTCATTCGCGCCAGTTGCTGTCGAGTTTTGGCGCGCGAAGTTCAGCCATCGTCCGGATACAATGGAAGGTCGCGGTTAACGCAGGTGATAAACGTGGAGCAATTAATCAGCTTGTTTGGCCTGTTAGTGATGATGTTTCTGGCATGGTTGATGAGCAGCAATCGCCGGATTATCGCCTGGCGCATTATTGTCGTCGGTCTGTTACTACAGTTTATCTTTGCGTTTTTGATTCTAAAAACCACGCCCGGCCAATGGTTATTCGCTTCCTTGAGCACGGTCTTTACGGTGTTATTGGATAATGTCGATGCCGGTGCCGCTTTTGTCTTTGGCGCCAACTTTCGCGATCACTTTTTTGCTTTCAAAGTTCTACCGACGATTATTTTCTTTTCCGCCCTGATGTCGGTTCTTTATCACCTGGGTGTGATGCAGAAAATTGTCGCGGTGATGGCGTACACAATGCGTAAGGCCCTCAAAACGTCCGGCGCCGAGACCCTGGCTGCCGCCGTGAATATTTTTGTCGGTCAGACCGAAGCACCGTTGCTAATCAAACCATACGTGGCAAAGATGACTAATTCGGAGTTGATGGCGGTTATGGTCGGCGGCTTCGCCAACATCGCGGGCGGCGTGCTCGCGGCATACGTTGGTATGGGCATCGACGCCGGTCACCTAATAACTGCATCCGTTATCTCCGCACCCGCGTCCCTGCTCATTGCCAAACTTATGCAACCCGAGACCGAAACACCACTCACTCTGGGTGATGTGCAAATCGAAGTGGAAATCAAAACCGTTAATATCGTCGACGCTCTCGCCGCGGGTGCCACCGATGGTTTGATGCTGGCACTGAATGTCGCGGCGATGCTCATCGCTTTCTTGGCGATGGTGGCGCTCGGCGATTATATCTTTGCCGGCATCGGCGGCATGTTTGGCATGCAATGGTCACTTACCGGCGCGTTGGGATATGCGTTTGCACCGCTCGCCTGGGTTATGGGCATACCCGCTGCTGATATTTTACCGGTCGGTCAACTTCTCGGCTTAAAAATGGTCGCCAACGAATTCGTGGCTTACGAGAAACTCGCGTCCTGGTTACAACCGGGTTCCGAAGTCGTTCTTAGCGCACGGGCGCAGGTGATTGCTACCTATGCATTGTGCGGCTTTGCCAATATCGGCTCGGTTGGCATCCAAATCGGCGGTATCAGCCCGCTGGCTCCGGACCGTCGTGGCACCATCTGCAAACTTGCTTTTCGCGCCATGCTCGGGGGAACTTTGGCCACTTTCATGACCGCCTGCGTCGCCGGCCTATTTCTATAGCTCTGGCCTCCTCCTGTCTTCAGTCTAGACACCCGACCCCTATAGCTTAAAAAAGCTAAATAATTTCAGTCGCCTTGCTCCTGGCTTGGCCTTTGCATCTTGACCCTTGAAGCTTAATTTAAGTGGGAGTGAGATATGAAATTACTAACCAGCCTGATGATCATTATCGCCATGTTGACCGTTGCCTGTGCCTCCGACCAGGCCGAAGCTCCCAAGAAAGTCCAGCAACAGGGTGGCAACGAGCCCGGCACCACTGGCGTTAAATGCGTCTCCAGCTCCACACAAATTACGACCTCCTTAATGGGCACGATCAGCCGCCCGTACGATGGCAATAAAATCAGTGTCTTTAATGAAACCGAAACCGCGCGTCAGACGTTCTGCGATATCTTGTTATCCAGCGCGCGCCCGGTCGTTATTTTCCAATTCGCCGGCACCCTATGTTTAAGCTGCCAAGAAGAAGCTAAATATTATGAGCAGACCCTGCGCGCTAATGGTCGCAACAGCAAAATCGCACATGTCATTATCTTCAGCGATTATCGTGATGAGCGTCTGCCAGCAAACGTCAACACCTTCAAATATAATTTCTCGCCAAGTGCGCTCTTCAAAATGGACGATGAGCAGAGATTGTGGGCCGCGATGTCACCCAACAAAACTTTTGGTACGACTCTGGTGCTTGACAGAAACGGTAATCAATTTTTCGTCGACCGCCCGGGCGCGGAACATGAAGTTATGCAGAATGCCGATCGTCTGGCAAACGGCTTCTAAGACCACGCAAGCAAAATAGAGGTACGTCGTGAAAAAATTAGCGTCAACCTTCGCAACAATTGTCATAAATACAGCTTTCACATTACCGGTGTATGCCGGCGCAGCAGCGGCAACCCCAACGGCGGCACAAGAACAACCGACTCAGACCTTACCACTGTTCGCGCTTAAGCGCGCCGCCACCGAACAGTCGATCGATACTAATATCGACCGACCCATTATCGTGCAATTTTGGGCGACCTGGTGCAAAAACTGCGGTGAGACCATGGCGTTTCTCGACAAACGTAACAATGCTGACTTCAATACCAAGTTTTATACGGTCGCCGTCGACGACGAAGCCAGTGCCATCAAAGCATATCTGAACGCGAAAATCCCGGCAGCCCAAAGCCAACGTATGCTAACCAATACGTTTATCGATGCGGACGCTTCTTTTGCCAAACAAAACCAGGTTAGCGCATTGCCGCACGTTGTAGTTATGGATACCAGCGGCAAAATTTTGTTGCGCCACATCGGTCATCCAGATGAAGCAACTTTGGCAAAAATGCGCGCTTTAATCGTCAAATCGTAAAGCGATAGAGGTACAGGCAAAATGAAAAGATTCATTTCCGTTTTTTTTGCACTGCTTGCAATCGCGATCGCAACCACTGGTTGTATTCACCCCGAAGTCAGTCTGCGCAAAGGTCGTCTATTGGATCCAATGATGGATCCGGCCAAGACACAATCATTGGCGTCCGGCATGACTACATCGGAGCCATACACTGGCGTGGAAAAGGGTGCTTCGGCATTGGGAGGGGCTCTTGGCGCGTCGTGTCCTAGCTGCGGCGGTTAATATCGCCATACTCGCATCATCGCCAGCACCGGCTTTTGCCAATCAGGTCGAAAGCGCGGTTGCCGGCTATAGCGACAACGACCGCACCAACACGATTGTTTCCGGTGCGGCCAGCGCCGCCAAATTAAATCTATTCGGCGGCACCGATGACCACAAAACCGAACTCTCTCTCGGTTATACGCATCGCTTTATCAAATTCAAAGAGACCGTCAATAACGCCTATCTCATCAAAGAACAACTCAAAGGCAAAGACGAGATAGAGCAATATACATTTAGCGGCGGCATCGACCAACAGTTGACCACAACGTTAAGTGTCGGCGCTCTGGCTGGCATTACCGAAAGTCCACTCGGTACTACCAAGTGGCTGGGTTTGCGAGCAGGCGAATGGTGGCGCTCCGAAACGTTTCAGACAACTTTTGAAGCAAGACGCACCGAAGTCGAACAAGTCCCCGGTCAGGTTTATGATGACGATCGCCGCATCGTTCTTTTGCCCGAGCATCTGGCGGGAAATAATTTCAATCTTGGTTTCATGCATTTTACGACTCCGGAGCTGATCTGGCGCGGTAGTTACTCACGTACTTTACGTTCGGATCGCCCACCCGCCGACGGCATTACCTCCGAACTACGCTACTTCCTGACGCCATTACAGGCGGCGGTACACGGTACTATCGGCCATTATGAAAATGTCGGCGAAGTCAGTCGCAATACGTCCTTCGGCAGCATCGTCGCCAACTCTGTCAGCGGTGAGTGGCACCAGCGGCTCATGGATCGCTTTATTTTGATGGGCGGCTATCGCTGGTACAAGGAAACCGAGAACACCCGCACCGTCAGCATCGATCGTAAAACCCTGGGCAGCGATTGGCTCTACGGCAGTTTGCGTTGGCGGTTTAGCGACGGTCCATGGCTGGGGGATTCGCACGAATGGACAATCTTCGGCGGACAGTATCGCAATAGCGAGCCCCGCAACGGCAGTCTCGTGGGAACGAGCCTGAAAATCGACCTGTAATACCCTGAAACTATAAATTGTTTTACAAAGTTCTAAAGTTTTTCTCAAAAATGCCGATAAGGCCCTTATAGCGGTAGGCTTAATGTAGTTCACGCTGGTTGAGATACTCACTGACAGAATCGGATTTGATGCCGAGGGAGCAGCTAAGATGAAGAAGGTGTTCGTAATTATTACAGGACTTAGTATGGTTGTGGCCTGCAACAATGCCGGGTTTACGGGACGCACACCGGAGCGCATGCAAGCCTCTACCCCGACGCCCCAACCTGCGCAACCAACACCACAGCCGCAGCAAACGCCGGTGACAACTACAACCGCAACTCCTAGCGGACCTGGATTCCTGGATGTTATCGGCGGTTGGATCAACGGCTTACCGAATATCGATATCAACAAACCCAAACCTAACGAGATTGAATTTGGTAGCTGGTCAAAAGTATTCCACATCGGTGACGGTGAGATGACCAATTCCTCCTGCAAACTCGGCGTTGTCTTCTACCCTACGCGCGGCTCTGATTACTATTTTGAGTTTGAAGTGCTGGAAGACGTATCAACCGTTACCGTCAACCTCGGTCGCGTTTGCGGTATCGACTATGCGGACACGAATCACGCCGCTATCACGCAAGGTACCAATTACCTGCAGAAACAATTGATACCTTTGAACGCCTCCAAATTAACTTTGCCGACCATGACTCTGAATCGCGGACTCTATACGGTGCTGGTGCAATCAGCTCCTAATCCGAACAAGAATAATGATCGCGACGATTATTTGGTTGGTCGCGTGAAGATTACCAGTAACAAGCCGTTGAAAGCAGGTCGCGTTGGAGCTCGGGATTAATGAAAGCAGTGGTGGAAAAACAAATGAAGATGAAAAACAACATTTTAATATTGATATGCAGTCTGGCAATGGTTGCTTGTGGACTTAGTCCTAAAACACTGGAAGTCGGCAGCGGTAATGGTGCTGCCGCCTTAACCTCGGTCGATATCGGTCTGCCGGATCGCACGCAAATCGGTGTTCCTAATGCAATGACTTTGCTAACCGGCTTTCATTTGGTGATCACGGATAAATCCTGCCAACGAAAAATCGTTAGCAGCGACATTTTGGATTACACCAACACAGCTAGTGTTAATTTCAAACTCAGACAAGGCTGCGATTATGAGTTAACGCTCGCTCTCGGCCAAAAGGGTGCGGCTGGCGCCACGCAACTAGCGAGCAGCTTTTACGTAAACAACACTCCTGAACAAATTCCTGCTAGCAGAATCGCCGGCCAACTACGTCTGAATTTAACGTTATACTTGCAAATAACTCCGGCAGGTACTGCCGCTGGTCTACCGGCTGGTTCAAACTCAGTCATGGATATTGCCAGCAACCAACTGCAATCATTTATACCAACGCAACCAGGCGCCAATTTCAACACCATGCCGCCAACCAACCCAGTCGGTAACCAGAGCACGGCATTGGCCGCCAAATTTAATTCGTTGATGGTGACGTCTAGCGCCTCAGGCGAACAGACGACGAGTTTCGCACCGTATTTTAAAGGCACTTACTTGTTTGCCGAATTTTCCGCTCTGAATTGCGGACCCTGTATCAGTTTCGCAAAACAGATCGAAGGCGACGCCACCGTAAAGCAAATTTTGAACAGTGGTAACTGCAGCCTGGCGACATTCGTGTCTCCACGTGATTTATCCGGCTGGATTTCAAAAATCGGTGGTAACGCCGCAGCTCATTCGTTTGGCTACCAAGGCGGCGCTTCGGGTGCAGGTACGGCATTTGGCATCAGTGTAACCAGCACACCGACAACCGCAATCGTCGATCGCCAGGGTCAAGTCATCAAGCAAGGCCACCAGGAACTACTTAAAGATTTCAAAAGCATGTGTGGTGCGGGCTGATTAATTTCGCAAAGGGATGATCCTTATCCAATTCTTTATAGAGTTGTGGGTCAGCCCTTTTTTGCATTTGTTGCTCCGTAACACCAGTCTCATCACAAACCAAAGCTTTGACATAACCTTTATAGACTCGTGCACGCCCAATAATACGCTGCTGCGCTGCATCTGAGACAAAATCCTCAGGCAATGCATCGCGGCGTGCAAGCACGAGATAACTGACAGGCAGACTGCGCAAATCAATGCCCAGGCGTTTGGCAAACTCGGCCCAACCAGCATCGCGAAAAACCAGATTCGGTGGTTTGGCGAAGTGATGACACCAATCACCGGCCCGTTGCAACGCCGCCATGCCGCAACCTTGCGCGTGCGTACACGGCGCCAATGGAACATGTGTCGTCAATACTTGCTCGCGAATGACGCACAGCGCTTTGGCGGCAGCCGGCGTACCCGGCTCCACCAATACCGCCAACGGCGAGCGGCGGACAAGATCGGTCAGAAGATCCACACCGCGTACTCCCATCTCGTTGACGACGTGACTGATTAAACAAATATCCCAATCACGCTCCAAAACACGCTTATCCCAGAGCTCGATCTGTGCGACTGAATGCTCTGCCTGTATCCGCTCACGCGTGAACTGCATGGCTAACAACGAACGATCGGTTAAACCAATGTGGCATTTGCTGTCCGAATCGACAAAGTGACGAAGCCATTCCCGACTGGCACTGCCGGTACCACAGGCAAAATCCAAAATACGCGGGCGAAAAAATAACCTCAGCGTCGGATAACGTTGCCGCAACTCCTCGCATACCGCTCGCCACTTCCAGGCAATGCGTTGGCCGAAGGTCTGGTCGTAATGCCGCAGGTAATTGAGATCCTGCCAGTAATCGGCGACCCCCTCAGATCCCGGATTCAGGTAATTGGCGCGCAGCTCTTCGAGAACCCGCCAGTCTAAATTGCGCCAATCTATTTGCATTGATCTTCCTATTTATAATAAACAAGAACGCAATGGATTTAACCGCTCTAAAAATTAAAGCCCAGCAACACTGGACCAAAGATCGCCTGACCAAACTCACGGCCGGCAAAAACCTGCCCTTGCGACCACACGAGGCGGCGGATTTATTGTACACCTGCGGCATCATGAATGCGGATGCCAGTATCTCGGCACATAATGTCAGCAAGTACCTGCAGATCAATCATATGCTGCAGCTATTGCTGCCGACGCTAAGCGATCTTAGCAAAAGATATCCGCAAATGCGCCTGGTGGATTTAGCCTGCGGCAATTCCTATCTGGCACTAATGCTAACCTGGTTCCTGCGCCATAAGCATAATCACGAAGCCCTGATCGTTGGCATCGATCATAACGCTAAAGTTATCAGTAACAGCAATCAACGCGCTAACGCTCTGGGCTTTGCCGACTCCTGCCGCTTTTTAAACATGCCTCTGCAGAATGTCAACGCGCCTCAGCTATTTACCGCCAACGTCGATGGTGCGGACGTTAATCAACGTCCGCACCTGGTGCTCGCATTACATGCCTGCGACACGGCGAGTGATCTGGCACTGGCCGCCGCGATTAAAGCCGAAGCCGATCACTTTGCAATCGCGCCTTGTTGTCAGGCTGAACTCGCCAGCGCCTGGTCCAAACTGAACGTCAAAGAAACCCATCCGCAGTACCCGCTATTTAAGAGTCCCAACTTACGTCGAGAGACCGCGGCGCATTACACGGACTTAATGCGCATGCTGCTCGCGCGCGCCCATGGTTATGAAGTTACCGCCACCGAGTTTGTGGCCTCCGAACACACCAATAAAAACCGCCTGCTACTGGGACATCGGCGCGGTCGTTATCTAAAAGACGCCCAGCGACAATATACTGATCTCAAAGACGCCATGGGCGGCCAGGGTATCGCGCTGGAAGCCTTACTTGCTTGAACAAATCGCGATTCTTTGCCGAATCACCAAATAGCCACTGCGACAATCAACGTCCTTCTCTAAAGAAGCCGGCAAATTCTGCCGATTATACCTGCGTGTTCTTGATGGGAATGATTTAGAAAGGCAGGTTTAATCCATGTCAGAGACTAAAGCGGCAGCAAAAGGCGAAGAACAACCAAAAGCCAAAAAAGCCAAGCCGGCGCAAGACGCCTACAGCCCCAAAAAATCCACCAAGCCGGAATGGACAGCGGAACGATGCGCGAAATTCGCAAAACGTTTTGAATCCGTGGACGCCTGGAAAACTGGTGCGCCTTCGAGCTACAAAGCCGCCGAGGCAAGAGGCTGGGTCGCGCAATGCAGCAAGCACATGAGCAGTGGTGCCCGCAAAGCGCCGTTACGCAAGAGTGCTTAGGCCCTTATTACCAACTCCACATATAGCCGCCGTTCGCTTCGATATAATCCAGGCGAACGGCGTTTGTATTAAAGTAGCGCAAACGACTGATATGATAGGCCGCCTCCAACCACCAACCGTTAACCACACTCATCCCCATCGCTAATTTCGTATCGTGAGCGGTTCCATCACCGCGCATACCCTCGCGCCTGAGCACCTGCAACAGCAAACCATAGGCGATATACGGCCGCCACGCTTGCGTCGCGAAAGTCATCTCGGCAAGATCATGCTTCATGATCAAACCATAACGCAGCTGCGAGGCACGCTTGGCACCACCGGTAAATAAGCGATAGGTCAGATCAAGGCCCAGGGAGAATCGCGGCGTTTGTACAAACTCATAGAGTGACTGCACACCATAAGCATGCTGTCCGTGTTCTTTGAGCGCGTCCCGCTCCAGCAAGACCATCGCGCTGGGACCAATGCTCAAACGTCGTCCTTTATTGGTCGCGGGATCGTGCTCCGCCCCTGCAGAAGTAGAAATCGTTGCGAAAAATAAACTGACGATACTCACCTGGCAGGCGCGAAACAAATACCGACTAATCATGCATCTCTCCCAGCACTTCACCCATCTCTGTTTAAGGGTATAGCAGACTAGGGGGCCGAGTCAGCCTAATTAGCTTTTGTATATTTCACACTATAGGCTTTGCCCGCGGCGGGAATAACCTGGGGCGTCACCGATACCGAGTTATCGGAAATCTGATAACTCCAGTTACCGGTCATCTTTTGACCATCAACATAAACTTCGATGGTACCAACCATCGGATATTTGCTTAGCGAAATTTTGTTATTTGCCGGCGTCAAAGTTTTGGTATCCGTCACGCCGCCAAGCGAACCGCTATCACCTTTACCGCCACCATTGCCTCCGGAGCCATTACCGCCCGATCCACCGCCGCCACCGCCATTGTTGCCGTTACCACCACCGTTATTATTACCGCCGCCATTGCCGTTATTGTCGCCACCACCATTGCCGCCGTTATTCCCGTTACCGTTGTTGCCACCATTGTCATCGCCGTCGTTGCCGCCACCGTCGCCATTATTATTGCCGCCGTCACCATTGGTTCCGGGATCGTCGCCATTGTTGTTGGGAGTTGCATCATTGGATGAGCCGCCGTTGTTGGTGCCGTTAGCAACGTTGTTCTGCAAGCCATCGCCGTTACCAGCGATACCAAACCGGGCGGATTTGCAACCTGCCAATACCAATATTGCCAGTAAGCTCAATAAGCAGGTAAAGCGATGTATTTGTGGCATCATGGGCACTCCTCGAACCTCTTACTTATCGGTAACTATTGCCTGAACTTAACTAAAAACATGGACTTTCCAGATCAGACCTGGAATCATAACTCTTATGAAATCAATTATAAGTGCCTGTATGCACAAGACAATTAAGCTGCTCCCCTGGGCGCTCCTGCCGCAGATGCTCTACGCCAATGCCGTCGGCACGGATCATCAGAACTTCAATGCCATCACCAGCGGCCTGGATTTTGTCACCGTTCACTCCTCGGAGACACTCGAACCGGGCATTGTGAATTTAGGCCTGTTTGTAAACTACGGTGTTAACACCCTGCCGTTCCTTGATCCCGAAGATAAACGCAAAGGCTACACGGACTCGATTTGGGGAGCCGACCTCAACATGGGTGTCGGTATCATGAACAACTGGGATATCGGCATCAGTTTTCCGCAAGTGTTGTCGCAGGATATTCATAGCGATGCCTATCGCGGCGAATTCAAGCAAACCGGCAATTCCGAAATCCGCCTCAACACCAAAATCCGGCTTTGGGGTAAATCCTCCTATGGCATCGGCGTGGTTGGCTCGGTGAACTTCAATCGCATCGAGAATAATCCATACACCGGCAAAAAAGCCGGGCCGACCAAAAACATTGAGCTGGTCGCCGATACCACTATCGATCGCGTGGCTTTGGCGATGAACCTCGGCTACCGCAGCCGTGAGCCAGGCGAAATGCTGATCGAGTTTCCGATCGAACCACTGCGCGATCAATTTATCGCCTCCGTTGCCGCGAATTATTTGTTACCGCGTACCACGACTAAAATTATTTTCGAGTTATTCGGCAGTCAGCCTATTCAAAAGGTTGCGAATGTACCCAATCGCAAAATCTCATCCGCCGAAGCACTGATTGGTCTCAAACACGGGGTAAACAATAATGTTGCTTTGCATCTGGGTACATCGACCGAAATCCAACACGGCGTTGCCTCACCCGACTGGCGTCTATATGCGGGAGTGAACATGACCATGGGCGGCAAAGAACCACCCATGAAACGACACGTCAAACGCAAGCGACAACAACCTAAAGAGGTCGCGCCCACACCTAAGGCCATCGAGGATTACGAGGAAGCACAGGACCTGGTTAGCGCACCGATCATGGCAATGGAAGAAACCATTGTTATCCATAATATCCTCTTTGAATTTGACTCCGATTGGCGCGTACTACGCGGCGCGAAAGAAGCCCTGGCTAAACTCGCGGCCTATCTCAACCGCGAACCGATTTTCACACGCCTGGTCATCGAGGGGCATACGGATTGGGACGGGACGCATAGCTACAATGACGATTTGAGTCGCCGGCGCGCTGAGAAAATCAAGGAATACCTGGTCAAGGTACACAACCTGGATGCGGGCAAAATCTTTATCGACGCCTTGGGCGAAAACCAACCCATTGCTGATAACGGCAATTATCAAGGTCGCCAGCTCAATCGCCGCGTGGTCTTCCAAATTTCGCGCTATTA
>CAZZCU010000005.1:12808-86755 GCA_964652825.1 uncultured Oligoflexales bacterium
TTACGGGATCACCTGCAGATAGTCGGAACAAGTGTGCATATTTCCAGCGCTATCCCAGACCCGCGCTGTATAGCTACGCGAAGCCGCTGGATTTGCTGTCGATGTAAAATAACGCCAGCCGTTTGCATCCGGCGCGCTTAACCCTGCATCACGAAATACACCTTCCTGCCGCAAATCAGTTTGCGCCATGTCATGGCCAGGCAAAACGCGTAACGTCAATAACGCGCCATCGCCTCCGAGCGGAATGGCATTAGGTTCAATAGTTAATATACAAGCCGGTGGCTCACTCACCTGCACAACAACACTGCACGTGGCGGTCGACGCACCATTTGGCATGCCCGGTCCTTCCAATACCGCCGTAAACGCGCGCGCCTCGGTTAACTCCCGGCCGTCCTCGGCGATCATAATGGATAAATTCACGGGTGTCGGCAAACCCTCATGAACATAAGCAACGGTGCCGTCAAAAATCACCCGCTGCACACTGCCTTGCACCTGCAACTGAAAATTCAACGCCGTCGGTGTATAGGGCGGTATCGAGGCGGGATCAACGCTTAGCGAACAAGTTGCCGGAACACAGCTAACGCCGGCACCATCATAATCATGACATGTACTGGCTGCATCACCAGGATATGCCTGAGCGGTCGTCGCGACAGCAGCGGTATGCATGTCGTTGGCAAGCTGTTGGCACTGACCATAAATACCAAGCAGTGACTTCAGCGCCGATGAGGCGCTTTCTATATCCACCTGACTGCATGAACTTCCGCCATCAGCATGAGCGATGCAAAGATTTTCACAACGCTGCATAGCATCATCGTGGAAATCTTCGTTGCACTGTGCGGCGCTCTTGCCATACGTTTTCATCCCATGCGTATAGCATTGACTGTGTCGTGCACAGGCGCTGGCCAAATAAGCAGAATCAAGCCCCTGCGCTGCTGGTGCTATGCTGATCAGACCTGCCAGGCGCTCGCAAGCAGCGGACGCCACATGCCCGCCTTGCGGTTGCGCACCCATGGCAAAAGTACCAAGACGATCGATATGCGCCGAGACCATGCCGTCGCCGCCAATCTGTGATTCGAGCGCGACCATCTGCTGTTGGTTGCGCTGATGAATGCCAAGCGAGTTTTCGTCAATCAATTGCGCGTCGATATAAATGGGCTCGGACATAATACTAACAGTAGCCAGACTCTCGAGTTGCAAGTCGGGCGGTTGGATCTCATATTCCTGACCGAGCGTATAAATACCTGGCGTGGTATGCGGCAACAATTTAAACGTCGGCTTCAAACGAATCAACGTATCCGCCGCGACTGCATTCGCCGGAAAGTGCAGACTGATTTCACCATGAACTTCCAGCGTTCCGCCTTGGTTCTTAGTGATCAACTGTTCAATGACGTCGCTGGCGACCGTGTCGAGAACACTGATATACGGCCGAATATAATAGGTACCCCAGAAATTTCGCGTGATGGAGCTTTGCACGTCGAAGTCGAGCTTCAACATGGTGAGCTGCAAATCAGCGACGGTGAAGGCGTGCTGGAGTTCGATCGTCGCGTGCGCTGACGATTGCATCAACAACGGCTTGATCACCGGGTTATTGTTATTTTCGGCGACCTGAATCAGGTTTTGTTCTTTCAAGGTCAAACGCATACCAAGATAATTACCAGGCGCCAGACTTAGCGCACCCAAGTCACTGAAACCACCATTTTGAAAATTCATCAAATCGACGATGCGTCCCTCGTCACCAAAATCAACAATGCGGATGTACTCCCCTGCTTCGTTGCGAATATCCAGGGTTTTGACCGCGACGAGAACTTTACGCACCTCGTAGTTACAGTTACCGATCCCAAAGATTTGGCACAGGATGTTGTTCAACCAGTTTAAGCGATCCTGTTGGGTTTGTTTATGTTGTTTGACGTCCGTCAACAATAAGCGAAATGCACCGTGCGGCTTGCGCAGACCTAAACGCAAATGATGAAAACGCGATTTTTTCGTGATGGTTTTACCAAGCAAGCCATACTTAACTTCGATGCCATTGATATAAATTTTGCGAACCACATGCTCCGGCAAGGTTGATTCGACAAATCCTTGACTTGGGTCCGCTGAGTCGTCGGAGGTATCGATCGCTTCGCCTGCGGGTACGTCCTCTGAGGTCACCTCAACACCACAGCCGGCCGTCAGGAACAGCATCGTCCCGAAGACATATAATAGATATGTATTAAACCGGCGTAACATGGGACACCCCTCTCTAAAATAGCGATCCCAGCCTCTCTATCTACTTTCGGGTCATCTGAGGGGTACTTGAGGTCAACCAATAACCCATGCGATATTGATGGGTTAAATACCGGCTTTCTGGTGAAAAAAATCCGCCTGTGATAGACTTTCCTTAACCATTGGATATCACCGAAGGAAATACGGATTATGACCCGCAAAATTCTCGCGGTTGATGACGAACCGGAAATCCTCAATCTTTTTAATACTTTTCTGGATTTTAAGGGCTACCAGGTGCGCACGGCGACCAATGCCAACGACTGCCTGAAACAGATTACCGCCGACCCGCCAGAGCTGATTCTGCTCGATGTCAACATGCCCGGCATCGACGGACTACAGTTACTGGAAATGATAAAAACCGATCCCAATTCCAAGTACACTCCTGTTATCATGATCAGCGCGCGCCGCGATGAAAACACCATCCGTCGAGCCGTTGCGCTTGGCTGCGATAATTTTATTGTCAAACCATTTAAGCTGCAGGATTTGGCGGCAAGAATCAGCGCCGAACTATTCAATCTGGAATTCAATGAAGTTCAGGAAATTCTTTCGCGCTTGCAAACACCCATCCAATTCTTCAAAGGTCTTGATGGCATCGTGCAAACGGAATACAGCCCGGATAAATGGGACGGCTATTTAACCCGCCATGATGAACGCGAACTATGTGTGCTTGTCAGTCGTGGTATTCGCCCCATACCTTTGGCCAAGCTCGATGAAGAAGAGCTCCGTACCAAAGTGAACGTGTTCCACAAAAAGGGCACGCGTTGGCGCAAAGTCTGGCCCCGCTCAGGTTCATCCGAAAGCTAAAATATTTCCGCTAATTCGACGACGCAATACCGGTGATCGCCGAGCTCTCGACGACAAAACCCGAGGCATCAAGAACGCAAACTCGATACGAAAATAAATTCCCCGCGGGTAGCGCGTTAGCATCAACAACTGATATGGCGGCGGACGCTGTTGCGAGTGCTGTACTGATCGTGACGCCGTTGCCACAATCATAACCTGGCGCGATGCTGCCAGCGAGTCGCTGCACTTTCAGATTTTTGTAACGACTACGATTGGTCGGCAAGGTAATAGTCATATCGATGCGACCAACACCGCCACTACCGGCGGTTGCCGTTAAGCCGGCTAACGGCGCCACGTCGTACTGACTGATGCAGTAGATGGATTTATCAATATTGCAGGCATCCGTATTCAGCGAGAGCCAACTGTCATTAGTGGCATTTGTATCACCTTGCACGCCTTCATCCAGAGCGGATGCCGAACTCCAATCAGAACAATTGTCCGCTGCCGTGCTACCGTCAGCATTCGTACCGGTCCAGGCACGAGTCGGTGCCGCCGCTCCCGCCTCTGTTTGAAATACGGAATCAGCAAGCACGCCACCCCAGAATAATGCGCGCGTGCTTGCGACCAACGTCGCATTAGCTTCGATCGCACCATTTACCACAATGCGCGTTGCCGCGGCGATCGCTGACGTACTCAAAATCGCCTTCCAACGCGCCTCTTCCTTGTGTACCGGCAAGCTCGCCACCGCTTCGCCCGCCGCCTGACAAACAGCATCTGCTTCCGCGACACCACCGCCTGCGATACTGCCGTCATAAGTCGCCGCTGTTGCAAAAATCTGATGCAATTTGGCGATACGATTCGTGACAACATTCGTGCCAGTCACATTACCCGCGCGATCGTAAACGCAAGCAAGATAGCTGAATACCGATCCAGGCGCGCCCGTATCATCAAGCACATCATGCGAGCCGGTAAAAGCGATGCCAGCTATCGTTGCACTCACATCTCCTGCCGCGCAATTCGCCGGTGCGCTGGTACCGGCCAAGCGACGTAACACCACGCGATCGTAGTCAGAAACATCAACAGGAAACGCCGCTGTTAACTCAACAGTACCAACCGTCGGTCCAGTCACTGCCGAAAAGCCATTAAGCGCCGGTGGCGACGCCAGATCCACCGAAATTGCCGGTGAGCACTCCGAAGTGCTTGCCTGTCCGAGTTTGTCATAGGCAACAACCTGATACGAGAACACATCACCGTCCTGCGCATCACTGATCTGTAAATAACTTTGTGTTAATCCCGAAGTTGTTGCAGCGGCACCCTGACAATCCGCCTGGCGATACCAGGTAACGTCATAATCCCGTACACCGGCGCCCGCATCAATCGCGTCGTCCCAGTCAAGATAAGGTGTCGATGAATTTACGAACCACACGATGCTGGTGTTCGCTGTCGGCAAAACCGGACTGGCGCCCAATCTGGCGGGCACCGTCGGCGGACTGGTATCCCAGGTTAGCTGTAACTCATCGCTGACCGCAATGCCACGCACCGAATAACCGGTAACGCGTATCTGATACACACCATCAACACTGGCTTCCATACCGGTAGCAATCTGTGTGGGTGACGTGAAGATAACTTCGCCAGCACCATCAACCTGTTCCCACAATATACTTGTCACTCGCCCGATCGCTTCAACCTGACGTTGTATCGGTACATTCGTGACGATGTCGGCACCGGCATCAATAGCCAGATCAATACCGGCATTGTAATCAAACGCCGTCTGAACACGCACCGAATCGTAGCGTGATAACTCGCGATCACAGCTTATCGAAACTATCGCAATTGATAAAAATACCAAACGCATCGTTCTATTATCCTAAGAGTGCTTCTGTCTTATCGGCCTGGTGGAGCAGGACTTAAATTATCTCGGGAACAAGAAAGTAGAGAGAATCTTAGGTAATTCCTCTCGTCATCCAGCTTGTCCGTCAAAACAAAAATGATACTCAGGATCATTTTTTATTCGGCAATATCAATCAGATACACTTATTTTTGTTATATCTGTCAAAGTTGCGGCATTGACGCCAGACCATCTTCGTGAGATTAAACTGCCCATGACGACGTTATGGGACTTACCGCAAAACTCCACTGCTTTTGTATCCGGCTTCACCCGCGAGATATCCGAGAAGTACCGTCTTCGCCTCGACGATCTTGGTTTTGCTACCGGCGAAAAAGTCACCTGCATTAAAAGAATTCCTTTCAACGGTCCCCGTGTTTATAAAATCGGCGACGGTGTTTTCTCGATTGATAAAGATGTTGCCGCACAAATTCTAATTTCAAATGAGCTTACCTAATGAATGCCATTCTGGTTGTCGGTAAACCGAACTCCGGCAAAAGCCTGCTCTTCAATAAACTCACAGGTCTCAAGCAAAAGGTCGCTAACTTCCCCGGTGTCACCGTCGAGGTAAAAACCGGGACCTGTGGTACGGTGCGCTTGTTGGATTTTCCGGGTGCTTATTCACTAAGCCCCCTATCCAAAGACGAAGCCATCGCTGTCCAAAAATTTCATGAAGCGCTCGATGATGAGTCGGTCAAAGGCGTGCTTTGCGTCCTGGATGCCACAAGATTGGAGCGTAGCTTAGTTGTCGGACTTCAGGCACAAGCCGCCGCTGTCGCCAAAGATAAAGCCTTCATTTTTGCCGTTAATATGATGGATGACATTAGTCGTAGCCGCACGCATCTGGACATCGCCGGACTAGAACAGGAATTGGGCAGTCCGGTGTTCGCCATCTCAGCAAAAACCGGGCTAGGACTTGATGCCCTGCGCGAACGACTCGGCACCACCGTCCTGCCGGGACATAAAAATCCCGAGGCGACGCCACGCCTGGTAACTCCTGAGTTGGCATCAAGCCGCGCTCGTGAGTTGAATCTGCGCTTCGCACCCAAAGCCGAACTGATTCTTCGCACCCAAAATGCTTTAGATCGTTTTTTCTTGTCAGGTATCTGGGGCGGCGTGGCGTTTTTTGCCATCATGACTTTCCTGTTTCAGGCAATCTTCACCTGGGCAGCACCAGCAATGGATTTCGTCGAAGGTACAATCAGCGGTCTGGGCGCGCTCACCACCTCTGTGTTACCCGAGGGAATGCTCAGCGACTTTGTCAATGACGCTATCTTCGGTGGCTTTGGTTCATTTCTGGTTTTTATCCCACAAATTTTTATGCTGACCTTCATGATTGGGGCGCTGGAGGACAGCGGCTATCTGGCACGCGCGGCAATTATTTGTCATCGACCATTAAGCCTGTTTGGTTTGTCCGGGAAAAGTTTTGTACCACTCCTATCAGGTCATGCCTGCGCGATTCCCGCGATCTTCGCTGCCCGCACTATTGAATCACCCAAGCATCGTTTACTGACGATATTGACCATTCCCTTGATGTCTTGTTCCGCGCGCCTGCCTGTCTACGGCTTGTTCGTTAGTGCTTTGATTCCGGCAACCACCATCTTCGGGGGGTTGATCGGCTTACAAGGTCTTACGTTTTTTGCGCTGTATTTGGTAGGAATTATCATCGCTCTCCTAGTTGCCGCTCTTCTCAACAAGACCGTTGGGCAACGCGAAAGCAGCACGCCTTTTATCATCGAGCTACCCCCTTACCGACTGCCAGGCTGGAAGCCATTGCTGCAACGTTCACTCAACTACTCATGGACATTTATAACGCGAGCAGGTGGCGTCATCTTTGGCGTGACCGTGGTGGTCTGGATTTTAGGTTACTTCCCAAACGGCAGCGAAAACCTGGATAGCTCCTGGCTGGCAGCGATTGGTCAGTGGATGGAGCCAGTCTTCGCACCTCTTGGAGCTGACTGGAAATTCGGTGTTGCCATTCTCGCCTCTTTCGTTGCACGCGAAGTATTTGTCGGCACCCTGGGCACTCTCTTCGGTATCGAGAACGCCGATGAAAATATCGCTGACGTCGCCTCTCACATCCAACAATCAGGCCTCAGCGTTGCATCGGCGTTTGGCTTGTTGATGTTTTATGTGGTGGCGTTGCAATGCGCATCAACTTTGGCGGTTATTCGCAAGGAAACCAACAGCAACTGGCTCCCGGTGGGCTTGTTCTTTGGTTACGGTGTGCTGGCCTACGTTATCGCGCTGGGAACACGGTTATTGTTAGAGCCGTTTTTTAATTAAGAAATTACGAGTAGGAAAATCAGACGGAGATACGCACGTCAGAACCGGTAGCTTTCGGGCAAAACAAAAAATAACCACCTATTTCCGAAAAACGAATTTCGATTCCTAAAGGCGCTAACTTGCGGCGCAAATTAAAAAGATGAACATCGAAAGCTTTGGAGCTAACTTTTACCTGACCCCACACCGCACCGATAATATCCGAGCGGGAAAGACCACGACTGCCGTTTTGCTGCAACAAAGACATGATCTGAAATTCTTTGGACGTTAAACTTTCTGAGCGGACCTTGCTGAACACCACCGATAACGTCGTCAGATCAACCACCACGTCATTGATGCCACCACTATTGGAGAAGAAGCGCTCAACCTTAACCACCAACTCGCTTCGCCCAAACGGCTTGGTGATATAATCAACCGCACCGTGGTTAAAACAAAAACGCAAAGCATCAATATCATCGACCGAAGAAACTACGATAAAAGGAATCTCAGTCATCAACTCCCGGCCTTCGACTCCATCCATAAATGTCAAAAAGGATTCATCCGGCAAACGCAAATCGGCAACAACCAGATCAGGCAGCGTTTCGCTCCGGCGAGCCTGTCGCAAAGCGGAGCTAAAATCTTTAATTGTTGGGAATTGAGTTAAATTGTATCTAAGGGAGAGAACTTCGGCATAAACGAATCGCGAACCAGGGTCATCTTCGAGTACCCATATTGAAAATGACTTTTGCAAACTGTATCCCTTTCGTTGCGCCAATGTGGCGGATCAGATCCAGGCACCTCTAAACACTAATTCTACCGCTAATTGACTTTGTCTAGAATTCTCATGAAGTTCATAGAGCGCCTCTCGCTTAAAATTATTAGCAAAAAAGATCAACCTAAAATGAACTAACTAATCGGTGAAAAGCTTAAGTAGCGGGAACAAATGCTGTCCGCAAAAATTGGCTCAGACATAACAACTACGATAAAAATTTCCGACAAATAGCCGAACACTGTATTGTTTTTTCAGTAAAATCAAACAATTAGACCATTATATGTAACGCGCGCAATATTAAGAAAAATTGACAACGGATGTCAAATATTCACCAAGGAAAGGAGAATTCTTATGAAGAAGTTCGCTTTGTTTACCTTCTAAAAGGTAACGTACTGTGCAGAAATGCACAGTACACCCCTCTAAAATCCCTATCACACCAATATTTTACATAGAGAGTTCTCGCATGCATAGCCAGGCTTTAGCCGCCACCGTTGAGTCATTTCATCGCCATTGGCGCGCCGAAAACCCCCTATTTTTCCAGGTCAGTTCCGGGCAATTCAATAATGATAAAGCCGGCAAATATCTAAAAAGTATTTTGTATATTATTACCCACACTCCTATTCATCTAAAGAAAGCCGCTCAGGTGGCCGCCGAGCGTAATCTACCGGAGCTTGAAGCCTTCTTTAAAGAAAAACTACACGAAGAAGATGGACACGACGCATGGGCCAAAGACGATCTCAAAGCTGGCGGTCATGATTACTCGACCGGCGAAGTCACCCAAACCATTCAGCAACTGGTGGCTTATTTGGACCATCTGATCGAACACGACCCAACTCACTATATCGCCTATATACTTTTTGCCGAATACTTCACGGTCTTAGCTGGACCCGAGCTTGTTGAACTGCTTGTGGAACGCTGTGGGCTTAAGCGCTCGCAATTTAGCGTTATCGATAATCACGCCGAACTTGATAAAGCCCATATCCAACATGATTTTCATTGTATCGACGAAGTCATCCCGCAACACTATCAAACCCAAGACCTACTGACGATACTGGAACGAAGCTGTGCCTTTTATGATGAGTTTTGTCGTGAGGTGGTAGCTTCATGACGCAGCTACAGCAAGAATTTCAGCAACGCCTGCGTCATTTATTCGGTGACTGGAATATCACTGAGGTCGCTGAACTACAAAAAAGCATTGGCTCTTACAATATTTCCCTGATCGGCATCTCGGCAATGTCAGCTAATGGCATCGAGGTAAACGGCAGCGCCGCCGATCTCTTGAGCGACAATTTAGCGACTCACGAGCGGGCTTTCGCCGAACTGATCGAACGTATCGTCATCGTGAATGCACTGTCTTCACCTCGATCGTGGACAATATTGGATGGCCAACAGCGCCCAACCACAAAGGCGGGACATCAGGACATCTTTCCTCCTAATCCCTCGGAGCGGCAAATTCTTGCGAAATCAAATGGCGTTGCCTGTGGTCGCAGCTGGGAAGAAGCCACGCAGTCTGCTTACTGCGAGTTGATTGAACGTCACGATGTCCTAGCATCATGGTTTCATGGGCGCAAACCTACGCGCATTACCACACCAAGCTCATTTGAGCTTGATACTCTGAGCCCAACCTACAGCATTGCCTGCTACTCCTTTAGCCAAGATAACGCCGCCGTGATCACTACCGGCATATTTGCCCTACCAAAGACCGACTCAGCCCCATTGGTATTTGGTTTAGGTGCCGCCTGCGATTTGAATAAATCCCTGCAAAAAAGCTTTCGAGAGTTTATTCAACGTCTCGGATTTTTATGGGGCGAAAGCATACCAGACAGCTTGCCCGAGTTCTCCCCCACACCTTACTTTCATCAGGAATACTATTTGTATCCGGGCAACCGGCATAAAATAGAAGCGTGGTTGGCGGGCAAACGCGAGACCAATTCATCGCAACCAGAAAGTAGCTCAGATACTGAGATTCAATATGTAAATTTATTTTCGTCCACCGCCGAGAATGCTTCATACTGTGTCGTTAAAGCTTTAGCCCATGGCTTTGCGCCACTATTTTTCGGCATTACTGAGAACGAGGCAGGCCATACGAATGACGATATACACCCGATCGCTTAATCGAAGTTCTTGCCAATTGATACTTCAAAGATGGAGTTCCATTCGCCCTCGGATGTGAGCGCGCGAATAGAACCACCACCGCGCTCCAACAACCGCCGAATTAACCGCAAACCCAAACTCGCTGGCGTATCGGTTTTCTTCTGACTTCTATAGTCAAATGCCGTCATCTCTTCAAACTTTTCTGGTGACAATCCAGAACCATTATCCATGCAACGGATAACGATAAATTTATCGTCTTCCTTAACGAACGCCATCCTGATGCGGGGTGCCACGACATTTCCACCTAACAAACTCTCTATGGCATTCGCATACAAGTTCAACAGCACATGAATAAAATCCGGCTTGGACAACCCAACCATTTTGTCGATTAAAATCTCGTCGCGCTCAAAATTAATCTTCTCAACGCCCTTATCCAGAAACTGCGTCCGTACCAGACGCATAACCGCATCATAGCCATCACAGAACTTCGTTCTCCCGCCTTGATTGGGCTTGCCACGCAAATAAGACTTCAACGTGTCAACCAGTTCTTTTGCTCGTTCAACCTGAGTTGACAACTGATTAAGATACTTGGGCTCGATAGTTTTCCCAGGATTATTTATGAGGTAATCACTGCAAAAGCCAATCACATGCAATGGCGTGCTCAAATCATGCGCGACCAGAGCGGATATCTCACCAAGAGCGCGGAAACGACTTTCATCCGTCTGACGCATAACCCAACGTGATAGCTCGACCTCGTACGAACGCAGACGCACACTCAATGCATTAAATGTACTCTCAAAGCGCGCCAACATTCCTGACGAATGTAACGGCAAAACCTGCGGTAGCTGTTGTTGAGGCTTGTACTGCTCGAAGGCATCAAAAATACCTTTCATGCCGTCAAAGAAAAATTTCCTCGACACGTACAGAATTCGCGAAATCAACACCATGCCGATTACACCAATAAGTAGTACGGTAATTGACGTCGGAACGCGTCCTAGCTGCGCACGTGTTTCCAGAACAATCCATTGCAAACCCAAAACGAACATCCAAATCAGTACCAAGCAGATACGTTCCTGGCGCTGAAAAGAGTCCATGGGAAGTGAATCACCTACCCGCAGGAAAACATCAGTCCAATCATACTTGGCATGAACCTCGGCAATCATTTTGCTGACGCTGGCATGATTCTCGATATAAATCACCGCATAGAAATACAAACTAATGATAAAAGTGATCAGAAAAAACTGCGCCAAACACATCCATGGATTCAAGCCATGGCTCCAATACCAGCTAACTACGATTGAGCCAGGAATGACTTTGAGAAAAGTACCAATAAACGTATACATAGCTCGGCGCTGTGGATACGCAACCAATGAATTAAACATTTCAAAGCGTTGATCAGAATTTAGCTTGCGCAGAAGTTCATCCCGAAAACCAAAGAAATACGCCGAAACCTCCGGATACATTTTGAAGAAAACACGTTCGTCAAAAAAGATAATGACGAAGAACGAGGCAATATCAACACCGACAAACAAGAAGAATTCACTGAGCGTGGGTTGAAAAACTAAAATAAAAATCAGATACGCTGATACTGCAATAATTTGATAACTCAGCGGACTGACAAAATCTTTTAAGCGCGTCATTATTCTAAACCTGTATAAAGATGTGCATTACTATCGGAAAACCAGGGTGGAAATTGAGATTTGCCTAATTGAATTTTGATGCCTACTCGTCCAACAACAAATTCCTTACAACAGCAGCTCAATTAAATAGCGAACATTAAAGAGCTAAAAATATATTTTTATATTTTCCCAAATCACATCTGACATTCCACCTAATATTATTTAATAGCTTGCTGTGCTTTTCTGACCGGGCTAGTATGCGGGCAATTCAATCTTTTTAAGGAGGATTTATGTTGTTAAAAACAGTTGCACTGGCTTTGGGTCTAGCCGCGGCATCGACATCGTATGGCTACACGAATTTAGCTGGCAAGCAATTCACCGGTAACGGCCACTGGATTAAACCGACGGGCGAGCAAGGTACATATTCCGTAACCACCACCATCGCCAACACACGCGTCGCTAAGCACCAAGCCATGAATATCACCAGCGCCTACAACTTCGGCGAGCGCAAAATGACCACGACTCTGACCGCGGTTTTCAATCAAAAGAATGGTTATCACGATATGATGGTTACCACTCGCAACGCAGACGACGACAAGCAGACACTGACCAAAGTCGGTACTGGCTACTGCATTCATGACGTTTGTCATTACAATGCTGTCATCGACGGCATCGCGATCGAAGAAACCATCACGGTAGTGCGCAATCAAATGCACAAAATCGGTTCCAAATCGATTACAAAAGATGACGGCACCATCCGCGTTTCCGCTTGGGACGAAAACCTGCGAGCACGGATTCTTCAGCCAAGACCGTAATAAAATCAGCTAGATATAAAAATGGCCGCCTTCATGGTGGCCATTTTTTTTATTGACGTTACCAAGGTATTAAGCCAAAAGTACGCTTCTGCTCCGTGCATGGGGACGTGGTGAAATGGCAGACACGCTGGTCTTAGAAGCCAGTGCCGAAAGGTGTGTCGGTTCAAGTCCGACCGTCCCCATTTTTTCGCACCAGCGAAAAAGTGCTTCTCATGCTTATGCTATCAACTCTATTCGAGTGCGCACCCGCTGTTTGAGCAAGCAATCTTCGTGTTGGCATTAAACATATAGGAACGCTTCTCTATATCGGCACTGATAGGAAACGTCACCGTAACACCGGCGGACGGTCCCACATGACAGAGAGCCACAATCGATAACTCTTCTGTTTCACCAGGATCGACTTCCACTTCTATTGATTCTGCTGATTTTCTACACTCATCAGCAACGCTTCGCTCGTTGTAACTGATTTGAGCATTCAGTATGTATTCGCTCTCATTTTTAACTGTGGCAGAGAACTCATATCTATCTCTACCGCCCTTAACTACGCCACAACCTTGCCATAACATTGTGACAGCGAGGGGAACGAGAATATTCAAAATACGCGACTGCATGACGATGCTCTGATTTTCCAATGTTTAACTCTTTCCCGCACCTATTTGCTGTATATATACCCGCAATAAAGCTTCCACCTCGGCGGCGGTCACCGTGGTCGAATCATAACGCCCAGTAATGCTCAGCTTGCCGCCATAGCCGTTGACTGAGATGGAGACGCGCGTCTTATTGCGCACGGGCGGCAGGGTATCAAAGCCGACCAGGGTGACGCCACCGGACCGCACCAACCCGTCCTCTCCCATCAACGCCGACCGCGAAAACGGCCGACCCAGGTTCGTCAGCACGGTTGTGGTTTGCGTCAGCGGCAGGCGCAGAAAAAATCGCATGACCCCCACGAAAGCAGTCATGACATTACAAACACTGATCATAGCCATGCCCAGGCGACAATCTTTGATATGCTGCATTTCTTTGGCAATACCATCCACCAATGGACGGCGATTGCCCACCTCAGCCGGAAAGCGATCGAGAAACACCATACTGACCATATTAGCCGCCGACATGCGCTCATCGATGGGCAAACGTAAATTAGTCGGAACAGCAATGCGAAAAGCGCCGCGCGTTGGACCGGATTGCGTCGCCGCCAACGTCTCGAACAAAGCAGCCAGCAAAAAATCATTGAGTGTTATGGCTTCCGCCTTGCAGCGTTTTAAGACAGCGGCTGTTTCGTCCGCGCTCATAACCAGACGCACGGCCGCACTGGCAGCAGCCACGGTATCCAAACGCTCCGCATGTCCCGCGCCAGCAGCCATCGACTCACGCATGGTCAGCGTCACCGGCCACGCTTTAAAAAAACGCGCGATACGCAAAAACTGCCACCAACCGGTTCTCAACCAATCGCGTGCCGTCATATGAAACTTGCCGCGATCGGCAAGCAGCGCCGGATCAAAGTCGACCAGCTCATGCCGAACGCCACCTGACAACTGCTCATAAACGAGCAATAAATCCTCGACCGCCTGAATCGTTCCTATACCGTCGCAAATCGCATGGTGAAACTTCACCAGCAACAACGTCTTGTCGTCTTCCTGGTAAACTACAAAGCGCGTCCGGTAGTCAGGCGCAACAAAGTGCGGCCACTCAATATCCCGCTCGCTGCCATGATGCCACGACAACTGTGCACGCAAATCGGGTTCCGCCAATTGCCAATGCAACCTCAAGCCACGTTGCGCTTTAAAGGCGGTCAGCAACGGATGTCGCTTAAGCGACAACGTCAATGCCTGGGCAAACACAGCTCGATCAAAAACACCGGAGAACCAAAAGCGCAGATGGCAAGTCATCGGGAAACGCGTCGTCTCGTCCGCCAACATGTAGCGTTCCCAGGGTACTATTGAGATGTAGTTTTCTTTAGTCATACCGTATACTGATCGAGTGTACATACCTGAACAAAAACTCAATATAGCCATCGTCGTACAACGATACGGCGAGGGCGTTATCGGCGGCGCCGAATCGCTGGCCCGCCAATACGCTGAACGCCTGACAAATTTATCCGGGGTTCAGGTCACCGTTTTAACCACCACCGCCCAGGAGTATACGACCTGGAAGCATGTTTTTCCAGCCGGCACTACGACTCTGAACAATGTCACCATTATTCGCTTCACCAGCATGATTCCCCGCCTGCCGTGGTTATTTAATGCTGTTAATCGACTAGCCGCCAAAATTTTGCCGCGCCTGGCAGCAATAAAAGGCGGCGACTGGCTCGGGACGTGGTTGGAAAAGCTATGGTATTTTTTACAAGGTCCGGTAGCACCGGAATTGCTGCAATATATACGTACCAACCTTGATCAATACGATGCGTTCCTCTTTTTTACCTATCTCTATGCGCCGACAGCTCATGGCCTGCCGCTGGCAGCAAACAAATCCATTTTAGTACCGACGTTGCATGATGAACCGCCGGCTTTCTTCGCGACAACCAGGCGACTGCTAACGCAAGCTCGCATGATTTTAGCAAACACGACCGCGGAAATGACTTTACTTACCACCGTTGTACCAAGCACAAGCCCCAAAATTCAGCTCGCTGGAGTTGGCATTGACAGAGTTACCAATGCCGCGACGATTGCCTGGCCCCAAGGCGTTGCTACTGGCAATCGCTATATTCTCTATCTTGGTCGCCTGACCCGCGGCAAAAACATCGATGAATTAATACGCTGGTTTCTCGACTATCGCCAAGCCGATCCAACTCAAACCCTTAAGTTGGTGCTCGCGGGCAAATGCGACGAGGATCTGGATCTTCCCGCGAATTCTGCTATTCGCTATCTCGGCTACATTGATGATCAGGAAAAGCAGCGCCTGCTGGCCCATGCCTTATGTATAGTGAATCCATCGCGCTACGAAAGCCTGTCGCTGATTGTTTTGGAAGCCATGGCGCTAAAACGCCCCGCCCTCGTCAACGGTCACTGCGCGGTTCTCAACGACTACGCGCGGCAAACGAAAACTGTCTTTGCTTATACCGATCAGCAGAGCTTCTCGACCATGCTGGCAAAAATCACCCAACCGAACTGGCAGGCAGCGGCCTCTACGAACACCGATCTCGACGAGACTTTGCAGTGGGTCTTGACCCAATATTCCTGGACCGCAATTCTGGAAAAAATCCTGGGCGCAGTACGGCAACTCAAGGCTCAGGATAAACGTTGATGCACCACGACATCCATGCAAGGCGTCGACCACGTTTCGCCACTGCGACAGTCATACGCTGTCAGTGTGCGTCCCCAAACGCAACCGGTATCCAGGCCGATCACGTGCTGATCCTGATAGAATCCTAGTGCCGCCCAGTGACCAAAGATTATTTTACGCTCCAGTGGTTGCCGTCGCTTCTGCATAAACCAGGGCTTGGTTCCCACTGCACAAGCATCTGCTGGGCCGTTGTAGGCAGTATCAAGAGCACCCTCGGTATTACAGCAACGAATCGTTGTCATAATCTTCACCGCTTTAACAAGGGCAAGTTCCGAATGCTCGTTATCCGCCGCTGTCCAAGCCAGCGTCCCACTATAATCAACCAATTCTTTAAGAAACTCACACCAATGCTCGCCACGCAAGCGTTGCTGGGCTCGTTCCGCCAAACGCTGTAACAGTGCGACACTCCAATCGGGATGAATCCCCGCATGAACCAAGCAATGCTCGTCATTACTCAGCGTCAGCGGCTGTCGCCGCAACCAGTCGATCAGATCGTCGCGATCAGGAGCTGTCAGTACATCCGCCAACGTGTCGGTGAGCTTCATCGAACGAACACCTGCCGCACAGGCCAGCAAATGCAAATCGTGATTACCAAGGACGGTCTTAACCGCCGACTGATGATCCCTAACCCAGCGCAAGACTTCAGCCGACGCCGGCCCGCGATTAACCAAATCACCTGCCAGCCACAACTCCTCACTATCCGAGTTAAATCCCACGACCTTTAGCAGCTGAAGCAAGGACGCCGCGCATCCTTGAACATCGCCGATAACAAGCAATCGATTGGAATTTGGCATTTACTTAAATCGCTTTGTAAATTTTTCATTTAGATGCCGGGACCGCTAAGCCCGTTGTTCACAGCATTTTATACTGGGTCATACGCCAGACGTCCACTATCTGGGCTGAGTGGGAGTCGCTTGGTGACTTGGTCAATCGTCGCACACAAGCAACTTCGCTGAGTATTCACCGGGTTAGTAGCGCAAATTACATTTGAGGCAAGCAGTAGTCAGCTCACTCCGAAAATAACTGCCTGCTTGCGATGAAGCAAGCAGGCAAAATAACTTATCTTTTCGTGCGCTACTTTTTTTATTAATTTTCCACCGCTTCGGCACCGATCGAAAATGGTCGGCCGACGATCCCCAACGTCGCGGATAATAGATCCCCCACTGATGTACGATAAATAAAATTTAGAGGAGCAACAATGAAGTTTGTTAGCCTGGTGCTAGCCATTGGTATCATCGTGCCCGCGTTCTCGTCAGCTGTGGCCGGACCACGGGAAACCGCCTGGCGCATGCACAATCGTCTTACCGGCGTACCACCGACATCAGAAGTACACGATCAAATGACCGACCTGATCAGTCAGAGCAAGCATGTCGAGGCCGCGCTGATCGCCGTAAACAGTTCCTACTTCTACAATCTGGCGCTCAAAACCTGGATCGCACCCTGGACTAATGTCGAAGAATCGCCTCAGGTTGAACTCAATGACTTCACCGCAACGGTGATTGGCGTCATCAGAGATGATCTGCCGTTCACTCAGGTACTGCACGCCGATATCGTCTACACCGGCCGTGACGGACTAGTCGTCGGTAATGCACCAGTGCCGGCATACAGCAGCAACAGCAATGCTCATTACGCCGCCCTGGAGACCGGTCGCATCGATTTAAAAGCGGATTTGACGCGACGCCAGCAATCAAATCTAACCGGCATCGACGACACCGCTGGCGTACTGACTACGCGTGGTTTTGGCGCCGCCTACTTATCAGCCGGCACCAATCGCCGCGCTATTCGCTTCACGATGATGAATTTTCTTTGCAACGACATGGAACAACTCTCAGATACTACGCGACCTGACTTTCATGTTCGTCGCGATGTTTCTCGTGCTCCGGGTGGCGAGGCTTCCGTGTATCGCAACAAATGCGCCGGCTGCCACTCCGGCATGGATACTCTTGCCGGTGCTTTCGCGTACTTTGATTTTCGCGATGACCGTGTCGTTCATGAACCTAGCGCGGTGCAGTTCAAAATGAATCAGAACGGCAACGAATTCCCCGATGGCTGGGTAACAACGGACGATGCGTGGTTCAATAATTGGCTGGACGGCACCAACGCCCGTCTTGGCTGGCCGAGCAATCTCGCATCAGGCAATGGTGTACGTTCCTTTGGTGAAATGATCGCCAACACTCGTCAGTTCGCAACCTGCATGGCGACAAGGGTTTATACGAATGTTTGTCTGCGTACCAATCTCGACGACGCTGATCACGGCGTCATCAAGAAACTGGCAGATGATTTTGCCGCTAACGGGCGCTATAGCGTTCAGCGCCTATTCGCCAATACCGCAGCAACATGCCTACGTGATTAGTGGCATTGCGCAAACATACACCGGTACTTTTTAGAGGAGTATTTATGCAAAAAAATTTCGTCAAATTGACTCTATTTCCATTACTAACATTTGCAACTTTGCAACTAGTCGCATGTGGTGCCGAAAAATCCGCGCGCCAGAATCAACGCTCGCTCAGTGTCGACACGCTCACCAATCCCACAAATGAATCGCAGACAGATGATGTTCATCAGGCCGTAAATAAAAATCCCGACGTCAAGCCGATCGGTCTTGCCGATATTCCCGTTGCAGTAGGTGTTCGCAACTTCGCCCAGATCAACGAAACGATGAGCGTACTGACCGGCGTTTCCCCTAACAATACGGTGATCGCCGCAAGTTACACCGAGCTCTCAACACAGCTCCCGCTCACCAACGATATCCGTTCATTTGTCGCGTCGCACCAGGTGGCGACAACCAAGCTTGCTGTTGAATACTGCGATCAACTATTTGAAAACGCTGCTTTGCGTTCCCGGGCTGTTCCTGGTTTTAATTTTGCCGCCACCCCCGCCACTGCATTCACACCACAGAATAAAGATCTGGTGGTCACAGCATTGCTCGACAATTTTTGGGGCAAAGACTTGGACAACCGTCCCACGAACGACAGCACAAAGCCTGAGTTGGTTATTCTGCTGAACAATATTCTGCAGGGCAAAAACCAAAATACCGTGGCCCTGACCCGTAACGCCGTAAAAGGCGTCTGCACGGCGGTTTTGGCATCAGCCCCGGTTTTATTTTATTGAAACGTCAAAACATCGTTTTTACCTTTCCATTTAGAGGAACAACTATGTCGAACAACAAGCGCAAAAATTCCGGGCTCCCGCAACCACTGCGTCACGAAAACCATGGCAAGCCGCGAACACGCCGCGAGTTCATGGCACAAGGCTTTCTGGGAATGTCCGGCTTTGTTATGACGCCAGGTATTCTCGAACTTTTAGTCAGCAATCCGGCCTTTGCCGCAACCTGCGTCGCACCCGGCAGCTCCGATAACGTCGGACGTATGGCTGGTTTCCTGGTGTTTGATTTGGCCGGTGGTGCCGGCATCGCCGGTTCAAATGTGATCGTCGGCAAACGCGGCGGCCAAATGGATTTTATCAACAGCTATTCCTCACTTGGTCTGCCGGCCGGAATGCAGCCGGCGCGCCCCGGACAGATAAACACCGAGCTTGGTCTGGCGTTTCATGCCGACAGCGCTATCCTGCGCGGTATACAATCAACGACATCTGCAACAACGCGCGCCAATATGGATGGTGTCGTCTTTTGTGCGGCATCCAATGATGACACCGGTAACAATCCGCATAATCCGGTTTACTGGATCAATAAAGCTGGCGCAAAAGGTGAATTAACCGCACTGGTGGGAACTTCAAACAGCGTCTCCGGCGGCAACTCGCGCGCACCAGGTATCTCTATTGATCCTACTAAGCGTCCGGTGCGCATCAACCGCTCCACCGACGTCTTGCAATTAGTGAATCCTGGTAAACTCGCAACGCTGCTGTCCACGGCCGATGTCAATCGCATCATGAAAGCCGCACAAAGTATGAGCAGCAGTAAACTGGCCATGTTTCAGGAAAAAGACTTACCATCGCAAATTAAAGAATTGGTTGAATGCGGCTATATACAAAGCTCGGAAATGCTCACGCGCTTTAATGTCGCCAGTCTTGATCCACGCTTGGATCCATTGGTTACCGCCACTTTCAACAATCTGAACAACGCTGATCAACAGAAAACCGCAGCCGTCACCAAGCTTATTCTTGATGGAACCGTCGGCGCGGGCACAGTGACCAAAGGCGGCTACGATTATCACGATGGCACGCGACGAACTGGTGAAATTCGTGACTTCGAGGCAGGCGCACTAATGGGACGTGCGTTTGAACTTGCCGCGCGCAAAGGCCAGGACCTGATGATCTATGTCTTCACGGACGGTGCCGTTGCCAGCAACGGCTCACTCGACAACAGCGCCGATGGCCGCGGCAAAGGCGTTTGGACGGCAGACAGCGGACAACGCGCCGCGACCTTTGCTCTCGTCTACAAACGCGATGGCAAACCCACAATGCGCAACGAACGCCGGCAAGTCGGAGCATTTCGTGACGGTGGCGGCGTCGACATCGGCGCCAGCAGACTCTCCAACAATGTCGATACGCTGGCCAAAGCCGTCGTTGCCAACTATCTCGCCTTGCATGGCCTCGAAGGAAAACTCGCGGATGTGGTCGGCGACAATCCTTTCGGCGCCGAATTCGAGCAGTATCTTGCTTTCAACAAGTTGAGATAAAGGATTACCGGCATGACTCGCTTGCAAACCCGGCTTTTGCCCACACTGATATTTTTGACGGCCACCGCCTGTGGTACGGACCGTGATCACGCACCCGAGAGCAGCGCTATGGCGACAAACGACGCCGACGCAACGACCAACGGCGACGATCCGTCCACGGGACGTTTGTCATCGGTAGAGGCATTTGCGCAAAGTCTGTATCCGATCTTGCAAAACAATTGCCAAACCTGTCATGCGAAAACCATCACGCCCTTTTTTGCTGCCGACGATATCAGCATTGCTCATGATGCGTTGATGGCAAGCAAAAAAGTAAATCTAGAAAATGTTGCGACCTCTCGCCTGCTAACACGCCTGAGCGTGGACAAACACAACTGTTGGTCGGGCGACTGTGAAGCTGATGCCAAAGTTATCAGCGAGGCGATCACCGCCTGGAAAGACGCGATGGCTGAGCCGAGCAGCGATGCCGACGACGGACTTAAATTATCCGCGAGCCTGTCTTTAGAGCAGACAATAAAACGCACCGTTGGTTTGGGACCCGGCACCATTGTTTTAGAGGCGGAAGCCGGGACCATTCGTGCACCCATGCGTATCCAAGCGGACCCAAATGCCAGCGGCGGAAATTTTGTGTTTGCTCCCAACAACAATAACAACACCCTACCAGCCGGTGCCGCGAATGCCGGCAGTCTTGAGTTCGCCGTGAATGTTCAAATTCCCGGCACCTATAAAATTTGGGCACGAGTCATGGCCCCCAATCAGAATGATCGTTCATTTCATGTCAGCGTTGATGGCGCGGCATCAACTCCCTGGATTATTCCGATCAGCAATGCCTGGAGCTGGGATGCCGTCAGCGCCGATAACGGCGCAAGAGATCTGACTTTTAATTTCGCCGCCGGACGTCATACCATTCGCTTCAGTCAACGTCAGGATGGTACGCGCATCGATCAAATCGTCATCACCGATGACACCAGCTTTGACGGCAGTAACTTTAACAAAACGATAGAGCTATTACGTTTTGACTTAAGCAAACTGATGCCGAACAATCCCGCCATTCTTGAGCTTGAAGTCAGTGCATTTGACGCCAATAGTTACAAAGTTGGCAACCCGACATTGGTTATGAGTCGACGACCAGTCAAAATCAAAGGCTTACATATACTGTTGAACGGCCAGCTTGATCCACAGCATGCGACTTATAGTCAGCTGGATCTTACCGTTCCAGCACCCGGCGGCGTGCTTTCGTCGGCTGCTCTGATTATGCTGCGCGATAAAAACAAGAGCCCGCAAGAAGATCGACTCCAGGTGGGTTTCAAACTGCTGGAGTAGCTTTTCAGTGACAAACGCCTTAAAATCATGTGATGGTATGGCTTTAACGTGATTGAGTCGGACGGGGTATGCATCGAGTATCTGCCGCCATTTCCATCATCATCTTAGCAAACAGCGCTTGTAGTTCACGCGCTCACTACAAGCATCATTCACAATTGGATTTTTCGCATTATAAGCAAGAGTCTTTGCTGGCCACGCCCGTGGGTCGTCTTGCCGTCATCAATAACAATCTGGGCAATGGTAAGACCACGATCAGGTTTTGCGTTGAGAACCGAAGCAAAACCATCAGCACACGCGCCGTGTTAGTGGAAACCCAGTTAGCTCTAGTGGCATGGTTGAATGCGGCAGGAACTTTAACTGAGAATGATTGGGCGCGTTTTGATTTTTTTACCGCTGACGATTGTATCAATGAATCTCCCGCGATTGACGGCTATGTTAAATTCCCTCATACAAACGATACTCAAATCGATCCGAGATTTGCCCCACAACTTCTACACTGCGTCGCTAACACGAACACAAAAACCTGTTCTGTCAGCGATATGACCCTAGGTTTTGGTGGGCCCGGAGAATCCAGTTATTGGTATATTACCGCTACCGGCAAATGGACAAAGGTGGATTTTCCAAAGCCCGCTTCCGCAGAGCTGAGCCCTTATGTCGACTGGTTATCCATCGCCGAAGATCTTGCAATGCGGGATACGTCACTAATGAATCTTCAAACCAAACAACAATTGCTTGCCGAGTATGACAAGCTAATGGCTTCGCCAACGCCGACCCTTCGGGAATTAACGGCGTTTTCCACCAAATTAGCTGATCTCAAATTAGTTGCGCTGCCAGATTTGCGTTGGCAGGCACGTGCGGAAAATTTCTATGCAAGCAATCATCTGCAAATACGCGAAGTGTTTCGCATGCGTCGCGCCAGTTTTCCAACACTGCTTCATGAGATTGGTCATCAAATGGGCATGGATCATTCACACCATCCAGGTTTTGATTCCATCTCAGGACAGAGCGATACCACCAAACGTAATAGTACCGGCACTTGGATTACTGATCAGGCCGCCATGGCTTACGGCCTACCCTTTTTATACCTGACCAATGATGATACAGCCGGTGTTAAGAGTGTAGCCAAATCTCTGGACGAGTACATAAAAGCCAACCTGAATCATCCGTAACTATCTACAATTAATGACAATTAATAATAATTAGTAATCGGATGCCATAGGCACAAAAGCTGCATGTATAATAATATATATCCAGGAGAATGAGATGAAACGGTATCTACCACAATGGTTAGCATCATTGTTCCTATTGGCCTTGGCCACGATAGGTTGCAACGATACTGAATTCGCCTCCAAGCAAGCCACAAAAACAACACCAACAGCCCTAAATGCCGAAGGCAGTATTATTGAGCTTTTTTCAGCTAGTGACGGACCGAAAACCCCAATTGATATCGTGTTCGTGGTCGATACCAGCGGTAGTATGCGCGAAGAACAAAAACGTCTACGTCTTAATATGGCGAACTTCATCAGCAGCTTCAGTCAAACCGGCTCCCATTTGGATTATCAAATTTTTGTCATCGACCAATCTTTTAGCATACCTGCCGGCATGGACAGCGCACGCATTGCATCGGTAAACGCGTTCGTCAACAGTAACAATGCCTTATCAGTTCTGGCGCAATTCCTCAGTGGTCAATTCTCTTCGACCTTGGTGCGTCGCAGTAACGCCGCTCTCGAAGCGGTTATTCTTACCGACGACAATGCCGGGCGTAGCTACCTGGTCGCCTCCACATTTAGAAGCCTTCTGCAAACTCAATATCCAACACTCAAGTTTCATTTGCATGGTGTCGTCGGCTTGCCGTCATCGATTAACAATACTTGGTGCTCTGTAGCTAGCGTTGGGAGTGAATATATGACCTTGGGTGCCGACCCAACCTATGGCGGACTGATCCTGGATATTTGTACCGAAGATTGGAGCGGCCTTCTGTCGCGCCTGGGTCAACAAATCGCCACCAACAATCAGCAATCCACTTTTGTACTCAAAGCAACCCCTGATCTTAGTAAAAAGCGGGAAGTTTATGTAAATAATCGCCCGTTAAGCCCTAACGAATATCAGATCAATGCCGCCTCCCGGCAACTTTCTTTTAATCCGAATGTCCTGACCGGAAACGCTCAAATTAAGATTATCTATACTTCTAAATAAACCTGACAGTAACTCCGGCATTGTTTAGAATGTCGGCTCCATGAATACCGATAGCAACAATCAGCCACTTTTTGCGATTACCGGAGCCACAGGTTTTGTGGGTCAGTACGTAGTTGATTACTTTCTACATGCATGCCGCGCCAATCTTATACTGATTGTCAGAAATCCAGCAGCACTGTCACCCACACATATGAGTAACCCGCGCATCCGCATTCAGGAAATCGCTGATCTTGGCAGCAAAGCCGCATTGCCCGTACTTAATCGTGCTTTGACGGGTGCCACCGCCGTGTTTCATCTAGCCGCACGCGCACATGTTATGCGCGAGCCGCATGCTGATCCTCAGGACGAATATAATCACCACAATCTGGAAAGCACACGCTATCTGGCCGAAGCTTGTGTCACCCAAAATGTCAAACGACTGGTATTCCTCAGCAGCATCAAAGTTCTGGGTGAGCAAAACTACACTGACGAGCATGGACAAATTATTCCCTTTCGCGAATCAGATCCTTTGATCGGGAATGACCCGTATGCTGTCAGCAAGCAAAAAGCCGAGGCTCTTTTGCGAACTTACGCCACCGAGAGAGGACTGAATTATACAATTTTTCGTCCTCCTCTCCTTTACGGTCCGGGTGTCAAAGCCAACTTTCGTTCATTGATAAAACTGGTGCGCTCCGGCGTACCATTACCTTTCGGCGGCATTCACAATCAACGCAGCATTTTATTTGTCGGCAATCTTGCCGATGCCATGTTGCGCTGCATCGATCTGCCCACAACGAATAACGAGACATTTTTGATCAGCGATGCAAAAACCGTGTCGACAGCTGAATTGGTTCAGCACTTGGCACGGGCAATGAATAAAAAAGCCCGCTTGCTGCCGATAAAACCACGAACGCTAAAATTTATTTGTACTCTTGCCGGTCGACAGCAGGCTTATGATCGCCTTTGCGGCTCGCTCAGTGTGGATTCTCAAAAAATCATGAAGGCAATGAATTGGCAACCACCCTTTGATCTGCAACAAGGTCTACACGCAACTCTCATATCCTTGAATCCGCGCACGAAAACTAAAACGATCGCAACAAATCGGTAAACGTTTTGATGGCCGCTACACGCGGATCTGGGAATATACTCCCATCCCGATGCACGAATGCTTCGACAGCGGGGAGACCCTGACACAATTGCTTAAAACCCTTGAGATCAAGACCGTAACCATCGCGTACCATTTGCTCGGCACCAGTCCCACCGGGCCCAACATATAATATCGGCAACCCCTGACTTAAGTAGGTGTAGGCTTTGCTGGGCGCCGAGATGCCGGCATAATTTTCCGCCAGACTGACAATACCAAAATCATAATCTTGCATCTTGGTCTTTAAATCATTGAGATCCGGCAACCTGGGGAAAAACTGTAAATCGCCGGCCATACCGCCAAACATTGCTTGCAATTCAGTGCGAGCCTCCACTGACAAGCCGATAAAATGCAAAGATACCGACACTGATCCTGTCGGCGATGTCGACTTGCCAATCAACATATCAGCTAGTGGTTGCAGATCGTGAGATTTGCCGTAATTACCGGCATACAATAAACGTATCGTCCGGTGACGACTGGAGCAACGCAACCGCTGGCCGGGACTTAAGTATGTCGCCCATGGTGGACTGATATAAATAGGCTTCATCACTCGCAAGCGTTTGATCAAGGAATCACGCATCGCTTCGTCCAAAGCCACAATCGCGGCGGCTCGATTAAAAACCCAGGCATCTACGCCGTTGACCATCCGCATCAACCACGAGCGAGCAAATGCAGGATACTTACGACCGATAAAATCAACGTTACCATCCTGATACCAGATAACCACCGGTATGCGCACGATTCTACCAACAAACATGGCAGTCCAATAAATCAGCGGTGGATTCGTGGTGGCGACAACAACAAAAGACTTGTTTTCACGACCTGCCCGAAATTTTTGTCCGAGCATTGTCAGTGGCAGTCTTAGGTGTATCTGTAAATAATTAATCAGTCGCGACCAGCGCAAACCACCGGGAACATAGGGGCGAGAAACATGCAAAAACCTTACGTGATTGTCGGTAGCATTTCGCAATGTCTCGACAAGGTCCTTGGCAAGTAACCCAACCGGGCTTCCCATACCGCCATGCTCACAAACAACCAGCACTCTCGCGTTCAAAATAACCCCACGACAAAGTTTACTCAGACAATATAAAACGGATCTGCTTCGCGCTTGCTGGCCCAAACTTTGATCCCAGCGAATCGCCCGGTCAACTGTTTAACAAGCTGCTCCATGGCAAAGCGCTCAGTCGCATAATGTCCAGGCAGAACCACCGCAACCCCACTGGCTTCAGCAAGCAGTGCGTCATGAAAACGCATCTCCCCGGTAATCAATAAATCAGCACCGACTGCAATCGCATCCCGCACAAACTCGCCACCGGCGCCGCAAGCAATTGCGGCTTTCTTCACCGCCCGATCAAGATCGCCACATATGGACACATGCTGACAGCCAAGCGCACGCTTCATGACCTCGGTACAATGGCGCAATTTTTGTGGCGCCTTAAATGCACCCACACGTCCCTCGCCCTGTCCTGGTGCAGTGCCAGGCTTGATCCGCAACGGTAGCACTGACTCTAATCCGAGATGATCGGCAATCTGCTGGTTTATGCCCGTCGTAGCATTGTCAAAAGCCGTATGCGCACTAAATACCGCGATCTCGGCTTTAATCAGCTGCATTAACATTCGTCCCTCGACATTCGCCGAAGTGATACGCTTCACGCCACGAAATAGTAGCGGATGATGCGTCACAATCATATCGACGCCTTCGTCGACCGCCTCGGCTACCGAGGCTGGCGTCACGGTCAGGCAAGTCATTATGCTACGCACGGGTCGATCACCACTACCAACCAACAAGCCGACGTTGTCCCATTCGGCGGCAATATGCAGGGGTGCAATGTCCCCCAAAAAACGCGAAATATCCGTTACCGTATTTGTCATTCTCGCTCCAAGATCACCATGATCCTAAACCTATTTTCGCCGAAACTTGGCTATTTACCAACACCTTCGCCACACTTTTATTAAGCCGATGGGCAATTTATGCCGACAGACCAGGTATAGCAAGGAGACAGTCGTGAGGATTCAAGGACCGAATCAATCATCGCTTGCGGCAATGGCCGATCAGATTGCCGAGGCTCAGCGCCAGCCCCTCGAAATCGCCAAAAAACGTACCGAAAAGCTCCGGACCGAGAAAAACGAGTTTACCACCTTTGCTGCCATGGTTGGTGATCTTGGCAGCAGCCTGGACGGACTGCGTAGCTCCCATACATTCAGCAAACTTGCGGTATCCTCGTCGCATCCCGATATTCTGAGCGCGGAACTCAACGGTCTTGCCGATCTTGGTTCCTACGAATTGGAAGTAAAAGACATCGCTCGAAGCGCCAAGCAGTTGGCAGCGGGTTTTGAAAGCCCAGAAGCTAAAGTGGGTTTTGGCTTTATGTCGATTGAACGCGACGGCTTAAGCGATCTCGACATTACCATCGATCCCGGATCGACATTGCAAGACGTAGCCAATAAAATTAACGCCACCAACGCCGATCTCAAAGCCTCCGTCGTGAATACCGGAATCAGCTCGGAGCCGTACCGACTGATGGTCAATAACGTCAAAACCGGCGCATTATCACGCATCAATATTGATCCAGATACCACGTTCATGGATTTTACGGAAATCAGTAAGGGAGCGGATCTAAATCTTGGCTTTGAAGATATCGATGTCAAGCGAGCAACCAATTCATTTCAAGATCTCGTCAACGGCGTCACTTTTAACGCCAAGCAAGCAGCACCCGGCACTAAAATCCGCATTGATGTTAATCACGATATTGACAGCACGCTCAATGGCATCAAGGCCTTCACCGACAATTACAATAAAATTGCCGACTATGCTTCAACACAAAATAAAATTGATCCGACCAGCAAACAAGCGAGCGGTCCACTGGCGGGAGACAGCTCGCTGCGGAGTGCGATGCGGCAACTACAGAGCAAGATTGGCGGCGCGATCACCAATGACGGTTCCTATCGAAGTTTGGCCGAGGTGGGCATCACCACTGATCCATTCAGCGGACAACTCAAACTCGACGAAAACAAGCTAAAGACTGCCTTGAGTACCAACTACGAAGACGTCGCCAAGCTATTTGCAAAAACCGAAGCCGGAGATGGCATTGCCGAACGCCTCTCACAGACTGTCAAGGCACTCCAGGATCCACAACACGGCGTTATCAAAACCAAGACTAAGGCGCTCGACAAGATTATTCAGGACCAGGATAAAACCATTGAACGCCAGGCCGAACGTCTGGAACAAAAAGAAACGAACATGCGTCGCAGCTTTAATGCTCTCGAAGCAAAGATGGCGGCAGCAAGCATGCAACAGGATGCTCTGGCTGCGCGCTTTGGCGGCAGTGCCAGCAGCCCAGCATCGCAACTACCCGGTAAACCTTGAGATTGATGAGGCATTGAAAACATGAAAAGAGCCTATCCTCAGCAAGCAAAAAACGCTTTAGAGGTTTATCTAAAACGCGGCGCTGAAGCTCTGGAGTACCTGGCCAAGGAACAATATGATCAAGCCATCGATAAACTTCGCTTTCGCGATGCCGCTTATCATAACTTCCGGGCGTTGGATCATTTGGCTCTTGAGTCAGGGATTGATATTGCTAAAGACAAATCGGTCAGCGATTTGTGGAAACAAGTGGAAGCCATGAACAGTAAGCTGATGTTTGATTTGCTCTCTCATCTCAATATTTCGGCTCAACAATTAAACCAAACCCAGGCTTTCCGTCGCGATCTGCAAAACTATACTTCGGGCACACCACAACCGACAAAATTCCTCAAAATTGTCTAAAATAGATCACAGCCGATACTTGATCCGGCAAAACCAGCGAAGAGCCTGTATCGACTGTCGGGAATTGGACGTGTACTCCCAGGCAACCCCAGGTTCAAGCGAATAATTCTGCGCAACCGCATAGTCGTAAGTAGCACCGAAACCAAAACCAGAAAAAGGCACTTCCGACTGCGACGTAAAGACTGAATAATTTGCAATGTGTGCTTCCGCGCGTAAACCCCCGGTATGATATTCCTGATAATCAACCGCCGACCAGCCCTTGACTCTGACATTGCGGCGGGTCGCCCGAAATCGACCAGTGAGCGCGTAACGAAGTTTAAACACCGTACTGGCGAATAATCCGGAAATCCCGGAGTAGGCGTGCTTGAACTCCGCACCTCCAGCCAGACTATCGCTGAACTCGTAATCCAAACCCACGCCGATGCTCATACCGGCCATGCGACTATCACTACTGCTGCTGGTCAGGCGATAATACTCAGGCAAAAGATAAACTTGCGTATTCAATGCATCAACGGCCGCCACCTCGACCTTTTTAACGGCTTCCACTTGTTGAGCCAAGCCATGCGATGATGACATCATCGCAACGATTGATGCGATACCTAACGCGGCAATGTAAAGTTTACGCGGCACTAATACTCTCCGTATCATCGGAAGCGGCAGTGTTGCCGCTGCTTTGATGCTGTTCGACCGAAGCGATAATCTGATCACGCAACGCGAGGAACGCTTCGCTATCCCGGCTCGGCTGAACAGACTTACGATAGTTCGCCAGCAATGTCAGTTTCTTCTCGGGCAGAACATTGCCAAAACGCTTTAAAACATCGTCTGGCCCAATCCACGCCTCCGCCAACTCCTGCGCCGAAAATTCTTTTAGAATATTCTTTAGGATATCGTCCTGCAAGCGTGCCGCCAAACCAAGGGTCGGTATCTGCGACATGATCTCCAACGGCACATCCTGTTCGAGAATCTGTTTTTCATCCTCAAGTGAATGAATTTGAAAATGAATGGTTTTTCGCAGCGTCCGGTGCTTCGACATCTCAAGACCGGCAAAATCAACTTTCGTTTTGGCAGGGGCAACACCAGAATGCATCTGCAGGATATTAATCCGTTCCATGGAGGTTAAATCAACCGCTTCCGAACGCATGGACGGCAAGACAAAAAACAATGCCGGCTCCTTACGAATAACTTCCGCCAAAACAGCATTGTCGACATGATTAATAGACAGCGGCGACAAATAGTATGCTTCGAGATGGTAAGCTCCCGCCGAAGGCTCTACACTTTGGATGTAATCCACGTACTCCTTCAGGAGTTTTTCTTTATCCAGCAACTCAAATCGTACTTTCACCTGCAAACGACGCCAAAGATACGATGCGTAACCGTCACGCTTGCACCAGTACGAATCCATCAACAACGCCAGTACCGCATTGCTTGGCAAATCGATGATGGCATCGGAGTCCGATTCGCTCACACTCGCAGTGGCACTTGATGACGTCTCGTTTTTAGAAGAAGTTGAACGAGCCTTGGATCCACCAAAGGACTCCAGACTGGCGGCAATGTTACCCAATCCCTGAATCGCGCGTCCTGCCGTTCGTCGCTGAACCAATACTATCAAGCCAGCAAAAAAGGCCATGGCAATAATCGCCAAACCCACCCCGGCGGCAGAGACATAACCAGGATCCGACCAGGTGGATCCATCATGACTTTGCATACCCGGTGCTTTGCTCACAACGATGTCAACTTTATCAAAGTAAGGACGAGCAGAATTCTGCAAAATTGCTCGCAAATCCGGTACGATTTCGCCGGAGGTTGTAAATACCTCCACTTTAACCGCACTGATCTTACTAGCGATACTGCCATTGATATTCATCGAGCCGGTAATTTTAAAAGGACTGGCCGGCAATGCGACCGATTCTTTCTGATACGTGACCTCGACCAACCCGAATGCCGAAGCATCAACGCTGCGAATGATATTATTGACTCGTTCTTCAAGACGACGCTCGATGGCGATTTTTTGCTCCATCGAACCCATCACAAAAACCGCCAGTAATGGCAAAATAAGACGCTTCATTCCTTGACCTCCGTGGACAAGCCATCGAACTTCCTACCCGTAAGCGATCGATACAACGCGTTGCCATCAATATCCTGCGGAAAATCCTTGAGGGCCTTTTCAAGAGCGATCTGCGCATCCTGTTCGCGGCGCATCATAGTTAACGTACTTGCCCGCAAAAAATGCAGATAAGTGATATGTGGATATTTTTCTTGTAGCTTATCCAGAGAAGCCAGAGCCATGGGCAAATTATTGGTCGCAATCGACTGCTGTGTTTTCACGACAACAGCAATAATTTCCGAGACCGCCTCATTGCTGGCCTTATAAAAGGCCTCCCCAACCCAGTTGGTCGCGGGCCGCATTTTAATTTTCACTTCGCCGGCCTGTGCCTGAATAGGTACCAGAACAACACTGTTATGTCCCTTCGCTTCCACCAGCAATGCATCCTCCGTCAAATCAAACGGCGTATTCTTTGCCACATCCGACTGACTCCCATCAGCATTGGCGAGTTGAATGTCCTGATCCACGGAAACCTGAACCTTCTTATCAAACGTCGAACAGGCAGCTACTCCGAATACTATCCAAGCAATTGCCATGAACTTAGATTGAAATTTAAGACAACTCATTGTCTCGTCCTTTCACGTCAGTGAAATAAGTAGATCCCATAATCATTGGTCACAATAAGACCCAAACTTGAATTATAGCTGATACCATATGGCCACGAGATCGCGGCGTCGCCGCTTAACTCACCCGTATTGCACCACATGGGTTTATTTGAGGTTGTAGCTTGTGCATTCGGTTGCAGATTGGCGGTCACGGTTGATACCGCCAGCGTGATTTTGTCGATCTTACGAATGCTGTGATTATTGTATTCGACAACATACAAGTAAGTATCATCAGAAGTCATTTCCGTCGGCAAACTAAAACGGGAATTCCAGGCGGTTGCCGAGTCCAGATAGCCGGCCGTTCCCCCATTCAATGAAACCACTGCTTTTGTTGTAGCATTGATCATCCGAATACGATGATCACCAGCGGAAGTAACATAGACTGTATTGCCAGACGCATGCAAATATCGCGGTTGATTGAAACGAGCATTCACGCCGACACCATCGACAGTACCAGCAATTGATCCCGCCAGGGTTGTAACCTCAGTTGTCGATAGATCAATACGCCGCACACGATGTCCCTGCTGATCCGCGACATACAGGTAAGACCCATCACTATTCACGGCAACACCTGCAACGTTGACAAAGCGAGCATCGGTGCCAACGGCAGCATCGTCGGTTCCCGAAACGTTGTAAGCACCCGCAAACGTTTCCACACTTTGCGTCGGTATATGAATGCGGCGCACCGTGCGAGCAGTGTACTCACCCACGTAAAGATAGTCACCATACGCAGCTATACCAACCGGTGCATTATGACGCGCACTACCTGCGACACCATCCGCGGCACCAGCCTGACCAAACATGCCGGTAAAAGTTGTAACTGCACCGGTCACTGGATCAATGCGTCGGATGACATGATTGGAATAGTCGGCAGCATAAATATAACCTTCATGATATGTATTAGCGCGCAGGCCATTGAAACGCGCAGCCGAGCCAACATCATTGATGCCGTTGGCATACCAGGGATTTTGTTGCAAACCAACCCACGTCGACATTTCGCCCGTTGTTGTATTAACTCTTCGTATCACATTCGCATCATCGCCAAAATAAATGTAGCCGTTATGCACCAATACGTTGTTAGTACTCCTGGTTCGAGCAACTGCAACTGGACCGTCGACAATTTCAGCAACATTGTAGACACCCGAAAGGACAGAAACATAAGCCGTATCGATCTCGATTCTTCTAAACATCTGCAAGTCGGCAACATACAAATGCGTCCCATCAGAAGTCAAACCGCGTGGGTTATTAAAACGAGCGATCGTACCAATGCCATTCGAGTGCCCGGCCACACTACCGGCAAAAGTAGTAACCGCAGCCGTATTGACATTAATACGGCGAATTTTGTCGTTACCGGTTTCCGAGACATACAAATAACCGTTTTCGTACGTAATACCGGCAGGGGCATTGAATTGCGCCGCGGCACCAATAGCATCAACGTCGCCGGCTGCTGATCCTGCGAAGGTCGTCACCGTCCCGGAACTTACATCAATTCTACGAATGCGATGGTTGGCGTTGTCCGTGGAATACAAATATGTTCCATCAGTAGTGAGCTCCCAAATACCATTGAATTGAGCAGCGACACCGACACCATTGGCATTGCCAGCAACACCAGAACCGGCCACCGTCGAAACATCGCCGCTAGCAAGATCCACCTTACGAATTTGATGGGAAGCATAGTTAGAAAAGTAAAGATAATCGCCGATGATGGCAAGAGATTGCGGACTATTCACCAACGCAGCCGAAGCCGGACCATCTACCGTACCTTGTATACAGGGTTGCCCTGCGAAAACCGTTGTCGCCCGAGTCGCCAGATCGATCTTGTAAATAACGTGACTCGCATACACGGCCACATACAAGTATGTGCCGTCAGTGGCCATTCCCCGAATCGTATCAAAACGCACATCATCAGGATTCGTACTGACGCGACAACCTCGCGGCTCGATGCTTCCGGCCAGCAAGTCCATTTGTGTAATGGTGTAAGTATACCCAAGCGCCAAAGTACCTGCCTGAGCATCAGCATTGGTCACCGTGACGCTGACGGTCTTTCCGCCCGTGGCGCCTCCAGCATAGGCCGAAGTGATACAAGTCAAAGTCGTGGGATTGACTACCACCACCGAATTGCAGACCGTGCCGCCGACCGATACGCTAGCCCCAGCAACGAAACTGTTGCCAGTAATTGTAATCGTCGTGCCTCCGTGCCAACTACCACTGACCGGCAAGACACTGGTGATAGAGGGAGCTCCCTGATAGGTATAAGCCGATGGCAATGTCGTTGTCTGACCGTCCGCATTCGTGACCGTCAGTGCGTAAGTTCCACCGCTACCAGCAGCTGTTACGCAAGTTAACTTTGTCTGCGACACAAAAGTTGTTGTAGCACATGCAATATCGCCGATCTTGACACCAGCTCCCGTCGCATAATCCAATCCAGTGATCGTAATCGTTTGCCCACCCGTAATAGGTCCGGCCTTTGGACTGATTGAAGTGATAGTGGGTGCATTGTTGGCTAGAGTGGTAAACACAACATCATTGGTATTACCATCGGAGACACCCTGAGAATCCAGAGCGTTTACACGAACTTTGTACGCCGTGTTCTTGGTCAGGCCACTGATCGTAAAAGACTGACTTGGTGCAACCACCGAGCCTTTCAAAGTCGCCGCGCCATCATCATCGACAAGATAAATAAAATAGGAGTTCGCACCGACGACATGCGTCCAGTTGACAGTGACCGAGTTACCCCGGAGTTCCGTAAGTGACCCGACCCCGGAAAACAGCAAATTGCTGACCCCTGAACCACTGACATCCGCACCGGAACTGAACTGTGAGTTAGCCTCAAATTTCAGTCCATACGTTAACTTGATCTTGCCACGAACCATGCCGCCAATTACGGGTGTGAACTGCACGTATACACGACATGAGACACCGGAATCGACCGGCTCGCTGTCTTCAAACGGACAATCGGTCTTGGCTATTGAATATGAAGTCGTGTTAGTGACCTCAAGCTTCCCAAGATAGATAGGATACTCCGACGAGTTAAATAAAGTGATGACTTGCGCCGGCGAAATCTCGCCGATCGGTACGTCACCAAAATCTTTAATCGAAGGCAAAAATGTTAAAGCGGAGTTACCAACATCACCAATAGTCCCAGACTCCGACTTGGTGCCGGACATTGTACTCTTTTCAACGAACTTTTCCGTTGCCTCGGGACTGCTACTCTCGCACGCCGACGTCGCGAACATCGTGAGCAGCAAGGCAGACATGACTGAATACTTATTCGTCATTTTAGCCTCACTACGCCGTAGGGGGTTGTCAACAGCAACCCTTCGGTGGCGCTGTATCCCGCACCAAACGGGAATGCTAACTGCGTTTCCTGGACAATCTCACCAAATTTCTCGCCATATGGATATTGACTATGGTGTGCATGACTTGCAGGCGCCTGATTTCCGGTAATCGTTGTCACCGCACCTGATGTTGGATCATAAATTCGCGCGGCATGGTTAGTGTAATCGGCAATGTATAGACGTGTGCCGTCAGTCGCCATTGCACGGGGACTGTAGAATCTGGCCGTCGAGACATCGGTTGCATTCAGCATACCCGCCGTACCGGCGTTCAGCGACACCACCTGGAAATTACTCAGGTCGATACGACGAAGTTTGTGATCACCGCCGGAGGTCAGATACATTTGCGAACCGATAATCGCCAAACGATAAGGAGAAGCAAGCGTTGCTACCGTACCAATGCCATCCACGGAGCCATTCACGCCACTACCGGCCACAGTATCAACGCTATTGTTGCTAAGATTCAGCCGGCGAATGCGATGATTCGCGTAGTCCGCTATATAAAGATAGGTACAATTTGCGTTCGCCACGACACCAATGGGGCCGTTAAAACGCGCTGCACTACCGACACCATTCACAAAGCTAGCCGTATTATACGTCCCCGCGATAGTTGTCGTCGTACCATTAGCGGGATTCACGGAACGAATGATTTGTCCCGAGTACTCGGCAACGTAAAGCATGTTGTTGCAATAAGTAATATCACGAGGCGAATTGAAGGTAGCCGCCGTTCCCATACCATCTGCTCCGCCCGCGGCCCCGGAACCCGCGATGGTGGTAGTTACACCCGTGGTTAAATCAAGATGACGAATACGATGAAATCCAGAGTCCGCGATATAAGCGTCAGTGCCGTTGACAACCATGCCATAGGGAGTGCTAAATCGGGCATTGGCGCCATCCAGATAAGTGCCATACCATGGTGTCTGATAATGTCCGATAAACGTCGTGACTTCACCGCTGGAAATATGTACCCGACGAATATTTTGCGAAGCATCGGCTACATAAACATACGTACCATCGGTTTCAATTCCAGTAATGGTCCTGAACCTGGCACTCGTGGCGATTGGCGAATCAAGAATTTCAGGGGTGTTATACAAACCAGCTAAAACTGAGACGCTGCCATCCTCCAGCGATACACGGCGAAGCAAATGCACGGTCTCAGCAATGAAAAGATCCGTGCCATCCGTCGCAATGCTGGAGGGCGTATTAAAGCGCGCCGTTCCAGCCGCACCGTCGATATGCCCAGCCGTTCCGCTACCCGAGAAGGTTGTTACCACGCCGGTGCTGACATTGACTTTCCGAATGCGATGATTACTAGCATCGGCGACATACAAGTTTCCGTCAACGTAGACCAACTCCCGCGGGTTATTAAACTGAGCAGCAACGCCTGTCGCATCATTAAAGCCCGCCGTCGAACCGGCTAGAGTGGTCACCGCGCCGGTTGTGGGATTAAATCGACGAATTCGATGATTCGTCATATCCGCGATATATAAATAGGTACCATCCGTTGTCATGCCACGAGGACCAGCGAAGCGCGCGTCGGCTCCACTCGCAGCGTCGGTAGTACCTGCCGTTGCCAGTGCTCCGGCAACCGTCGAAATCGCACCGGTCGTTCCATCAATCTTGCGGATCACATGATTGCCGTGTTGCGTGAAGTAGTAATCCGATCCTAGTTTAGTAATTGCAAACGTACCGGTCATACTGGCATCCGCAGCTGCACCATCGGTGTCACCAACAATACATGGTTGACCGGAAAACCTGGATACATTGCCGTTCGACAAGTTTACCCGCCAGATCGCATAATCATCGTAGCCGGTAACTAATAGATCACTGCCATCGAAGTACAAACCTGTTGGGGTTCGGAACCTTGTCTCCGCAGGTGAGCCACCCTGACAACCAAACGGATATTGTGCTCCGGCAATCAGCGATGATTCGGTGAATTGATAATTAAACGCTTTCGGTAACGTACCAGACTGATTATCGCTATTGGTTACCACAACATCTGACGGTAAACCACCGACTGCCTGTGGCTGCGCGGTGGTCACACAAGTCAAGGAGGTGCTCGCATTCCACACAACGTTCTGACAGGGTAAGCCGCCAATTGTCACATTGGCACCGCTCAGAAAATTCGCCCCAGTGATCGTCACCGAGGTCCCACCCTGCCAAGTACCAAATACCGGACTGATCGATGTTACCGTCGGTGCATATTGATAAGAATAGTGGTTAAAACTGGCTTTCTGGCCATCCGGATTCGTAAGCGACACAGTATACGCACCGACGGCTGCCGCAGGTGTAACACATGTTGCCGATGTCGGTGACACGTAAGCGGATGAGGTACATGCAACCTCCCCCACCTTCAGACTGAGATCGGCTTGGAAGTATTGTCCGGTTACGGTAACAGTCGTACCTCCGGCTAACGCACCTGCCGCCGGCGCTATCGCCGCAATTATGGGCGCCTTGGCAGACAAAGTGCTCGCGGCACGATCACGCTTGTTATCATCAACGAAATCATAGGAATCCACCAGACGAGCACGCCAGGTATATTCCGTATTCAGCGCCAAGCCGGTAACTTTATAAGACGTCGTCGGTGCATCGACACGTGCGACTTCCGTCTCGGTTTCGCCATTGATGCTATAGATAAGATACTTCGTGGCACCAACAACATGCGTCCAGTTGATGGTCATTTCGTTACCACCGATATCGCTGATCGAATCAATTCCGGGGAAAACCAGACTGCTGCCACCGATACCATACAAGTCGCCGCTGACTTCCTGACTTCCATCGCCAATGGTTAGACCAAATTTGGCGGTAATCTTCGCGACACGATCACCGGCAGTTGTTGGTTTGAAGACGATATCGATTTCGCAACCTGATCCAGGCAGAAATAGCGACGTCGTACCCGGACAATTGTGACCCTCGATCTTGAAGTCCGATTCGTCAGACAGAGAAATCGTGGATATGAAAAAACTCTTCTTGCTTAAATTCTGCAATGTAATCGCGTGCCGCACCGATGATTGCGTATAACGCACCAAACCGAAATTTTCCTCGTCAGGGAAAAAACCGATCGTTATGCCCTGTACAGCCGCCTGCTTCTCACTTTCTTCGGAATTGCTGTCGCAACCCGTCAACCCAACAAAAATAGTCGCAAGGCAGCATAAAGTATGTAATCGCAACAAACTCATATTTACTCGACCTCTATGAAGGTGTTTTCGGAGTAAATAATCCAAACTTAAATTTTTCTTCTTGATCGCCGTAAATTTGGAGGGTTCAGCTAAGAATTAAGAATTTAAATAATCGTCTGTCACTTCGCCATTTTCTAAAGTTTTACATTATGACTCCGACAAGAGCTTCGTAACCAGAAGGATAATAAGAAGGAAGCCACCGCATGTTCAGTTTGCCATTAGGTATTCTTTCAACCGCTTTAGTCGTCTTTTTCTCAATCGAAAAGGGCTCCTGGGGCCTTTATATCAATCATCACGCAATCGTTATCGTGGTTTTTGGTACTATTACAATTCTGTTATTCTCGACACCGACCGGTGTCATCAAGGCTTTGATAGGCAGCATTGGTGAGCTTTTTAGAACTAAGGCAAATTCCAAAGATTTTGCCAGTGATCTACGCGCACTATCAACGACACGGACGCTGCAACAAAAATCAGGCAATCCACTAATGAACTATGCGGTGGGGTTATGGGATTCCGGCGTCGACTCGGAATTGTTCGTGGTGCTGCTATCGCAAAAACGCCATGAGCTTGAGAATGAAGATGCCGATGCCGTACAAGCCTTACGAAATTTGGCAAAATATCCTCCCGCACTTGGTATGACCGGTACTGTCATCGGCTTGGTTAAACTATTCGCGCAGTTAGGCGCCGAAGACAAAGCCGGCCTCGGTCCGGCACTCGCCTTGGCAATGACGGCGACATTCTTCGGTCTGATTATGGCTAACGCAGTCATTACACCGATGGCCGACCGCCTACATGTCCAGCAAATGACCAAGAAACGCGATTTAAACGCGGCTTATCAGGCAATACTTCTGATTAATCGCAACGAACCGGTGGAACTATTGACAGGAGATACTGATGCGGCAGAAGCAGCGTAACGCCGCCAGAGCTCAACCTCGGCACGCGCGCATTGAGCGCGTCGAACCAGTCGAAGTCAACTCCGAGGAATCGCATCTTTGGGCTGTATCTTATTCCGATTTATTGATGGTTCTGATGAGCTTCTTCATCATCTTCTTTTCCATTGAAGAAGACTCGCGCGATGATCTGCTCAAGGAAATCGCCGTGACGATCGCTCCTAATACGAATACGCTTGCCGCGGCGAACTCACCCGCAAGTCAAACAAAAATACTTAATCTGGAAGCAATCGCCACAGTCTTAAACACAAATCTGGCTGATGAAAATACTATGACTCTAACCGAAGTAAAAAAAGGCACGGTTCACGTTCAGTTTCCTGAAAATGCCTTTGCCATCCGACAATACAAGTTATCCAAGGAATTAAAAGGAAATCTGAAAAATCTGGTCGATGCCACCAAGCCATTCGCGGATCGGATTAAGTTGACATTTATTGGTCACAGCGACTCGCGGCAATTGATCATCAGAGATGATGATGGAATCATCAAGGACAACTATGTTCTGAGCGCCTTGCGCGCCAATGAAGCCATGCAGTATGCCGCAACGTTGGGCATCCCAGCTGAAACCCTGTACTTGCAGGGATCGGCGAGCAATGCCCTCAACTCACGCACAATATCCGTGCGTATCGAACGACGTTAACGCCCAAAGATTCTTCGGCGACCGATAAAGCCACCACCGTTGGCAGCACGACGAAAATTAAATGCACCGCCCCCGCTGCGACGGAAAGAAGACCAATTCCTTAAGCCCTGACGAACTGGTCCGTTACCGGCACCCCAGCGTCCATAAAGGTTCATCCCACTACCACCGCTGACGTCACCATTCAAGCCGGCATCGATTTCGCGACTGGCAGCGACAATGATCGGCTCAACTCCTGTAAAATCAGATCGTAGCTTGGCGGTGGTTTCGCCACTGCAATGCAAGGAATCGTATGCTTCCGCCAATGCGAGATCGCCAAAGCGATTGACCACATCGGGCGGCAAGGTCTTCCATGCTTCGGTACGCTTGGCCGGCGTGACATCCGCACCCAAAATACTGGGCGGCAAAAAATTACTAAACGCGGCGAGTCGATAACCCTTGCTGGCACCAGCAGCAACATCCTGCACCAGGGCCAATCCAAGCTCGGATTTAAAAGATGTGAAAACTTCGTTTTCCACCAGATTCTGCCCTGAACTATCCAGCTTGACTAAAAACTCCGAGAGAAAATAAGCAAATGCTCGCAGAGTCGCATGATTGATATTTTCTTCCGTAGCAACCGTGTTTTTCTGCGCGCTCCCAGCCGCAGTTTCCTGCTTAACAAAAATAGCCGGTGTACCACCGACAATCTGCCAACAGCTGATTAGCGTCGTATCGGTGGAATTATGACAGTCATTCGCAATATCTTCCGTTAGAATCAGGCGTCCGCGCATATCGCGAAAGAATGCATTTTGCAAAGCCAGCGGCACAGCCGACAATACGCGATTGATCGTACTTTTATATTGCTCCGAACCGACAACCTGCGTGGCCTTTGCAACGACTTTACCACTCCCCTGACAAACATTGGTTGTCAGACTGGCGCCAGAAAAATTATCCAATGAACTGGTGGAACTTGTCGGGATATTGCCACTAGGCTGCTTACAAGCAAAAAGAGCAACGACCCCAAGGCAACATAGCGAACCTCTATAGCTCAGCATCGCAAAACCTCCATATTCCGTGTGACTAATCTTTTTTCTTGAATAACTGATCGGCTAATTTTTGGTGTCGCGAAGGACCGGCATCGACATCTTTCGCATGCATATCAAATAGTTTGTAACGAACGGCATCTTTATCGAGAGGTTTTTTTGCCAAACACTGAACTACGTGTTTTCCATCGGCAATGCCTTCGTGATAAAACAAAATCCGCAAACCCTTCAGGTTGTTAAGCAACTCATTCGGCTCAAAGTAAAAATTGCGAAAAGCCTCGTCTTTACCGATAGGCTCACGCATTTCTTCCGACATTAATGATTCAACAATCAGTGTACCACCCTGCTTTAGCGCGCGCACCATATCCGAATAATAACGCGGGGTGTTAGGCTTGAAGTTATGCATAACGATAGTTTCGTATTCCATCAAACCCATCAGAAACATATCAAGATCCGCTCGTTTAGCTTCCAGCTGCACGTTGTTTTCGGTAGCCAGATCACTTGCCCGCTTAACCGCTACTTGTGAAATATCGAAACCCTTAACGACAAAACCCTGTTTCGCCAGAAATACCGCGTTGACACCCTCGCCCATCGCGATATCCAGAGCCTTGCCTTTTTGCAATCGCGGTAACATCTGCGCTAAAAACGCCGACGGCTCCTTGCCGTGCTGATACGCTGCTTTTGCATAAAAATCATTCCAATAAGCATCCGCTGTTTTCATTCCAATTCTTTCGAGCCTACAATCAGACTCGTACCTCCTCCGCGGTAAACTCTTTGGCCAGATTCAATAACTTAGAACTATTGCCCACTACCCACAACACGTCACCATTTTGAAGACGCATATCAGAGCGAGGGCTACGTATACGCTCCGGACCTCGCTCAAGACCGACGACGATGCCATCGTAATTTTCAGTGATGCCGGCATCACGAATGGTTTTCTGTTCGAGCTTCGCCCGCTGCTCAACGACAAATCGACGCAAGGTGTACGCTGGCATGTCTTCGGGGCTTTCCATGACTTCGGCGCCGCTCTTGACGTCTTCACGAAACTTCTCGATTTCACTATCGGTGGCAAAGCACATAACCACATCGCCGGGATAAATACGTTCGGCGGCTTTCGGCGCAACGAGAATACGTTTACCGCGCTTGATCATGACCACATTCAAACCGTACTTTTCCCGCAGCTGCAATTCGAGCAGGGATTTACCAACCAGGAACGACCCATCTGACACCACAACGTCAGCCAAGTGCGCATCCCACGGCGCCAGTCTTTTGTGCAAAGTCGGATGGCCACTGATAATCTGCTGCGCTTGAAATGAATCCGAAAGTTGACTTTCAAACCAGCGATAATAACTCTCCACCCGTTGGCGAAAAATAAAGAAAATCAAAGTTAACGCCGCAACCGTCAATGACAACGCAACCCGGATTGGGAAATATTCGATGCTAAGCAAACCGATCATCAATACCGTACCAACGCGGCTGATAATCATACTCAGACCCTGTGGAACCGTTCCTCGTGCCTCGCCTTCGACTTGTCCGCGAAACGTTGTAAACATCGCCCAAATGAACGGCGCCGACAGTAAAAAGGCAATCAACCAGGCGCCCAGCGATAAATAGAGCTGATCTTGCACATGCTGCGCCGCCCACGGAATAAACTGATTCGCGACAACAGCGAACACGGCAATAACGATCACCGCGTTCGCAAACCAACGCGCCAACCGACGTAACATAGCCTGTCGACTTTCCTGCCGGACAGTCCGTCGCTGAAACCACATAATATATTGATCGATGGCGGCTTTGGTTTTTTCCGGCAAGTGCTCATTGAGAGCCTGCGCTGCGGCCCCAGACCACTTGATCAGATAAGGAGTCGTGAACGTGGTGACTAACGATGCCGCGACAATGACCGGGTACAATCGCTCGTTAATCACGCCGTAGCTTAGACCGAGTGTGGCAATGATGAACGAAAACTCACCGATCTGCGCCATACTAAAGCCGGTTTGCACCGATGTTTGCACGGTCTGACCGGTAGCCAATGCTCCGGCAGTAACCGCCACCATTTTGCCGCCGATAATAATGATGGTTAAAACCAGAACCGACGTCCAATTATTCACCAGAATCACCGGATCAAGCAACATCCCCACCGAGACAAAGAAGACCGCGCCAAAGACATCCCGTAGCGGCAGCATCAAATGCTCGATGCGTTTAGCCTCCGAGCTTTCCGCAAGAATGGAGCCCATGATAAAAGCGCCCAGTGCCACGGAATAATGGAAATACGCTGATAGCGTCACCAAACCCAAACAAAGACCGACGGATAAAACCGTGAGCATTTCGTCGTTACCATAACGCGCAACGGCACGAACCGCGCGCGGCACCAGAAACATACCTACCAAGAACCAAACGCCGACAACAATACCCAGACGCGTACCAGTAATCAGCAGTTCCATTGCGCTAAGACTGTCACGGGTGGCGATGCTGGTAAGTGCAACCATCATCACAATCGCCGCCAAATCCTCGACAATCAGAATGCCGAAAACCAATTCGACGAAACGTTTGGTTTTAAGACCCAGCTCTTCAAATGCCTTGATGATAATAGTCGTCGAAGAAATAGAAACCATGGCCGCGAGGAAAATGGCGTCCATCACATTCCAACCCATCAACCTGCCGCTGAAGAAACCAAGAAAAATCATGACTGCAATCTGAACCGTGGCCGTCACGCTTGCGGACATGCCGACGCGCATCAAACGCCGGAAACTAAATTCCAAGCCCAAGCTGAACATCAAAAAGATCACGCCAAGTTCGGCGAGAATATTAATGTTTGGTTTGTCGACTACGGAGAGAATCGGCGGCGAGTACGGCCCAACAATCAAGCCGGCCAAAATATAGCCCAAGACAACCGGCTGTTTAATTCGACGAAAAATAAAGGTGACGATCGCTGCTACACCAAGAATAAGTGCAAGATCGCGAATAATAGCTGGCAAATGCATGAATCTTTAGGCCCCTACCGACAATATTTGAACAGACTACAAACAATCACGAGAAAAATTCTATTATATTAGGATAGCATGATCACCTCCCGCCCGTGAACACAATCTGTGGCTTATTGGCCGAACGGCCAAAGATTTTACTAATGGTCGTAGCCACTTACAATTACCCTGCCATTTTTGGCTTGATTATGAGAAGCGGAAAAGCTATGAAAGCCTTCTGCCACAAGGGAGACAGAGGATGAGCCTTATGAACGCGCTACAATCAACGCTACGATTTGCCGCCACTGGCCTGTTAATCATCAGCTGTGGCCCAAACAATTCCACGTCTTCTATCAGCAGCATGCTGGGCCTTGCCGACAATGGCATCACCGTTTACATGGCTGATAAACCGGTCACGAGCGTTGAAGGTAATCTACAAATCAATCCCAACGAACTGCGTTCCGAGCCGGAGCAACAACGCGTCCTTGAATACATGCAAGAACTCATGACTGCCGCGGGTTTGTCGTTGGATGCGGACACTCGCCTGAAACTAACGCGTATTACCAACGATCGCAAAGGCGCCTCGCTGCGTTTTGCACAATTTCATCGCGACATGCCAGTGGATGGCGGCGAAGCAGTGGCGATTTTTGATCAAAATGGTGTTTTGCACGCACTGAACTTGCTATTGAAAACCGATATTGCTGTCAATTCCGACGCACCTGTTCCCGATAATGAGGCGCTGGAATGGGCAAAAGAAAAAATCCATAAACGCCTTCGCCTTCTCGGCTTAAAAAAATTGCCGCTGGCTATTCAGTCGAGCAAACTGCTCGTCGCCAACACCAAGCAATTTGGCTGGCAGCAAATCTGGCGATTCGGCGTTTCGCCACTGACTTTTGATATTATTGCTTCCGGTCCTCACGCTGGCCAGCTCGTAAAGTTGCGACAAATCACCACTGATTTTTCTGGCAACGTGTCGATTTATAACGGCGCTTATGTGCCACTGATTGCGACCGAGAAAAACAAAGGCATTCTCGTTCTAAAGAATGGCAAGGAAACCGACGCAGCGCGTCTAGCCAAAATTGTCGGCAAGAATCTGGTCACACCCGGCGTGCTTGCAGCTCAAGAGAATATCCAGCTGACGAGTCGCTTCTACCATGAGGTCTTTGGTCGCGACAGCTTCGACGGCAAAGGCGCCACCATCACGGCGGTCGCCGATCTGGGCACGGGATTTTTTAATCTCCAGGGCGGCAACGCCTCGTGGAATCCCATCCATCAGATCTTTTCTTTTGGCGTGGGTAACGACATTTTTGATGATTTGGCGAAAGCACCCGATGTTGTCGGACACGAATTTACTCATGCGGTGATTTCGCATACCAGTGACTTAAAATATTTCTCCGAAACCGGCGCGCTCAATGAGCACTTCGCCGATGTCTTCGGCGAATTCGTCCAACATTTTGGCGATCCCGACTTTACCCCGTATTTAATTGGCGAGACCGTCGCACGCGAAGACAAAAAACCATTGCGTAACATGCTCGATCCCAAAGAAGGTTTCGCACAGCAACCGAGTAAAATGTCGGAGATCGAGGACGAATTCAAAAACCATTGCGAAGGCGCGGAGAACCCCAAAGATAATTGCGGCGTACATGTACTTAGCGGGATCCCTAATGCAGCCGCCAGCAAAATTATTACGGCCATCGGTTGGGAAAAGGCACGTTGGCTCTATTATCGTGTTATGACCGCTCGTCTGCTGGCAAATAGTCGCTTTGCTGACTATCGCCGGCAAATGCTTGGTGAATGCCGACTTCAACTAGAAGACGGCGACTGTCAGGCGGTTGCCGCGGCACTCGATGACGTGGAAATCATCGACGATGCCAATGACACACCTGTCCTTTGAAATTCTGATTGATCACAGCGAGACGTCCAATAAGTGCACGATCTTGCCGCTGTCATATCGCCCTGATTTTAAAATCACGCGTTTTCCTCGTCAGATAACGGCGAAGCCACCACGGCTTCGCCTGCAATCACAGCTACTACTACATCCCGCCGGCACCCCCATTAACGACTATATGCGCGATCGCCCGGCTTTCGCTGGTAGCCTGGCCGCCATTGACTGTATTTGGCGACGACTTGATCCAATCATCAATGCTATTGCCAACCCTCTCCCGCTACTCGTCGGTCTGCCGCCAGGCTTCGTCACCGCCTATCCTCGCCAGAGTCGCCACGACTTCGACCCAGAGGGTGGGCTTGCCACCATCGAAGCTCTCTTTATCGCCAGTGCTCTACTAGGACATTGGGACGAGACTTTGCTTTGCGAGTACTTCTTTGGTCAGACCTTCCTGGACTTGAATCATCAGCGTTTTGCCGAGCTAGGTATCGAGATTCCCTCCAGATCATCGAGGCCGCTTTTCCAGCCGCGCTACCCGCGCAATGCCCATAGCCGCCGTCTTGGCAGGGGTCGGGGTGGCCAGGCCGTTGAATAGTCGAGCCAGCGCTAATATCATCTTGCCGCCCGACGTTGGGGGTGCTATATCCCCGCCATCGCAACACCGGAGATCCCTTGAAAGCCCTGATAGTCATAGCCTATACGACCATAGCCATATTCCTGTCGGCATGTGATCACTACCCCAGCCCCACTCTCAACTACGTCCATATCTTCACGCATGCTCAACGCACCAGCGTTGCGGCTGACGACCCGCTTTATCACAGTGTCATGTCTTTTCGTGGCTGTACGGCGTTTTGGGTGAAAAACACTGCCGAGCGTTACCTGGTCATGACCGCTCGCCATTGCGTTAACTATCGCATGACCGATGCCTGCAAGAACGGCCTGGAATTTTACGAACCAACCGGCACCCAGATCGTTGCAACATGCAAGAACGTCCTCATCGCCGCCGAGGGTTCCGACTTTGCTTTACTGGAAGTACGACCAACATCCGCGCTAACGCAACTAACGCCCCTGCAATTATCCGCACGAGCGCCAACTCTAAATACGCGTCTTGAGCTGATCGGCTTTCCCGGTGACTCAACGCGACGTCTCACCAGAACCGGCAATTGCATGGTACGTTCCGCCAAACCGCAAACTTATAAAAATGACTACGAGCATGTGAACGACAAACAACTGCTGCACAACTGTTCCACCTGGGCTGGCAATAGTGGCGGTCCCATCCTTAAAGAAAACAGCAATGTCGTTTTAGGAATGCCAACATCCTATCGCCTAGATCGATCGGAATCATCGCCGTCGCCAAGCGATACGCGTGATGACAATGAACTCGCACGCATGGGCTTGATGTCAGTCTTCGTGCACAATCACCAACACAAGCTTAAGAGTTTTGGCATTACTGTTTACTCGAATTAAGCTAATTGAAAATTCCGGCATGTGTCTTGCTTTCTTGTTAGGGACGGACGGCGCGACTCAGTGAACGCATTTGTTTATTAACGAGGAGTGGGATGATGAAGCAGATTATCGGAACGGTTGTCACCGCTTGGGCAATTAGTTGGACAGCCGCCACCGCCTTTGGTGATAATGACAATACCATTGGCATGAACGAAAGCGTCCACGAGGAGAGCTACTGGGAGACGAGTCGTGGGCGCACGTATTGGATCTGCCAAGCGTATGGACACGGATTCGAGCCGCATCTGCGTGCGCACAGAGGCGCTGCCTGGATGCGACATCAAGCTGCACAAGATGCCATGAGCCACTGCCGGGCCTATCATCGTTTCTGTACACTCTCGACATGCCGGCAATACCGCAGTTAATGTCACTCCCTTGTTGACACTGTTTAAAATTTCTTTGAAACTACTTAGATATTTTGTTCAGTACTATCTTGGTAAGGAATTTTTATGTCGGAAGCACTTATTGTGACCAGCAAAGTGAAAAAGTACATCAAAGACAAATCACAAATGAATACCTCCGCAAGTGTGGTCGAGGCTTTGTCAAATATCATCCGTCGTGAGTGTGACAAAGCCATTGCGAACGCGCAGGCAGATGGCCGCAAGACGGTTATGGACCGCGATTTCGGCGAATCCGTAGGCTAGTTCAGTGGCGGCTGCGTCGTCCACTCGCGCATCACCTCATCTCCCGGCCGATCGATGTGTATCTTATCGTCGACGGCTGTCACCCAGCTCAAGGGGATGTAGTGATGCTGACCGGATTTGTCTTTCTTGAGTTTGATCGTGTCATCATTTTCCATATGATCCACGACGGCAAATTGGCCATCGCTTGAACAGACCACTGGCATGTCTGGCCTGATTTGTTCTTGTGTAATCATCATTGTCACTCCTCTGTGGTTTTTAAAAAATTACATGTAGAGTCAAAGCTTTTTGCAAGCTTCGCCAGGTTTTTTTATGCATGAAGTGTACCGTTCGCCGGTTGCAAAAGCGCCCATTCCTCCGTAGGCTGGTGACATGAAAAAGATTCACACTGATCTGATGGTACTGTCCCTTTTGTTTTTTATTTGGGGCTTTGTTACCTGCCTGAATGATATTTTAATTCCTCACCTGAAATCCGCGTTTGAGCTGAGTTATTTTCAAGCAGCACTAGTGCAGTTTACCTTTTTCTTCGCTTACTTTTTGCTGGCGCTGCCGGCTGGAGCCGTGGCCAGACGTATCGGCTATCAAAAAACCATGGTAGCCGGACTTGTTGTCGCGGCCGTTGGCGCACTGGGCTTCGTGCCAGCGGCAAGCCTTATCTCATATCCGTTGTTTTTGGCGGCTTTATTCGCGATTGCAGCCGGTGTCACATTGCTACAAGTTGCCGCCAACCCTTATGTCGTGGTTATTGGCCCGGAAGATACTGCGGCAACGCGCCTCAACCTGACTCAAGCTTTCAACTCGCTTGGAACCACGGTGGCACCCATTGTCGGAGGCGCCCTGATTTTGACTGCCGGTGCTGGTGTCAACGTGGTCATGGGTCCCTATATCGGCTTGGCGATTGTCCTGCTCGCAGCCGCTGTTTTTATAAAGATATATCCACTGCCAAAAGTGACTGGAGGCGAGAGTGAGCTGGTTCCCCGTCATCAGTTGCGCGCGCTTTTACGTTATCGGCATACCTGTTATGGGATCGCAGCGATCTTTCTCTATGTAGGTGCTGAGGTGTCCATCGGAAGCTTTCTGGTCAATTATTTATCCGAGGAAAGCAGTGGTGCAATAACGCACGAGAAAGCAGCTCACTATGTTGCCCTGTACTGGGGTGGCGCCATGTTGGGTCGTTTTGTCGGCGTTGCTTTATTGCAGGCAATTTCGGCACGAACGCTCATGGGGATTTTTACTTTGATGGCGGGAATACTGGTGAACGTGGCTGTTTTTGGTAGCGGCTGGCCAGCAATGACTGCGCTCATCGCTGTGGGATTATTCAACTCCATTATGTTCCCGACCATTTTTGCACTTGCTCTAGAAAAGCTTGGCGATTTAACAAACGCTGCCTCGAGTTTATTGGTAATGGCTATCGTCGGTGGGGCGATTTTACCGTTATTGGTAGGAGTCATGGCGGATATCTACAGCCTAAAAACCGGCTTATTAGTGCCAGCGTGCTGTTATTTTTATCTATTGTACTATAGCCTGTTTGGTTCCCGCGTCAGGTAGCAGGAGCTAAAACGCTGCAAGCTCCAGATTTAATGGAGCTTGCTGAGCCATCGAGTCTAAACCTCGATGTCATGGAGAGTCTGCCACTCTTCCCAATCAATGGTGATACCGTCCGCCATCAGCAAACCCTTGCGCAACACCAGACGCCCGGTGTAGGTAACGCCGGTTTCCCAAAATTGTTCCTCGGCATCGATATAGCGATCGATCGTATGGACTGCATCTTTTGATGATTGAGGGATCGACCCCACATATTTTTTGTTACGGCGAAAGTCTCGCAACCAGTCAGTAAATTTCATTCACAATATCCCCTTTATTCTTAGTAAGACGGCAAAGCGCCGCACATAGTTCATTTGCGCTAGAACTTTTTAGGAATCAGATAATTGTATACATTTCAATACAGTTAGAAAAATGAAACAGAACCTGAACCTTTTCTTAACAGCTCCAGTCATAATAAAGGGGGATTAATGTAATTCACTTCTGAGTTTCGGATTATCCCAGATAGAAAATGACATCATCAAAATCAGATGAAGAGGATAGTGCTTTAGTTGCAGCTAGTATTGGCGGCAGCGAAGAAGCCTTCCGGAAAATTTATCACCGTTATGTATCGAGAGTAAGATCCGCGCTGGCGCGTTTGACTGATCTGTCTCAAATCGACGACATGACGCAAGAGGTTTTTGTCAATGTCTGGCGAAATCTCGCATCCCTGCGCTCGATCGATACGCTTTCCTCTTGGGTGTATCGTATCGCCATCAATGTCGCGCTGGATCATCTCAAACAAGGCAGAAAAAAAACGACCGAGGTACTTCAGGATGAACCACCTGCTGATACTGATGAAGCGCACACGATCGAGTGCAAACAGATCGTGCGCGCTGGTTTGGATAGCCTTAATTTTCAACATCGCAGCGTGCTTGTACTGCATGACATGGAGCAACTAACAGAGAAAGAGATTGCTGAAATTCTGGAAATTCCTATTGGGACGGTTAAGTCACGGCTCTTTAATGCTCGTGCTCGTATGCGCACATTTTTGCAAGAGAATGGAGCAAAATTATGAGTAATCAAAGAAACGACTATGACAATCTGACAGAATTTTTGCGTCTGCATGCACCGAGGCCACAGGCACCAAACGCGGATTTAGAAGGGCGTATTATCGCAGCTACGAAAAAATTTAATCTTCGGACTTGGTTAGGTAGCTTTACCTTCCATCTCAGAAACATTTTGCTCGCCCTGTTAAGTTGCGTGGCGTTGGTAGCCTCCATCGGCTTGGGAATATGGATGGGCGAAAGTCGAAGAGATTTGCTGTTGCTTGAGAAGTTTGTCGAACAAAGTTGGGATGGAGCGTTAAGAGCGGATAGCGGCATGGAAGCCGAGTATGTTCTTAGCGACTTGGATGGTAATTAGTACAAACGCATGTTTTAGTGAAATGGAGGCACTATGCTTGTTAGAATAGTTGTGCTCTCAACCGTCGGTATCATTTTTGGCGTGATACTAAGTCTCGGCGATAACGCGCAATTGGCAAGAGACGTAAATCCAATCGCCAGAAAAGCGACCTGGCTCAGCGAACTCAGCTTGAATGCCAAGCAGGAGTCAAAACTACGCAACATATGGACGACTAAGCGGTCGCGCCTAGATGAGTTGCAAGCCGAAGTACAGGCGAGGCGGCAGGAGCTTAAAGACTACCTTGCCGGCGATAGTTCTGACGAAGATCGTGCACGCGAACTTCATCGACAAATTCAAACACTAATGATCGAACTGGGAAACATCGATCTTGAGTCAATGCTCGAGATCCGCGACCTACTCAGCCCGCAGCAAAGAATTCGCTTTGTTGAACTGATGAGCCAGCGTGGCAAATTTGGCGAAAATTAATTATGGGGACACACGACTGATTATAGGGACACACGACTGAACCCAAATTATTTGTAGAAAGATCGGGTTCAGTCGCGTGTCCCCATAATTACTGAGATGTCATTCGTATCCGCTCCTCGCAAATGATACCAGAATTAATAAAGGAGGTACTTGTATGGGAGAAGCGCGAGACATTGGTGAAAGACTTTTAGAATTCAGCGGGAAAGTTATCAAACTCTTGGATACACTGCCGACAACTTCGGCGGCGAGAAAAATTGCCGATCAGCTAATTCGTAGCGCGATGTCTGTTGGCGCAAACTATGAGGAATCACGAGGTTCGGAAAGTCGAGCTGATTTTTGCCATAAACTCGGAATTGTGCTGAAAGAGACGCGCTACTGGCTTAAACTCATTCAAACGGCTGGATACGGCGAAGCAGAAGATATGAAGCAAATCGTTGACGAAGCGACACAGCTAAGAGCCATTTTAGGAAAATCAGTAGCAACTGCAAAAGGTGTTGCAAAAGAGGGAAAGATGTCTATTCGAGGAGCAACGCCGGTTTAACATAAAAGATAAAACATAAAATACAAAGATCAAAACCAATAAGTGAGGTTTAGAAGTTTGAACCTGACTTTTAACTTATGATTTTTGTGTTTGATGTTTTATCTTTTATGTTTCTTTTAAATTAAAAGAACTTTTTTGGTTCGAATACTGTTGACAGTGGTGGGGGCACACGGGATCGAACCGCGGACCTCCTGCTTGTAAGGCAGGCGCTCTAACCAGCTGAGCTATACCCCCAAGAAAATGCGAGAGGGCAGCTTTATCACAAAAATAGCTAGTGATGTCAATCGAGTATCGGCTGACAGGAGTTGCATCAATAAATGCCCGTGAAAACAATATGTTACAGACATGACAAATAAGCGATTATCAGGCACTCGCGATCGCGATTAGCTCACCCGTCCTGGATCAAAATCGATATCATCTTCGTCGTCGGCGCGGTGGCTATGACGAGTGTCGAGCTCATCATCATCCGCCATGGTTGCGGCTTTAGACATTGCGGACTTCGAGCGTTTGCGATTTGACGCAGCCCGATGATCTTCGTCTTCCAGATTTGCTTGGCGCTCAAGATCACCAGCCAGGTCTTTGTACTCATCGGCGGCGGTACGGTGTTTAAACCATGACACACCACCAACAACCAAACCCAAAACCAATAAAATCGAAGCCAGCATGATCATCGTATCAAAACGCCCACCTGCGACGGTGTCGGTTTTGATTGAAATCATGGATGCCCACGCTTCTGGCAAAGTCGGCGCCAAACCTTCGGTATCGAAACCCTGCGCCAAATCAGTAAATGTTACTAGGTAGTGACGCGTCTTTGACGAAACGAGCAGGTGTGCCTGCATCAACGGAACATCAGCCAAAGAAAATTCCGTATAGAATAAAATCGCCTTTTGGTTGTCTTCGGTCTCCACGAATTGATAATTACGCAGGCGATAATCATCTGAGCGGGTAGCCGCACCAAAATCCTTAACCAGTTTTTCTTCGTACTCACGCGCAGTAATCTCGTCGATCGGCTGCGCGCCACCAAGCACCGTCACCTGCAATGTCCGCTGATAATTCGATTTCGGCGCCTTCGGCGCACGAAGCATCAGGGTTATGCCAGGATGGTCGCGTACAATTTCCCAGCCACTTGGTGATATCAGGCTAAAGCCTCTCTCCGCAATTTCAATCCGCGTGCCGTCGCTGGTGGACGAGGCAAATGTGTGACGTGCGCACAACAGCGACATCGCCGCCATCAGGACGAGGACATATTTGTTTGCTTTAACCACGTGACACCTCAAAATCATGACTTAAGATATTTGCCGCACCCGCGCCAATTCGTCGAACAACTCGCGATTTTCGCGGCCACGGTTTAAACGCTGATTAGCAGCTTCTGCAATAATGCTCAAAGCCGCCTGATCGAGTTCAAATACGTTTGCGTTACTCACGCCCCGATGCCCCGGACGTGATTTAATCGCCGGGCGATCGAGCGGCTGAATGTCCACTGGAATGGAAATTCCCGGGCGCTGAATCAAACGCAGCATGCTGACAAAGCCATGCATCGCATCAATTTCAGGGCTTGAAACGACTGTATAAATACCAGCAATGCGCCAAGACTCACTCTTCGCGCGCTTAGTGCCTTCATACGACTCGGTAGCCAGAAAACACAGATCACCTGGTTGCGGCTCGGTACCCAACGGTCGCGAAATCGTTTGCAGGCTTTCTTCGGAAGAAGTTTGCAGCTCATGATACTGAGCCGGAGTAAGCTTGACCAACCAGATGCGATTATGTCCAACTTGTCCCTCGCCATCAACCACCGCATCCGCCGCGGTCATTTCATATAATGCCTGTTGAACGTAACGACCTGGTGCACCGTTGTCCTGAAGTGTTTTCAACGTCGACTTAAAGGTCTCGACAACTTGTTCCTTATTAACAAGTTCGCTATCTGACTTCAGCAAGCGATGCATGCTTTCGCTGAGTAGACTCATCACGTCTACGTCATGGGCACCGAATATCGAGACATGGCGCGCCAGTATTTGATGTGCATCCTGTGCGCGTCCAAGCTTCATCATGGCAAATGCCTGAAACACTTCAAAATCCGCAACACCAGGATATTCAGCGTTAAGCGATTGAGCGATCTGCAAGGCGATTTCGTATTTATTGCCCGCAAAAGCTTGATGCATTCGATAGACACGCGACAGTGTTGACTCTGGATAAAGCTGCTGAATCTTGTGCAGCACATGATCCAGTTCTTTCTGACGACCGCTAACTAGAAAATTGCGCGCAATAACTTCCCAGTGAAAATAATCATGCATATATCTAGCTGGCAATTCGGCCAATAAATTCGGAACATCTTCGACGTTCTCGGCAAAACGCTCTTCCGTACGCTGATGCAATTCAAGGATATAAGCGTTTTTACTTTCGCTACCATTCAAGGCTTTGCGCATCAATTGAACCGCCTCAATTTCATCCAGTTCAAGATGAATTAAACCGCGCAATGCCATGTAGGTGTCATAAGTCGACTCGTCTTCCTGACTGCGTAAATACAAATGCTGCGCCAATGATCGCAATGCCCGCCGATCGGCGTCACCGGCCAATACTTCGATCCACAGTCGATAGAGACTGAACTTGCTGGTATCTTCAGGATTGTCCGCCAGAACTTTGCTGACATGCTCGATGGCCGTCCGCGGACGACCCGCCCAATAATCCTTGAGACCCGCCAGGTATTCGCGGGAAATCTGCTGCTTCGCATTCGCTCTGCCACCACTGCGCTGCTGGACTCTACGCATATCGCCTCCTGCATTAAACCGACGCTCTATTAGTAAGAAAGATATCGGGAAATATACGGTGAACTTTAGGTGGCGAAGCCCGGTGACACGAAAAAATTGGTACTTTGCTAACCAGGCAAAATTTTCCCAGCAAAGTTAAGCCAAGAAGAACGCTGGCCAAACAAACGACTCAAGTAAACACACCAAGCACCGATGCGAGCATATTAGTTCAAGGAATTTACGTGGGAGATTCGTCATGCAACTACGTTTGCTTTCGTTTGGTTTAGCATTGTTCTGCGGCGTTGCCATCAGTCAGGTTGGCGAAGCAAAAGTGACCTTCTCGCCGTTCTATAGCATCAGCGGCACCAAGGCGATCAAGCCGGATAAAGCCAACAGTGGCAAAGAAAACGTCACCAACCGCCAAAGACAGACCTATGGCCTGAACGCCGGTATCAGCTTCTGGAAAGTTTTCGGCGCTCAGTTCAGCATTGGTCAAAGTCAGCTGACGTTGACCCAAAAAACCCAGGATGCCGTCGATGACTTCGGTGATATTGATTACGAACGGGATTTGAACATGGACACCAGCAACGGTGATTCGGACGTAAAAACTGTCGAGACCATGAACAAAGCCCGGCTGGGCATCGTCCTTGATCCAAGCTTCTGGATCCTTATTATGCGCGCTAAAGCCGGTGTTCAGGCGACACAACGAATCATGGAGCTTGAGCAGGCTGGCCTGGAGCCGCAGAAGCACGAAGAACCAATTACGTATAAGCCATACGCGGGCGTAGGCGCGGGTGTGCGCTTATCACGCCGGATGTTCGTCATGGCGGAATACAGCTTCTACTTCTATAAATTTCCGGAATACGAGCCCTTCGAGCGCGAAGTGCAAGTCAGCTTTGGAGTCAGTATTTAACTTAACTGGCGAGTTTTCTACCCTTCTTAGCCGGAGCCGATTTACCGCGTTTGCCAGTTGATTTCGCCGCTGTTGACCTAGCAGCGGCGGGTTTCGACTTCTTCGCCGGCGCTGGCATCTTCTTGGTGGTCTTAGCAACAACTTTAGGGGCGGCTTTCGCGGCGGCAATCTGAGCACGGAGATCCGTCGGCGATGCCAACGCTACTTCCACATCCGTAGCTCGATCAATTAAAATATCGCGTAATTCAACATAACAGTCATCGCACACCGGTTGATCGACAACTTCGGGATCAACTTCACCCCAGGCAAGCAACACGCTCCAGGCTTGTTCGCTGAAATCGCGTTTTCGACATCTTGTCTTCGTGGAGCAATTGGAACAGGAACTCGAAATGTGCATGGTCGCGTCTCCCACCTTTGGCCAGATCCTTCTGACCGTCATTCGTCGAAAACCGCACACAAAAAACTATAGCCATTGTCCTGGGACAACCTGCTAACGCATCAGGTGCTTACGTAAATTTTCGCATGAAAGCTCGCCGATATATTTCGCATACTTAAGCAACGCTGTCAATAGGTCACAACAAAACGGCTAGTTGGCTTTGAGGTAAGGATCGCCCTGGAAGTAGTATCTGAGGACTTCTTGTTTGATATTATGAAAACGAAGGCTCTCCGAACGCACTGTCAATAAAGGTTTCCAGACCTGGTTGGCCTTTTGACGTGAGCCGTTACGATAGTGCAGAAGACCAAGCAGGTAGACGGTCTCCGGATCCTGAGTGCCAGTACGCTCCCGCTCCAGGAAAGACTGGGCTTGGCGTACTTGACCGGTTTTCAGATAGGCATGTGCAAGCACGGTCATCGCACGATCTTTGCCATCGCTGCCACTCATATCGATCGCCAGTTGTGCGTACTCGATGGCTTTCTGCAAGTCACGATCGCGCCACGTTAACGTGTCCGCGAATTCGAGATAAGTCCTGGCCTTCTGCTCGCCGGAAATCTCTACATGCAACAAGGCTTGCTCAAACCACATACAAGCGGTCTCAAGCTGCCAAAGATCCTTAAACAGAATTCCCAGGACGAGATAGAGATTAGCACCATCAAAATTGGTGTTCAGCAAACGCAGGAAATCAAAGGTTCCGCGCTGCGCGTCAAATGCACATGAGTACTTGACTAGATCATTCATAACCTGGGTCTGTCCATTGGCGTACAGATAACGCAACTTCTGTCGCAAGTAGGCCAGCTCATTGGCACGTTGATCGGATAAAGTCTTGGTGATCCGGTCAAATTCGCGCCAGTCCAAATCGCTCTCATCATTGTTAGCGAGTTTTTTGAGAGTATTATCGATGATCGACAAATCACCCTCGACTTTGGTCAACTGTGATAAGTTCAACGTCGCCTGGACCAGATAAGAGGTATTCCAGGGGTCGATATGCAATACTTTGTGCATCAAGTCGTGCGAAGCCTGGAAATCTCGTTTGCGGGCAAAATAATTAGCTTTCAACCAGAACAACTCGGCCTGATCATCGCGACCCAATGACTCCGGCTTGGTATCGATGCGCTGCAGAAGCGTCAAAGCCTGGTCCGGATCACCATGCTGCATGAGATACGAAGCAAATTTCAGATTGCTCTGTCTGCTTAAACCATCCAGCTCGTTCATACGCGTAAAATGTTTGCCGGCCCGCTCGGGATTGGCTAGCCGCAGATAAACATCGCCCATGGCGCTGTGCGTATCAGGATCACCGTCAAACTTGGCAACCAATGAATGCAACAAAGCCAAAATCTCTACCCGATCACCTGATTCGGACAGTAGTTTTTTCAAGCGCTCCTTGCCGATCAGATAGTCCTCAACATTCACAGTTGCCAGCTTGAGTTTTGTAACCAACAGACAAAAACGAATTTCAGGATTATCTGGGTAGTCCTTATAGGCTTCCTCAAATAAAGAGCGTGCCGTTTCATATTCGCCAAGACTCAGAAACTGACTACCGATCTTTTGCACCGTGGCAGGGCTACCCCCAGAAACCTTGAGTACCTTGCGGTAGAAGGATAGAGCCGTATCAGCGTCTTGATGTTCCTCGAAAATCTTCGCGACAAAATACAAGACACCTTCGTGCAAGGATTCATCGTCGAGCATCCCTTCGGCGAGTGCTCGCGCCTGGGTACGTAAATTACCCGCACGTAAGTTGTCGCCTTGATGTTCGGCTATCTGAGATAAAGTAAGATGTTCGTATACTCGCAGTTCGGTGGGACAAATACCTTTGTTCTCCAACCACCATCCGGTCAGCGTCGAAACCGCCGCCTCGGCTTCGGCATAACGCGATGCCTCCAAAAATTCCCGACTTAAACGACGATGTGTCTCAAAATTACCATAGACATTGTACGGAGCCGCTTCCTCGAACAGGAAGAAAAAGTGATCGCCCTGCGCATCATTGCCTTTTTGATAATTTAATTGACTGAGACCAAAAAAACTGGGGAACCATTGCGAATCAAGAGCAATACTCTGCTCGTAATTGAAAATAGCGCGATCGATGTTGCCCTGCGACTCCATCGCCAGTGCCAAACCATAATGTGAAGCCGCCGTAGGACCGTGGTTGCGAATAATATCCTGAAAACGTCCCACGGTCTCAATCACAGGAACCTGCTCGCCGAAATGCTCGACCAAGGCGATGCCGATCAAGGCCACGTGATCCTGGGGGTTACGCTTCAGTCGCCCGGCGTAGGTACGCTGAAGCTCGGGCAGACGATTGAGTTTCGACATTAACTCGATATTGCGCAGATGTAACACCAAGGCAGCATCACCTGCTGGCATAGCGAGAAGATCACCAAGGATTTTTTCCGCGGGCCGATACTGACGCACAAAAATCAGCTTGTTAGCCTCGTCCAGTTTGGCCTTCAAAACATCTTCCACACTGCTCTCCGCGCAACGACGACACCCTTGCCGCCTGAGGATGTTATCGACGCCAAAGAGATAAACTAAAATGTAGGGGAGAGCCTAGATTGAGCGAGCAAAAACTTCCTGGCGAGTAGTCCCTAAACTGTATTGGGAAAAGTAACGAATTTTGTGAAAAAATATAAATTCAGCCCGAACCCAAGAAAAACCCCGAGACATAAGCTGCTTAGTCCGGGGTCTTTATAACTAAGGAATTATCCGCTGAATCGCGACAATTAGAAGCCCAATGCCGAGCAGTCTTGTTGCAAGAGTTGATCAATTTTAGCGCGAATCGCCCGCTTGGTATTGGAATTCCAGGCACCGACGCTTTGATAAACAACTTTACCCGTGCAATCAAGAATATAGGTTGTCGGATAGCTGCGTGTGCCCAAAGCACCAATCAATTTACGCGAACAGTCATTCAACACCGGGTGATTGGGATTATGGCGTCGAATCCATTCGTTGTAGTCAATGTCACGACAATCACGGCTGACGTCCACAACCTGCACGCGCTCCTGGTCTGCATAATCCGCGGCCAAAGCATCGACTGCCGAAGCATTGTCGTTGCAATACGGACAACCGAGAAAATAAGTCTCCACAACAAAAATTCCATTGGGATGATCTGACGACTTATACATGGTCGTACGATCTTCGTGATTCATCCAGCGCAACTCAAACGAGCTAACGTCTGCTGCCTGCGCGATACCAGCGGCCATTAACAATACCACTGTGCATAATAACGATCTCATGCCGTGCTCCTTTGTAAACAGATTGTCGAAATGGGATTTATAACTAGTATCGCACTCGGGGTGACGTCATACAACCCAGGCAGGACGGCGCATTCATAAAGCAATGCGACATTAGGGCAGCTAAATATTAAAGCTGCACACAATGCCGCGTTTAAATTGAATTTAAATTAATTTTTTAGCTAAATGCATTAATGCCGGTGATCTCTTTGCCAACAACCAACATATGAATGTCGTTGGTGCCTTCATAGGTAAACACCGTTTCCAGATTACACATATGCCGCATGGCTTTGTATTCATCCATAATGCCGTTAGCACCCAGCATATCGCGACAGGTACGCGCCACGTTCAATGCCATTTCGCAATTTGATTGTTTGGCCATGCTCACGTGACCCGGCTGAATGTTACCTGCCTGCTTGAGTTGCCCCAAACGCAGAGCCATCAGTTGGCCATGCGTGATCGCCGTGCACATCATCGCCAACTTACGCTGGATCAATTGATAGGATGCCAACGGCTTATCAAACAAGATGCGATCTTTCACATAACCCGCCGCTTCGCCAAAACAAGATTCCGCGGCACCAAGCACACCCCAGGCGATACCATAGCGTGCCTGAGTCAAACACATCAAAGCACTCTTCAGACCTTCGCTTTTAGGCAACAACGCCGACTTAGGTAATTTCACCTGATCAAAATACAGCTCGGAGGTGATGGATGCTCGCAAAGATAATTTGCCCTGCATTTTCTTAACGGTGAAACCTTTGACATCCGTCGGCACCAAAAATCCACGAATGCCGTTTTCCGTCTGCGCCCAGACCACAGCAATTTGCGCCAGGTTGCCATTAGTGATCCACATCTTCGAGCCACTCAACAGCCAATGATCGCCTTTATCAACCGCGCGCGTTTTCATCGCGCCGGGATCAGAGCCCCCATCCGGTTCGGTCAGTCCAAAGCAGCCGACCGCCTCGCCGGTTCCAAGTTTTGGCAGCCATTCCTGTTTTTGTTCCTCGCTACCATACGCATGAATCGGATACATCACTAACGCGCCCTGCACCGACGCAAAACTACGCAGTCCCGAATCACAACGTTCAAGCTCGCGCATGACCAGACCATACGAAATATGATCCATACCCGGCAGGCCGTAACCGGTAAGATTGGAGCCCAATAAACCCAGCTCTCCCAGTTGTGGAATAATTTCGGTCGGAAAATCTTCCGTCCGATATGCTTTAACGATTCTATGCTCAACTTCTTTTTGCACAAAATCACGCACGGTAGACTGCACCAGGCGTTGTTCATCATTCAAGAGTTCTTCAAAACCCATATAATCCGGAAACGGTACGCAACGAATTTTGCTCAAAACTAACTCCTAACCTGTCGCCGCCAACGGCCCTGGTTAAACATGCGTATCAGTAAAGCCGAAATCACCAGAATCGGCAACAAAACTACTAGAAACAAAGCCACAGTCGAGATCATTTTGCTGTCGTATAACTGATATTTAAGCGCGCTCGCCCCCAGGCCTGCGACAAACAATACGACGATTTTATGCATGTCAGCACGGTGTAAAGGCGGTATGACCAAGCAGCGCCACCGAGCAAACGCGTAAGCGCCAATAGCTACAAGCCACATAGGCCAAGCGTTTGTAGCTACCGCCAGCATCAACCCCAAAGCCAAAAACCAGCCAAGGGATGATAACGGTAAAAACCACAGGTAATTTTTGAGAACAGGTAAACGAACAAACCAAGCATCAATGGCAACGCGAGAATAACCAAGCCCCAAAAGCCCGCTCCCGAGCAAACCGCCAAGCCAAAGTCCAGCCAACGACGGGCGACCAAGCCACATGCAAGCGAAAACAAACTCACCGAGCAGCAGCCATAACACAGTCATGTCGGTACTCGTTGTATAACGGCCGGCACTTGCTGTTCCTGATCAAAGCGCCAACGTTTGTAGTTCCACGTCCATTGCTCGGGATAAGCATGAATCATGGCTTCGATCTCAGCCGCCAACATTCTGGTAACATTATCGACATCATCGCGTCCGTGATCAGGAGGCAGCATGACTTTGGCATACAGACGATAACGCCACGGCCCGGTGCGCATGCAAAACGCCGCAACAATCGCCGCCCCGACGCGACAAGACATCGTCGCCGGCCCCGGCACAAATTCGGTCTCATGCCCCATAAAAGAAACTTTTGGTCCCTGCCGACCGACAGGTTTTTGATCCATCACAAAACCCACAACATCGCCGGCCTTCAACGCCCGCAAAATATCTGGCAATAAAGCCCGGCTGTCGGTCCATAATACTTTCATACCAGTGCGTTCACGTATGCCTTCAAGAAACCCTCTGACACCAATGATCGCCGATGGCTTGGCCAACGCATGCATCCGCATACCCGAAGCTTTAGCAAGATATTGTCCCACCAACTCCCAACTGCCTAAATGTGCCGCCGCGATCACAACGCCTTTCGCACCGGCTTGGGCATTTTGCAGCGTGCGGGCGAATTCCTCATAGCCCGCAACTTCGATGGCCTCGGGATCAAAAATCGCGCGCAAAGTCTCCAGTGCACAAATAATCTGATGACGAATACATTGCTTCATAAAATTTTTGGCAAAATAACTATGCGGCGGCAAACCAAAAACCTGGTGAATATTGTGTCTTAGACGCGCCATTTCCTTGCGTGCAAAAATCCTAACCAAAATCGCCAGGCAAGCAGCAATAAAAGGAAAAGAAAACTTTGGCAGCAGGGTTATCAACCAACCCACGATCAGCAGCAAACTACGCATTGTTGTCCACGCGCAACTCAACAGATGGCATTGCGGCTTCGTAAAATTCACGCGCACGATAGGAACTGCGCACCAACGGTCCGGAAGCCACCGATTTAAAACCCAAGACCTTTGCCTGCTCACCTAGCCAGGCAAATTCGTCGGGATGCACGAAACGCTTGATAGAAAGATGCTTCTTGGTAGGACGTAGATACTGACCGATCGTGACAAAATCAACACCATGCTCACGCATATCTTCGAGACAATGTACAACTTCGTCGCGTTCCTCGCCCAGCCCCAACATCAATGCACTTTTGGTTAACACCGGATATTCTGCCATAGCTTTGTATTGCTGCAACACCTGCAAGGAACGCCGATAGGTGGCACGCCGATCGCGTACGCGCGGCGTCAGACGCTCGACTGTTTCCAAATTGTGCGCGAATACTTCTGGCCGCGCGGTGTGGATATTACGCAACAGCTGCTCTTCGCCGCGAAAATCGCCCGCCAACAATTCGATTTTTATCTGCGGCGATAGTTGGCGAATCTCTGTCAGCACTTTTGCGACATGCTCTGATCCCCCATCCGGTAAATCATCACGATCCACCATGGTGATAACAACATAGCGCAACGCCATTTGCTTAACACTCTCGGCAGTCTGCAGGGGTTCATTGTGATCGAGCCATCCATTCGGATTACCGGTGGCGACATTACAGAATTTGCACGCGCGGGTACAGGTCCCGCCAAGCACCATAAACGTCGCCGTACGCGTATTCCAACACTCACCGATATTTGGACATTTGGCTTCTTCGCAAACAGTAAATAATTTGCGGTCGCGCAAATCACGCTTGATCTCAAAGTATACTGGCCCGGTCGGAATCGACGACTTCAGCCATTTCGGTTTACCGATATGCAGTTGTCGTTGTTCATCAGTCAGGTTAGTCACTCGATCACGCGGAGCCATATTTATGGTTCTTTTATTAAATGGTTATGGTAAGCAGGCCCGTTCTAAGACGATGAACATAGCACGACCACGCCAGTCGTTCTAGGATTTCAAAAGGTAGCCCGTGCCGCAAGATATTCGGATTCATAATGACTGCCTCGCTGTCTGGCGCGACGCTGTTACCCAGTTTCAAAAGACCCCCGCCAAGGACAAGCAACCTGCTGATATTACAGCAAAAATAATCCATCGCAGCATGGAGGACGTACGCCGCCTGTGGGATATTTTTACACAGGAACGCGATCATCTGGGGCGTTATCTGTCTGATCCCAAACGCGAACGTTCGGCCTATCTCATCGGCTTCCACCTGGCGAATGTCGCGCGGATGCAGCTTCTCGCCGAACGAACGATCACCCGTTATCCGGAGTTGCTAAGCATCCTTCAGAATGCGGCACAAGTTGTGGTTCATGATCTTGGCTGCGGTACCGGCGCCCAAAGCCACGGCTTCTTTGGTGCCGCACGCAAACACGGCATCAGCACGGCAAACTGGCTCTGGCGCCTATTGGATAAACAAAAAGCTTATTTAGAGGCCGCGGGGTTTATGACGCAGCGTTTAGTCAACGCCGCGCACGTGCAGGCCATTCGTACAACCATCGACGACCTGCGCCTGGCACCGCAAAATAGCGAGTCGATCGAGAGCATGGACGTGATTATCCTGGGCAACGTCTGGAATGAACTTTCGCGCCAAGCGCGTGCGCGGCAACGCCTGTTAGCAAATCTCCAGCTTTTCGCCGCGGCAAATCGCCCGGCACTGTTGTTAGTTGTGGAGCCGGCGAATCAACATATCGCACGCAATGTGATGAAGTTACGCGACGAACTTTTTCATGGTGGTTGGCGTCCGATTTATCCCTGTCCGGCAGCGATGCCTTGTCCGATGCTCGAACGCAGCCGCGATTGGTGTTTTTCGGAGGGTATGTGGAAATTACCCAAGGAAGCGCAGCTGGTCGATCGCCTGCTGGGTACCGACAGAACGCATTTAAGCGGCAGTATGTATGCTTTTGTAAATTCCAACTCAGCAATATGGCAGAAAATCGACGCCGCCAAAACCAATTGGCAGGTCCTGGTTGGTAAACCACGAATTACCAACCAAAAACGCAATGCCCCCAAAGAGATCGAATTGCTTATTTGCAGCAAAAACGGTCTCAGCAAGAAAAAACCAGCGCAAGATGACTACAATCTGTTGCGCGGCGAGACGCTGACGCATCGCTAAATGCAGCGTCCCTGGTATAATTTATAAAGTAAATCCAGCTTCAGCTTTTCAACCCACTAACTCACTAGCCGAGCCCGTATGTTCCAACGAACTACATCTCGACGGATATTTGCCTATCTAGGCATTGTTATCTTTTGTGTGTACACAAGCAGCGGGTGCATGCAAAGCAACGGCAATGCTGATGATGTCGCCTCACCGCCAAAGAAATCGGAAAATAAAAAAACACCCTACACGATAGGTAGCACGCCGAATGCACCGCGCCTACTCCGGCGCCTGACTTTGGATATTCTAGGTCAGTTGCCGGTATCCGAGGATCGTCAGGAGGTACGTGACGACCCAACCTCCATAATGACAATCATGCAAAAGTATCTGGAAACTGAGTCGGCCATGACCACGCTCGCCGACAATTTTCGCTGGATATGGGGTTTGCGGGCATTCCACTTGCCGGACTTGGAGTTATTGATCGCACAAGGCGATACCAATCTGGACGCAACACTCACCACTGATATGCGACATGCCATCATCAACGAACCAGTGCAACTGGCACGCTACGTGTTTTCCCAGAAGCTGCATTTTTCATCGCTGTTCACTGCCAATCACTCTGTAGCGCCAACCAATGTGTTGACACTTTGGGGTATGACGCCAACGTCACAGCCATGGCCCAACGAAGATATTTTTCTCGGTGAATACAACGATTCTCGACCGGCAAGCGGATTGATTTCAACACACGGATTTCTCGCAGGCTTTAGCTCCGAGCAGCGCACTGATCTGCGCGCGCGGACCTGGTCACTTATGAAAGAGCTCACTTGCCTCGATCATGATCTCAGCGACGCGCATTTATTCGCGGATCTCCCCGAGACGGCTTTGCAAGGTGATCTCGCAACCTATGCCAATAATCATAGTCCATGCGCGACCTGTCATCGCCATGGCTTTCCGCTCGCGCCGACGTTTGACGGTCTTGGTGCCGCCACCAACTTCAACGACTGGCTGGCATACACACCGACCACGCAGACGCCAAGTCACTATGCCGGCCACGAATTCACCGGACTTGCCCAACTCGCAGAACTCATTGGCAATGACCCACGCGTGCAACGCTGCAGCATCCGTCGTCTATACGAAGCCACCTTGCAGCGCCCCTTCAATGATGGTCGTCCCAACACTGTCGCCACCACGATCAACGCTTATGATATCCGCGACCTGTATAGCACTCTCGACGCACTGCGGCGCGAAGAATTCCTGCTGCCCGCTGTCTGGCCGACTATTTTCGCGGCCCGAACCTACACCAACGGCCTGGCTAACGACAACACCATGACCAAATCCAGACCAACCAGCATCGAAATGCGCTTCTTAAGCCGGCGCCAATGGTCGGCGATCGCACTACAATTCATGGACGACATCACCGGTCTGGCATTGACGGATGATCTTGATCCGGGCTCCAACGACACCTTGAATCCAGAGTACCGCACGCCCGCCGGCCCTTACTGGCATGCCGCCAATCGTATCGCTCGTCAGCTTGCCAGCGGCATCGTCGCCACTGAACTCGCAAATAATGCTCAGGCAGCCGAACGCAAATTGCTCATCCTGCTCCCGGATGGCGCAGGCAACACCGCGTCCAGCGAAACCATCAAAGCACAGATCATCACGCTCTGGGAGCAGCTGACGTCATTTCAGCTTGATGCAGAACATGCACAAATCGAAGCACTGTATGCCCTGTGGCAAGCAGCGGCGGAAAACAGCGGTACCGCCAACGCTCATCGTAATGCCTGGCGAACCGTGCTCACCGCCTGTTTCTTAAGCGATCAGTTTGTTACTTACTAAGAGGTTTCATGCAACATAATCGCCGTAGCTTTCTAAAACTTGCCACATCAACCACGATCGCCAGCTCGGCACTCGGCTCCTATGCCTATGCCGCACGCCAACACCGCGGCAAAAAACCATTTATTCTACTGATTCATTGCGATGGTGGCTGGGATCAAACTTTGGTTTTTGACAACAAGATCGGTAATGCACATGTCGCACAAGAAGCTGGTTGGGTATCGGCACAGACCACGGGCGGCCTGCAGTATGTTGCGAATGCAGCGCGGCCGGCGGTGACAGATTTCTTCGACACGCATGGGAACAAAGCAGCTATTATCAATGGCCTAAGCTGCGACGCCATCAATCATGATTATGCGCGCCAGCATGCACTAACCTCGTCGATTCCCGGCGCTGATAATCGTCAGGCCGACTATCTGAGCATTTATGCTGACCAAACCGCCCGCGCGAAATTATTTCCGCACTTGATTTTTGATGCACCGTTGATGTCAGGACCACTTAGTGAACTAAGTGTGCTTCTGAATAATCGCCTTATCAATGAACACACCAACGCAATACCAAACACCACACCACTCGGCGCCAGCGGTGAGCAAGCACTCACGACCTATCTGAATCGCACGTACAAACACATGTTTCGACGCGCCGCCTATAATTCGGTCGATGCCAAGAAATTCTGGTCGTATTATAAAGGCTATGCACGCGAATCAGCTCTTGGCACAGCTTTGGCGGCAGGTCTAGCGGGGATTCCCGCTGATATCAACGACACCGACTTCAGTCGGTATGGCAAATTAGCACTCGCGTTTTTTAACGAGGAACTAAGTCAATGCGCCACCATTCGTTGTGGTGCGGCATTACAATGGGATAGCCATCGCGACAATTTCGCGCAACAAAACGCTATGTATGAAATGTTATTCGGCGGCGTAACACTTATCTTGAATTATGCGCAGACCCTGAATTTGTATGACGATCTATGTATCGTCATCGTCAGTGAACTCGGTCGCGCCGCACAACTGAATGCTGAGGCCGGCAAAGATCATTGGCCTTACACCTCATGCCTCCTGTGGGGAAAAGGCGTAAAATCAGAGATAGCGGTCGGCGTTACTGATAATTATTTACGCGGTCTAAAAATCAGTCCGACTTTTGGCACGCAAAACACCAGCGATGCCATAACCATTAATTCCAAAAATGTTTTTGCGGCCTTGTTTCTTAAATACGGCGTGCTGCTTGACTTGACCTTACGCGATGTTTCGCCATTAAGCTGCGTGTTGGAGGCATAATGTACGAAAGAAATTCGGGTTGGCTGACGCGGCTGATGTTATTGCTGGTGTTACTGCCTGGATGTGGCGATGCGGGCAAGTCGGATGATCCGCCGGCACCGCCCAAACCAAGTCGGGTGAAAACTCCTACTTTCCTGAATTGCCCTAAAGGCACCTATCTTTCTTACGAGAATTTTGGCGAGGCTTTTTTGGCAACTCACTGCACCACTTGTCACAGCCATGTTCTGGCAGCTGATGCCCGCGCAGGCGCACCGGTGCGGGTAAATCTGGATCGCTTGGAAGATATCGCCAGATGGCGAACAATGATTCGCATTGTTGCCAGCGACTCGCGCACCGCAAAAATGCCCCCGCAAGGTAAAGTCAGTAACGAAGAAAGAAAATTGCTCCGCGAGTGGTTAGACTGCGGAGCACCTGGTGAATCCGAAAGCTTAAAGCTGCCCACGGATGACTAAATGTAACAAATTACGGGTAGTAAACCGGTTGCCCTATGGGTTGCTGCTGTTGCGCACCACCGAATAATCCGCCCAGAGGTTGAGTGGCACCACCAACGGTGCCCAAACCACCGACCATACCGTTGATACAACCCATGACACCTTGCATCATGCCGCCACCACCCATCATACCGGAAAGAATACCGGGAATCGCGCCGCCGGCACAGCCAGCCAGGCCGCTGTTAGAACCCTGCATTGCAGGCTGCGTGGATGTAAAGGCGGGATCAATCATGTCGTAGCCATCAACAACTTCATAGTTGAAGGTATGTTCTGACTCATACTTAGTCATTTTCTTGGTCATGTTCGTGCAACTTTGCGCATTCGCCTTGCCTTCGAGCATCTTGCAACGTGTGACATCCCGCGCTAGCACCTTAATCGGTTGTGATCCCAATCCTACTTGTGTCGGTGTCCAGATCACATCGACCGCTGTGCTGCTTTGACCTTGAATGGTTGCGCCTTGCGGCTCGTACATAAGATAAAAATAGATTTCGCGTTGCGCGGCATTTTCGGTAGTACCATTAAAAGACCATACCGTGCGCTGACCAACAGGTGCCGTTAACGTCGCACCATTAAGACCCGTGGAATCCACGGTCGCACCATTAAGACCTGAGGCATCCACGATAAGTCTAGTATTGGGGCAACTTGAAGGCGACGCACACTTGGCATCAGCTTTACCTAAAGCATTTGCTGATTTAGCCGGGGTCGTCTTGGGAGCAGTGCCACCACAACCAACCATTGCCAAGAAGACGCTAACAAACGCGCCCGTCCGCAATATTGATTTAGCTTTGTTTTTATGGAGCATAATCCCCTCCTGACACTAACGACTGGATATCTCAGATATTATCGGCCTTAATTGTTGAAAACTTTAGTCCCAGGCGTAACGCGATGAAATTAAAGCATTTTATCGACGAATGTCTGCATGGCTGGTGGATAAGCACAAGATAGGCTCACCGGATCGGCATTAGGCGCAGGAACAAAATGAAGCGCCTGGGCATGGAGAAAATGATGCTGTGCGGCCAAGTCAGCAAGCTCACCGCTTAACGCAACTGGCACTTTGGCCTCATAAACCTTATCGCCGACAATGGCATGACCAACATGCTGCAAATGAACACGCAATTGATGACTGCGACCGGTGATCGGCTGACATTCAATCAGCGATACCGCTGACTTTTGATAACGTTCGACAACCTGAAATTCCGTATGTGATGATTTACCGCCACTGCGTACAACACTCACGACGCCGTTACGCGGATTGATCGCCGACAGATAACATTTCACCGTAAATGTGTCATCCTTGGGCAAGCCGTAACACAATGCATGATAGGTTTTATGAGTTAATCGTTGTTTAAACTGCTCGTTTAACCAAGTCGTTGCGTTCTTGGTGGTCGCCACCAACAGAACACCGGAGGTTTCCTTATCCAAACGATGCACCAAAGTTAATTCGCCAGGTTTTTCGCCCTTTTCCTGCAGATACTTCGCCAAAACTTTGGTTACATGCACAACCGACTGATCGCGCGTCGGCTGTGATGGCAAACCTGGTGGCTTATTGATCGCGATAATTCCATGCTCGCGATAAAGAATATCTGCATCGTTCAACTTGAACTCACTATGCTTGTAGGCTTTTACAGCGTTCAGGTTGTACTGCATTTTAATGACGTCGCCCTGTTGCACGGTGCGCGAAGCAATGCGAACACGTTTGCCGTTCAAAAACACACCGCCAACATCAATAATCGAGCGAATTTTGCGACGCGACAAGCCCAGGTTGGCTTCAAGAATGGCGATATCCAAGCGGTAGCCATGCAGTTGTTTGGTAATAGTGATCGTATGAGTATTCACGCTTGGATATCCGCGCCGTTCACAAAAATCTGATCACGTGGCACCCATTCGTTGAGACGAGCTTCCAGATGCTGTAATAACCTGAGCATCGCTGGATTCAACATCGCACGCTTCGTTTTCAGTAAGGCATATGCAGCCAAAGCCGCGAAGGCGGGATTATAACCGGAAGCGATTTTGATCAGAACTCCTTGTAACGCGCTACCATCACCCGGCAAACTCTGCATCATTAACAAGCCATCGGCGCCTTCTTTGGCGATCACCGCTTTTTCACCTGCGCGCACAAGATCGCAGTCCAGTCGCCCTTCGCCCGCCACCATCTCGGGATTATCCGTCCAAAGATCGCGAAGCTGCTTCGCATCCGCGGCCGGTGATGACGCTAACATCTCCCACAATCGCAAATGCTCGTGGACAGGCATCACCGCCGTCGGCAAACCACAGCTATCGGTTTCCCAGCTCAATTCTTTCACGCCATAACGACGAAGAACATCTTCCAGTTGTTGATGATAAGGATGCGTCCTGCGCATATAAGTCGCAACATCCCAGCCATTGCGGTGACATGCCCACAACAACGCCAGATGTTTGCCTGAACATGGATGACAAAGAGAGTTCTTGCCAAGCCCGCGCTGTTTCATCTCCGCTGTAACTTGGCGATCCATCGGAAAACTACTAGGACATTGAAACTCGCTTTCTTTGACACCGACCTCTTGCATCAACGTCTGCACTGCAGTCAGATGCTGAGCCTGTCCCGAATGCGAGGCCATGCAAATGGCAACATTGCGATCAGCTCGTATAACCTCAGTGGCCAATAACTGCCATGGTTTCAGCAACGAACGTGCAGCTAAAGGCATTGCTAAAAAATTGCTGTCCGGCTGTTGATCCTGAGTCTTCAAAACGCTGCAACCATGAACCACAACTTCCAGCACGTCACCACGACGAAAACCAAACAGCGGCGACGCGTGCGCCAGAGTTATAGCCGACACACTCATTGCAGCACCTTTGGTGAATAATAGGGCATAACGTCACGAGCAAACATGCTCATCTGGCTGGCAATAGCCGCATGATCAACCTGATTAAACTCAAACCACAGCATCAACCGATCATCCGCCGCGAATCGCCGTGCATTCGTCGGGGATAGCTGTTCACGAATAGTTTCTGGATCACCCACCAAAGCCCGTGATAACAACTCCGTCTTTGGGGGGAGAACCGCTGTCCCGCGCATGGCTTCGATATAAGTATCCAGGCACATCGACGCCATCTTCTCGGCGACCCGCCGATCTTTGTCGATAAATACCAATACCGTGCGCGGCATGCGCCCTCGGTGCCAACGTCGCTGATAGGTAGCGCAAATTTGCTCCATCTCACGATGCGCGGCATCGATTGCATCTGGTGCCGTGAACGATAAATTAAACAAATCAACGTCCGCGTGCTTGGTTGCGACTTCGCGCGCCATCGGATCATGGGAGCCCAAAATAAAATGCAACAGCGCCGACATCTGTTCACTCACTTCCGGTACAAGCCGCAGTTTTTCAAAAGTCCAGCGTTGCCGATAGGGAATAGCATCCACATCTTTGGACAAGCCGGCGGCTTGAACCGCCTGCTCCCAATCACCAGGACTACGGAACATACCGGAATTTATTGTCCAACGCTTTAGATCATCGGAGGCCAGGGTTTCACCCTGACTGAGCCGAAGAAAAATCTCCGTTGCTTCCAAAAAAATCAGGCGTTGCACCTGCGGCCAACAAGTGGTCTCAATTTTATCGCGCGGCAGAATACCAAAAGGAGCATTAATATAGGGGAAGCGCCCGGCGGCAAAACCTATATCGAGTCGACGTGGTGTCGGCAAAAAACCATTCAAAAAAACCAAGGATCGAACGCGATCCGCCGAAGCGATGGGACCACCATTGCCACCAACGATGTTATGAATCGCCGTTCCAAAACCAATCTTCCCGGTACGAGCCATCGCCTGCTGAATCAATTGCATGGAATCAGCATTAATGCCGACTTCGCCACGATAATTTGGAATGACCGGCTGCTTGTTATGTTTCTGAACTTCACTGGAAAAGTGTGATTCCGCCAGCCACATTGTCCGAAATCCGCAATCTTCGGCCAACTGCAACTGCTCAAAAAACTGCCGCATGACATCGCGATCGCTCAATCTTGGCGTCAACGAATCGATTCGACTAAGAGAATGGAAAACATCAAACTGCAAGCCTAACCCCATTTGGTAGCGATACTATAGACAAATTAAGCCCTAAAGTGTATCACGATTCCATGATTTATCTTTTCAAGCAAAGTCTCACGGCGCTTGCCTGTAGCGGCCTTCTAGTCATCTCAACCGATGCGGCTTTTGGTTGGGGCGAACGCGGCCATGATGTCGTCACACGCGTGGCGGTACGGCTGGTCGCGGAACGCAGTCAGGAAAAATCCTTGCCCGCTGTACTGATTCGACGTGAGCATATGCTGGCACACATAACCAATGTTCCTGATATCGTGTGGCGCGTCAGCAACGATCCAACTGTCATTGCCGCTAATTTACCCACTCATTTTATTGATGTCGATCTGCTCATGGAAAAACCGGCATTCGCTACCTTTCCACTGCTGATTACCGATGCCAAGACGGCCGCCAGCAAGTTTGGCAAAAACTTGTTTACCGAAGTTGGTACTGCACCATGGCGCATCCGCCAGTTATTTCTGGCTACGAAAACCGCACTCGCCGAGATCAAAGCTGATGCGAACACGCGGCAACCCGCGCCACAAAACGAAGTGAACCCCGCGACTGATAAGGCTCTACTGACCGCGGGATTGATGGCACATTTTGTCGGCGATCTCGCACAGCCTTTGCACAATTGCAAGAATTATGACGGCTGGGATATTGGTCAGGGCGGCATTCATTCGTATTATGAAGAAGCCGTGATTTCCGCGTTCGATCTTCGTCTTGATTACGAGGTATTTTCATATGCGGCCATTAATAAGCCGTTTCAAGCGGAGCTCACCAAAGTTTTCCCTAAACAAACAATGGATCAACTCAGCAAAGACCCGCTGGCAATCGCCGCGGCATTAGCTGTAGTTAGTTTTGCGCATATTCCGGCATTACAAAAACTCGATAAAACTCATGCCGTCCTGCAAGCCAGTTATGAGAAGGATTTGAAGGTACCGGCCAGGCGTCGTCCAGCAACAGAAACCGCGAGAAAATTTCGCCAATTTTCCATTCAACGCCTGGCGTTGGCGGCCGACACCCTGGCACACCTATGGTTGCTGGCCTGGGATGAGGCAGGGCGCCCTGATCTAAGCAATTACGTATCTTATACTTACCCCGTGGCGCCAACATTCATTGCTCCCGATTATCTCGAACAATAACCAGGCAGACCCAGTGAAAAGCAAATGCGCTAAAATCTTCTGTGCTGATATCTGGCATCTGCGCTCATCGGAATTCAGCGCACCGGTATTTGAAGCGATCAAAAACGGCGCCATCGCCGTTGATAAGTCCGGCCACATCCTCGCATGTGATAAAGCCACAACGATCAAACGACACTGGCAGGCGACAAAAACTCTGATCTTCAAGAATAGTGTTATCGTCCCCGGTTTTATCGATACGCATATTCATTTTCCGCAAATCGACATGATCGGCTGCCACGGTGAATCCTTGCTCGGTTGGCTGGAACGCTACACCTATCCCGAGGAACGTGACTTCAGCCGACCGACACGCGCAAAAGCCGAAGCCCGGCGTTTCTTTGACGCACAGTTGGCAAACGGTACAACCACCAGCCTGATCTTCAGTTCTTCCAATGCGAAAACCACCGATATCCTTTTCACCGAGGCTGCCCGGCGCGGCGTTCGCGCCATCATCGGCAAAACCAGCATGGATCGCCACGCTCCCGATGATCTGCTCGTAAACGCCGATGACGATATCGCCGCCAGCAAAAAATTGATTAAACGCTGGCATGGCCACGACGATCGCTTATTTTATGCAATATCACCGCGATTCGCGCCTGCCTGCACCGAAGAGCTGCTTGCCAAGCTCGGCGAATTATTCCGCACACGCAGCGATCTCTACATGCAAACACATTTCGCTGAATCGACTCAGGAAGTCGAGTGGGTGAAAACATTATTCCCAAGACACCGAAATTATCTCGATGTTTACGAAAGTTTCGGCTTACTAGGTGAACGTACGGTCCTGGCACATGCAATTCATACTGATCAGCCCGCAATCGAACGTTTACATGCAACCAAAACCAAACTGTCGCATTGCCCCACATCTAATCTTTTTCTTGGCAGCGGCTTGTTTCCGATGCAGCGTTATGCCGATCACGGCATCGATATATCCGTTGGAACCGATGTCGGCGCCGGCACCAGTTTCTCCATCTGGCAGACTTTAAACGAAGCCTACAAAGTCCAACGCACACGCGGTGATTCGGTCTCGCCCGAGCAATTATTTTATCTGGCGACTTTGGGCGGCGCACGGGTACTTAATCTGGAAAATCAAATCGGTAACTTTGAGCCGGGTAAATATGCGGATTTTCAAATTCTGCGCTGGGACCGCACACCGCTGATGAAATCGCGATTCAGCGGCAGCGCCACACCCATCGAATTGCTTTTTGCGACGAACTTTCTCTTTGAACCCAAATTGATTGCGCAGGTTTTCGTCAAAGGCAAAGCTGT
>CAZZCU010000005.1:86855-110290 GCA_964652825.1 uncultured Oligoflexales bacterium
GGCGCCAAACTCTCATAGGTATTAAGAGTTGGACCGCCGGTCTCGACTGTCGGGTGTTTTACATTTTCATCCTTAACGCTGTTGATACCGCCCTGAAGCTGCGGACGTTCAACAAGATAGTCCTTAGTGTAAACCCACTTTTCGCCGTACAAGCCGACCATCGCATACTCTGGTCCCAGACGAATTGCATCCACCGGACAGGCTTCCTCGCAATAACCGCAAAACACGCAGCGCAATATATCGATCTCAAAACGTATCGGAAACTTCTCGATATCTTTATCCGGGTGTTGGCCAGCTTCGATATGAATACACTGTGCTGGACATGCGGTTGCGCACAGAAAGCATGCCGTGCAACGCACCTGACCATCTTCGCGTCGAGTCAAAAAATGCTTGCCCTTAAAACGTTCGGAGTACGTTGCCGGCTGTTCCGGCCACTCCAACGTCGCCGTCGCCTCAATATGCAACACCTGACGGAAGAAAATCGTAATCGTATGCATCATGCCGATAAAGATCGTACTGAGATAACCCCAAGCGGCGGAAAAAATATTGGAATCTTCAGGCGGCGAAGCAACTTTAACTACACCCATGACTCTACCTCTCTTAAGCGCGCAAACGCGCAGCGACATCCTGCAACGCCCGTATAAATTCACCAAGATCACAGGCACTGTCGACACCTTTCGGGAACGGCGTCGCTAATTCACCGATCTTACCTTGATAATTCAATAAGGTTCCGGTCTTTTCGGCAAAACCCTTGGTGGGAATCACCACGTCAAATTTATGTTCGGTCAAAACCAACGGCAACCCGAGAACAACGCTATAGGGTAATTCTGCTAACGCTCGCAATTGTTGTCCAAGACTGGGGAATGTTGATGGGATTTCTGGACTGAAGGCAACAACCACTTTCGCACCTGATTTAGCAACATCATCAAACTCGTTTTTCGCCGCGGCGGCGTTTAATCCGGCCTTCTTCATCGCAGTCAATAGACCGTTGGTATTCGCGTTATGATCGCCGCGATACAAAATACCATCAAAATCCGCGATTTTTTCCGCCGGCTCCCGCCACTGGTAGACTTTCTTCACACCCAACTTGCCGACAAAGTAACCAAGCAAGGCATCGTACTCCTCGCAGGTATACTGCGCTGATACCAGCAGCGCGATATCCGTTGCCGGTGTCGCCTGCAATTTGGTGGCAACTTCCGCGATCGCATCCTCAAACGCCACGCGTTGGCTGGCAGCAGTCGGCATCGCCGCCACCACCGGTGCCAATACCCGATGTTCTTTATTCAGATGCTCATACATATTACGACCGACGTCGCACATCCAGCTGCCATTGACTTCCGACTGTCTTGGTTTCAAACGAAAATACTTGCGATTTTGTTCTTTGGCGTACACATCAACATGACAACCCGTGGAACAACCGGGACAAATCGATGGCTTATCTTTCAAAAACCAAACGCGCTGCCGAAAACGAAAATCCTTGGAGGTAAAAGCCCCCACCGGACAAATATCCACCAAATTGGTCGTGTAATTATGATCAATCTTCTTGCCGGGATATGTACCAACAATCGCCCGATCACCACGATCAAAAATACCAAGCGCTCCGGTTTTCGTGACTTCTTCTTCAAAACGCACGCAACGCGAGCACAAAATACAGCGTTCGGTGTCGAGTACCAAATCGCCACCGATATCAAGCGCCTTTGGCTTGAGAACTTTTGGTCGTGTCATCTGACTATGATATTTGCCGACTTCCATATAGTAGTCTTGCAACCCGCATTCACCTGCCTGATCGCAAATCGGACAATCAAGTGGATGATTGACCAAATGAAATTCCAAAGCCCATTTATGCGCGTCTTTAACTTCCTCGGTGTCAGTGGAGACTTCCATGCCCTCGGTCGCCTGAAGATTACAGGCAATCTCAAGTTTAGGACGGCCAGCCACTCGCACCATGCAGAAACGACAAACACCAGCGACCGACAAGCCCGGATGCCAACAAAAATGCGGAATTTTCACGCCTTTGTGCACAGCCGCCTGCATCACTGTCCAGCCTTTGGGGACCGAGACGGCTTCGCCATTTAACTTGAACGTAACCGTATCGGCTACCGGTTTTGGTGCATCGCTCACGCCATTCTCCGCTGCAAGTATTCTTTCAATTCGTCACCAAATTTTTTTACGATAGACATTGTCGGCATGGCCGCGGCATCAGACAAAGCGCAAATCGTGCGACCGCCCATAACTTTGGCGATGGTATGCATCCGATCAACATCCGCTGGTGTGGCACGCTGTTCGACAACCCCGGCCATGATATTCGCAAGCCATCCCGTGCCTTCGCGACACGGTGTGCATTGGCCACAGCTCTCGTGCGCAAAAAAATCAGTGATAACTTTCAGCAACTGAACCATTGACTGTTTATCATCAATGATCATGACCGCCCCCGACCCAAGCATACTACCGGCGCCAGCGATAGCTTCGTAATCCATGGTCAGACCCTTCAACTCGCTCGGCAAGAGGATCGGCGCCGAGGCGCCCCCAGGAATACATGCCTTCAACTGCTTGCCCGGCACCATGCCGCCAGCATCTTCAAAAATAAATTTTTCAAAACTATAACCGAGCGGCAATTCATAAACCCCGGGCTTCTGCACCGCCCCCGATATACAAAACAACTTTGTGCCCGGACTTTTCTCAGTACCAATCTGCTTATATGCAGCCGCACCGTTATTAATGATCCACGGTACCGCCGCCAATGTTTCCGTATTATTAACGATTGTCGGACGCTCTAAATAACCGGAGATCGCCGGGAATGGCGGCTTCAACTTCGGTTGCCCTTTTTTACCTTCCAGCGATGAGATCAAGCCCGTTTCTTCGCCGCAGATATACGCACCGGCGCCAGCATAATGATCCAAATCAAAATTAAGACCGCTGCCAAGAATATTCTTGCCGAGATAACCGGCGTCGTAAGCTTCCTTGATCGCCGCTTCGAGCCAGGCGATTTCTTCATAAAATTCACAGCGCGTGTAAATATAACCTTTGCTCGCACCGATCGCATGCGCCGCTATCACCATGCCTTCCACCAGCATGTGCGGGCTCAATTCACAAATATAACGATCTTTAAATGTTCCCGGCTCACCTTCGTCGTTGTTACACAACAAATACTTCGGGCCAGTATCGTTCTTGGGAACAAAACTCCATTTCATACCGGTCGGGAAACCGGCACCACCACGACCACGCAGACCGGATGCTTTCACTTCCTCGATCACCTGCTCGGGCTTCATCGCCAAGGCTTTTTTCAACGCCGCATAACCGCCTTTATCAACATACGTCTTCAGCGCACGGCTGTTTGGTACACCTTCAAAGGCTGTCAGGATTTTTACTTTTTCCGTCGTATTGCCCATACACTCTCACTCACTTCGGCAAAGGCGCGTATTTTTGGAGAATCTGATCTACATTATCGAGAGTTACCTTGAGATGACGCTCTTTATTAACCAACATCGCCGGCGCGCCGTCGCAGACACCAAGACAAGGAACGCCCTGCACACTAAACGGCGCCTTGTCACCTTTGGCCTCATAGGCTTTGATGTGACTCTCGATGCGCTCGATGACGTTATCGGCGCCCAGCATGCAACAAACGATATTGTTGCAAAACAAGACGTTGTACTGACTCGGCTCGCTTTTGCGGAACATCGAATAAAAAGTCAAAACTTCGCGCACCTGCACACGGTGTAAATCATACTCCGCCTCAAGCGCATCGACATGTTCTTCTCTCACCCAACCGCACTCATCCTGAATCGCATGCAATACTGGAATAATTGCCGATCGACGCGTCTCGTAACGACCAAGATACCCTTTGATTCTTTCTTGTAATGCCGCCGAAAAAACACTCATCGGTCCAACTCACCCGCCACGATATTAATACTTCCCAACGCCGCGATCGCATCCGCGATCATTCCACCTTCCACCATGGATGAAAACGCCTGGAACAACGCGAAACACGGTGGCCGGCATTTCACCCGATAAGGGCGACCGCTGCCATCGCTGACGACATAAAAGCCAAGCTCACCGTTCGCCGCCTCGGACGCACAATAAATTTCGCCCGGCGATGGTTGTACGCCATGGATAACCAGCATGAATTGATTCATCAGACCTTCGATATTACCGTAAACATCGGTTTTCTCCGGCAGACGAATAGTCGGATCACTAACAGAAACCGGACCAGCGGGAATGTTATCCAAACATTGCTCAATGATGCGCAAGGACTGCAAAATTTCTTCCATGCGCACCATGTAACGATCATACGCGTCACCGCGGCTGCCGATCGGCACATCAAACTGCAACTGATCGTAAACGTAATAGGGATCATCGATACGTAAATCCCGGCCGACACCAGCTGCGCGCAAACATGGACCGGTGTAACCCCAGTTGATCGCATCAGATGCTTTGATCGGACCGGCGCCCACCATACGGTTTACAAAAATACGATTTTTCGTCAGTAGCTTGTCCAAGTCCGCATGCGAACGACGGATGTATTTAATCGTCTCACGCGCCTTTGCAACCCAACCTTCTGGCAGGTCAAAACCCATGCCGCCCACACGCGCCAGTGATACCGTCAAACGTGCGCCGCACAACGCTTCAAACAAATCATAAACTTTTTCGCGGCAGTTAAATCCTAGCCAGAAATTTGTCATGCCGCCCAAATCCAGGGCGTTGGTGCTGGTACAAACAAAATGATCAATGATGCGCGAGAATTCGTCCAGAATCACACGCATGACCTGCGCGCGCGCCGGAATTTCAATATCCATCATTTTTTCAATTGTGCGGCACCAGGCATGATTATTCATCGGTGCCGAGCAATAATTCAAACGATCGGTGTAAGGGATGATCTGATTGTAATCATGCGTCTCACACATTTTCTCAAAGCAACGATGGAGATAACCGATTTCAACATCAACTTTCTCGATCGTCTCGCCCTGCAAAACCGCCATGAATCGCAGCGTCCCGTGGGTCGCCGGATGCGCCGGTCCGATATTAATCCACACACGATCGGACAGATAATCACCGTCCTCCTGCAACATGCGCGCGCGATCCTTCTCAAAAGTATGCTCCATCGGCGTACTCAGCGACTGATTCAAATCAGCCGGATAATCTTTGCGCAGCGCATGGCCGACAAAATCTTCGTGACAAAGGATACGACGCAGATTCGGGTGTCCTGAGAACACGATGCCATACAGGTCCCAAGCCTCACGCTCAAACCAATCCGCCGAACGATAGACCGAAATCACCGACGGCAGACTGTCGCCTTCGGCCACTCGTACCTTGATCCGCAGACGACGCTTATGCGCCGGATCGGCAAAATGATAAACCACATCGAAACGCTGATCGCGTTCGGGATAATCGACCCCGCAAACGTCCATCAAAAATGGAAAATGCGGTGGCAACTCGCGCACCACATCCAGAATCGATCCAGCATCGCAGGTAAAAACATCCTCGTCCGCATGCTTAGGGTTGCGGATCATTTTCAAATCGGCTTTTGGAAGCTTCACGCGAAGTGTTTCAAACAGCTCGCTATTGGGGGTTTTCGCATCCACAGCCGCTACGGCATCTTGTCCAGTAGTCGTCATACGCACTTCCAGATTTCAGCAACAAAAATCAGCCCAGTCTAATGGATTTAACCTAACACCTAGCGAAAACAGTAGCAAATTAAAACAAGGACGTTTATACAAAACAACTTATACATTTCGCCAACTTCGACCTGCGAAGCGGCGCCACCTTTCGGCAAAGAACAACATATGAAATGGGAACGAACGCATAACCTCGGCGAGCTAACCGGCAAACACATCGGACAACAAGTCACCTTGATGGGTTGGGTTCATAAACGTCGCGACCACGGCAATCTCATTTTCCTGGATTTACGTGATCGTGAGGGCCTGACCCAGGTGGTTTTGGACCCGGCGCATAACCCTAACGTCCACGCGGCCGGCAGCGATTTACGCAATGAATACGTCATCGCCATTCAAGGTAAAGTCCAAGCTCGCCCGCAAGGCATGATTAATAAGCATATCGCGACCGGCGAGATTGAAGTTCAGGTCGATGACCTGGAAGTATTGAACGCCGCGGCGCCTCTGCCTTTTCCCATCCAAGATGAGACGGACGCCAGCGAAACGCTACGTCTCAAGTACCGCTATCTTGATCTGCGGCGACCGACGATGCGCAACAACATGATGCTGCGCATCAAGTTCGTCCGTGCCATGCGTGAGGCCCTAGAGCAGCGTGGGTTTTACGACATTGAGACCCCATTCTTATATAAGTCCACGCCGGAGGGTGCCCGAGAATTTCTGGTACCAAGCCGTACCAATCCGGGTCAATTCTATGCCCTGCCGCAAAGCCCGCAGCTCTTTAAGCAAGTACTTATGATCGCCGGCTTTGAACGCTATTATCAGGTAGTGAAGTGTTTCCGCGACGAAGACTTGCGCGCTGACCGCCAGCCGGAGTTCACCCAAGTCGACTGCGAAATGTCATTCGTGAATCAAGAAATCGTCATGAAAACCTTTGAAGACGTGATTCTGCAGGCGACCTCCAAAGTCATCGGCCGATCCCTGACGGGCCCCTTGCCACGCATGACTTACGCGACCGCCATGGAGGACTATGGCGTCGATAAACCCGACACGCGTTTTGACTTAAAGCTGCGCGATCTCACCGCAATGGTTCAAAACTCCGGCTTCGTCGTTTTTGATCAGGCGATAAGCGTCGGCGGCATCGTGAACGCCATCGTTTTGCCGGGCAAAGCCGAAGCCAGCAGCCGCAAGGAACTCGATGCCCTCTCGGAATTTGTGCAACACTACGGCCTCAAAGGCCTGGCCTGGGCCAAACGCCAAGCCGGTAGTGGCAAAGACAGCTGGCAATCTCCCGTCGCCAAACACCTGGGCGATAACCTGGTCGATACCATCAATAGCAAACTGAATATTCAAGTAGGCGACGTCATCTTGTTCGCCGCCGGCCCACACGCAACCGTAAAAGCCGCTCTGGGGGCACTACGCAACCATCTCGGTCAAAAATTCGGTTTATGCGACAAGCAACAGTTTAACTATTTGTGGGTGACGGAATTCCCGCTGCTGGAAAAAGATCCTGATAGCAATCGCTATATTGCCTGCCACCATCCCTTCACGTCGCCATTGCCAGAAGACGCGCATTATCTCGATACCGATCCGCTGAAAGCACGTGCCGCCGCCTATGATCTCGTACTGAATGGTAGCGAAGTCGCCGGCGGCTCGATCAGAATCTACGATCCGGCGTTGCAAGCCAAACAATTCAGCGTGCTCGGCCTGACACCGGAACAAACGCAAGCAAAGTTTGGCTTTTTGCTGGAGGCGCTCAAGTACGGTGCCCCACCGCACGGCGGTATCGCCTTTGGTCTGGATCGCCTGGTCATGCTCCTGGCGGGTATGGACTCGATCCGCGATGTAATCACTTTCCCGAAGACCCATAAAGGCACGTGTCTAATGACGGAAGCACCAACGGACGTACCGATCGAGTCACTGCGCGATCTGCATATTCGCGTGCAAAAACTTGAACTCAACCCATAGGAAGGGGACAGCACATGCAAAGCGCGGGCACCGAAAGCAGCTGGCTACATTACCCGATGGGACCGAATGTCCGTCGCCTGCTGGATGTTAAAGAATCACAGTATCGCGGCAGCACCAATCCACACCCTGACGCCATCGTCAGCGCCGCGTTTTTGGAACGCCTACGTGAAGCCGTCGCGCAGGAGTCACTACTCGATCATATCGAACAACTTCTCGACTTGCTCGAAGAGCTCGTCAGCATGGGTTTGGGCGACATGGCATTAAAGCTGGCCGACACGCATCGGCGCTTGCAACCCACTAATCACCTGCGCGGCATGCTGACGCTCGCCGCCGCGGCGATGCTTGACGAGAAACTCACGCTCGCCGAGACCTTGCTGCGCGAAGCCCAGACACTTGCACCCGATGAACTCAGTATTTACGTCAACATCAGTCAGATATTCTTCCATCAGCAACGCGATGAGGAAGCCGTGGAATGGGCCACCGCCGGTCTCGCCATCGACGCCAATCACCGCCGCCTGTGGGAAACCATTGCGACATGCCTGCAAGAAGCAAACGCCGAAAACGCAGCACGCGAAATTCAAAAAATCGCCGACGAACATACCTCATGGGCCGGCGCCTCGATCGCCGCGATGATCGAAGACCCTGATGATCCGCTCCTGCGTGTGCAGCGCTTGGAGGATTGTTATCGTAACGGTGTCACTGATCCGCAATTTTTAGTTGAATACACCGGCGCTTTGGGAGCCGCGCAGCAATTCGCCAAAATCCCCGCGATCATTTGGCGCGCCGAGCAACAAAGTTCCAGCAAATTGCCCTGGCAGCTGTACGCGCATGCCGCACAAGCGCAACTAGCCCTCAACAAAACACCGGAATTCGATGAGTGGATGCAAAAAGCCATGCGACATGGCGACATGCCTGCCCATGCACGCGACGAACTCAATGCGCTGGCCGCGGAAGTCGCGCAAGAATTGTTCGAATCATCATCGGCGCCAACGACTACACATACCCACTAAGGAGAAATAACGAACATGTCCAAGAAAACCGCTATCCAGACCGACACGGCTCCAGCCGCTATCGGCCCCTATTCCCAAGCCATACGCGCTGGGGATTTATTGTTTTGTTCCGGCCAAATTCCCCTCGACCCAGCGACCGGCGATATGATTAGCGGTACAATTGAAGAAGAAACTCAGCAAGTGATGAAAAATATCAGCGCCGTTTTGGCGGCAGCAGGACTGGGTTTTGAGCATGTGGTAAAAACCACGATCTTTCTCAAGGACCTTGGCCATTTCGCACGCGTCAATGAAGTCTACGGCAGTTACTTCATGCCGCCTTTTCCCGCACGCTCAACCGTGCAAATCAGTCATTTGCCCAAAGCCGCGAATGTTGAAATCGAAGTTATCGCTAAGGTTTTTTCGTAACCTGACGATAAGCTCCAAGACGATCATTCAATGCAAGCATCAGATTTTTTTTAATAAAATCTATGCATGCGCTGATAAGTCGTGTTAATCTAAAAGTAGTTGTAAAAATAAATTACTATGGGTGCTGGAAGGTAGCATGAATCGCAATACAACTTTATTGCGAACTTTAATCGCCGCAACACTTGCGGTTGTTGGCTTTGTGGCGGCCCAAAACCTGCCTGCAGGCTTCAACGCTGAGTCGCTACGCACGCATGTGTTAATCGATGGCACTGACTTTGGAGCTATCGATCAAGTTACCGGCCTCGATCAATTCACGCAAGCACAACTAGCTCCCGACACACAATTACCGCGCGCGCGCATCACTTTGCGCCGCGATTTTGTCACCGACCCGTCGCTTTACCTCTGGGCACAACAAACCACTAGTGCACGCTCTGGACTCAAAGACGTGCATCTGGTAACCCTAAGTAATGACGGGCGCGAGGTCTCGCGCCGAGTGCTGAAGCTTTGCCAACCTCTTTCCTGGTCGGTAGAAGCCGCAAACCCAGCTGTAGGCGGATTCCATGAGACCGTTGATCTCTCTGTACAAGAATTATCTGTACGCTAAACGTCAATCACCAAAATTTTTAGTTTTCTGGGGACTTACCGCCCTAACGATCGTCTTTGGCGCGTGTCGCGTCCACCAGACCAACAACAACTCCGATGCCAACACAGCCAGTGACTGGAATCTTAATCCGGTACGCGCCCTGGCAAACATGGCTGGCGGCGGCAAAGGCTCAGAGCCGGCGCTAAAACTTGTCGCGACCGATCGCCAAAGCACAGCAAACTCCGCAGCGACCGACAACACACCGGTTTTTGCCGAACTCATTGAGTCATCGTGCAATGGCAATGCTCTTAGTTTAGCGACGCGGCAGATATGGCGTCTGCGCTTCTCATCAGCACTCGGCCCCCACATGACCACACTAACTATCGACGCCAATAGCGAAGGCGCCGGCACTGCTGTCGCTGAAATCGACGGACGACGATTAAGCTTCGGCAAATTTTCCGGCCTGAATAGCGAGCTTATGCAGACCGCTTGCACCGCCGTTAAAGACGATAAGGACTCATTATCTATCGCCGATGGCACCGCCACCGAAGCGGTAAAACAATGGTTGAGCCGCATTGCTCCTGATTGCGACTTCGACTTAACGTCAACCGGCTGGACCTGCGCGTTGCCGACAATAGATTCATCGTTGGCTCAAACCGAGCTTGATGGCATTCATCGCACCATGATCATGCGTTGGAATCGCCAACCATACTTAATCTCGCGCCGATTGGCGGTAACGCGCTCACTGGCACAGGCCGTACGCGAACCCAGTGCCGCGGGCGAACGATTGAACACGCTTTGCCGTATTATTGGTTTTGCGCTGCCCGCTGAACTGCCACTGGCACTTGCGACACAAAACTGGCAGGAAGGTGTCTGCAAAGCACCGGGCGCCAACCGCCTGCAACTGGCGCGCATCGGTCTTAGCAAAGCCCTTGATGAAATCGATTATCTTCGCAAACTCTTCGAGCAAAACAGCAAACTCGGCACCCTGGTCGTGCGCATTCCGCGCGCGCAAGTTCCGACACGCGATGTCTGGGTGAGTCTCAAGCCCGCTATCGAAGAGACCACCACCACCAGAGTGCATCACGCTTGCTGGCATCCATTGTTTAACAATCAATCAGATTTTTTGGCGACAGCGCGACAACTGGATTTACTGAGCGAAAGCGACGGAACCAGTTGCGATAGCGTGACCAACGACAACGAAAATACCGCACTCGTCGCCAATCAAGCCGAGGGTGCGCAACCACCACTTGATCCAATCCGCTACCTGGCGGAGAGCATCACCAGCGAAACCGAATTTGTTATTACTAATGGGCAGTCAAAATTGCTGCGCCTGCCAATGGGCACCTACACTTATATCGTACGCCCGCATTCCGAAGCGCTTAGCGAATTGGAAACCGACCCCAATATTACACCGTCGACTGGAACTATTGTCTGGACCAAACAACGCCCGCGCGTTTTGATTAAGCAATGGTAGTCATCGTCATCCTGACCCTGAGTGCAACGAAGGGGAAGGATCTCCCAGAATGACGACATAAAAAAAGGCGCCTGATCGGCGCCTTCTCTTTTACATCATTACGACTCTTCAAATCTAAAAATCAGCCGGCACGTTTAATGTGATGGCCTTGATTGTTATTGTTGTCATTTGCCTGATCGTTGCCAGAGTTTTGGCTATGCGTCTTCTGCCAGTATTCTTTTTTCTGGCGATCACGATTGGCAATCTCTTGCTCATGCTGTTTCTTCTTCTTTTGCTTATCCTTTGGACTTCTGTCACCCATATGACCTCCTTTTATACCCGCCATGGGTACCACTCTTTCAGGATCGGCAAGCCGGCGCGAAATGTTAGGTACTTTTGATAACTATCGATAATAACTACAATAATCTTGCGTGTTTGACGGTGTCGCGCCGATGCGATATATCGATTGCCTCGATTTGTCTGTTTCTCTGGGAGATTTCGCGGTGTTAGATATCCTTTCCGATGGCTTTAAATCAGCCAAACAAAAACTCTCCGGCAAAGCGACTTTGACCGAAGAAAACGTCGCGCCCGCCATTGATGCCATTCGCAAAAGTCTGTTGGAAGCGGATGTTGATTACGATGTCAGCAAGAATTTTCTGCAACGCTTAAGGGATCGCGCCGTTGGCCAGGAAGTTCAATTACGCGCCGGCAAAGGCGAGGACAAACGCCGCTTATCGCCAGGCGATCATTTTGTCCGCATCTGCCAAGAAGAACTCGAAAACCTCATGGGTCCAACCAATAGCGAGCTGGTCTACGCCAAGAACCGCCCGACGGTAGTCATGATGGTGGGCCTACAAGGTGCTGGTAAAACAACCTCGACCGGCAAACTAACTAAATATTTAATGCGCGAAAAACAGCGCAAGCCGTTACTGGTTGCCGCGGATATTTATCGACCCGCTGCTGTTGAGCAGCTGAAAGTGCTCGGCAAACGTTTGGGTGTACCCGTGTTCCATCAGGAAGGCGCGACACCTGTAACAATCTGCCAAAGCGCACTCAAGCAGGCGGAAGCTTTGCACTGCGATACGGTTATCTTCGATACCGCAGGCCGATTGGCTATCGATCAAACCCTGATGCAGGAACTCTCCGACATCAAGAGCGCAACAAAACCCGATAACATCCTGCTGGTGTGCGATGCGATGATCGGTCAGGACGCGGTGCGCACGGCCAAGACTTTCGACGAGCGTCTCGATTTAAGCGGCGTAATTATCACCAAACTCGACGGCGATGCACGCGGCGGCGCGGCCCTCAGTATCAAAGAAGTTACCGGCAAAACCATTAAGTTTGTCGGTAACGGCGAAGACCTTGATCGTCTCGAAGAATTCCGTCCTGACGGCATGGCAACGCGCATTTTAGGCATGGGTGATATTCTCGGCCTGGTAAAAGATTTTGAGCGCGTCTCAGAAAAAGATCACGAAGAAGATGCGCTGCGCATGTTGCAGGGACAATTTACCTTCCGTGATTTCTATGAACAAATCTCGATGATTCAAAAAATGGGGTCATTGAAAGACATTGTCGCCAAGCTACCGATGCAGGGCATGATTCCCAAAGACGCCAATGTCGACGATCGCGAGCTAGGTCGCATCAAAGCCATGATCGACTCGATGACTGAGCAAGAACGCGTCAAGCCAAGCGTGTTCAATTCAGGCCGTGTGCGCCGTATCGCCAAAGGCTCGGGCCGCTCGGAAAAAGACGTGAATGAACTGGTCAAAAAATTTTCCGCCATGCGTCAGATGATGGGTGGTCTTGGCAAAAGCATGGGGCTGCTGGGCAAAATTCCCGGTATGGGCGCGTTAGGACAAATGCGACAAATGCAGCAGATGGCCCAGAACATGATGGCCGGTGGCGGGATGCCAGGTCTTGGCGGCCTCGGTGGCATGTTCGGTGGTGGTGGCGCCAGCATGGGTGGTGCACGTGCACCGAATGCGGCTGAACGCGACAAACTGCGCGAAAAACGCAAGGCTGCCAAGAAAGCACGCAAGAAAAATCGTCGTTAGTTATTTGTTAGTTATTGCAGGTATAAGTTGGATCATACAATCACCACACCACTAAAACGCAAAGTTCTCGTTGAGACCTGGGGCTGTCAGATGAATGTCGCTGACAGCGAGGCGATGTTGCGCCAGTTGGAAGCACTCAATTACGAACTCACGCCAAACGAAGCGGATGCCGATCTTATTTTACTCAACACCTGTCACATCCGCGAAAAAGCACGTCATAAAGTGTTGAGTCGCCTTGGCGTTCTCAAGCAATTCAAAGATAAAAAACCCGGCATGAAAATCGCCGTCGCCGGCTGCGTCGCGCAAGCCGATGGCATCAAATTAATCGAACAAGCACCGCAGATCGATGTATTACTCGGCCCCGGCAAGATCAATGAATTCACCAATCTACTCCGGCAAAGCGATATCAATCTGGGCGCAAAAGCCGTAGCTACCGGCTTCGCGCGGCATCACGATTACAGCGAAAACGCGTCCCCACTTGCAGCTCCGACCACGACCGGAAAATTTGAGGTCACGCGCTATGTGAATATCGCACAGGGCTGCGATAATTTTTGCACCTTCTGCGTCGTGCCCTTTACGCGCGGGCGTGAGATTTCACGCTTGCCGACGGACATCATTGCCGAGACCAAAGCCCTGCTTGCTACTGGTGTACGTGAAATCCATTTGCTGGGACAAAACGTCAATAGCTACGGCCACGACCTGATCGAGAAAGGCTTGCTACAGCCATCGGCTGATGGTGCATTCGTCGACTTATTGAAGTCAGTGGCTGATATACCGGAAATTATGCGTCTGCGTTTTACTACCTCAAATCCACATGATTTTAGTCAACCGCTCGCGGATTTGCTCCACCGATATCCCAAAATGCGCGGCTATATTCATCTACCAGTACAAAGCGGTGACGATACCATTCTGGCGCGCATGAAACGCAAGGTCACCCGCGCCGAATATCTTGAACGCATCGCCTGGTTGCGCGCTGCCGATCCCGAGATTTCGCTGTCCACCGACATCATCGTCGGCTTCCCGGGCGAGACGGACGAGCAGTTTGCCACGACCATGTCCCTGGTCGAGCAAGTACGCTACGGATTTATCTTCGCGTTCATGTACTCGCCGCGCAAGAATACCGCCGCGGCGCGCTTCAAGGACCAGGTTCCCGATGCTGTTAAAGCGCAGCGACTGGCCGCGCTCAACGCACTGCAAGATAACATCACCATGGATTTAAACCGCGCCGAGATCGGCAAAACGCGTCAGGTCCTGTTTCAATACCAAAAACGCACCGAACCCGGCGTCTATTATGGGCGCACGGAACAATATCGCTTGGTACGCGTCGAGGCCCAACGGGATCTTATTGGCAAAATGCTGCCAGTTACGATATACGAAACCAGCAAGACCACCCTGCAAGGGCGTCTTGCTTGACTCGTCCCCATGGCTCCATAGTTCAACGGATAGAATACTGGTCTTCGAAACCAGTGATGGTTGTTCGATTCAACCTGGAGCCATTTTTCTCGCTCGCATCATGCGAATAGGCACTGACTTGATTAATGAATCCCACGTGTACGACTGACACGGCGGTTGACATCGCGAAGACTCGCGTCCCAAAGCCATTGTGTAACATCCGTCGTGCGCGAGTAATCGTCAATATATTGCAACGCGCAACGACCACCAACAACCTCGACACGCTGACAATTGCTATAAGTGTAATAAGTCGTGGAATCAACATTCCAGGTTTTGCGTTGCTGCTCAGCGCAGTTGCCACTATTAAAGTCACCTGCTTGAATCACCCCAAGCTCCCATTCCTTACGGGTTGTCGGATCAGTAGCAAAACTGCGGCGCTCGCGCCAGTCGCGCCGGCATAAGCAACAGCCTTTTATCCACCACTTATCCCCATGGCGACTGGTAACAACTCGCGGCGACTCGACACCGTTATCATTGGTCCAGGTACCTTTACCCCACCACTCGCCAAGACAACGAGCCAACGGATTTACGGTACACTCCGCCCAATCATTCGTACCGGTCTGCCAGGCGGTAACGATTTGCGCCGCCGCCGCATTGATGGTGCCGCACGCGGCGGCACTCAGCGGTCCACCCAGGCGACACATAGTCTCCAGGCCAAGCGCACCAATGTCATTTACAAAATTGATCGCCTCACTCTCGGTTGTAACGCCCGGAATCGCTTGAAAATTTAAAAAACCAGCACCTGCCATACAAGCACTGCCAATGGTTCTAAAGCAGGCACGCATACGCGCCCCATCAAAGGTCGTGACTTTACTGCACTCGGAACGCGTGAGATCCGGTTTGTTTTCGTTAATAAACCAGGCGGCGGCCGACGCACCGGCCTGACACATAACACCGATAGCCATCTGTTTGATAAAGGTAGGTGTCGCGGCCGTCAAGGTACGGTTCTTCACCACCATCTTGACCGGCGTCGCGCGTTTGACCTCCGCAAAAGCCGCGACTCGCGCCTGAACATACAAAGCCGGGAATAAAGCGTTCATCAGCATGTTCTTCCAGAATTTGATGCGTCCGGCTTTGGCGGTTCGCTGGCGCTCTGGATCGTTCGCAATTTGTTCGTTGTAGGCAATGTTACGGTAGATTTGCGCGTTCAAACATTTGTCGACTGCTTGCTTAAAATCCTGCCGCAAATGAGCATCAAGCTGCGCTTGTTTATCGGCGGGAATAAAATTCTTCACGACATCATCAGCAACCAAAGATTTGATGGCGTCATCAATGGAATTTTGCTGCTGACTGCAAATCCCCTCAATGATCTCAACATGACAGGTTTCATCACCTTTGGTTTTAGCAGTGTCTTCGATAATAACGCATAAACCGAACAGATTATCGCGCATCACGGCATCAAGCTCCGAGGAGCTCGTTAACGTGTCACGCAAAGAGGCATCCTCGGTTGTTTTACATGCCGATAACAAAAACAGCGGCAACCAAATAGTTGCCGCCATTAACTGTTTCAATATGCGCGAGTCACTCATCATTTCGGCATCGCCGCCCCGTTACCGGTCGTGTCCTATTGCTTTTCCAATTGCGACTTAACCTGCTCAACGTCAGGAATGGTGCCATCTGATGGCGTCTCTTCACTGGGTAACTCGCCAACGCCCAGCAAATAAGTCAGCAATTGATCACCTGCCAATGACACGCCGACGTACGGATGAATATAATCATATCTTGTTTCGCCAAAAATATATTCAAACGTCGCCATGATATTCGTAACTTTAAACAAAGAAATTTTGCCGGTTTCATCCTGCAGCCAACCGTTCTTGGCACTGCTGAGCGCAAAAACCTTGGCATTATTGCCAAACGGCATGGCATGCACAGTTGACGAACCAGGAATACGCCACGTTGCACGACTCATCGCCACACCGGCAAGCTTGCCACTTAAATCCGAGGGCTGCTGTACTTCACCCCAGATGAAACCCATACCTACACGCAATGAGCGCGACGGCACATATGCGGGATTTGAGCTATCACCAGCTTCCTTGGACTTCAGACGAGCAAAGGTTAACAAGCCAGCACCGAGTTGAAAACGCCAAGACTCCATGACCTGCTTTTTGCCAGGCACGTAACGCTGAACAAACTTCGGCACCACCACCAACGTCAACAAAACATCCGTAGTAACCGGCAAATTAGCACGTGCAAATAACTCCTCAATCAGCGGCCCAGAGAACACGAACATAAAGGCTGACGGAATAAAATCCACTACCTGCAAACCAAGCCCCTCTAGCTCATTAACATTGGCTTCGAGAAACCGCTTGGCACCATCTTCAACATTATGCATGTCGACGCGACTTTTGAAAAAATCCACACCGCCCTTAACATCGACGTTAGGGAAACGCTTTCTGATCTCATCCGTAACCATGTCAAAGGCAACATTCACCGCCTCGTTCTTCCTTTTACTCCATACTTCGTTAAAAGGTCGGATAACATAAATTCCCTTGCTGCCAGCATTGATAATCTCCGCCGCACTGGTGGTCGAAGTCTCAGGCGGCAAGCGATCCTTACAAGAAAAATTTGTAAAAACCGCAAATACCAACAATAAGCGCAGCCATATCGAAGTCATGCGTAAAACCCCAAAAAAGAATAAAAGTTATGATCAATTGGTCGGGACGAATATGATTATTATACGGCAAAAAGACAAAAAAGGGGCGGGGGGATGGTGTAACCCCCATCGCACAAGCGACGGGGGTCCATTTTTACTTATTACGACGATCTAATTTCATTACCACCAGCGATAACTTGCCATGTGACAAGACCTGAGATGGAGTGTGTCCTGTCGGATCAACCAAGATGCCCAAAGCTTCGTCTTCTCCGCCCACATGGCGGCTACGGATGAACGAACGAGTGAATGTCATGGCTTTGTTGATTAATTTAACCACAACATCTGGCGTCGAACTTGGCACCGAGAAAATTTTATAATCGATACCTGCGGCTTCCAGACTCTGACGATCATAGAAGAGGCGGCGATTCTCTAATCCGTCGGCATTCGCAGACACTACCCATTGTTCGTAACCATGAACGACGTCGTCATAAGACTCACTGATGTATACATTGCCAATTTTGCAAAAACCAGTCTCGTCCGATTGCGACAGAATACCAGCGACCTTGGTTGGCGCCGTGCCTGCTGTAATCTCCACCACTTCAGTGGCAGCATCAAAAGTCTCCATATCTTGAGTCGAATACTCATACACCCCGACAAAGTCGGGAGGTACACTACCAACAGCATTGTCATCGTTGCACAACGGCGCAGATGTGTAGTTATGACATGCTGCGGAAAATACCGCCATCAGACCTCCCACCAACCAGGCCTTGCCTTGAATCCAATTTCCACTCCGTGCTACCATTGCCTTACGTACGTGTGTTGCTTTCATGTAGATCTCCTTTTCAATAGTTAAAGTTACACACTACTTTTCTGCGGAGTGACAGCTCCGCAGAAAATTTTTTGGACCTAAATATTCTTGCCACCAATCCGCATGGTCACCATGTTTTGCTGGTCATTTTGACGACTAGGCTCGCGATAAACACGAATCAGTGACATGCCAATACCTACGGTATGAGCCTTTTCCAACAAAACCGTACGTTCGAGATGGCGATTATCGACGTACATTTTCAACGGATTCATTTGATTAAAAATAAAACCGTCCGAATCCACCTCGCTAACATTCGGCACAAAATACACCGGCACATTCAAAGTACGCATTTCCTCTGGATCCATGGCTATACTCAAAACGGTAAACCCACTGGCGGAGAAAAGCACCTTGCTCAACGTATATGTATTGTGTCCATCAAAACTCTGTGTATAAAAATGCTCTCCAACACGACAAATGGTTGAGAAATCACCACTGAAATTAACATCACCGGCACCCAAAACCTTTAAGGATTGATGGACAAAACTTCCGAGTCGCGTCTGAAGAAGAAGCTGTCGGGTTTTTGCCGACATACTGATTGCTAAACCATGAGTCTGGCGCTCAATCTTAATTTCTGTCTCAGGAAAAAAATTCATGCCACTATATGCCGGATTAGTGCCAACTTCAGTGATTCGATACCACCCCTGGTACTCTGCAGGAAAATCAAACTCATCAGGTTCGCAAATCGGCGCCCGAACACCTGTAGAACAACCAGATACCAACAGTAACCAGCTAGTGACGATGTAAGAGATACGCAACATTCAAATTATTCCTTTTAACATCAAGGTCGCAAATAGCTAACAACCGGAAAACCAGAAGCCCTAGACGAACCATCCTGATCAAAAAAAACATAACTTTTTACGTCGCCCTGAAACACCAGACCGGAAGCCATGCCATTTCGATCAAAAGCATAAACTGTCTCAATGGTGTTCCAACCAGATAAACCCAGACGACTGAGATCAATTTCCGCTTCACCGGCCACGAATTGATCGGGAAAGATGACATAATCAAACTGCTGAGCGTCGGAATGCGGCTTGACGATCCGGAGAGCGACCGAACCGACACCAGATGCATCACTAACAGCAATCCGTAACTTCAAAGTCGATCCATTAAAATCGAATGTGGTGAATACTGGACCATTGGTATCGGGCGACGGATTCACGACGGAAGCGATGATCGGCTTAATACTGGAAGACTTCCCGGCTCCGCTGCAGCGGATGGTCGAGCCCATACCTAAACAACTCGTACTTACACTGCGATTATTGACAATGCTAAACATCTTAATGCTTAGACCAGTACGGGAAAATGCCTGTGTTACTTTAAAACAAACCTGGAACCAGTTTTTCTCACCGACCCACTGAATAGACTTGAAAGACCAATGACGTAAAGCCCCCTCTATTTCAAAATACTCCATGCTCCTGGTAGTAAATGCGCCTTTTAAATCATCGACCTCTATGAAAAAACATGCAGTCTCACCAACCTGATAATCAGTACTCTTGTCCGTCCAAATCTTTAAAATATGGGGCGCCGCACTGGAGCGATCAATCGAGTGAATAATTAAATCCACCTCTGCCGCACCACCCTTATGAAGGTCTTTTCTGTATTGCAGACGAATCACCTGCCGCTTGGCAACCAGGTAATACTCAATCGCTTCGGTAGCTCCAGCACCCGCCGGACGATCACCAGATGTCCAACCGACAAAACCTCGATCTGCTTCAACTCGCTGCCACTCACCAACTTCCGGGTGACGCTTCTTGATTTCCGCTAGTAATTCAAGCCCCTGATCGTCCTCAGCGGGAAAATTCAGCAGAAACTGAACATCGACAAAGGACATCTTTGCGGGAACATCCGCAACCGAGCCATTATTCAACCGCCACTGAGCAAATAACTCGTCATTGTTTTGCACAGCATAACCGCCGGCACTCTCCGCTTGAAAATCCCAAGTTTTGGGATGAGCCAGATGAAAATCAAATGCCTGTTCTTCGCGCGGAACAAAATGATTACCGACCCCGGTTCCGGCAAACGCAGACGAAATTCCGAGAACAAATGTCAAACCAATCAACATCGGTGCATGTATATGCTTAAATCGCGTCATTTAGCTTCTCCTCAACCTTAACCTGCTGCCATCGCGTTAGCGGGAACAACTGCAAATTCAACTGACACACTTCTTCTCGTGTACTATGCGATTCCACCAGCACATCAACCTCGCGAAAAAATCTCTTTATGTGCTCGATCAAATCAGGCATTAATGATTTTGGCATCGCGAATGTTAAACTCTCAAAATAGCGCTTTTCTCGTGCATGCCCATGCGCCTTGAACGCCTGTTGCAAAATTTGCAAATTGTAATTAGCAATGATCAATGGATAGATGCGCTCCGGCGTGTGAATACTCGGCTCCGCTCGTAAATACGTCTTGCCTTCGCGTCGAAGATAACCCTTATCCAGCAATATTTTCAGACCATGCTTAACTTGCTCACGCGTCAAACCAAGTTGATCCGACATCCACTCAACACCAGCATCGGGTTTAATTGTCACAACTTCGCGCAAAGCCGGCAAATACCAATAGCGCAGAATTTCCAGGCTCTCGTCCTGTATCTCTTTAAAAATACCGTTATGAAAACCAACCTGAATACGCTCAAGAATGTCAGTACGCTGCTCTTCGGATTCAGCGTGACTGAGACTGACAATCAGATCAAAATATTGACCGTCACGATCATCAAGCTTGAGAGCCTTACTGAGCGCAGGCACCATCGAGACAGCCAAATTACGCTGACCCGACACAATCATTGACAGTAAGTGAGGTGATTTAAAACCAGCCTGTTTAGCAATTGCTCGCTGCGTGTAACGTGCACCTAGAGACTGCAAAGCCTGAAAGCGATCACGCAAAAATTGGCGGTAGTCGAGATACTCAAGCACATTTGGCAGATCTTTGTCTTTATCAGACTGTCTGCTCTTGATTTGTCGCCCCGGTCGTTCCATGACCATTCCTTACTGTTGCCAACGTCTTCATCTTTTGAAGCCTATCGTTGGCCAGGCGATGTAGACAACCAACATCCACGCCTTGGAGCCAATATGTGCTCACAATATGTGATCAGCTATTCGGATTCTGCGGAACGGGAGAATCCTCAACTATTCGAGACGTCCAGAAAAATAACAGGACGGTGCTAACTAACCAAACCAGGCCAGCAACGATGTAACCAGTTACAAACACAACATCTCCCCTCAACGAAAGAAGGCATAGAAATCAACAACCAACTCTTTTTGCCGCGGATCGGTAGTCTGCAACACCAGCTTGCCATGTACGCTACCACTGCTTTCGGTGGCGTTCTTCAGCTTGACGGCGATCTTGCGTGTGACGTTACCTTTGGGATCAATCTTAATGTCAACAAATGGGTTAACGTCATTAACACGCGTACCATTGATGTTGATTTCGGCTTTTGAGCCGACGATTTCATAGCCGCCATTAACTCTCAGATCAACCGTACGCATTGTCGAATTATTCGGAGCAACCGCACCAAACTCGATGTAATTTTGCGATAACTGAATATTGCCCAAAATATTAGCGCGCACGGGCACTGGCATCTCTTTCAATGCACTGCTGCTATTGGGAATATAAATTACGTCTTTTAAAAAACCGGTACCAACATTCGGTTTAAGCTTAACGGCAACACGCCATTTATTCGCCGCCATCGGCTCGACGGCAATATCCAGAATTTCTTTGGTGTAACGAATACTCTCGGTTTGAATGGTTATACCCGGATCCGCTTCAACCACGAAGCTTTGTACTTCGCCGCTCTGCGCCTGGACATCGCCAAAATCAAGCAATGGCGGCTTTGCCGCGATCTCTGAACGAATATCAGCTGACAATCTCAAAGTACTGGCGGCTTTAGTAGCTTCATTGGTGATAACCGTCACCGCCTTGCTAACACGACCGGTGAAGTTCGTGGTGTCAAATACCACTTCAATAAAACCGTTTTCGCCAGGCTGATAAGCATTAGTTTTGTTCTTGTCCGTACTCACCACGGTACAACCGCAAGCGGCGTGCACACCCTGAATAACCAGGGTCCCTTTGCCTTGATTGGAAAAGGCAAAGCGATGCGTTAACTTCTCACCGCGTTTCATCACGCCAAAATTATGCGTCTTCGCGGCAAAAACAATTTTCCCCAGTGGTTTAAATGCTTCCGCGCTATTGGAAGGAATTGGCTCGATAGCAAAAACATTAAAAGATGCAAATAAAATTAGTGCGCTAACTGAAAGCCGTCTATGCCACATATCCTACCCGCCAATGATTTGTTTGTACCTTTTTGCTGTACACGATTGAACCATAAATAGCGGCAACCAGCCAGGCAGAATTTGCCCGTTTAAATGGTGTGCACCTAGCCGATAAACGTTATGAAGTCGTTCGCGGAGACCCTTATGCCATTATCTGCAAAAAAATTACTTCTATTTATTATCGGCGCCAGCCTGAGCGCCTGTATTACTGTAGAGACACGACATCCCGCAACCGTGATTGCCGAAAACTTCTCGGAGCTTGGTACGTTCCTGCAACGTGATCAACTCCAGCTAAAAGATTTCGCCAAACCAGGCCCGTTTACGTTTGACGCAACTAGGGATTTTCGTATTCGCCTATCCGCAAAAACGGTCATCAACACTGATCTTTTCCTAAGCAGCGCTCACGGAAAATCACCTCTGGTCATTATCTCGCATGGCAACGCCAGTGACAAAACTGATCATCAGGTCCAGGGTGAACACCTCGCTTCCTGGGGCATGCATAGTCTGGTGCTGCAATTACCCAATCGCGACCAATGGCTCGCCAATGGCGACACCATTAAACGCCTGGTCGCAATGATCCATGCCTGGCCATCGTTGCTGAATAATCGTGTCGATTTAAATAGGGTGATTCTTGTGGGGCATTCGTTTGGCGGTTCAGCGGTAAGTCTGGCGGCCGCCACCGGCGCCAACGTAAAAGGCGTGGTCTTGCTTGATCCGGCTGTCTACGACAAAGCCGTTGAACTCAGTCTCAAAAAAAACCAAAAACCCATCGTGCTAATCGGTGCCGACTACAAAGTGTTTCGGTCCAAACGCCGACCACGTTTCTTTGCCAATACCGCCGGCCCCATGGCCGAAGTCTCGGTCCGCAACGCGACTCACAACGATGCCCAATATCCGCGACCATCATCCTGGCAGCAACTCGCCATCAGCAACGATACTTCAGAAGCTCGACAGCGTACTTTTCTCGCGGCCTTGACCGCCGCGAGCTTCAGCATTGCCGCCACCGGCAAGTTTGATCACGCCTGGCAGGTATTTTCCGCGGCGATCGATCAAAAGATTCTCATTGATCCGCGCCGTAAATAATAATAACTGCTCTACTTGTGTGTTGCCAACCGCCCCATAATTCTCTCGTTATGAAAGCTAATATAGATATCAAGTAGTGCCTGTAAGTA
>CAZZCU010000006.1:0-2537 GCA_964652825.1 uncultured Oligoflexales bacterium
ATGGCTCCTCAGGACGGACTCGAACCGCCGACCCGGTGATTAACAGTCACCTGCTCTACCAACTGAGCTACTGAGGAATGAGCCGTTTCGGATTTAGAGAAGTAAACTGGAATGGACCTTGGTGTCAAGGCAGAACCTGCCGAAAGTGCCGGGATAACGGTCTGAAATCTAACCTGTTTTGAGGAGGAGCTTGCTGATGACGTCGTTGATGTGGTCGACCTCGAACGGCTTGGTGACGTAGTCGTTGCAGCCGGCATCAAAGCCGCGCTGGATGTCTTCTTGGCTTTTGCGGGCGGAGACCATGACGACGGGGACGTTTTTGAGGGCATGGTGGGTTTTGATCAGGCTGCAGAGTTCGTAGCCGTCGACCCAGGGAAGGTTGACGTCGAGAATAATCAGATCGAGCACGGTAGACTCAATGGCTTTAGACAAGGCGATGCCGTCCTCGGCTAAAAGGACTTTGTAGCCTTCGTTTTCCAGGATGCGCTTGAGGGCATTGCGCATAATCTCTTCGTCATCAACGACCAAGATCGAGCGGCTTTCGGCGGCTTCCTTCATGTCTCGGAATTCGGTGAGCGAGACGATTTTTTTGTCGACGATTTTTTGCTTGCGAATAGATTCAATCTGACGCCGCAGGGAGCGATCAGCTTTGGGTGTATTGTTGCGGCGGTCGGCCATATAACGATTCTCCAACGAACCAGAAACCATGGATTAAATCTCCTATATGTATCGTCGAAAACTTTGCAGGCTTGATGGGTGGAGTTTTCCCAGGGGTGCTAGGTAAAATATAATTAGCTAAAATAATTGGATTTTATTTAGACTCTTGTTTAAAAAATAAGCAGAGCTTGGCAAAAGACTTCGACCGAGAAAACAGGCGACAGCGTCGGGGATTGTCACTACAAGGCAAAGCGTATGGGAACGCAATGGAATGACAGCGAGATCGAAGCGATGCTGCTTTGGCCGGCAGGGACATTGGCGGTCTTGCGTGCTGCTTTTGCCAGTAGTCGCGGTCGGGATCAGGCATGGGACGTGCGGGCATTGTCGCCGGAAGAACGTGCACGGCACTTGGCGGCGGCGCGTGTTTACAAGCGTGGTGTGTCGGTGCTCACGGACGACGCGCCAGACGGTGCGGATACTGTCGCGGAATCATGGCGTTATCGTCGCGTGCCCGTGCATTTTTGTGATGAGGATGTTGCTTTAACGCACATCGCCGCGGCGCCATTCGTGATTATGGATGCTGGTTTTGCGGTGCACTGGCCGTCGTTGCGTCAAGTGGTTGCGGCCGACGCCGTGTTGGAGCTGAATGAGAGCCGCAAGAATCTAGCGAGTGTTGCGGAGATACTGACGCGTTGGCGCGCGTATGGAATGCCGCGCACATGGCTGATCGTTGGCGGCGGTGTGCTCTCGGATACGGCGATGTTCGCTGCATCGCTGGTGGGCGCCGAGGTGGATTTGCTGCCGACAACCTTGTTGGCGATGGTCGATGCTGCAATCGGTGGTAAGACCGGTGTTAACTTTGCGCCGTATGGCAAGAATCAGGTAGGAGCGTTTTATCTGCCGCGCGCGATTTGGGTGTGTGCGGAGTGGTTGAAAACTTTGCCGGCAATGGAATTTGCTGGTGGTGGCGCTGAATGCCTTAAACATGCTTTGCTTGCGGGTGATGCAGCACTTCTTGCGTGTTTGCCCGAGGTGATCGCGCAACGCGACGTATCAGCCATGGCGCCATTGCTGAAGTCGATGATGGCGTACAAGGAGGCGCTGGTAGAGCGTGATCCGCGTGAGCACGGGTGTCGCGCCTGGTTAAACTTCGGACACACGATTGGTCACGCTCTGGAGTCGGTCTCGCAAGAGCGAGCGGGATCGGACGTGCAGTTGCGGCACGGTGAGGCGGTTGCGTTTGGCTTGAGTTTTGAAACCTATCTGGCGCGCGCATTGGATTACATGGAGCCTCTGGAAGAGAAGTCTGTTCAGGATTTGTTGCAACGTAGTGCGATCATGCCGTCACTGATCAGACTGCGGGAGGCATTGGCTGGTGAGCTGGATGATCCGGCGCTTTGGGCGGCGCTGGTGCGGTATTTACGCACTGATAAAAAAAATACTCTTGGTCTACATAATATGACGCAGTGGACATTGTTGTCAGCGCGGGGAAAACCTCTGGTAGACACTGATAAGTATACTGTCAGCGTGGCGCTTGCTGATGTTGAAAGGGTGTGGACAACTTACGTGCGAGATTTTTGCTGACAAATCACTTGATGACATGGAAGTGATACGCAATGATTGGCGCAAGTTGAATGGGGGCAAAATGAGCACGATAAATTTGAAGCAATTTGAAGACCTCTTGGATCGTAAATTGGATACGCGCTTCGCGGAGTTTGGAAAGGGCATAGATAAACGTTTTACAGCGTTTGGTAAGAGCGTGAACCGGCGTTTTAATGAAGTGGACAAGCGTCTAGACGGTATGGACAAGCGCTTCGATGGAATGGATAGTTGTTTGGACGGTATGGATCGGCGTTTCGATGGAATAGATAGTCGTTTGG
>CAZZCU010000006.1:2637-103707 GCA_964652825.1 uncultured Oligoflexales bacterium
GTTTGGGCGGCATGGATCGGCGTTTCGATAAGGTGGAAAATCAGCTGGGTTCTCTTCGCTCCCTAGAAGAGCGGACACATCGGCTGGAGATTTTGCATGAAGCCACGGATGACAAGATTGATCGTCTCATCGAGGTTTGTCAGCATAATTTTGAGCGTATTGTACCGCGTGAAGAGTTGGATTTACGTTTTACTGTGCATGATCATCGGATTTCTGCTTTGGAAACGTTCGTGCGCAAATAATAATTACATTGATCGACGATACTTGCCGCCAACCCGATACAGAGCCTCGGTGATTTCTCCAAGGCTTGCATAACGCACGCAATGCATCAGTTGCGCAAAAACATTCCGTTCCTCGATGACGGCTAATTGCAAATCTTTCAGAGCCTGAGCACTAGTGCCTTGATGCATTTTTTTAAAGCTGTCCAGACGCTTTAGCTGATCGTCTTTTTCGGCATAGGAAGCGCGGATCAGTTGTACTTCGGGGCGCTCGTAGTCGTGCGCCAGGAGTTTGGGATTGATGTAGGTATTGACGCCAATAACTGGCAGAGTGCCCGCATCCTTCAGGCTTTCGTAGTATAGGCTTTCTTCCTGGATTTTGCTGCGCTGGTATTGAGTCTCCATGGCGCCAAGAACACCGCCTCGTCCCGAGATGCGATCAAATTCCTCAAGCACGGCTGCTTCGACGCGATCAGTGAGTTGCTCCAGAAAATGCGATCCTTGATTGACGTTCTCGCACTGGTTGGTGCCGAATTCGCGATTGATGATCATCTGAATCGCCATTGCGCGGCGAACGCTTTCTTCGGTCGGCGTTGTGATCGCCTCGTCATAGGCATTGGTGTGCAGTGAGTTGCAGTTGTCATACAGTGCGATCAGTGCTTGCAGGGTCGTGCGGATATCATTGAAGTCGATTTCTTGCGCATGCAGGGAGCGTCCGGATGTTTGAATATGATATTTAAGTTTTTGGCTGCGTTCGCTGCCAAGATAAAGATCACGCATGGCGATTGCCCAAATGCGACGTGCCACGCGCCCAATCACGGCGTACTCGGCGTCCAAGCCATTGCTGAAAAAGAACGACAGGTTTGGTGCGAAGTCATCGATGTGCATGCCGCGCGCCAGATAATACTCTACATAAGTAAAGCCGTTCGCCAGCGTGAAGGCCAGCTGGGTGATCGGATTGGCGCCGGCCTCGGCGATGTGATAACCCGAGATCGAAACGCTGTAATAATTGCGGACTTTCTTCTCGATAAAATACTCTTGAATATCGCCCATCATTTTCAGTGCGAATTCGGTGGAAAATATACAGGTGTTTTGCGCCTGATCTTCTTTGAGAATATCTGCCTGCACGGTGCCGCGCACGATCGCCAGGGTGTCATCATAAATTTTTTGATGTTCTTGCGGGGTGGGTGCGCGCTTGTTGGCTTTGGTGAAGTTGTCGATTTGTTGATCGACCGCCGTGTTTAAAAACATCGCCAGAATAATTGGCGCCGGCCCATTGATGGTCATGCTGACACTGGTGTTGGGCGAACAAAGATCAAAGCCGGAGTAAAGAACTTTCATGTCATCAAGAGTTGCAATCGAAACTCCCGACTCGCCAACTTTGCCGTAGATGTCGGGACGTTTATGTGGCTCCGAGCCGTAGAGAGTCACGCTATCAAAGGCGGTGCTAAGGCGCTTGGCGTCTTCGTCTTTGGACAAAAAGTGAAAGCGCTCGTTGGTGCGTTTTGGGCCACCCTCACCGGCAAATTGGCGTTTGGGGTCTTCGGCGGTGCGTCGAAACGGAAAGATGCCGCCGGTAAAAGGAAAACTGCCGGGGATATTTTCCTTGAGCAGGTACCGCAGAACTTCGGCGCGACTGAGATGTTCGGGTAGCGCTACACGCGGTAGTTTGAGATGCGACAAAGTCTCAAAGCTGCTAGGGACCTTCACGACTTTGTCGCGTACCTGGTACGAGAATTGATCGCCGCTATACTGCTTGCGGGTCGCGTCCCAATTTTCGAGAAGCGCGCGGCAGCGAGCATCGAGCTTGTTCCAAACTTTATCTGCTTGTGCCTGATTACTTTGGGCTACGGCTGCCTCTCCCGCTTGTTGTAGGACGCGCGCTGCTTCTTGCAGTGCTTCGTGGCGATGAACCAGCGTAATTTGTTCATTCGCCCATTTGTGGTACTTGCGGACATGTTCGGCGATATCGCTGAGATAACTATTGCGTTCCGGCGGTATCAAAGCGGCGCGATTGGAAGACTCCATTGCGTATTTGCGTTCCGGCGGCGCCTGGTAGCGTTCCGCGCCGATTTTTTTATTCAGTAGTCCGCAAAGAGCTCTGTACAAGCCGTTGACGCCATCGTCAGAAAAGCGGCTGGCAATCGTGCCGAAGACGGGATACTCCTCGGGCGCCACGTTGCGGCCCTGGAAACGCGAGCGTCGCAGTTGTGTTCGTACGTCGCGCAACGCGTCCACTGCCTGACGTCGTTCGTATTTATTGACGGCAATCAAATCGGCATAATCCAGCATGTCGATTTTTTCGAGTTGTGTGGATGCGCCGTATTCGGGTGTCATGACGTAAAGACTGATGTCGGCGATCTTTAGAATCTCCGCATCGCCCTGACCAATACCGCTGGTTTCGACAATCACAAAATCGAAGTCCTGCTGGCGTAGGGTCGCCACGGCGTCGCTGGTAATGCTTGCTAGCTCACTGCCGGAGCCGCGGGTGGCCAAACTACGCACGAAGACGCGCTCGTCAGATGCGGAGTTGATACGAATGCGATCGCCGAGCAATGCACCACCGGTTTTGCGCTTGCTCGGATCAACGCAGATCACGCCGATGCGGCACTCAGGAAAGTCGTAGATAAAACGACCGACCAATTCGTCGGTCAGCGAGCTTTTGCCAGCACCTCCAGTGCCGGTAATACCGATGACGGGAATTTGTGTATGACGTGGTTTGTCCGTGCCCAATTCTTTAAGCACCGTATTAGCTTTGGCTTGGCCGGATTCGAGCATCGTTAGTGCACGACCCAGACGGCTATGGTTGCTGTCGCGTCGCTTGCCCCATCCAGTGATTTCGCTATCGCTGGCGGCGAGCATGTGACCGATGATTCCGGGCAGTGTCAGCTTCTGACCGTCTTCCGGGCTATAGATTTTGGTAATGCCGCAGGCTTCGAGGTCCTTGATTTCGCGCGGTACGATAACGCCGCCGCCGCCGCCAAAAATCTTGATGTCATCGGCGCCGTTTTTATTCAACAGCTCGCGCACGTATTTGAAAAATTCAACGTGCCCGCCTTGGTAACTGGATAGTGCAACCGCATGCACATCTTCTTGCAATGCCGCCTGCACGATCTCCCAGGCTGAGCGGTTGTGTCCCAGATGAATCACTTCGGCACCGCGGCTTTGCAGGAGTCGGCGCATGATATTGATGCTGGCGTCATGGCCGTCGAATAAAGCCGTGGCGGTTACGAAACGAAGTCGATGGCGAGGTTGATAAGTTTTCAGTTGTTCAGGATCGTGCATAATCATCACCGTCAGCGGCGTTTCTTCAGCCTTTGCCATAACTGGTTTGCGGTTATATCGAAACGCCAGACTGCCAACATAAAGAATACGCTGGTGATTATCAATCCGTTTGCCAGGACTGTGATCAGGCTACTGATTTTAATCGGCATGGTTGCCGTCAAGATGCTTAGCATACTGGAATACTCCAACCCCTTGCCCAGCAATAAACACAGGCATAGTCCTGCGCTGAGAAACGCCAGCATTTTGAGTATTTCGCGCCAGTTGAAGGCGGGTTTTTGTGGCGTTAAGCCAATGAGTAAGAAGACGGCGTTGGCGCAGATGGTGATGGAGCTGGTCATGGCAAGGCCGATGTGACCGTAGCGTTCGACCAACAACCAGCAGCCGATCGTATTAAGGATGATGCTAATCAGGCCGGTTTTCATGGCGAAGCTGGTGCGCTCGCTGGCATAATAAAACGATGTCAGAACTTTTAGTAAGCCGTAGCCAAAAAGACTAAAGCTATAAGCGCGTAATGCTGCGCTGGTTGCTACGGTGCTCTCGGTATCAAAATCGCCATGTTGAAATAAGACGGTAACGATATCCGTGGCGCTCAGAATAAAAACAAGAAAGCTCGGTACCATCAGCCAAAGTACTAACTCCATGGCAAACTGGAGCTGGCGTGCAACCTCGGCGTTGATCGTGCCGGTATTCTTGACGACCGCTCGTGATAAGGCTGGTAACGCCGCTGAACCAACCGCGACGCCGAAGACGCCCACTGGCAGGTGCAAGACATGAAAGGCATAGTATAGCCACGATACCGATCCTGGTCCGGCGCTGATGGCGAAGTTAGTGCTGATGAAAAGATTGATCGGCCCAGTGCTAGCGGCGATTGTCGCCGGTAGCATGAGGCGAAGCACGTGTTTGGTATCCGGTGTCCAGCATTTTTGCCACGAGCGCATAAACAGATTACTGATGCCAAGCTTGTGGAGTCCGCGAATCTGAATATACAGATGACCAAAGCCCCCGAGCAAAACGCCGATTGCTAGACCGGTGATGGCGCGATCGGCAAAGCTGGTTGCGAATTCCGGAGGTAGAGCTGCGACAAAAGCGTGAGCAATGACGGTTGCGCCTAAGATGTAACCAAGATTGAGGGCAATCGGTGAGACGGCGGTCAGAAAGAAACGATTATGTTGATGTAGGGCGCCGGCGACGATAGCGCCTAAGATGGTCAAGCCCAAGTAAGGAAATAACAGGCGGGTCAGAGAGGTAATGGTAGCGATCATTTGTGGATCGCTGCCGTGACGTTGACTGACCAGAGTCATCAGGTCCACCAGCCAAGGGGCGACCAAAATCCCCAGCCCGCAAAAAATTATTGAGCCAAGCAAAGCCAGACGTAGCATGTCGCGTAGCAATTGGTCGGCACGTTGCGGATCGCTTGGATAAGTGCCGCTATAAACTTTGGTAAAGGCGCCGCCCAAAGCGCCCTCAGCCAGCATGTCGCGAAACAAATTCGGAATACGGGTTGCGACCAGAAACCAATCGAGCAAAGGCGAGGCACCAAACGATCCCGCCAGTACCATATCGCGAAGCAAGCCGCTGATGCGGCTGATCATGGTGCCACCGGCAAACCAAAAACTATTGCGTGCAATCGACAATGCGATCGTCCTCTTGAGTATTTAGATACTTAAGAGGTTACTCTCACCAGCTGGTATGTAAACCAATTTTGATGATGGATGTGGCTAATTGTAGATTGAGAGTCGGTGGAACGTTGGCCGGTACGTTCAGGCCATAGCGGTTGTATTGTTTGACATCGTTGATCACGACGTTGGTTTGTTCCAGCTCATAGCCGGCGGAGATCTTGGCTTTGCGACTCAGGCGATAGATAAGCTGGGCGTCACCCTCGATTAGCGAAGTCTGGCTTCCGGGCATCGCACCACTACGTGCGCCGCCGGCATTAAAGCCAAAACGATTAATCGCGCCATAGCCTATTCGACTGGACCAACCAAGAGTCGGCGAGAAATCGCCGGCGGCATTGACATGCGGAATGAGGCTGTCGACATAATGCCCTGTCGAGACATTGCGATAAGTGGAGCGACGTATACCAAGGCCGGTACCGATAGAGCGCAGTCTCCCCGCGCCCAGATGGTGCGAGAACTCCGTGCCTAAGCCAAGGCGATTGTAGGTTGAGCCGAAGGTCTCGCGCGAGGACTCGATAGTCGTGATGTGCAAGACATCGACAACGACCACGGGGCGCAAAGCACTTTGGGTGATGGGTACGCTAAGATTGAGTCCAAGCGCGAAGCCGCGATGGCTGCTGGTCGGAGCATTCAATACCATGGTTGCTTCATCTTCGGTCAGGTGTTCGCCTGGTACCTGTACGTCGGGGAATTGAGCGATACCAGATACTATCGTGGTTTGAACGCCAGCGCGTGGCATCGGAGCGACAAGGGTTGGGGTCAGAGTGGGAGTCTGGCGGCCGCCAAGAGTTTGGGCGTCTAAACGAGCGGGCATGGCTGCCAGAAGCAGCGCCATATAAGCAAGGGGGAGGAAAAAGCAACGTACAATCAGCATCGGCTTCCACTCAACATCAACGGCAGCGGTTATAACGGCAACAACAAAAGCAAGCAGGTCAGCTTTTGCCTCCTTGCAGTCCCTTGAGCAACGCTTGTTCCAAAGAGTCATTCTGCGTAAGTACCATAAAACAAAGAAGTTTAAAGGTTTCTCCGCCGCTATTTATGTACAGCCTCGGTCCGGCTGTCAAAACTTTTGACAGTGGGAGCTTTCGTCATCGCCGCTGACGTGTTAGTTAAGTCAATATCTTTGTGGAGTTGGCGATGAAACGGGCTTTTGCGATGGCCGGAGTTTGGTGTTGTATTGCGGTGCTGTTAACGGTGTGGCCGCGGCCGGTTTCTGCGATGAATTCTTTGCCGTTGTCTCATCTTGAGATCACCTTACCGTCAGCTGCGGATCAGGCTGGTCGACAAACATATTTTGGCCAGGATGTTGTGTTGTATGCACTTGGTTATTTTGTCGGTCACCCCAGTGATTTGGTACTAGGCACGACATCTGTCGTGATTGCCAAAGACAAGATTTGGCCTTCAGCCCTACCTTATTTTATCGAATTAGCGGCTTTATCCAGTGGCGACGCTGTCCTCGACTACGTGCTGCGGGTGTTATTGCGAACACCGCTATATAACGCGGCATGGCCGACGCGTGCTCATGTGGTTGGCATTGCTGATACACGTCAGGAGTTGGGCGAGCGGCTCGGCTTGTTGAGTAGTGGTGATGGTGCGCATATTCGGGATTGGGACCTTACCTCCGACCTTTGTCAGCGGCGTTTACGTAATCCCAGTCAGGTGAAGAAACGAACACGCTATCTGTGGCGTTGCCGTCTTTCCGATCATCAGAAACTATCATTGGCTTTCACTTTGGATAGTGACATGTTTAATCCCAAAGATATGCGGCAGAATCCGCGCGTGCTGGAAGTCGAAGTGATCATACCGCTGGTCGCAGGTGATCAGTCGCCGGTATTTGATTTTTATGCTTACGATGTTTGGGGAAAGATCGCAACGCATTCACAGTTTGCCAGTGCCACGCAAATGGTTGTCGCTCCGTCCCCGCATGCATGTTTAAGTTGTCATTACGATGCTAAGCGCCGCAGCTTTGGGCTGTCTCCGTCGGGGTGGCGTTCTGGTTTTGGTTTGAATTGATGAAAGATAGCAGGTTTTTTTGGCGAATTTGTGGTTTTGCTGGCGCTCTGGCCGGTGTCTTCGTATTAATAGTTTTTATCAGCACTCGCCTCAATCGACCGCGTTTTGATCAGCTAAGAACTCTTGATAAAGCGCATCGCGTCTTTGATCTGCGGCAGGATTATGCCGGTGTCAAAGTTGTTTATGAAAAACCTTACGCGACGAAGGCGGATTATTGTCTGCCGGGTGAATCATTTAATAAAGTTGTTGTTGTTTCCAGTACGTTGCCGATCGCGATTACGTCCGGCGAGCAGATGGTGGCGGGGCGTTCGTCGGTAAGGATATCCTATCGTCTGCGCAATAAAGCCGGCGAGATTTTTACCGCCGATAATGCGACTCGTTTTCGCATTGTGCCTAGTCTGCCACCAGCACATGATCCGCATCAGCCCCGCTCTACGTCTGTACCACTAGCGATTACCTGCCCCAAAGAACCGGGTGAGTATCGTTATACTATTGAGTTGATTCAAGACGGCGTGGCCTGGCAGAGCGATCTCGTACCGCGTGAGCAATTGGTGCAATCAACCTTGTATGTCAAGGAGCCGGCGACCGAGACCAATGTTGGTTATTACGGACTGGTCTGGGCGCGACGCTGGCCCCGAGATTTTGTCGTGCCGCATGCGACACCAGAGGATAGCGAGACCATTCAAAAAGCTTACAACATGGCCGCCAACACCTTGTTGCTGTCGTTGCAGCACGCGACTTATGCGGGCTCAACATACTTGGTTGCAAGTCCTGGATCAGCATATCCGACCGTATGGGTGCGTGACTTGGCATCTATTCAGATGGCGCTGGCGCATGTCATGACTAGTAAACGCTATCTTTATCCCAGTTGGACTGATTTTTTTATGGGTGACGACGAGCGGCAGGGTTTGGTTATGGATTGGGTCGCGGCAGCGCCGTACAATCGCATCAACCGTGACACAGGCTTGAATGATGTGCAGGTCGACCAGGGTATGTGGCTTATCAATGCGGTACTTGATGCCCAGGCGATGGAAATCACGCCTAAGGATTGGCTGAAAAAACCCGCGAATAAAACCGGCTCGATTTCGCGGATCGAAAAATTACTATTAATTCTAGCCTGGCTCGATAAGGAACGCTTTAGCACGACGCATGGGTGTTTGATGAGTGCGCATGTCGCCGATTGGGGCGATGTGGGTTTATATGGAGATGACGGCCCTAAATCCACCAGCCTTGCCATGAATGAATCACCGCGAGTTTGCGGGATTTTTCAGCAGGCTTTGTATTATCAAACGTTGCAAAGAGTGCGTCATGAAGTCCCGCCCGATCTCTTGAGTGCTGAAGTCATGAATAGCCTGGATGAGCGGATTGCAGTCGTGCGCGACTATGCGCAGAAACAGTTATGGTCAGAGGCGAAAGGTTTCTTTCGGATTCACCAGCATGTGACGACTGAACTACGACATGATTTTGATGAAGACGATATTTTTGCTTTGGGTGGGAATGTTCTGGCGATCAAATCGGGACTGGCGACCACGGCGCAACGTAAACGTATCATTGCGACGGCGCTAAAAAGACAGGAGCAATATAAAGCTTCGACCATCGGTGCGGTTTTGTTGCCGCCATATCCCGCCGGGACATTTGCTAATCCCATTATGGATCAGATGTATGAATACCAAAATGGCGGTCAATGGGATTGGTATGGTGCGCGCATGGCGACAGTGATTTATCGCGACAATCCTAAAGTTGGTTTGACGAAAATTCTCGAGATCGCCCGGGGTGCGGTGGCGCGCGGGCAGTTTTCTGAATGGTACGATCTGAGCGGCGAAAATGCGCATGGTAGTTTGTATTATCGTGCGAGCGCGGCGGAGTTTGTGAATTTGGTCCACGATGTTTTTTTAAGGTCGGAAATTGCTGAGAAATAGTCTGTTGAAAATGGTTCCTCTTTTGTTGGGAGCGATGGCGGTATTGTCCATCGTTCTTGACGAGCAATCACGTTATTTGCGCCTAGCGTTTTTCCTGCCGTTTTTGGTTGGTGGGTTGCTGGTGCCACGTTTAAGTTTTTGGGCGTTGATTCCCGCAGCATTGTGGTTTCATCTTAAGACGGTGCAATGGGGTTATCCGAATCAATTTGTTTTTGAGTTTTCGGTTATGGCTTGGTTGACGGCGATGGCTATACGTCATCGCCCGTCGACTAGGAGAATAACCAATAAGGGTAGCTTTCAGTTTTTTTCCCGTCTGATCGCGCATCCGTTTTTTCTGGTCATGGCCTTTTGTGTCATCTCGGGCCTGCTGTCTTTCGCCATAGCTTATGGCGAGTTGAAGGCGTTCTCTTTGCTGCGGTTGACGCCGCATGCATTCGTGACAACGGCGGCAAGATCGCTCTTTGCCTGGCAGGTGACGGGACCTTTGCATCCGCTGTCGTTAGTGACCGCATATTCGATTTATTTGTGTCTGCTGGCGCGTTTGGCGGAGGACCATGGGCGTCTACATATTACTCGTTGGGCATTCGTCGACGTTGTGATGTTATCGGCGTTGCCGGTTTTTGCGATGGCAGTGGGGCAATACTACCTGCCATCGCTGTTTTCGCGGCAGTTTGCCGTGGATGTCAGCGGTACGTTTCAAAACGGTAATCATCTGTCGTTCTTTGCAGCTCTGGTCATTTTGTTTGCCGCTTGGCGCTTTGCCGCCGCCAAGCGTGGCGACGTCGTGGTGCGCGGCTTTACGTTGTTAATTGGTCTGCTCTCCTTGTTCCCTCTGCTGGTCGGTAGAGGAAGAAATGCCTGGATTGGTCTGGCTACCGCTTCGGCTATTAGTTTTGTTTATTTTATTTGGCCGCGTTTAACACGGATTTTTCGCTATGTGTTGAGTGGAGTTGTCGCGACGACTTTGGTGGTGGCGACGGTGATGCTTTGGCGTGGCAGCGGTTTTGGCGGCAGCTCCCTGCGATTGCTGGATGCGGAGCGAGCTAAGCAGATGCTGATCGGCTGGGACTTGTTTTGGCGTCATCCGTGGCAAGGTATTGGGTTTGGGAATTTCTTTCTTTACGCCGATCTTGGTTTTGACATCCATAATCTGTATCAGGGCGTTTTAGTTGAGCTTGGTATTTTCGGTCTTTTGACGACTTTGGTCGGAATCGTATTGTTTGCAAAGGCGGTGTTTTTTTCGGATTCGCGTTTGCCGTTCGCTTTTGAGTTAAGGCCGCAAGTCGCGGTATCGATGGCTGTTGCCGTGATGCTGCTGGTGACCGGCGTGCTGGATGTCTTTTTTACTTACCGGTATTTTCTTTTTATTCTTCTGCTCTGGTTTGCTCTGGAGCTATTGCACTTGCCGGATATGACTTTTGTAAGAGTTTCGTATCAGTTTTGGTTGCGACGCAGTTTTATGGTTGTTAGCTTGCTCGCTGCTGCTGTTGGGCTTTCTGGTCTGTTCTATGCGCCGCAATCGCGGGCTTTGCTCAAAGGTTCTTATCAAATCGAAAAATGGGATGAGCTGGGACGTAATTATCGTTGGCACGGACCGATTGCCGAGTTGGCATGGAATCCGGCTAATTGTTTGCGCTTTGTGGTGCGACCGGTTTCCGTGCCGGGTTTGCAGGTGCTGACATTGAGTTTTCTGGCGCCGGACACCAAGGTGCCTGATGGCATGCGCATCAGGGAATATTTACGCTGGCATCAGAGCTTGAGCAATAAAACCACCAGTGCTTTGTATAGCGATACCTGGAATTTAGTTTGTGCTTGCCCCAGCGAACGCTTGTCGAGGGAATTCGCGCAGCGCTGTGCCGAGCGACGTGGCGCCTGCCGTTTGTACTTGGGGTTGGGTGATGCCAGCTACATGAGTCTGACGGGCGATGGTAAAAATCGTGATGATCGTTTGCTGGCGATGGCGATTGATAGCCAGCCCGAGCATTTACCTTATGCCGATATCTATGCGAAGCCCGCTTTTGACAAGCTGCATTGCGCGGAAGTCACCACTATTCCATAAGTAAGGCGAAGGAGTTTTCGTGTCGTACTTGTCGGAGCCGCGTTCATTAGTACATTTGTTTTTGGGAGTGTGTGTCAGTGGGTACCTCCATGGTTGTTCACCGACAACCTCGCCAGCCGAAAAGATACATGCTCCCTCGCTAGCATCGGATTATCTTGGGATGGCTTTGGTCGCGACGGATGCGCAGTTCAGTTCCTCTGAGTTGTTCTTCTATGATTTTGCTTCTGGAGCTATTGACTCTTTGCGCTCGGGACTTTCGGGTGACCCGGAGATATTTGCAGAGCAAAATGAGCTGTGGTTTTTCAATCGGAGTGCCGGTCTCCAGAATTTTTTCAAAGCTGATTTCACATCATTGCCAGAGGCGCTGTCTGCGGAGCAAAGTTTCTCGGCTGCTGGCCCCGGTGATCCGCATGCTGTGTTGTCTCTGGCATCGGGACATTTGCTGTTGGCCAATATGGTACACAGCAGTTTAGTGATTATGGATGTCGCAAATGGCAAAGTTATTCAGTCCGTGGAAGCTGACTGGGATTTGCCGTCTGGTGCGACTTTGCGGCCGGAAAGTCTGTGGTCGGATGGTGAAAAGCAGGTTTTGCTGTTGCATCAGGGCCTGAGTGATTCTTATCGCGCCGTTGGTGGTCAGCAGATTTTTGTCTTCAAATTTGCTGACGAAACGTTATCGGTCGTGGATCTTGATCTCGCGAAAGCACGTGTTCAGGGCGTACCATTGGCAATGAGCGTACCAGAGCGTTTTGAACAGTTGGCCGATGGTCGATTGTTGGTTTTTGGCACATGTAGTGCGTATACGGGCGATGACTGTAAGGCGGCGGTACAGGTATTTAATCCGCGGACTTTACAAATCGAGTTCACCTGGCAACTGGATGAACTCGGCTTGATCATGAATGGTATCAGTACGCTTGGTGCTACGGATAATGATGTCATTGCTAACGTTATCGTTAAAGATAGTGATACCGAACAGATGCGTGCATCAATAGTGAACTTGGATTTGAGCACCAGAACGACCAGGACTTTGCATACTTATGATTTGCCCGCGCTCAGTGCCGGCATATGGTTGACGGCATTTGATCGTTCATCGCAGAGTTTGTTTGTTGGTGAGGCTCGATCGCAAGCCAATGGCACTTTAATTATTTATCAAGATGGCGTTGAGACGACACGCGTGGCTTTTCCACGCATTCCTTATAAAGGTGCATTGATTGCGAAGTAGGTGCGCTGAAATTCGAGCGTACCTACTGGTGTATGCCTTGGTATTTGCGCAGTCGTTGCCTCTACTCGCGGAAGAAGAAAATGTCATTCATATTATCGGGCGTCGTGGCGAGCGCCAACAGACGCGGGCTGCCGGCCATGCGAGTGTTATCGAGCCATCGGACTCGACTCGCTACGAAGCGGTGAGTCATATTAAGCGCACACCATCCATGGATCCGGCCCGTTCGGGGCGTATCAATGCCTCGGGCATGGCCTTGCCGCGTGTTCGTGGACACGATCTGCGACTTACCGAAGTGTATGTGGACGATTTTCTTCTGCAAGACCCCTATACCAGTTTCCCTATCGTCAGTGAGTTGGATTTACGTGCGTTTGGTCGCTTGGAATTGATGCGTGGCTTTACTGTTCATGAGCTGCCAAGTACAAATCCTGCCGGTGTTGTGCGATTTGCCTGGCAGGATGCCGCTGCCGAAAATTTTAGTGTCGGCACAAAAGCCGGTAAGCCGGTGGGTGTTACGGGGTGGATGCTGGGAAGAGCCCGTGATGTTGAGGCGCAATGGCAGGGACGATTGTATTTGCGTCACCATCATACGGATGGTCGCTATGATTATTATAGTGATGAGGGAACACCTTATAACGTCTCGGATGATCGTGTATTGTCGCGCACTAATAACGATCAACGCTCGCAGCTTGCGGTTCCGCGATTAAAGGTGCAGGTTGGCCGGCATCTTTGGCAGTATTTTGGGATTCTGTCGCGCAGTGAACGCGGCGTGCCGGCCTACTCGGCGACGTTGCCATCATTGGCGCGTGAACATCGTCAGCAGAATTTTTCCGGATTTAGTTGGCGGGCGAATTATCCGCAGATGAACGTTGGTATCGATGTTGCAGCTCTCGATGATCAACAGCAGATCAATGATCCTCTGGGAACAACGCTTGGGGCGTTTCGTCAGGTGCAGATTCGGCAATCGACGCAGCGCGCGAGCGGACGAATCGGTTGGCACGGTGATTTGTGGGATACATTGTTAGTTGTCGAGTCCACCACGGCGCGAGTGCATCGGACGAATGATGCTGTATTGCTGCCGCGGCTTGCTATGCGGACGCAAACTGCGCACTTGAGTCTTGGCATCGAGCCGCAACCGTGGGCGCGACTCGATGCAAAAATCTATCTCAAACAAATTTCGACTGAGCCTGCTATCAATAATGAGCAGTGGCAAGATTATGCGGGCAAAGCCGTGACGCTGTTAGTTGGTCCGCGATTAACTTATGGATTTATTCAAGTAGCGCAAACTCAGCGCCCGCCCAGTCTATGGGAGGCATATGGCGATGGCGGCCGCGTTGAGGCTGCCGTTGATTTGCAAGCTGAGGATATTCGTCATCTGGAAGTTGGTGTCCATTGGCAGATGTTTCCTCATGTGCTTTGGACTGCTTCGGTGTTTCGTGATGATATCGCTAATCGCATTGTTATGGTGCCGATCCATGCTAATCGTATGCGCGCACTGAATCTCAGCGAAACCAGTACGCGCGGTATCGAGGGCGAGTTGAGTTGGGTGTCGTCGCGACACGAAGTGGCGGTTTTTGGAGCACGACTTTTTCCCGAAGATGTTTCATCGTCGCGACGTTTGCAGATTCCCGGAGTTTATACTGTGACGGGCGGTGTATCGACTCGTCATGGCTGGCGACAATTTACTGGTCGATGGGATGCCTTATATCGTGGCGGTCTTTATCGTGATGTCGCCAACTCCATCGCTATTCCCGGCACCTGGATGCATGATGTGAGTCTGGATTGGCAGGCACAACGCCTGCCGGTAAAACTGGGCATGGTTGTTAATAATATATTTGATATCAATAGGTTGCGCGTAAAGACAGCCGATGGTCGCCAATCTGGATTTGTCACTTATTCGGATGTTTGGGGCGATCCGCTGCCGGGGCGGCAATGGCAGTTTTATGGTGAAATGGCCTTGTAAGGTATGTTTCTATATAGATAGGCGTTGTTGAATTATTGCGATCTACCTCCTAGAGTCATCCTCCTCCGCATCAATTACCGGTTTCTGTTGCTGAAGCAGTCAGCAGTAGCCGTGTGCTGACAGCCGTCAGCAGCAAGCCGTCAACCGAAACGATCAAGCTATCTTGCTCGTTCAATCAGACGATAAAGCGAAGCAGCGACATTATCGCTGCTGCCGATAAGCTTGCGGCGCATCTCTACCGCTTAATCCATCCGAGCCGTCTTTGACGGCTCCTTTTGTACCGGACTTGCAGAAATAGGGATAACCAACTAATTATTTTGACTTAATTACTCTATAGTGTCCTATGGTTTCATTATATAATATCTATTATTTTATAATTTTATAAAATTACATAAAAATATTATTGACATTATAATAGTTATAAAATATATTAAAAACAAGATGAGGTGCTGACTCCTTATCTTGAAGTTTCACCTGTTGTTGTTGAAGGAGTTGTTAATGAAGTTAGTTCAGCGTTTTCAGGACCTTAGCGGTCTAAAACTGGATGAGTTCCAAGAACGTGCCCGCGAACTCAGCAAAGGTGCTGTTTCTGCAGCAACCATTAAGCTGAATGAGTACCGCGGCAAAGTTCAAGAGCACATTCCCGAAAGTTTGACCAACCGTATCGAAGCCATTAAGGCTCGCTTCGCTGGTCAGTAAGAAGAAAAATTAGTTTTGAAAATGAGCCGGTCTTTGACCGGCTTTTTTTATGTCTATTTACGGGATGGTTAGAGTAAAGCGAAGCTCGGTCCAACCGGCGATAGCGCCACCTTGGCGATTCTTGCGCGGAATAAAACGTGCTGACCGCGCTGATTGCACAACGCGTTCGTCCATACCATAGCCGATTTTTTTGCGCGGTTGTGCATCGATAACTTTACCGGCCTCGTCGATGTAGAGATCGACAATATAGCTGCCCTCAAGATTGGTATCGAGAGCGTCCTGCGTGTACTCCGGAATTAAAAACGATCCTTGAATCAGGCGGGCACCCGCACTCTGGTCGGCGCCCATTTGCTCCACCTGGTCTGCGTTCAGGCGTTTGCCTTCATCTTCGACCATCAGGGTGTTACCAATCGGTGCGACGACGGTGCTTGGGCTATCCGTCAAAGCTTCGGGTCGTAAACCTTGTACCGGCACCACCTGTTTGGGGGGTGGTTGCGATGCTGGTGTAGTCGCGGCGGGTGTCGGTGTGCGAGGCGGCGGTTTGGGCTTTTCCGGGGTCTTCGGTTTTTCCGGTACCAGCTCACTGACAGGTGCTGGCAGTGCTTCTTCCACCTGAATTTTAACGGTAATCGGACCAGTAACAGTTCTTTGCCATAACGGTGCACTAGCTATCCAAAACAAAGTTCCAAAGCCGCATACATGCAGAAGCGATGACGCCGTAAGTGCGGCCGTCATCGGCTTGCGCAGAATAATTTGCGGCATATTTTCTTCGGGATTCATCTAATAAGAATAGCACTAATTCACTTGGCAGGATCAGTAAAACTACTTAGCATGTTGCTACATCTTTCACCTGTAGTTTTGATTGATTAGAAAATATGAAAAAAATTCTGTCTATTAACAGTGGTCTTCTGCTTTTAATTTTGTTGCATGTATTTGTTGTCTTGCCGGAGTCGCTGGCACAGACGCAAATAGAGCAACTTTCCCAAACCGAAACACCTGCTAAAGATTTGGTGCGCGTGGTATTGCGGGTATTGACTAAAGGCAATGGTCGACCGCTAACGCGTGTCGAAGTGAAGTCCGGAGCGAATGTGGCTTTTACCGATCCCAAAGGTGAAGCTGTGCTTATGATCCCCGCAGGCGCGACCGGTAGACTTGAAATTGCTCGTGCCGGCTATGAAACAACGCAGATTGCGATTGCGGATTTATTAAAGCAACCCATTTATACGCTTTATTTATTGCCTGCGACTCCAGACGATAACGAAGTGATCGTTCGCGGCATGAGGCGTCCGGAAGTTTCGCGCAAGACCATCTCCGTGAGCGAGTCAGCACGGATTGCCGATGGCGGTGATCCGGTGCAGGTGACCAAGCTCATGCCAGGCGTACAAACACAGATGTTTTCTCCCGATATTGTCGTGCGTGGTTCAGGTCCAAGCGATTCCCGTTATTTTATCGATGCCTTTGAAGTTCCGGATATATTTCATCGCATTGGTAATATCAGCGTCTTGCCGGATCAGTTGACTTCGGATGTGGAATTTTCATCGGGTGGTTTCGGGCCACAATATGGAAATGCAACCGGCGGTATTGTGGTGTTGCGGACAAAATCAGAAATTCCGGAAGTCGCAAAGACGGAGTTTCGGGTGAATCTGCCCACCTATAGTACGCTCTATCATGAACGACCGTTATCCGATGACAGCAGTATCGCTGTGTCCATACGGAAAAGTTATCTGGATTATTTTCTGCCGGCTGTCATGCCGAAAGATGCGGGCTTAACTGTTGTACCGGCGTTTGCCGATGTACACGCTTTTGGTGTAAAGCGCGTTGATGACGGTTATTATAAAGTTCTGGCCATGGGGTCGATGGATGGTCTGAAATTAGTGGCGCCGATTGACGCCGCAACGAGCGAAGATGGCCGAGGTAATATTGATATTTTTACCGGCTTTGCGACTTTTGGTGTGGAACGTATGCGGCGGTTGTCGGACGCATGGAGCTATACGATTTCGCCGCAAGTACTTTATCAGAAAATGGATATGACGCTGCTAGACAACAAATTGCAGTGGCATGGTTGGCAGACCAGTGCGCATACGGAGTTTCGCAATCGACGCAGTGGCAACGAAAGCACTTATGTCGGTATACAGCCGACATATGCCACGGTGGAGTCTTTTGTTGAGGCGCCAATTCCGCAGTCCGATCCTTTTGCCGACTTTGAAGAGGCGCCAAAGCAAAAATCATCCCGCAAGTATACGTTCTCAGATATTTCCGCGTGGATTGGTCACGATCAGCAGTTGGGCGATTTTATTTTAACGCCAGGCGTGCGGGTTTTTTATTACGATCAGATTTCCAAAACCAGCGTCGATCCTCGGTTTAATTTACGCTACATGGTGAGTAAAGAGACTTCGGTAAAGGCTGCGGTAGGCCAATACTCACGTGCGCCGGAAGTGGTTGAGGCCTCGCCTGACTTTGGTAATCCTGATTTGGATTACGAGAAATCATTTCATTATGTCCTAGGCGTGGAGACGGCATGGAGCGACAAATGGACGACCGATGTTCAGGTTTTTGCCAAGCGCACTATTGATGTTATCGTTGGTGATTCGGCCAAGCATTTCGTTAATTCTGGTTCGGTGATTTCGCGCGGATTAGAGGTGTTTGTAAGACGCAATATGACGGAGCGGTTTTTTGGTTGGTTGTCATATACCTATTCAAAAACGCAGGAGCGTGATTCGGATCAGGAATCACTACGTCCGGCTCAGTATGATCAGACGCATGTAGCGACAGTTGCTGGTAGTTATCGTTTAACGGCAACGTGGGACCTCGGTTTGCGCGTCGGCTATCATACGGGCGATACCTATACGCCCATCCGCGATGCTGTCTACAATGCCGATCTCGATAAATATCAGCCACGTGCTGATGACGCCGCGCTCTATTCGGCGCGCAATCCTGATTTTCATCAGATCGATATCTTTGCCAATAAAGATTTTTTGTTTAATACGTGGAAGTTAGCGTTGCGATTCGGCGTGCAGTATCTGGCGTTGGAGTCGCAGGCTTTTGCTGTCCAATATAACTATGATTACAGCAAGGAAGAAGCCGTGGCGGGTATTCCCCCGATTCCCTATATCGAGCTGCGAGGTGAACTGTGAGGCTCAGATTTGTAACGTTTGTGGGGCTGTGCACGTTTGTTGTCGGTTGTGGCGAATCACAGGAGCGCCCCGAGGTGATCGATAAATTGCGCGCGATCGGCGTTGCGGCGCAGCCGTCTGTGGTCGTGCCGAGCACCGCGACTACACCGCAGGTGGTGAAGCTGACTTTGCATGCCTTGCTGCCGAGTGGGCAGCAGGTTGATAGTGTGCAGCCATATATTGATGAAGACGCCAGATTTTCCAGTCTGGCTACTGATCTGGTAGTGGATGCGAATACTCTGTCGTATGAAGATGTCGGTCAGCTTCGTTACTTCAAAGTGGATGCGACGTTTACGGCGCCGACGGCAGAGATTTTGCAGGCTGCCGGTGGTGAAATGGTGCGTTTACGTTATGGTCTTGATGTCGTTGCGGGTGCTGAGAGCGAGCGTGTTGTTGGTGATGTGCTGATGGTGCCGCCTGACTCCGTGGCATTAAGTTGGCAGCCCGTAACCGTGAAGATTACCACGCCGGAGACAGCGGGTGCGATGCTGACGGATGGCGCAACATTGAGTATGACCACGACCAATAGCGATGGTGATTCCGTTAAGTCGGGATGGTATGTCAGCTCCGGAGAAATCAAAAATCGTCGTGCACGGAATACGAGCTGGGAGAAGCCGAAGGCTGGAGATGGTGTCGTTATCGCGACCGCTCGCGGCTCAAAATCGCGATCGTTCGCAATCGATGTGCGCGCGGTGAAAGTGGAATAAAGCCCGACAAATCAGTTCTGGTTCGTCGTGCTGGAGATGCTATTAAGCAGGTCATTGATAGCGCGTCCCAGGGAGTGGTTGGCGTTTTTATCCAGCTGAGCAACGACGTTTCGTAAGTCTCCCGTAACACCGTTTGCAACCTGGTACCGAACCAGACGCTCATAGATGTTGAAACCAAAAAAACTGGACTCCTGATTAATTAGATAGTGACTGCGATTACCCGAGCGTCCTTTGTAGCGTAAAACCAATGGTGTTGTGGAGTGGGCGGCAACCACTGACAACAACCCATCATCGGCAGCGCCGATGGCAATTTCCTTGAGCAGGATGAAGATATCAACTTTATCTGCCAACGCGTAATCAATGAGTCGGTACAGACGCCGCGGATTTGCGTGCGACAAGTGCAGTGAGGATTTGATGCTGGGAATTTTGTTGATCATGGCGGTGCATGTGGTGTCGCAAGTTGCAAAGCTTTGGATATCTTCATTACTCATGAGACCGAAACTTAGCAGGATATGATCGGCATCGGTTTTGCTGTTGTCGCCATAGCGTCGTTCCAGTCTGGCTTGCATTACTGATTGCTTGTTGTCACCAAAATGCGACGGCAAGTAATTGACGGAATCAATAAATAGGCCGCCATAATTTTCTTCGATAATGTCACTGTAGGTTGCCGGCTTAACATGTGTTGTGTACATGGCATCGATAGCACCTTTGTTGAGTGCGAATGCCACGCGCGAGTAGAATGGCAGCCATTCTTCCTGGGTATCCATAGCAAACCACTCGTAGACGGCGCGGCCTTGCTGGCTGGCCATGGCTTCTGTAGCGGGATCGTTGGTTACGTCAATGATGGGTGTTGTGGCTAGGTCAATATAAGCTGCGCCGTTGTTATTGCCGGTTGGAATGCGACCGTCCTGATAAAGGATTTTTATGATGCTCATGACATCCCGGAATGCCGGGGTGGGATGAAGTGGTCGCTGCGCGGTCAAGCTATCAGGATCGGGATGCCATACCAGCTGGACGTTGAATTTCCACTGCGCATTAGCTGGCAGTTTTTGCAATTGCGGTTGTATCACCATGATTTCGCGATCCATGGCCGTATCCAATTCAGTGAAGCCGTTAAGGACTCTCACCACCGGGCTTTTATTCGTGCCGGCTTTGAATTGATCGCCACTACCATAAACACTGCTGGCGATAGAGCGTAGCGCGGCGGTGTTGATAGCTTTGGATAGCGCCTGCAATAAAACGTTCTCTTGTGCGGGCGTAAGATTGGTTTTTGCGGTTACCAGAATAACGGGTTTGAAGTCGGTGATAGCGGGCGTTTCACTGTCATCTGCCAGGAGCGGTTTGCCCATAATGACGAGAATCACGCAAACGACAGAGGCGGTGAATGTGGAAAAAGAAAAGATGGATCGCATCACATGCCGCCTATTTTGGGATTTTTGAGTCTTGCGCTAATAACTTCGAGCACGGCGTCCATCAGAGCCACCTGTGGCATGCCCTCGGGATTGTCGGTCGAGGCATTATGAATTTCCGTTTGTCGGAAGTGTAAGTGATCGCTCCGAAACAATGCCAGCAGTTCGGCATCCGCGCCATCCGGCAGGAACTGTTGCGGAATGACAGCGTGCTCCAGACTGACCGTGGAATCGAATAGCGGATAGTCAGCAAACATCGGCGCCGAGAGCGTTTGAATGGCGGTTTCGCGGCGAATGTGCGAAGCCTCGACGACGAGCTTCTCGTCATCTTCTTGACGTTGCAGAATCGGCAGTGCATCAGCAAGTCGAGCAAGGTCTAAAGTTCCGGCCAGATGAAAGATCTGCATACGGCTTCTGTCGCTACGATGGTAATTTTGATTGGATAAGACATCAGCAAGGTATTTCTGGCGCGTACCCGGTATCAAATGCTTGGAAGCCTCCAGCGTCTTGCGGATTTCGCCTTCCATATCTCCGAGGTAGTCGGTCAGGGCCAATGCCTCAATGATCAGATCGGTACCGGTTTGACCGCTCTGCAGATTTAGCTGTTCTTGTAGATAATTGGGCAAAAGCACTGCCGCCGCGCCGGCTATGGGCGAGCCGGCGGTTAAAACCGCCAGGGTTTTATCGCGCATGACCTGCGATTCACCGAGTGCCTGAATCAATGTTGAGCCGCCCTTGCTGTAACCGATGAGTAGATAAGCCGTATCCTGCTTGGCGGCTCGATCCGTTTTCGTCCAGAACGCATTAAACTCCGGCGCGCAGACATCATCTGATTGATAACTGTCGCTGCATTCAAAGCGGATAACCTTTAGCTGATCACTTTTGCCGACCTGTGCGGCTGCTGTTAGCCAGACCGGTTCGCTGAGCTTGAGAAAATGTGCGGGTACTTCGTGACTGCCAAAACCACCGGCAATGATGATCGCCAATTTTTTGCCTTGCTTCGTGACGTGCTCTAAAAGTTGCTTGAAGCCTGCGTCTTCATCGACGCTATGATCTTTAGCGTGTGCCTGTTGCTGGCAACGTTGCCTGGTCTCGGCTGGCGCCCAAAGGTCGGTTTGTAGTGTCGCGTAAACATCATCAGTTTTATAAAGACTGGCGATGGTGTCTTGCATGCTGCCGGTTTTGGGATAAGCGAGCCAGTTCAAAGCTCGTTCGCAACCCAGACGCGCGGCCGCTGCTTCGATGACTTCGTAAGCTGGATCGTAAGCAAAGTCTTCGAGAGATATACTGCCGCGTTCTTCGGCGGCGAAGCGCGAAGCATCTAATTTTTGTAAGCGATGATAGTAGCTGCTGGGATCATTCTGGCGCGGACCACAGCCACTGAGCGGTATGGTTATTAGAATAGAGAGGATAAAGTATGCCAATGATTTTAATGTCATTACTTCCTCGGGGGTCTTGTATATAGTTAAGTGCGGTTTTTAACATATATTATTTAAAATTCAATGATATATGTTATAAATTTAATAACATATTGATATTAATGGTGGTTTTTATTAAGCGTTGTTGATATCTCGCTCGAGCTTTAGCAGTACTGACGCTGTTTTTGTCGACATTATACTAAATTATTTACAATGTATTGCTTTTGTACTTATGGTGATATATAATGCTGAAATGTTAGTTACTTGGGATAAAAAAAAGAACGAATTCAACTTTAAAAAGCATGGTGTCTGGTTTGAAGAGGCTGCAACCGTGCTTTTTGACTCAATGGCTTTAATGAACATCAATAAACACCCAAGTGGCCAGCGTTTTGAATATTTCGGCCATTCTGATCGCTCTCGATTGTTATATGTGGTTACGGTTGAGAAAGATGATGAAGAAATCAGGATTATTTCAGCTCGGAGAGCGACCGGTAGCGAAAGGAAAGAATATGAAAAAGGAATTTAACTTTAAAGGCGCAAAACGTGGTGCTCGCTTAGACCCACAAACAACGAAGATCGCGGTGACCACCAGACTAGACCCGGATGTTCTTTCTTGGTTGCGCGAGCAGGCGGAAAAGAAAGGAATTCCGTATCAAACTTTGATGAACTCGCTTCTTAAGGAAGCTATGCAGCGTCCTGAAGATTCAGAAGAATACATACGTAGAATTGTTCGAGAAGAGATGCAGAAAAAGACGGGCTGATGTATCGACAGGGCCAGCTGAAGGAAGAAAAATGGCGAGATGCCAAAAGCTGAGAAAGATGCATTCAAAAATATTGCAGCGCATGGTTTTTAGGTCGTGCTTTGAAAAAATAAGCCCAATTGTTAGGGCCGTTTCAACTGTTCTAGTGAAATAGTCCCATTCGATATAAGGGACTATTTCACGCGGTAGCTCTCATTTCCTATTCTTGAAATCACCAGTTTTGCAGCTGTAAATTCAGAACTGTTTCGTCGTTCGAGTCAGGCTCGCCATTGCCATTAGTATCAAAAACTATGTGAATTTTTTCCGGAGAGCGTTGATAGACCAAAAATAGGCTCTCAAAAGCTATGTCGTCTCGACTGACCTCCCAATCTAATCTTATCCACAGCCGAGAGATTTGAGGGTCAATTACAACTGTATGAGAAGAGAAGAATCGATCATATTCTGCACCATCGTCGCCAGAATGGAAGAGAGCGTATCTGTATGCTCCAGTTAGCAAGATGCTATTATCAGAGAATTTTACGACTTGTCCGCCATTAAAGTAACACTTTTCTATAAGATAGTACTTCGTACAGATATTATACGAATTGCCCGGTATCCGTTTATTTTCTACGATCGCAAGTCCGTTGGTTCCATCTGCGCCTTTTTCTCCCTTTATGTCCACCGCAGCCCATTTTTCCGCCGAGCAAACTTTAAATGACGAAGCTGCTTTGATGTAAACAAGCCAACCCTCGGCAACTGCTGTACAGGCGGGCAAGTCATTTAACGTCGCAACCATCAGTGAGTGATGCTTGAGTTGGCCATTTTCAGTGGTTAGGCCGTCACTGCCATTGTCTCCTGAAGATCTGCCGCAGCCAGTCATGGAGGCTATCAACCATAGAGTGATTATTTTAACCTTCATTTTTTCTCTCCTGTTTCAAATATGACCAACATAACGAGTATGCATCGACTTCATAGGGCTCCTATCGTCAAAATCAACTTATCCTTTAAGGATAAAAAAAATGTCCTTTAAGATTATTCAGTTAGAACCCCTAAAGGCGAATAATTAACCCCTTATGGGGGAAGATAATGGCAAAAAAACGAGAGTTCCCAAAGATACAGACGGATTTTGGGCAACGGACTAGAGTTTTGCGCGAAGCGCAGGGCCTTACGCGAGATGAGTTGGGGGAGTTGGCGGATTTATCTCCCCAAAACATTGCAAAAATAGAAAATGGTGAGCGATTTGTGACTGCGGAGTCGTTGGGTCGTCTGTCGGTCGCGCTTGGCGTAGAGCCAAGCTATTTTTTTGATGGCAGTCCAGGAGTTCATCAGAAATCCCCAATTAGACGAAAAATCGACCTCCTCTTGCAAAATCGAAGCGAAAACCATTTGAAGCTAATTCTGGATGTATCAGCAAGGATTTTAAAAGAGATATAAACTGCTTCCCCTGATTGTGCTAGACGGGGGTAGTGACCACTCTGTTGTAATCATTACTTCTAAGAAGAGATGGATGAAAATCATCAGCACACCTTTAGATGAATTAATTGCAACTGGCTCACAGCCGGAGATCGGCGCAGCACTTAGCGAGCGCCAGGCGATGGAGCTGGCGTATTTGAGCGCCTGGCAAGGTCTTGGTCAGGTATCTCCGAATCCATTGGTGGGGGCGGTGGCTGTTGATGCGGCGGGTAAGTTTCTCGCGGCTGGCGCGCATCGTCGTTATGGCGGTGAGCACGCGGAAGTGGATTTGTTACAACGTCTCGGTGCTGGTGGGTTGGAAGATCGTGTTCAGGGTGGGACGATTTTTGTCACTCTGGAGCCGTGCGCGCATTTTGGCAAAACACCGCCTTGCGCCGAGGCTTTAGCGCGTTTGCCTTGGGCACGCGTGGTTTTTGCAACGCGCGATCCGAATCCATCGGTGAACGGTCTGGGTGAGCAATGTTTGCGACAGGCTGGTATCCAGGTCGAGGAGAATGCGGAGTTTGCGGATATATGCCGGCAGTTGAATGCGCCGTTTCTGATTAATCAGCGAGCACGGCGACCGTTTGTCGCACTCAAATTGGCAACGACGCTGAATGGTGCCATCGCGCGTCATCATAGCCAACGGCTTTGGATCACCGGCGAACGCGCGCGCAATTACGGGCATTTTTTGCGAGGTTGGTACGATGCCATTCTTGTGGGTTCGCAAACTGTACTCCTGGATAATCCCGAGCTTTCTTGTCGTCATCCGCAATTGACGTTGCGTCATCCGAAGCGCATTGTTCTTGATCCTTTGCTGGAAATAGCCAGCAGAGAGCCGGAGGAAATCGCACTCTTCAAGTCTGCGTCGCACGATGTTTACATCGTCATTGGCGCTCAGCAGGAGTGGGGCAAGCAGGCGCTGAGTTTTCTCGCGCGTATCCGCGAACTCGGGGTCACGGTGTTGGAAGTACCGCTGCGAGGCAATCTGCAATTTGATTTAACGGCATTTTTACAAGTTTGTTTCGCGGCGAATATTGCCAGTATTCTGGTGGAGGGCGGAGCGAAAACCGCGCGTTCTTTTGTCGAAGCCAATTTGATTGATCACTTTCATTTGTTTCAGGCACCGGTGATGTGGGGTGGCGATGATATCGTCTGGTGGGGTGTTCCTTTAAGTGACACGGTTAGTGCCGCAAAAATTCTTTATACACAATTGACGCCGCTGAAAGACGATTGGCTTATCGACGCCGCGGTTATAAGCTGAGTAAGTCGAAGACGTCGATCAACATAGGATCAGTCGAGTGCATCATCACCATCATCATCATTCTCATGCCCATACTAATACTCATGCCCATGCTAGTAAGGGTAGTTCGCTTCGTAATATTAAAATCGCTTTCCTGACCAACTTTACCTTTTCCGTGGTGGAAGTGGTCGGTGGTTATCTGACCGGCAGTGTCGCGATTATGACCGATGCCGTGCATGATCTTGGTGATAGTGTTTCTTTGGGGCTTGCTTATGTTTTCGAGCGGGCGGCAAATCGCGGCGCGGATGTTCGCTTTTCCTATGGTTATCGTCGTTTATCTTTGTTGTCGGCGTTTATCACGGCGTCGGTTTTGATCATTGGTTCTAGCTTGGTTCTCACCGAGGCGATTCCACGCTTGCTTTCACCCAGCCAGCCGCATACCGGCGGTATGCTGGGGTTGGCGGTGCTGGGGGTTGTCGTTAACGGCTTCGCGGCGTGGCGAGTCAGCTCCGGCGCCACTCTGAACGAAAAAGTTATATCGTGGCATCTGCTCGAAGATGTTCTGGGTTGGGTGGCGGTTTTGCTCGGTGCTTTGATTATGACATTTTTCGACGTGCCGATTCTTGATCCTATCCTGTCCATTGTTTTTAGTTTGTTTATCGCGCGCGGTGTGTTCCGGACTTTGCGACAGGCGCTCAGGTTGTTCATGCAGGCCGTGCCTGAGTCACTGGACTTTGCCCGGCTTAAGACGGATATGCGGGCAGTCGAAGGAATACAAGATATTCACGATTTACATATCTGGTCATTGGATGGCGATGCGCATGTACTAACCATGCACGCTATTATTGCGGAAACAGTTAACGCCGCTCATGCCAAGAAAATAAAACAAGAATTGCGTGAGCGATTGAAAGCCTATGGTAATTTTCACGTTACCATTGAACTGGAAGTTGATCCTGAGCACTGCTCAGAACCGCATTGTGTTACGCCATAATTACAAAAATCCGCGCAACCAGGCTTTGATCTTGGTCACGACGTTATTGCGGTAGTCATCAATTTCGGCCAGCAATTCGTGACGTGCTCCATGAATGATATCCAGACGTACATCGACACCGGAGGCGGCTGTTGCCGCGTGGACCCATTGAGTAATGGCTTCGGGGTCGACCACGCGTTCTTCGCTGCCGACCATGATCAGTGTCGGCACGGTGAATTTTTGCAAGAGCTTGGGAGAAAAAACAAAATCCGTGGCCTGCAAGGTGGCATTGATCCAGCCGAACGAAGCACTGCGTATTCGATAAGGCGAGTGTCGGATGCGATCAAACATTTCGATGGAATGGGTGAGTTTATTAACGGCAAAAGCACTTTTGTCATAACGGCCGGCACCAGTCCGAATACCTTTGAATCCGAGCTGATACATGACTTTGACGAATGGTCTGAGAACTTTCGAGGGTAGTTGCTCACTGTACAGCCCAAGCAGCGGCGAGCACAGCACTAGTTTCTGCGGCTGCAGATCGTGCATTAAGCAAGCATACAGCGCGATCATGCCGCCCATCGAGTGACAGATGATAGCGTAAGGCTGATCTTTAACAACGTGGCGGATGATCGTCGCTGCGTCAGTCGCATACGTTGCATAGTTGTCGATGGAGCCGCGTTTGCCGCCCGAGTCACCCTGGCCGCGATGATCCCAGGTTAAAAAACCACAATCGGCAGGCAGCTTGAGAAGTTCCGGAAGAAAGTCGTATTTTTCGATCCACTCGCTGCGCCCGTTGGAGAACACCAGCCAGCGTTTGATCGGTCGTGTCGGGCAATGATTGATGGCATAGCGTAGTGTGACGCTTCTGCGGCCGTCTAGCTGGAATTCATGCAGTTCCCAAGTCCGGGCTTTATGCGCTGAATCGTGCGGCATCTTCGTTTACCTTATTCAACCAGGCTTTTAATTCGCGCGGGTAGTTAGTGCAGAGACCATCGACTCCTAGCGTCTGTAAATGCGCCCACATACCCTCGCGATCATCATCTTCACCTCGGAATGACGCGTAAGGAAATACCTTCCAACCGCGATTGCGTGCCTGGTCCATGAACTCAGCGGTTACGTAGTCCGTCCACGGATGAATAATTGAGGCGCCGACTCGTTGCATGAAAATCAATGGCGAGTAATGAGAAAAGTTTGGCCAGACAAAAACATCGCCCCATAAACAAGCAAGCGACAACTCAGGATGGCTTTGTGCCAGATACTCCAGCGGCGTTGAGTAAAATGAGGAGACGATAGCTTTGCTGTGCAAAGGATTATTTTGTAGCAGCCGTGCGACTTCGGCGGCATCTTGTGGTGTGTTGCCTTTGAGTTCGATGTTCAGTTCAATTTCCGGCAATAGCTTGGTAATGACTTCGTCAAGAAACGGAATAGCTTCGCCATTTAGCAATTTGATTTTCTCGAGTTCTGCTCGCGTTAAATCGCTGACACGAGCCGGATGACCACAGGTGCGCATGAGATCAGCATCATGCATGATCACCATCTGTCCGTCTTTGCTGAGTTGCGTATCAAGTTCAATGCGTGCGCTGCCGCATTCGATGGCTTTGGCGAAAGCTGACCAGCTATTCTCCAGGGCTTCGCGGTTAGCGCCCCGATGTGCGATGACGAGCATGGATTTGAATTCCCGTGAGAAGACTGTAAAAGCGCAAACAAAATCAAAAGTTATGGCGAAAGTTTACAATGATTTTCGATTGCAGGCAGCAACCTTTTTGCCGGGTCCATTGTCCCTTACGGAGGCAACCATTAGAATAAAGGGAGTCTTTCCTTGTTAGTTTAGCACGTCATTTTTTCGCGGGAGGTTCCTATGCGCGTCTCTTATATGTTCAGGGTTTTGGCTTTGGGGATAACATTGCCGTCAGCCATTATCGCGAACTCGGCAACGGCAGCTGAAATGTATCGGACGATGGCCTTTTCGCTGACACCGATCACAATGGCGCGTGAAGGTGTGGTGCGCGCCGAATTTAATCTCGGGACGCGTGCCTCGCTGGCGCTGGAAGGCATTGCCATTGGCGAGGGTGAAGACTTGTTCGATGATGAAATCAAGGAATCTAACGGCGATTCGCTGATCACCCGTGGTGGTGAGTTGGCGTTGTTTGTTGCGCGTTACAGTAACTCCGCGTCGATGTCTGGTTTTTACTGGGCGATGGGAGCTGGCTATCGGCAGTTAAAAGCCAATTGGAAGCGCTCGCCCGGCGCTAATTACAGCCTGCAAGGCGATGCCTACACCATCGTCGCTCCAGATGAAGCTGGCAAGTTAAACAGCCAGATGACCGCCAACGGCGTTACCGGTCACGTACGTGCTGGGTATCGCTATCTGGGCGAGTCCGTACCGCTGTCGATCGGTGCTTACCTCGGCCTGCGTCATTTTCAGAGCAAGTTTATTGATGCCAAAGACAGCGATAATTATGTGGCTGCTCCCTCCACGAACGAGGAGCGCGACATGCTGAGGAATCGTTACATGACCAAGCTAGAGCCTGGGATCGAGGTTGGGTTCGCGTTCTAAGTTATCCGCGGTATTTTGCTTGGTGTTGTTCGTCAAAAATAAATAAGGAATGGCACCAAGCAAATTCAATGACATCGATCCAAGAAAAAACACGTTAAAAACATTCGCCCCACCTGTCAGACCAATCATATTAAATAAATTCTCAAAAGCTGCGTGACCGACGCCCAGACCGCCGGGAGCAAGAGGTAGCGCTGTCATCAGTGCGCCCACCGGATAAATAGAGGCAAAGGCCCCCAGGTCAACTTCCTGACCGGTACAAATGATGGTCAGGTAGAGAAAATAAATTAGACTCAGACTCTGCACGACTACGGAAATTCCCAACGCTCCGACCAGCGCTCCTGGATGGTGGCGGTAGCTGCGAAATGCGCGATAGACTTTTGCCAGTAGTCGTCGTCCAGGCAGGCCGTGCCAGTGCAGGATTTTCAGAATAGGATCATTTTTATCCGCAAGCGGCATCAGGCCGATGGTATAGACGGCGATGGTTAGCGCCAGCATGGCGATGACCAGCAGCAGTATCGGACGCAGAGAGGCATTGTCCCAAAACTTCTGGAAGCTTATTAGCACACCAAGTCCGCCAACCACGAATAAACCCATCAGGCCGACCACGCGGTCCAGAATAATCGTCATCATGGCGGGAGTTTTGCGGCTATGTTGATCGCGAATAACATAGGCGCCCTTGATGATGTCGCCCCCAACGGCGCCGGGCATGACGGTATTAAAGAATAGTCCGATTAAATGCAGGCGCAACGTTCGTGGATACTCAACAGGCAGATTTTGGCCGCGCAGCAGAATGAACCAACGAATGCTGCACAAAAGTACGCTTAGACAAGTCCAATGCAGAAAAATGGCGATCAATACTTGTGGCTTCTCGACGATAACGCGGAGTTCTTTGAAGTCCAGACGTCCGGAATCCACCATCCAGATCACCAGCCCGGCTGCGATGCCGAACTTAAGAAGGGTCCAGATTAGGTTTGTGGGTTTCATCAGCGGGAGCGTCCTCGCAATGTTAAGTCTTGCAATTTACCTTGAAATAAGAGGACATGTTACTAAAAAGAGGGTTGAATACCGACCTCGTTTTGCAGGGACTGCCTTTTGAAGATAGTTATTGATGCACGTATGATTAAACCCGGCAGCATGCACGGCATTGCGCGGTATGTTTATCATTTGCTCTGCGAATTGATTGAGATGGGGGACAAACACCAGTTTTATATCCTGGTGAATCCCGGCAGTCCGTTGGAGGCCATCGAGTGGCCTGCGCACATGCAGCTGGTGTTGATGCGGGCGGATTGGATCAGCTTTCGCGAACAATGGGAAATTCCCAAGGTGCTGCGTCGCCTGCAGGCGGATTTATTTCATACACCATCGTTCGTGGCGCCGTTGGTGACGCCATGTCGTGTGGTGATGACGATTCACGATCTAATCCACTTGGTCTTGCCGCAGTTTTATACGCCGTTTCACCAGGTGTACTATCAGTTTTTCGTGCGCAACTGTATTCGTCGTTCGGAATTCATTTTGACGGTCAGTCAGTTCAGTAAGGAAGAGATTGTTCGTAATCTGAATTTGCCGGCGGAAAAAGTCTTTGTAACTTATAACGGCGTTTCCGCTAATTATATGCCGATTCAGGATCAAGAGCGCCTGGCGTATGTTCGTGATTTGTACGAATTGCCAGAGAAGTTTATTTTTTGCTTGTCGAACAATAAGCCGCACAAAAATGTGCAGCAGTTGGTGCGGGCGTTTTGTTACTCTGAAGTCGAGATTCCGTTGGTCCTGGCTTGTCCGGTCGATCGTAGTCTCATCGCCATCGCCGAGAATTACGGCAAGAAACATTTGATTTACTTCACCAAGTTTATCGCCGAAGAACATTTGCCCTGTGTTTATTCCATGACACATCTGTTTGTTTATCCATCAACCTATGAAGGCTTTGGGCTGCCGCCTTTAGAGGCGTTGTCATGTGGCGCGCCTGTAGTTGTTGCTCGCTCTTCGAGTTTGCCGGAGGTGGTGGGTGAGCATGCGATCTTTGCTGATCCGCATGACTTCAAAGCTATTGCCAAGGCGCTGGAGCAAGGAGTTAATGATTCGGCGCTGCGCGATAAGTTGCGAGTTTGCGGCATTGCCCATGCGAAGCGCTTCTCCTGGCGGCAGATGACGCAGCAGACGCTGGAGATTTATGAGCGTTGTCAGCCTGTGCTGGCGTCGCGGGCTTTGGCATCGGAGAGCGTATGAAGATTGGTATCAATGCCCGGTTTTTAGTGGCTAAGCGCACAGGTGTGCAGCGGGCGGCTTATAATTTGGTGCGTGCTCTGGTCGAGATTGATCGCGTCAATGACTATTATCTGTTCACCGGTCGCGATCAGGCAAATGATCCGAGTTGGAATTATCCAAATGTAAAAGTCATTGTTTCGGATTTGCGCGAAGGTGAGAGCATCCGCAACCATTTGTGGGAGCAGTTTACGCTGCCACGTTTGGCGAGGCAGTACAAAATTGACATCCTGCACTCGCCGGCGAATATGGCGCCGTTATTTTATCGCGGCAAGTCCGTCGTTCATATTCATGATTTATGTTTTGTGGTGAATCCGCAGTGGTACAGTTTTTCTTTTCATACGTTGTATAATTTTGTGATTCCGCGCCTGGCGAGGCGAGCGAGTCGGGTTATTACCAATAGTAATAATTCACGTAATGATCTCTTGCAATTTTGTGATGTCAAAGCCGAACAAGTGAGTCTGATTTATTGGGCGGTCGACGATATTTTTATGCAGGAATCGCAAAAAAGCCTTGGTTCGGCGCCGCACGACGGTCCTACCGATGATTACATCTTGTATGTGGGTTCGTTGGAACCGCGCAAAAATATCCGCACGCTCATTGAGGCGTTTGAATTCATGCGTAACAATAATCCGGCGATGCGCACGAAGTTGGTGCTCATCGGCGGCGAAAGTCCGCTTTTTGGGGATGTGCGCTTGAACGTTAAACGTCACAAGCAGGAAATTATCTTCAAGGGTTTTGTGCGTGACGATATGTTGCGGGAGTATTATCGCCGCGCCAAGCTGGTGGTTTATCCGAGTTTGTACGAGGGCTTTGGTCTGCCGCCTCTGGAAGCAATGGCAAGTGGTACGCCGGTGGTGACGACTAATACGTCGTCGATTCCGGAAGTAGTTGGTGATGCCGCGTTGCTGGTCAGCCCGCTGGATGTCGAGCAGCTCGCGCGCACGATGCAGCGTGTGTTACAAGATGACAAGTTAAGTGCCGAGATGGTGGCCAGAGGCTATGAGCAGGTGCGTAAATTTAACTGGTATAGGGTCGCCCGCAACACGTTGAACGTGTATTACGAAGTACATCATGCGCATGTCCGTGACGGTGTGGCGCAGGCGCAGTTTCTACCGTTTGAGCAATGGCGGCGGCTCAAGCATCTCGAAGAATCTCATATTTCGGCGATAAGGCCTTAATCACAACAGTAACGGGCAGTGTGAAATGCGACAGAAACTTAAGCAAATTTTTTTGACGGGCAGTGAGGGCGCGCAAGTTACGGTGTGTGGTTGGATTAAATCCAAGCGCGAATCCAAAGCCTGTGCCTTCGTTATTATCAATGATGGTTCAACCCAGTATGATCTGCAGTTAATTGTCGACAACGGTAGCGTCCCCTCGCAACATCTGGCGCGCTGTACCACTGGTGCGTCGGTGCGGGTCAGCGGAACTTTGAAGGCGTCCCCCGGACAGGGGCAAAAATGGGAAGTCCTGGTCAATGCGTTGGAAGTCCTGGGTGACTCCGACCCCGAGAAATATCCGCTGCAAAAAAAGGGACACACATTAGAATTTCTGCGCGAGATTGGTCATTTGCGTGCTCGCACGAATACTCTGGGCGCGGTGTTTCGTGTTCGCAACGTTCTTTCGCATGCCGTGCATGAATTTTTTCAGGGGCGCGGTTTTATCTGGGCGCATACGCCGATTATCACCGCCAATGACTGCGAGGGGGCCGGCGAGTTATTTCACGTCACCAATTTTAAGTTGGATGCGATCCCACGCGGGCCGGATGGCAAAATTGACTATACAAAAGATTTTTTTGGCAAAGCAGCGCATTTGACGGTAAGCGGTCAGCTGGAGGGTGAGGCTCTGGCCCTGGCACTCGGGGACATCTATACCTTTGGACCGACTTTTCGGGCCGAAAACTCTAATACTACCAGGCATTTATCTGAATTTTGGATGATCGAGCCGGAGATGGCGTTTGCCGATCTTAACGACGACATGCAGCTGGCGGAGGATTTTTTCCGTTATCTGTGTCGGGCGGTCGCAACCCATTGTCAGCCCGAGCTGGAGTTTTTGGAGAAGCATTATAAGACAACGTCGCTGGCGGCGGTGACGCAACTGGCGGAACAATCGTTCCAACGGATTACCTATACCGAGGCGATTAAAATCCTGACCGAGGCCAAGCAGACGTTTGAGTATTCGGTGCAATGGGGCATTGACTTGCAGTCAGAGCATGAGCGGTTTTTGACTGATCAGGTGTTCAAATCGCCGGTGATCGTTCGTGATTATCCCAAGGATATCAAAGCCTTTTATATGCGGCAGAATGACGATGGCAAAACGGTGGCGGCGATGGATGTCCTGGCGCCGCGCATCGGCGAGATCATCGGCGGCAGCCAGCGCGAGGACCGCCTGGACGTCTTGAGCGCGCGCATGCAGCAGATGCATATCCCGGTCGACGAATTGAGTTGGTACCTGGATTTGCGCCGCTACGGCGGCGTACCCCACGCCGGTTTTGGGCTTGGCTTTGAACGGGCGGTCCAGTATTTGACCGGTATGGGCAATATCCGCGATGTGATCCCATTCCCGCGGGCGCCGCAAACTATCGCCTTTTGAGTATTGACCAACGCTGGTTAGTTGCCTATATTGGCGCTCCTCTATCAATTCTCATTGGGTTGTTCCCGAGAATGTTGCGTATTCGGAGTATGTAATGAAAACGTATAGCGTGAAACCTGCCGATATCAAGAAGCAGTGGCTGGTGGTGGATGCTGCCGGTAAAACTCTAGGCAGACTTTCCTCAGAAGTCGCGCACTTGTTGCGCGGTAAACACAAAACCAGTTTTGTTCCGCATCTTGATTGTGGCGATAACGTTATTGTGATCAATGCTGCACAGATTGAACTCACCGGTAATAAACTCAAAGATAAGTTCTACTATCATCATTCCGGCTATATCGGCGGCATCAAGTCGATTAGTGCTGGTGATTTGCTGAAGACTTATCCAGAGCGTCTGATTGAGTTTGCCGTGCGTGGCATGTTGCCGCACAATACACTCGGTCGTCATGTAGGCAAGAATTTAAAAGTATATGCTGGTGCTCAACATCCGCACGAAGCGCAAAAAGCCGTGCCCGCAACACCACGTTTAGCAGCTAAGAACTAGGGGAATCGTCGATGGCAAGTAAGGTACTTCATGCAGTTGGTAAGCGCAAAACGTCGATCGCTCGCGTGTACATGCGTCCCGGCAGCGGCGTTATCACTATCAATAAACGTCCAATCGATAACTATCTGCTTCGCGCTACCGCGAAGATGATTATTATGCAGCCGTTGGAATTGACTGAGTCGAGCGAAAAATTCGATATCAATGTGAATGTTATCGGTGGCGGTCTTTCCGGTCAGGCCGGTGCCATTCGTCATGCGATCTCTCGCATTCTAGCAACTTACGATCCCAGCATGCGCAAAGTCTTGAAGTCGAACGGCTTGATTACGCGGGATGCTCGTAAGAAAGAGCGTAAGATGTACGGTATGCGCGCAGCTCGTGCTCGCTTCCAGTTCTCTAAACGCTAAAATTATAATAGAGAGATTCATACAACGATGGCTGAAAATATTGACGATTTGAGTATTGAATTTGTTGAGAACGATGTCGTCGTTGTTAAACAACTCGAAAAAAAGGTTCTAACGCGCGGTAACTGGACAACCATCATGTACCAGTATCAAGAGCGCGATAAGAATACCGGTGAATACGGTCCCATCAAAGTCTCGATCCGTCGCTATCAAAAGCGTGCGGGTGTCTATCGCCAGCAAAGCAAATTCAATATCTCCAGCGCCAAGCAGGCGCGGGAAGTTGTGGCTGTGCTTAATGGCTGGTTCCCGCCGGAAGAAGCGGCTGCGGCTAAAGAAAAAGACGCTTAATTTTGTTTATAAAATAAAAGCGGCGATCAACTGCAAAGTTGATCGCCGCTTTTTGTTTTGGACTGTTTGTTTAGTTATTCTCTAAAATACGCTGCAAGTACAAGTCACCGGTAACGATGCCGTCACCCATAATCATGTGTGCGTCTTCGCTGCTATCGCCGTCGATGCGGATGTTCACCACGACTTGCGAAGCACTGACCGGCAATTTCTTGGCGGCGCTGATGGTTTCATAGCTGCCGTTGCTGGCCAGGATACGATCGCCGACAACCAGGTGTTGTGCTTGCTTCATGCCGCCAGTGGTTGCGAACGGGTGCGTGCTGGTGACGGTAACTTTGCGATTACCAACCGCGATTTCGTACATCGATTTATTGCTTTCAGGACCTTTGACCACCTCTGCAACGCGAGCATTGCTGCGCGTTACCGGGTTGTAAACCAAGTCACCTTCGCTGATGAGTGCGATCATCATGTCGCTGCCGTCAGCCATACGGATTTTTGTCGATGCGGCAAAGCAACCACCACCGTTGCGACCCGTTTGTTTCACCAGACGAACTGACACCGAGCAGTCTTTGGAGTTCGCATTCGTGATTACATAAGCATAGTTGTGAAGCTGGCTGCCGCCGACGGCCGTAAGAAACCAAGGAGATGCGGTTTTCTTGGCTTTCAGCCATAGATCAAATTCACCGATAAAAGTTTTTTGATCCGGTTGTAGCTCGCCTCTAATTTGTGAGCTTGGCATTTCACGTGGCGGTAGATTCAAGCCAAATTCATCTTTGGCAATGGTGAAATCCGGAGCCGCCGGATTAAAGTATTTACATGGCTTGATTTCCGAGCCGCCGCCCTTGCCGCTTTCGGTAGGCTTTTGTGCGACGCTTTGCGTGGGATTGTCTTTGCTTTCATTGGGTTCGTCGGGCAAAGGCTCGTTATCGGAATCACCTTTGGTGGCATCATCACTGAGCTCGCCACCGCCATTGATTTGCTTGTCAGCAGCCAGGCCACTAGCTGTTGAACGCTTACTAAGCGTTTCGCTGTCCGAGCAAGCACCCACTGCTATGGCTAATAAAGCCGTTAGCATCAGTCGTAAAGATAGCGTGTTGTTTATAGAGAAAACCATATATCCCCCGGTACGCTGAATGATCAAAAACGAATTATGTTCTTGTTGATGATTAAGCAGGGATCGTGCCAGATATAAGATATTGATTTTACTGAATAAAAAAATAGGCTGTAAAAGCTAAAGACATACTTAACTAACAACAGGGACGACGGGGAAATAGAAAACCAAGCAGCCCACGGCGGAATTTTTGTGGCCTAAACTCGCGTTCTTTAAGGCGTTTTTCGAGATAACTGAGCTGCCGCAGGGCAAAATGACCTTCCACTGTCTTAGCCCATGACGCTTTGCTGGTGGAAAAGGTGTTGATGAGTTGACTGGAATGGGGCGGTAAATTTGGAGTGGCCCAGCCAAAACTTAAAAAACTTAGCTGGGGTTTTTTCTCCATACCAGAGAGCAAATTCAAAAAACGAGGGGCGTCACCATAGGGAATGATCGTGACAATATCGGACTTACTCAGAACAAAGCAGCCGGAAATCAGCAGACACAGCGCCTGACTAATTTGTTCGGATAGCTCTTTTGCCTCGGGTGACACATACAGATTAATTTGTGTTTTAGCAAAACTGTGCGCTAAAAACTGCGCTTCCGCCCAAGCCAACGGCTGACCACGGTGAGTGTTGCTCTCAAGAATCCAGCGTCCGGCGCGCCATAGCTTTAATTGTGCGCCTCTTTTTCTGGGGGCGGCGGGTGCTGGTGCCGAAATTAATAGTGGTATCGTCCCGCGACTTCCTGCAAAATATTCGATATGATAATTCTCCCAGCCTTCTTGATGCAGCCAACGAAAGTCGTTCGTCGATAAAGTCGTGGCCGCGAACGGGGTGGCTGGGATGTGGCTACGGGTAGATTTCATCAAAGTAGCTCCTTGCTTGTGAGGTTATTGTAGCCGACCCTGGCTTGCGATGCGAATCGCGAATCCGGGCAACATCATAGACCAGTGGAGGGTCCATGTTTAATCAGCAGAAAACCAACAACCAACGACCGGTGAAAAAGGGCGCGACCTCGCGTGATAGCGCGGTGACGATTTTGACAAGCGGCTGTCATTTTGAAGGCAAATTGTATTGCCGCGGCTCAAGTCGTATCGCTGGCCGCATTGAAGGTCGTATTATTTCCGAGGGATTGCTGATTATCGAGGACGATGCGCAGATTACTGCTGACATCGTTGCGGACGAAGCCGTAATTCAGGGCAGTGTTCATGGCAAACTCGAAGCCAAAACTCGGATTGAAATGTGCGCTACTAGCCGTTTTAACGGGGATGTAACCACGCCGGTGCTGATCGTACAGGAAGGCGCGCGGTTCAATGGGCGTTCGACGATGATGACCGCCGATGCGGCTGCTATCACGGACGAAGACGCGGAGCCAGTACATGAGAGTGAGCCAACCGTACAGCTGGGAGATTCCGTGGCGGCACGGACCATGAGCGATTTTAGTCCGGCATCTTAAGCTTTTGACAGTTGTAGAGCATCTGTTTATGAATAAAGGGGCTGTTTAAGCCCCTTTTCTTTTCCGATTGCCTGAGGGTGTATATGTTGAAGGCTCTATGCAATGTGATCGTACTAGTCTCCTTGTTGGTCGCAGCCGGTTGTACACAAGAAATTCAGAATAGAATCTCCCGCTCCATTCAAAATTGGACTGGTACCAATGGTGTGCTGGATATTTTTAGCGAAGGTAAATTGATGTACCGCTTTATCAAGATCGATAAAATGAGCACGGCTTCGGAAACCGGTGGGGGCCGTGCCGGTGAGTCGCGTGCCTATCGGTTCGGTTATGGCATTATGGATAAGAATTTTAATTATGTTCAGGATGAGGGCGAGAAGAAAGTTTATTTTGAGGTCAGCGATTATTCCACGAGTTATGTATTTTACGAGAACCCGAACGACTGATCTGGGAGCATGTGATGAAAACATTGTGGTTGTGGTTACTGGTATTTGTGACAAATTGCGCTTCGTTGGGCTCTGATGATAAGAAGCTGCAGAATGATTTTAAAATTACCGATTCTTCGCACGAAGAAAAACCGCAGGTGATTGCTCGCAGCCACAGCGGTGTTGCCGATTATAGTCTCAATAAGCAAGCTTACAAAGCCGAGTGGCGGGTGTGTGCGGTCGATGGCGCGAAGAGCACGGTTTTGGTGGTTGATCGTGACCAGACTGCGACGGATGCCGCGGCCTTTTGCAAAAATTGGTTGGCGCAGACGTTTTTAACAGCGAATTATGCGGTTATCAGCGTGAATCCACCTGGAGTGGGCCGCTCAACCGGCAAAGATGATTTCTCGGGGCCGCTGGCGCAGGCAGGCATCCTTGCCGGTGTAAGTGGCGCGAAAGCTACTGTTAAAGGACTGCCATCCCTTACCGGGGCGTGGGCATATGCAGGCGGCGTACCGGCGGCGGCGTTTGCCGCGAAAAAACTCAACACGTTGCGCTGGGCTGTGTTCGGTGGTGGGATCTACGATGCGGAAGTTACGGTTAATACCACGCAGGATAAAGCTTTGAAGTCGACCATGTCGTCCGTTATTCTTGGCGACGAAGGCTACGAATCGCGATCGATTGCCTGGGATCATGGTGGTTTGCCTAAAAAAATTATTTTGTATCACGGCAAAAATGATCAAGCCGTTTATCCGGCGCAAGCAGAATCATTTCGCGATTCTTTGGCGACCGCGGAATACGATGTTTCGCTGCAGGTTATCAATGGTGTCAATCACGTGATTCCACCGACTCATCATCGGCAGATTCTAGAAGTTGTTCTAAAATCCTTGCAATAAACCGACTGTGGGTTGTTTGCTATTTGACACCCACATTTTCCGGTAAAGAAGCGACATAGACGGTATTGGTCGGATAAGCCATGCCGATGTCGCGTTCGGCGAAAGTGCGTCGGATTTTGAAATTAATGGCCTGCTGAGTATCCATGAATTCGTTATAGATCGCGGTATCCACGTAATATACGGCTTCAAAATTGAGTGATGAAGCGCCGAAGGCAACAAAGTGAGCGCGGTCAAATCGCGTTTTCGGCATCGATGTGACGATTTCCTTGATCAGGGTAGGGATGGTTTCCAGTGTGTCGGCGGGCGTCTCATAAGTCACACCTAATTGAAGGGTGGCGCGACGACTTTGAATCTGCTGGTAATTCTGAATACGCGATTTGGTGAGATCAGAGTTGGCGAAGATCAACAGCTCGCCGCTGATACTGCGGATGCGGGTGGTTTTCAATCCGATACGCTCCACTGTACCGCGTAAGCCGTCGACCACGACAAAATCACCAATTTCAAACGGCTTGTCCAAACTTATCGTGAATGAGCTGAAGGTATCACCCAGAATCGCTTGGGCGGCAAGCGCCACGGCGATACCGCCGATGCCAAGACCGGTAATCAGCGTCGAAACATTGATGCCGACATTACTGAGCAGAAACAAGCCGCCACCGATCCAGATGATGGCTTTACCGATTGTGGTCAGATTCTGGCGCGCGCTCTGCGCCGCCAGATCGCTGCGGCTGCGGCCGATCTGTAGGTGAGCGACAAAGTGATCCACGCAAAACGACAGTAGTGTGATGATTTGCAGGACGACGACGATCGTCGTCACGGTCTGCAGTCCGCGCTCGATTTTGGAATGCATGTCCAGTGATTGCGTGGCGATATAAAATGCCACCACCGGAAACACAGTGAAGTGCACACGATCAAACAGATGGATGAAAAAACCTAAATCAGTACCGCGAATAGTGCGATCAAAGCGCTGGAACTCATAAATGAGGAGTTTTTTGATAACCGGCAAAGCCACCCAGACGGCGCAGAAAATGACGGTGGCCATTAAATACTGGTGCACGCTGTTGCCCGCGTACTCACTTGCCAGCCAATCTAGTATTTCCTGATTCATCATGCCTCCAGCGTTTCAAGGTTGGAATTTTAGATGAAGGCGACATAAATCCCAAGACATTTAAGTGTGTCGGGGAAATTGAATCAGCGGGTGTTTTTCTCGTGTCGAAGCGCGCGATAGTAGGTAAACTTTGCCGACTTTTTATCAGAGCTTTAGCTCCGGTAAAATAAACAATGGGTTTATCTATTTTTTGTCAAAAGGCTCATGAAGGAAAAAATATGGCAGTGGATGTGCTGGTTCCGGCGGTAGGCGAGTCGGTCACAGAGGGCATGGTCTATAAGTGGCATAAAGCCGATGGTGACTACGTGCAAATGGACGAGGTCATCGTCGAGTTAGAAACGGATAAAGCGACGGTGGAAATCGTCTCGCAAGCGTCCGGTACCATTCAGTTAAAACGCAAGCAAGGCGATACGGTGCAGGTAGGTAGCGTGCTCGCCGTGATCGATACTAACGCCGCCAAGCCGGCTGGTGCGAACGGTGCGGCAGCTCCAGCGAAACCCGCGCCGGCGCCGAAAGCAGCGGCACCGGCTGCGACCTCCAGCGCACCAGCATCGTCAGTTGCGACCAATGGCACACATCTCAGTCCTGCCGTGCAACGCATGGTCAGCGAGCAAAACCTTGATCCCGCTCAGATCAGCGGCACCGGTCGCGGCGGTCGTCTGACCAAGGCGGATGTGGTTAACTTCACTGACAATAAGGGCGGTGCAGCGCCAACCTCTGCTCCCGCTGCCAAATCGACACCGACTCCGGCTGGTGCCAAGGCTCCGGCAAGTGGTGCTCGCACCGAACGCCGTGAACCGATGAGTATGCTAAGGCGGCGTGTTGCCGAACGCCTCGTGCACGCGCAACATACTGCGGCGATTTTGACAACTTTCAACGAAATCGACATGACCAACGTCATGGCGTTGCGCTCCAAGTACAAAGATAATTTCAAAGAAAAATACGGCATCGGTCTGGGTTTTATGAGTTTCTTTGTTAAAGCTGCCGTCGAAGCATTGCAGACTTATCCTGCGATCAACGGCTGGGTCGAGGGCACGGATATTGTTTACCATGATTATTGTGATATCGGTGTTGCCGTGTCGTCCGATCGCGGTCTGGTGGTGCCGGTGGTGCGTGACTGCCAAGCGATGAATATCGCGCAACTGGAGCAGGCCATCGCCACGTACGCAACCAAAGCGCGCGATGGCAAGATTGCCATTGATGATCTCAGCGGTGGTACGTTCACGGTTTCTAATGGCGGTGTATTTGGTTCGTTGCTGTCGACACCGATTTTAAATCCACCGCAAAGCGGTATTCTCGGCATGCACAAGATCGAGCAGCGCCCGGTGGTCATCGACGGTCAAGTCGTGGCACGACCCATGATGTACGTGGCACTCAGCTACGATCACCGCATTGTCGATGGCAAGGAAGCCGTCAGCTTTTTAGTGAAGATTAAAGAATGTATTGAGGATCCTGCGCGCTTGTTGTTGGGAGTTTGATTCATGGCGGAACAGTTTGATGTGGTGGTGATTGGTGGTGGTCCCGGTGGTTATGTGGCGGCGATTCGCGCGGCGCAGCTGGGATTAAAGACGGCTTGTGTCGAGGCGCGTGGCACGCTTGGCGGCACCTGCTTGAATGTTGGATGTATTCCGAGCAAAGCACTGCTCGAATCCAGCGAAATGTACGACAAGGTCAAGAATCATGGCGGCAGCTTTGGCGTGAAAGTCGACAAGGTGGTTGCGGACGTGACGGCCATGTTGGAGCGCAAAGATAAAATCGTTAAGGGTTTGTGTCAGGGCATCGAAGGGCTCTTCAAAAAGAATAAGATCACCTATCTCAAGGGTCACGGCAGTTTTAAGTCGGCTACCGAAATTGAAGTCAAGGATGCGGCTGGCAAGGTCAGCGTGATCCAGACGAAAAATACCATTATCGCCACCGGCAGCGAAGCGGTGGAACTCGGTATTGCGCCGTTTGACGGCAAAAAAATTGTCAGCTCGACGGAGTCGTTGGATTTTAAAGATGCGCCAAAACATTTGGTCGTCATCGGCGGTGGCTATATCGGTCTGGAAATGGGCAGTGTGTGGGGTCGTCTGGGCGCCAAGGTCACAGTTGTCGAGGCGCAGGCCAATATTCTTCCGGCCATGGATGTGCAGGTGGCAACCGCCATGCATAAAATTCTGACCAAGCAGGGTTTTGAAATTCATACCAACACCAAGCTGGTCAAAGTTGATACGTCGGGTAAGGATGTCACGGTGATCTGCGATCAAGGTGGCAAGGAAGTGACGTTTAAATGCGATAAGGTTTTAGTGGCGGTCGGCAGACGCGCTTATACCAAGGGTTTGGGGCTGGAAGCCATCGGCATCAAAGCGGGGGTTGGTGGCAAGATCACCATCGATAAACACTTTCGTACCAATGTCGCTAATGTCTATGCCGTCGGTGATGTCGTCGATGGTCCCATGCTGGCGCATAAGGCCGAAGAGGAGGGTGTTGCCTGCGCGGAAATCATTGCTGGCAAGCCCGGACACGTGAGTTATGAGGCGATTCCCGGCATTTGTTATACCTGGCCGGAAGTTGCCAGTGTTGGTCTTAGCGAAGAGGCTTGCAAAGCTCAGGGGCTGGCGTATCGTGTGGGGCAGTTTCCTTTTATTGCCAATGCCCGCGCGCGTTGCCTGGGCGATACCGATGGTTTCGTGAAAGTCATTGCGGATGAACGCACTGATCGTTTGCTTGGAATTCATATTGTCGGTCCGCGTGCTTCCGATATGATTGCCGAAGCGGTGATCGCGTTTGAGTTTGGTGGAAGTGCCGAGGATTTGGCGCGCTCGATGCACGGGCACCCGACGCTTTCGGAAGTTATGCGCGAAGCTTGTTTGGCCGTGGACAAACGTGCAAGGCAGATATAGATCGCTACGAAGGATGGAACATGAGCAGCAACGAACGCTTCAGTTTTGCCCAGATCGGTAACATCGCTTTCATGGAGGAGCTGTTTCGCAAGTTTCGCGACAACCCCGACTCCGTTGATGCTGATTGGCGCCGTTTCTTTGAAGGCGTTGAATTTGGCACCAGTGGCGGCCTAGGCGGCGCCGTTGAAGCCGAAGATGCGCGTGCCGAAGCCAAGGTCGAAGCGTTTATCAATTTATATCGTCGTTTGGGACATTTGAGCGCCTATCTTTCGCCCATCGATCCCAAGCCGGAATTGGCGAACGATTTGTTGCCGGAGTCACACGGGCTAAAAGACGTTGATTCCAATCGCAAGTTTCACCCGTCGAATCTGCCTTCCAGAGAGCCGATGACGTTCGGCGATATTCATCGCTTGCTGCTGGATACATATTGTGGGCGTATTGGCGCGGATTTTCGCGAAATCAACGATATCGAGCAGGTGGTCTGGCTTCAGGCGCAGATGGAAGGCTGTCGTAACAAGCCGGAATTTTCCGCGCAACAAAAACGACAGATTTTTGATTTGCTTACAATGACCGAAGGTTTCGAGCGTTTTCTTCAGGATCGTTATCTGGGACAAAAACGCTTTTCGCTTGAAGGCAACGATGCATTGATCCCGCTCCTGCACTTCATGGCCGATCATGGTGTCAGTCTGGGTGCCGAGGAATTTAATATCGGGATGGCACATCGCGGTCGCCTGAATGTGTTAGCGAATTTCATGAACAAAAGCCCGGAGATGTTGCTCAAGGATTTTGAAGGTGCTGAGTTCAATCCCTTCGATATCGATGGGGACGTTAAGTATCACAAGGGTTTTGCCAGCGAAGTAAAAACCCTTGCCGAACGCAAATTGCGTTTGCTGCTTTTGCCGAACCCAAGTCACCTGGAAATTGTGAATCCGGTGGTCGAGGGTTTTGCACGAGCACGGCAATATCAAGTGAATGACAAGCAGCGCCAAAAAATCGTGCCGTTGTTGATCCACGGTGACGCGGCGTTTATCGCGCAAGGCAGTGTTGCCGAGACTTTGAATCTGGCGCAGCTTGATGCGTATACGACCGGCGGCACGGTGCATGTCATTATCAATAATCAAATCGGTTTTACCGCTGATCCGTCCGAGGGGCGTTCTTGTCCCTATGCTTCGGAGATTGCCAAAGTCATCCGCGCACCGGTGTTACACGTAAATGCGGATGATGTGGAGGCGTGTGTTTGGACCGCGCAGTTGGCGATGGCATATCGCCAGAAATTTGGTCGCGACGTTGTTATTGATCTTATCGGTTATCGTCGGCATGGCCACAACGAAACGGATGAGCCGGGTTTTACGCAGCCGCTGATGTACAAAGTTATCAAACAACATCCCACGGTGCTGGCTCAGTACACTGAGCAGTTGACGCAGGATGGTGTGTTGACCAAGGACGACGCCGAGAGTGCGATGAAAAACTGGCGCGCGCGGTTGCAGAAAGCGATGGAAACCGTACGCTCGGGCGTGGCGGTCGCGGATTTCGTTACGCCGAAAGCTTTTGAGGCGATCTTTAAGCATGACAAGGTCACACAGGAAATCTTTGATAAGCCAGCGGACACGGGTGTGTCGGCGGCGAAGTTGCGTGCTCTTGGCAACAAAGCCTGCACGTTGCCGAGTAGTGTTCACCCGCATCCTAAGATCGCCAAGCTGCTCGACTCACGTCTGGCGATGCTCGAAGGTGATGGCGCGGTGGATTGGGGAATGGCGGAAATTTTATGCTATGCCAGTCTTGCTACCGAGGGGCACCATATTCGTCTCTCCGGACAGGATTGCCGTCGCGGTACCTTTAGTCATCGTCACGCCGTGCTAGTTGATTACGAGACCGGCAAACCCTATCAGCCGTTAAATAATCTCGATAAAAAACAAGCTTATGTCGATGTCATCAACAGTCCGTTGTCGGAGCTGGCGGTGATGGGGTTTGATTTCGGTTATTCTGTTGCCGAACCCAATGCGTTGGTGATGTGGGAGGCGCAGTTTGGCGACTTCGTCAATGGTGCGCAAATCGTTGTTGATCAATTCTTGGTGGCTTCAGAAGCCAAGTGGAAGCAGGTTAGCGGTTTGACGCTCTTGTTGCCGCATGGCTACGAGGGTCAGGGGCCCGAGCATTCCTCGGCGCGACCTGAGCGCTTCCTGCAACTGTGCGGTAATTTGAATATCCAGGTGGCGATTCCGACAACACCGGCACAGATGTTTCATTTGCTGCGTCGTCAGTTAAAACGAAGTTTCCGCAAACCCTTGATCATCATGACTCCCAAGAGTCTCTTGCGGCATCCCAAAGTGATTTCGACTTTAAAAGACTTTGGCGATGTGGGCTTCCAGGAAGTCATCGACGATGCGACGATTGCTAAACCCAAACTCGCGGAGACCGTGGTGTTATGTACGGGTAAGCTGTATTACGAATTGATCGAGGCGCGTTTAAGCGCCGAGAACGATACGTTGCCGATTGTACGTCTGGAGCAATTGTATCCGTTCCCCGAAGAAAAACTGAAAGCCGTGCTGGCGCGCTATGCGAATGCCAAGAACTTAGTCTGGACTCAGGAAGAACCAGTTAACATGGGCGCTTGGAGTTTTGTGCGGCCACGACTGGAGGAGTTGGTGGGCAAGCAAATGAAGATTCGCTACAGCGGTCGCAAAGGTGCGGGCACCACAGCCGAAGGCTCTTTGAAACAGCATGTCAAAGAGCAGACGCGGATTATTCAGGATGCACTTGGCTTGACCAGCTCGATTTCCAAAAATTCGGACGCCGTGGCGAAGTAGAGACGGAAGTTTGCCGGTGAGGTGGATTGTGCGGAAGTGTTTGTCGTATTTTTCTGGCGTTGGTGTTCTGGCTTTGCTGATTGTTGCTTGTGTTACCACACCGGTTACCGGTCGTAAGCAACTGCGCCTGTTACCTGAGTCACAAATGAATACCATGGGCGTGCAGGCATACTCAGAAATGCTGTCCAAGGAAAAGCTCTCCACTGATAAACGTTTGAACGATATGGTTGCGCGTATTGGTAAGCAGATTGCGGCCGCCAGCGGCAAAAACTATGAGTGGGAGTTCAAACTTATCGATGATCCCAAGACCGTGAATGCATTTTGTCTTCCCGGCGGCAAGGTTGCTGTTTATACCGGCATCCTTCCGATCGCCAAGAACGAAGCGGGGTTGGCGGCAATCATGGGGCACGAAGTCGCTCACGCTGTGTTGCAACACGGTAATGAGCGCGTTAGTCAGGGCATACTTGCGCAGGCGGGTTTGACGATCGCAGCGGTTTCGCTGAAAGACTCGCGCTATCGCGATATTGTTGTTGGCGGCCTTGGTGTCGGCACCCAGTTTGGTGTCATGCTGCCATTTAGCCGCAAGCATGAAACCGAAGCTGATGTTGTTGGCGCCGAATACATGGCAAAAGCCGGTTATGATCCCAAAGAATCCGTCGAAATCTGGAAACGCATGGCACAGAACAGCGGCAAAGTTCCGGAAGTTTTATCAACCCACCCTGATCCGTTGCGACGCGCTAAAGAGTTGGAAAAGCTGCAACCAAAGTTGCAACAGATTTATGCCGCGAGTCATAAACAGCCCAACGAGAACTTCTAATATTGGGATTAGTAACCAGCAACCGCGCCTTCGGAGCGGTTGTCTGAAACTCCGATCACTTGTTTGCCATCCACCAGAATCGCTTGCACATCGCCAAATGTTTCATCTCTGACGACAACATTGTGCCCCAACTTCTTTAAGCCGTTGATGGCGGCGTTGGGGATGCGATCTTTTTCTACTTGTAACTGATCGGGTAGCCATTGCTGATGAATACGTCCAGCATTAACGGCGTCAGTTAAAGGCATCTTAAACGCCAGCACGTTGAGTATCGTTTGCAGAGTCGCGGTGATAATGCGCGGGCCGCCGGGCGAGCCGAGCACCATGCGTAGTTGATCGTTGTTATCAAGAACGATGGTTGGTGTCATCGACGACAACATGGTTTTGTTGGCGGCAATGGCATTGGCCTTACTACCCACCAGCCCATAGACATTTGCCACCCCGGGTTGCTTACTGAAGTCATCCATCTCATCATTCAAAACAATGCCAGTACCTTCGGCCACAACACAGGAACCAAAACTGTAATTGATCGTCTGGGTTGAGCTGACGGCGTTACCGTCTTTATCGACGACGGACAAATGCGTTGTTGATGGTGATTCGTAAGCCTGTGGTCGGCCAGCGCCGATCTCTGCCGAAGTCGAGGCTTTGTTCGGATTGATGGTCGCTCGCAAAGCCTTGGCATAAGCTGGATTCAGGAGGCCGCGGGTTGGGACTTTGACGAAGTCAGGATCGCCCAGGAATAACGCACGATCGGCAAAAGCGCGGCGCATGGCTTCGCCGAGCAGATGATAATAAGCGGGTGAGCGTGGCCCCAAGTTGGCCAGATCATCGCCCGCGAGCATGTTTAAAATCTGAATGATGTGTACGCCGCCGGATGATGGAGGTGGCATGCTGATGATTTTATGGCCAGCAAAGGTGCCGCTGACCGGCGGACGTTGTTTAGTGCGATAGCGATCCAAATCACCTTGGGTGAGGATGCCCCGTCCGCGTTTTATTTCAGCCAAAATTCTCTTGGCTACTTCACCTTTGTAAAAACCATTGCGACCTTGGCTGGCGATTTGCCGCAGCGTCCAGGCGAGATCTTTCTGTACCAGGGTGTCGCCAAGTTGCAGCGCGTCGCTACCATTGTTTTTAAAAAATATCGCACGTGAGCCGGGGAATTTAGCCAGCACATTCTTGCGCAGCCGCAAGGCTTCTGCCAAGCCGGGATAAACCGGAAAACCATCTTCGGCAATGCGAATGGCGGGCTGAACCAAGGTGGCAAACGGCAACTTGCCGTGCAACCGGTGAATATGTACCAGACCGTCAATGAGCCCCGGTGTTCCGACCGAGAGATGACCATCAACGGCTGGATCAGCAACCTGATACGGATTTGACCACTTGCCATCGGTATACATGGTGGCGGTGGCTTTTGCTGGCGCGCGTTCGCGAAAATCATAGGCTAGGGTTTTTTGGGCTTTTCGATCATAAAAGAGCAAAAACCCGCCCCCGCCGATACCTGTGGACTGCGGTCGTACGACCGAGATCGCCAGAGACGTGGCTACCGCTGCATCAATGGCATTGCCGCCTTGTTTGAGGATCGCAACGCCGGCTTCCGATGCCAGAGTATGCGCTGAGGCGACCACTCCTTTGACTTCTTGAGCGGAAAATAAACGACTGTCGGTTGCAGGGGAGGAGGTATTGGTCGTCGTGCAGGCGACGAGTATGATCAGCAACCAGGTCATGCCACAACGGGCGGCGATTTGGATCATCTTACTTGTCTTTCAAAACGTCGTGTTGCAGGCGCGAGTTGACTTCCAGTTTGAGAATACGCAGCGAGATGGCAAAATCCTCGATGAATAATCCCATGGCTAAAATCAGGAACGACAGGCTGATAATGAATAGAACTTCTGGCGCCCAGAGAATGCGCAGCTCAAGGATCAGGCTGGCAAAGAGCAGGAAGACGGTGATGGATACACAAAAGATACTGGCGCTGGCGCAAATAATCGCTGAACGTAGGAGCTTGGCGCGACGATAAAGCTGACGTAATTCCTGAATCGTCGGATCGGTGGTGGCATTGCGGTTCACATTGATGATGGCTTCGCGTAGGACAGCGCGCACGCGATCGATGACGCGCCCGTAACGGGTAATCATCGCCGACAAAACGACAGCCACACCGGAGATTAAAAACACCGGGGCCAAAACCACTGACATGGTGCGCGCAGATTCTGCAATCGACGGATCAGACATGGGCGCTAAGATACCATGGGTCAAAATCTGGTGACAGCTTCTTTTAATTTCGCCATGGTAGAATTAGAAATAAAAGTAAACGCCGCCGCCAGGCAATAATTTGGGACGTATATGACCGTCGAGTTTAGTAATACCGAGATTGCTTTCAACTCCTTGACCGATCAGGAGTTGCTGCGAGCCTACTGGTTGTATCGGGCATTGGGCATTGATTTGCTTGCCAAGGTAGGGCCAAAAGCCGTCGGTGCCGCGATCAGTCTGCGCTTACCGATTCGCTGGTTAATCAAACGCACTGTTTTTCAGCAGTTTGTCGGCGGGACCACCTTGGCAGAATGTCAGGAGGTTATGGACAGCCTGAAAAAATACGGCATCGATACCATTTTGGATTTTGCCTCGGAGCGCAACACGTCGGAAAAGCAGTTTGAACGTTGTGCTAACGAAGTCATTGCCTCGATCCACTCCGGTCAACAGCGTCCGGAGATAGCTTTCGTCGTCTTCAAAACCTCGGCGATGGCGCCATTTACGCTTTTGCAGAAAATCAGTGCCGGCGAACAATTGACGGAAGCGGAGCATGCCGACAGCAAGCGTCTGCACAAGCGCGTTGAGCAGGTTTGTGGTGAAGCCCATGCTGCTGGCGTGCGCTTGTTTATTGACGCCGAAGAGTCGTGGATCCAAAAGGCCATTGACGATATGGCCGTGGAGATGATGCGGCGCTTTAACAAGGATAAGGCAATTATCTATACCACGGTGCAAATGTACCGAACGGATCGGCTTGAATACCTGCAATGGTTGCAGAGTGAGGCAAAAAAGGGCGGTTTTAAAATCGGAGTTAAACTCGTCCGTGGTGCGTATATGGAAAAAGAGCGTGACCGTGCCCGGGAGCACGGCTATCGATCGCCGATTCAGCCGAATAAACAAGCAACTGATCGCGACTATAATTTGGCGCTGCGTTTTTGTTGTGATCACATGGATGAGATGGCCCTATGTGTGGGTACTCACAATGAAGAGTCCACGGCACTGATGCTTGAACTTATGAACACCAAAAATATTCGCAAGAATGATGAACGCATCTATTTCTCGCAGTTGTATGGCATGAGTGATAATCTTACTTATAATCTTGCGCATGATGGTTATCGTGTTGCCAAGTACGTACCCTACGGTCCTATTGATGCAGCGATGCCTTATCTGTTTCGCCGTGCTCAGGAGAATACCAGTATGCAGAATCAGGCCAGTCGTCAGTTGATTCTGATTGAGAACGAGCTGCGTCGTCGTTCGGTTTTGACTTAAGGAAGGCTTTCTATGCGCGATTCATCTTTACGTGCTGTTTTTTTGTTGGCGATGGTTGCGACGGTAATGATCGGTTGCGGCGGCGATAGCAGTACCAAGAACGAAGCGGATACTATTCTAAAAGGCATATGGAAAACGGAATGTGTCGATCAATCCACCACTACTTTGGATATCTCCAATACCCAGATTAATAGTTCGATCTACACTTACTCGGATGATGATTGTACGGCGACAAGCGTGACGGAAAGCTACACTTATGATTACGTTTTGGGCGCTGATGTGGCGGACGTTGCCGATGCAAAAGAACTAACATTAACTATGGTTGCTAGCAGAATCACCCTGCATAGCGATGCGGTTGTTTCGGCGATGAATCAAATTAAGTATTGTCAGATCGCTGACTGGATCGAAGGGATTGAGCGCGAGGTGACTGGCAAAGACTGTAATGGTCACACGGCTTTGGCCGGGACCAAGCATTATACAATGGCCAAGGTCGAGGACGTCAGCTTGTGGTTGGGTGACGAGACCGCGGGCTATGATGGCAAGACACCGGAGACGCGCGAGCAGCTCAACGCCAGCTTAGCTTACGCCAGACAGCAAGCCCACTAATCTTCGTCCTGGCGTAATTTCGCCAACAACGAAAAATCTTCGAGAGTGGAAGTATCGGCTTTTGAATCCTTACCTGCGGCGATATCGCGTAGCAGCCGGCGCATGATTTTGCCGGAGCGGGTTTTGGGTAGTGCATCCGTGAAGCGAATCGTTTCCGGCCGCGCCAGCGCGCCGATGTGTTGCACGATGTGTTCGGATAATTGTTGTTTCAGGGTTTCGCTTAGCGGTGTTTCTGCCTTGAGTGTGACAAAGCAACAGATGGCTTCGCCTTTAACGTCGTGTGGCATACCGACGACGGCGGCTTCCGCCACCTGAGCGTGACTGACCAGCGTGCTTTCGATTTCCATCGTGCTGAGGCGATGCCCCGAAACATTTAAGACATCATCAATGCGTCCCAAAATCCAAAAGTTGCCGTCGGCATCCTGACGCGCGCCGTCGCCGGTAAAATATTTGCCGGGAATTTGTGACCAGTATTGATCACGATAACGTTGCTCATCGCCATAGATGCCGCGCAACATACCAGGCCATGGCTGGCTGATGACGAGAAAGCCGCCCTGGCCAGCTGGTACGGGCTGCCCACTTTTATCGACGATCTCCGGCACGACACCAAACATCGGCCGGGTGGCGCTTCCGGGGACGGTTGTCGTTGCGCCCGGTAGCGGCGAGATCATGATGCTGCCAGTCTCTGTCTGCCACCAGGTATCCACGATGGGGCAACGATCGCCACCAATAGTTTTGCGGTACCACATCCAGGCTTCGGGATTGATCGGTTCGCCGACGGTGCCGAGCAGGCGCAGCGATGACAAATCGTATTTTTGCGGCCACGTGTCGCCCATTTTGATGAAGGTGCGGATGGCGGTTGGCGCGGTGTAGAAAATACTGACGCGATGTTTCTCGATCATTTGCCAAAAACGTCCGGCATCCGGTGTCATCGGTGCGCCTTCGTACATGACCGTAGTGGCGCCATTGGCGAGCGGCCCATAGACGACATAGCTGTGGCCGGTGACCCAGCCGACATCAGCCGTACACCAGAAAATATCAGAATCTTTGTAGTCAAAGACGTTTTTAAAAGTCACGGCGGCATTCAACAAGTAGCCGCCACTGGTATGAAGGATACCCTTAGGCTTGCCCGTGCTGCCGGACGTGTAAAGCAGGAACAAAGGCTGCTCGCTCGAAAAATATTGTGGCTCATGATATTCGGACGCGTTGTTCATAACCTCGTGCCACCAGTGATCGCGTCCCGTCTTCATGCTGATTGGCTGGCTCGTGCGTTTGAGAACTATGACTTGCTTAACGGTTGGTGATTTCTCCAGACTTTCATCAACATGTTTCTTCAGCTCGACGATTTGGCCGCGCCTCCACCCGCCATCAGCGGTGATGACCAGCGTGGCTTGGGCATCGTTGTTGCGATCAGCAAGTGCATCGCTGCTAAAACCACCAAAGACGACATTGTGCATGACGCCGAGTCGGGCGCAGGCGAGTACGGCTATTACGATTTCCGGCACCATGGGCATGTAGATGGTGACGCGGTCACCACTTTTGATCCCCATCCTGATAAGGGCGTTGGCGCATTGACAAACTTCGCGATGCAAATCGGCGTAGGTCAGAACACGCGTGTCGCCAGGTTCGCCCTCCCAGATAATCGCGGGTTTGTGAGCTCGCTGTGGCAAGTGACGATCCAGGCAATTGACGGCGACATTCAATGTGCCGTCGGCAAACCATTTGGCGTGTGGGGCTTGCCAGTCAAGGACTTGCGAAAATGGCTCGTGCCATTGCAGCATCGCCAAAGCCTGCTGACGCCAATAGCTGACAGGATCGGCTTTGGCCGCCTCCCATTCCTGCTGATAGGTCGCCATGTCGCGGATATGTGCTTGTTCCTGGAACAATTTCGTTGGCTTAATCTGGCGATGCTCTTTGAGGACAGAGGTAATCGGATTCTTCGGTGTCTGTTCGGCCATGCGGCATCCTTTTTGGAAGCTGGTGGTTTTCTAACTTTACACACTGACGTCCAAGCCGCCAATTATTCCGACACTTAGGAGTTGGGGGCTGTGTTTTTGGTTGCTGGACGACCCGTCCGTCCCTAGAATGGGTAGTACACACGAAGGAGACTTATATTGGTGTCGAACGACGCTACATACGACGTCATTATCGCGGGCGCCGGGCCGGCTGGGGTCTTGGCGGCGGCTCGTCTGAAAGCGACGACTCCTGAGCTTCGTGTACTGCTGATCGAAAAAGATCCCTGGCTTGGCGGGCGGTTGCGATCATCGTCCACGCGCGCAGGCGCTTGGAGCTATGGACTCAATACGATTTCCCACAAGCTCTTTGATTTTTGGGATCAAACCCTTAAAGCTAGTCCTGAAGCCCCTGAATTGCATGAGTTTGCAAAATCCCGCCAGGAACGCTACGGCGTTCTCTTTGGCAGCAAAATGTCCGAATTTCCGACGGAGCAGTTGTTTTCCATTAAAGGTGCCCGCGCCTTGGGTGGTATGGCGGCTGGTCGCGGCTGGAAGCAGGTCGAAGAATTGCTGGGCGCTGCTACGGAGGATCGGGGTGCTAAAGTTTTCGCGCAGGCGTGGCCGGGCACTCGCAAAGACCCGGCGGCGGTCGTGCTGGAGCAGTACGCGGCGTGTGTTGGGATTCCTGACTTATGGGCATCCAATGCTTTGGCATTGAAGCAGCGCGCTGATTATCAATTGCAAAAGCCCCATACCGGGCAATGGGAAACAGCAATGCAGCACATCATCGATAGTCTCGGTGACCTTGATGTGCGTAAACCCTGTCGGATTATCGGCGCTAGGCGAGAAGCAGAGCAATGGTTTATTGATACGGAGCAGGGTGAATTTTGCGGCCGGAGTCTGGTTGTCGCGCAACCACCGTGGCTGGCGTTATCCTGGCTGCCAAAATCGTACTGGCCGACGCCTGTTCTTAATTTGGCGATGAAAACCCGTCCGGTCAGCGTCGTGGTGTTGTCGGAAGTGCTTAAGCAACCTATCGATCTACCGGATGTTTGTATTATTCCGTCGGAACAAGTGCAGGTTTTGGTGAATAAGGAAAACAGCGAAATCTGTTTTCAGGCAACTTTAGATTACGAAATGTCCTTGAATGCGCCGACCGTAGTGAAGGCGGTTAAACGCCTGCGGCGCGCGCGCAAAAAACTGCTCGCCGCTTATCCCGAGATGATGACCGAAGGTGATCATTTGGCGTTATTGCCGGTGGCCTGGGCGCAATCGCCGATCCAGACTGATCGTCGTTACATGGAAAAGCTTGCAAAAGATTTTAATACCCCAACTTTGGCGTTTTGCGGTGATGCTTATGGTGCTAGTTATGACGGCGATGAAAATTTTATTGCTTCGTTGCTCGGCACTTGTAATGCGATAGCCTTGGAAACCCGGAGCCACTAACCCATGACAGTAGCTAAAATCATTGACGGTAGTGCCCTGGCAGGCACGATCCGCGCGCAATTGCAGCAGGAGATCGCTCAGTTGGTGAGCGCCGGTTACCGTCGTCCATGTCTGGCGGTGATTTTGGTAGGCGACGATCCCGCCAGTCAGATTTATGTGTCACACAAAGAAAAGGGCTGTACTGCGGTCGGTATCACCAGCCGCGCTTTTCGTTTGCCGGCGGCAACCAAGCCGGAAGAGCTCGCGGAGTTGATCGAGGGTTTGAACAAAGACGAAGATGTGGACGGGATTTTGTTGCAATTGCCGATTCCGCGTCACCTGAGTCGTGAACAAGCAGTGATGCTGATCGATCCGGCTAAAGATGTGGACGGCTTGACACCGACTAATCAGGGCAAGTTGGTCTGGAAGCAGGATGGTTTGTTTCCCTGTACGCCGCTGGGCATTATAAAATTGATTCAATCCGTACGTCCCAAGATTTCGGGACAGGTTGCGGCAGTCTTGGGGCGCAGTGTTTTGGTGGGATCACCTGTGGCTTCGATGCTTTGCCATGCCGGCGCGACCGTTATTGAATTGCATTCCGAAAGTAAGGAGCCGGCCCAATGGACGCGGCAGGCGGATATCGTTGTCGCGGCTACCGGCGTACATCACCTGGTACGCGGCGATTGGGTGCGGCCGGGTGCGGTTGTCATCGATGTTGGTATACACAGGCACGGCAAAAAGATTTCTGGCGATGTTTGTTTTGATGAAGTTGCACCGCATGTGGGAGCGATTACCCCGGTGCCTGGTGGCGTGGGACCGATGACCATTGCCATGTTACTGAGTAATTGCCTGAAAGCTTATCGAACGCGTACCCGCGTTGTGGCTTTGCCTTGATTTGACGTTGACGGCTGCTTTTTGCTGCCGCTGTTCATCGCGGCTTTTTTGGGTGCGGTTTTCTTTGGCTGATTTTGATTGGCAAACATCAATACCGCCAGGTAGCGGCGATCTTGCGGTTCGATCGCGATACTGAGCGCGTTAGCACGTTTGCTTAATAATAATTCGCGGTGTGGCGGCGAATTCCATAACAACCAATAAAGCTCGTGAGTATTACCGCCGATGACACGATTCTCACCGACAAGTCTGATTTGAGCAGTCGCCAGATCTTTGGCCACCGTCTGCAGCATGCTGCGATCATGATTGATAGTTTGTGTCGACGCTAACAGCTTCACGGCGGAAGTAGCGGCTTTGCTTTGATTGATTTGCAGCGGCGGTAGTTTTTCCTGTGTGCGCAAAGCATTAATCCAGGCGATAAAATTTTTCTGGTTAGGGACGGTCTCCGTAGCGAATTTTTTGGCGAAAGGTGCTGCTGCCGCTGGACCGCGTTTGACCGGTACCAGTCCCCACAAGGTATTACCTTGCCAGCTGGGTTGCTTCGGCGAACAAACGACGGATAACACGCCGTCTTTGAGGAAGTTCAGATTGATTGATAGGTCGTTGCGCGCTTGGTGTAGCGGCGGCAACTTGATCTGACGAGGTCTACCACCGATTGCTGCGACAAATTCAACTTCAACTTTTTTGCACTCGCTGGCCAGTTCCGCTGTCGGTAACGATAAACTGCTGGTGCTGGTCATGTGCACCGGTCTTGGAGCAGGTTGACTGGCAACCCAACCGCTGCCATCCGGGCAGCTACCGTAGCTGATGCCCAGATGATTATGTTTATCCGCAAGTGCTTGCGCAGTGGCTTGAAGATCATGAACGCTGAGAGGACTGCGATCTTGTTTCTGGATTTTTTGGCCGGCGATCTGTGCATCGAATACGCCCAGACGCCAGACTGCTAGCGGTGAGTTGAGATCGGTGTTGGCGCAGATCAGGGCGCTGAGTTTGTTCTGCAGATCAGCACGTGTTTTCGCCGGCTTGATAACAGCACTGGCTGATTCGCTGATAATAACAGCGATGCAGACTGCGAGCATGATGATGGGCGATAAACGCATAGACTTTACCGATCTACCAGTTGTCTTTATCCAATAGCTTGAAGATGGTTTGTAGCTGCATATTGGATGTACCTTCATAGAGCTTACCGATTTTGGCGTCGCGATAGAACTTCTCGGCGGGAAATTCCTTGATAAAGCCGTAACCGCCGTAAACTTCGAGGGCGCGCGAGGCGACTTCCTCGGCAACTTGCGAGACATGATACTTGGCCATCGCTGCTTCGCGGATGAAATCCTGGCCGGCATCCTTTAAGCGGGCAGCGTTGTAAACCATGAGTTTAGCTGTTTCCACGGCAACAGCAAGTTCGGCCAATTGAAACTGAATGGCTTGAAAATCGCGCAGCTGCTTGCCGAATTGTTCGCGTTCGCGCGCGTAACGCATACCGCCGGCGAAGGCACCTTCGGCCAGACCGAGCATCTGTGCTGCGATGCCGATGCGGCCTTCGTTCAATGTTTCGATCGCGATCTTGTAGCCAACGCCTTCTTTGCCGAGAATATTGCTCTTCGGTACTTTGACGCCATTTAATAAAACTTCGCAGGTCGAAGACGCGCGAATCCCGAGTTTTTTTTCTTTCTTGCCGATGGCGAAACCTGGCATGTCGCGTTCAACGATAAAGCCGGTGATGCCTTTATAGCCTGATTCGGGATTGATATTGGCGAAGACGATAAAGATGTCGGCTTCTTTGGCATTGGTAATGAAGATTTTCTTGCCGTCGAGTTGCCAGTGATCCCCGCGATCGGTGGCGCGGGCTTTCATGGCGAACGCATCTGAGCCAGAGTTGGGCTCGGTTAGGCAATAAGAGCCGACCTTTTTGCTGACCAGTTGTGGCAGAAATTTTTGTTTTTGCTCGTCGTTCGCCCAACGCAAAAAGATATTATTCACCAGCGTGTTTTGAACATCGCAGATGACCGAGGCGGACGGATCAACTTTAGCTAGTGCTTCGATTGCCAGGATGGCCATGAAGAAGCTGCCTTCGGAGCCGCCGTACTGGCTGGGGACTTCGATGCCCATTAAACCCAACTCAAACATTTCTTTGAGCAGGCCTTTATCAAACTCTTCGCTTTCGTCCATTTCCAGAACTTTGGGAGCAAGGCGAGTGCGCGCAAACTTGGTGACTTCCTGCTCAAACATCTGTTCATCATTAGACAGTTTGGTTAGCGGCAACGACTGGGTCATGACATCCTCCGGCGGCGGTTTCTATTCACCAACAGTTGTAGCCTGATTGGCGATATTTTTCACCACTTTCGGGATAGGATTGCCGCGGTCGTAGCCGATGGAGGTGGTTAATTCGTCGATTTTACCGGCTAGGTTGTCGATTTCCGTCAGCGCCTGTTTAAGCGCGGTATCGTTCTTCTGACGTTGTAGAGCTGATTGGTGGCGCAAGACATCCAGAGCCAGGCTGCGGCATTTGGCCACGACGCTGTGGCTTTGTTCTTCGATTTGTCGCTCGTAGGTCTGTAGCTCCATCAGTTCGGCGCGCGGCGCAAAAACTCGGTGCGCCAGGCGTCGTAGCAACAGTCCCGTGCTGACCAGCACCGGGTTACTGGCGGCTTCGTCAGGATTTTTGCCAAGTCGCGCCTGCATGCACACAGCCGCCTGACGATTGGCGCTAATCGTCATCAAGGTGTCATAGCGTTGATGCATATCGTGCTTGGCGATATTGAGGTGCAGAAGTTTATCGCTGAGTTGATCCTCGGTTTGAGCGAGGCGTTGTTGTTTGGTAGCCAAGTTTAATAACTGATCGTCGCTGAGCATGGAAATCGTGGGCTTGGGGTCGGTAGCCAGACGTGATTCAATCAGGCGCAGCCACATCAGTTTGAGCCAGGCGCGTACCTGGGTTTCATAGTAAGTTCTGACTTTGACGCTGTAGATTTGTGCCCAGTGCAACAGTGTGCGTTCACGTGTTGGCAGCTCGCCTTTGCGGCCTGCCATGGCTTCGATGCGCTCAACGCAACGATCGAGGAAATTCTGAAATTGCAGCAAAGCCAGCTTGGCTTCGATGGCGTCTTTGTCAGCGAAATTTTTCACCTGCATCAAATTCGTTGATTGCTCAACGATGTCGGTGTGCAGGGTTTGTAGTTGTTCATCCCAGAATGTCGGATTAGACGCCATGCGCACGCGACCCCACTAAGCGCGTTGATGCCATGTCCGCGTCGGTTTGCGTGGCGGTTTTGCGCTGCTGATAGGTTTTAATGAAGTTGCGTGCCAGTGCCAGACGGTCTTTGGCATTGATAAGTTTGTGCAAGGGGCCTGGCGCGTGTTCGCGCTCCAACGCCGCGATGGCGTCGATGTCCGGTGGTTTCTGAGCTTTTGGCTGATTGTTGGCGATTTTTTCCTGCTGCTGCAGCCATTGTTTCATCTCATTAACAATCTGCTCTTCGCGGTAGACGGTGGTTTTTAATTTCGCTACTCGCGACGCGCACTGATCCATCTCGGTAAAGATGCTGATCAGGCCGTTCAGGTTCGGGCCGATGTTGCGATGCTTAAGTGTTTTTTGGATGGATTCGACCAGGCTGTTGACTTGGCGGTCCGTGAGGAAGTTCTGGTTGCCGGCTTTCAATTGCAACCTTTCAAGCTCCTGGAGTGAACGATGAAGAATGGAAAGACGCAGAATCATCGTCCACGGCCGGCATTGCATCAACAGGGCCTGGGTGCTCCATTGGTTGATGCGTTGCAATTTATCGTAGAGTTTTCTTGCGAGTTTGAGGCGTTCCGCAAAGAAGTTCTTGAATAGCTGTTGCTCGCCGTCGGTACGGACAGCGAATTGCGGAATACCTAATTCGTTATCACCGTTACCGCGATCATTCTCGAAGCTGCCCAGGATGATTAGTTTTTCGATTTCCGCTCGTGCCTGCTCCAGGCGTTTTAGTTTTTGCAGGTGTTCGGATTGTGTCAGAAAACCATTTTTATACTCGCGCTCCAAAGCGATCTCGAGATCGATTAGGCGCTGCTCGAAGTTGTCGATTGTTCGCGACCTGGTCATGTCACAACCATGGGGTAGTTAGTGAGGATCGTTTGAAAGCCAAGAAGAGTCTGTGGTTTAAGCTATAGCTTGCTATTATTATCGCATGTGTTGTGGGTCCAGGTCGATAGAAGCAGGTGAGACTTGCTTAAGCTCCGTCAAGGGCATAGATTTATTGGCGAGCCTGGGAAAATTTGCGAGTGTGCAAAGCGTGGTAGAACACCTTTATACTTATATTGATCCGCCCAATGAGCGGGATTTGGCCAGGGCGAGCCGGATTTTGGCGGACAATGGCGTGTTGGCTTATCCAACCGATGTCAACTGGGCCCTTGGTTGTGACGCGGCTAGTGTGAAAGCCCTGGATCGTATCCGCAGGTTAAAGCCGCATCATCCCAAAGAACAGCCGTTTAGTCTGCTGTGCAGTTCGATTTCGATGGCCGCGCAAGTAGCGAATATTGATCACAGCGCCTATCGATTCCTCAAGAAAGCCTGGCCCGGTCCGTTTACCGTGCTTTTACCACGACATCGCAACCTGCCGCGGCAAATCAAGGACAAACGTCCGATAGTCGGTATCCGCGTGCCGGATAGTCCGCTGATTTTGGCATTGGTGGAGCATTATGGTAAGCCATTGGCGACGACGTCCATCCCCTTGTGGGATGGTCAGGTGATGATCCATGGTTATCAGGTCAGCGAGCACTTTGGTCATGGTATCGATTTGATTTTGGATCTGGGTGACGAGGTGAGCGGTAACGAATCAACCATTATTGATCTTGCCGAAGGTGCGCCGCGTCTGATCAGATTGGGCAATGGTGATCCGGGTGTTTTCGGTTTATGAGCGGAATACGATTATGACGAGTGTGCCCCAAGTAAAATTATTGGATATGGGCGTGCTTCCGTATGGGGAGGCGCTGCATTTGCAGGAAACCGAACTGGATCGAGTCGTGAGAGGCGACAGTCCGGGCACGATTTTTTTTGTGCAGCATCCGTCCGTCCTTACTTTGGGTAAGAACAGTGATTTGGCTTTCCTGAAATATGCGCCAGAATATTTTACTGACCGTGGCATTGAAATCACCCGTTGTGAACGTGGCGGCGAAGTGACGGCGCACATGCCCGGGCAGTTGGTGGTTTATCCGATTTTGCCAGTAGGTAGATTGCGGATAAATGTACGTGCCTATATTCAAGCTCTCGAAAACGCCGTGATTAAAACTTTGCACTTATGGAATATCACCGGCAACCGTGATGCTGAGTATCCGGGGGTTTGGGTTGGTAAGCGTAAAATCTGCGCGATCGGTGTTCGTATTAAACAGCGGACCAGTATGCATGGGATGGCACTCAATATTACGAATGATCTCGGGCTTTTCGACGAGATTGTTCCTTGTGGGATCAACGGTCGGGGCGTGACCAGCATGGCTCGCGAAGCCGGGGATGGGGCCGTGAATATGGCCAATGTACAGGCACAATTAGGCCAGGCGTTGGCTGATGCTTTGGCAGTCAAACATGATTGAAAGCTTGCCAAAGGCCGGCTTTGGCAATACGATCCTCACGATTAAAAGGCAAGGCGTGGTTATTTGTGGAATTTGAAAAATCAACATTGACGCAGGTATCATCCCAGAGCTCTGGTGTTCCGGAACAGGGTGACAAGCTCCTCGCTTGTTGTATGAATACGATCGCGGTACATTCCGCCCACAACCCGATGATGGTTTGTCCGGAATGCAAACAAATCGTTAAGTGCTTCGATAACGAGCGCGCCTTCAGCAACTACGTTAAGTTTTGTGAATCACGCCATCGCAAAGTGTTTACTGCTCGCCACGAGAAGTTCTTTGTCGTGGTATTCCGCTCCTACGACACCTTCGCATCTTAGACACTATTTTAAAATCACGCTAACTGCGTTGCCGCGGCGTCGCCGGATCCTCATTTACCTCAATGTAAACTCCGGTCCGACTCCTCCTTGCGCCTTGCCAGCGTGATTTTAAAATAGCGTCTTAGCAGCCGCAGACGCGGCAAACCTTTTTACATGTCCGTGCCATGTGCGCTGGTGGGAATTCGCCACACATATCAATAATGTAAGGACACGCCCAGGAATCAAACGAGCAGGTGAAGCCGGCTTGTGACCAAGGCGGTGTTTGTGATGATGCTGGTATGGGTGCACCTGGTTTGGCGGGAATGCATGGATAGCAGCGCTCTTCCGGTGCTGAGCAGACGCGGTAGTTGCAGGTTTTGCGCTCGTCGCAGGTGCGTTGCCAGGTCCAATTCAAGCTGGTGCGTGGAGCTGTAACGCCGCCGGCGCTGCCGCCCCCGCCTCCTCCACCGCCGGAGAAATTAAAAGGCGTCATGGTGGTCGTTCTGGTTGGGGTCGCTGCTTCCGCCGCTTGTTGATTGCGGCGGTTGGATGGCGAGCTGCCGAATAAATTCTGTTCTTTTGAGCAGCCAGACAAAAGCACGTAGCTTGCAGCAAGCAAAATATGAAGATAGGTGCGACAAACCATGTCGGTCCAGTCCCTGGCAATAAAGAGGAAATGACGTTCTTTTATCGGAATAATTGCCGCTCGCTTGATATGCGTTGGCTTCTACATCCGACTTGATTGAGGAAATTATCAGAAGTTGTGAAAATGACTAATGACTCGCGAAGCCAAGCTTCTGCACCGGAACGGTGCGGGAATCAAAGCCCACAGGAAGCAGCGCCTCGATCAGCAGGAAGGGCGTCAGTGTCTGACCGTTTTGCGCGGCTATGGTGTACTCCAGTTGTGGTCCATCATCGGATGGGTGAAGCCGGATCGTTTTGATATGAGTGCGTAGATCGATCGTTGAATGGCGTTCATTCCCACTTTTGTCTTTGCGGCTGCGTTGAATCAAAAATGATTCGCTGGCATTGATTTCCGCGATTTTGTTGCGCAGAACATTCAAGTCGGCGACTTCCGATTTCAGTTGCGCACGGAAAGTCTGGCTCTTGATGAGTTCGCTGATGGTTGGTTCCTCAGGAGTCAAATCCTGTGCGGTCAGCAGCTGGATTTCTATTGGTAAAAATTGATTGATCTGGTGGATGAGTTCGCGACAACTTAAATTTGTTCCCAGATAGATATCAAATATCTCGCAATTGGAACTGACGCCGACCGGTAGCGCCGGACCCATAGAAAGTTTGGGGCGTGAATGAATTGCATTGTCGAAAAGCACGCCGATGTCAGCACGCATAAAGGCGCGTATCAAAGCCCCTTGCAAATCAATGGTGGAGATATAAACGCCGCTGCCATGTTTTTGATACTGAAAACGTAGGCGTCGTTGTCGCGGTGGTCCATAGATCGGCGCGCGCGTTTCATCATCATGAGGCTTGGTGAATGCCACGGGCACGGGGGTTTTGTTGACGATGGGTGCGACACCAGTATGGTCGTTGCAAAGACCACAAGCATGACAAGAATCAAAGGAGCAATCCTCGGTTGCCATGCCGATCGTGGCTTTGGTGAATTCGTTCTTAAAAAACTTGGGATGAATGCCGGAATAAAGACGATGCCAAGGCAAACGTTCGTCAAAATCACGGCCGCGCATGCCTTCTTCGGCGAGATTGATGCCGAGTTCGGCTTCCAGTTGCGTGATCGCGGTGCGCCAGATGTTCAGATTCAATTTTTCCTGCCAGCAGTCGAATTTGGCGCCAAGCTCATAGGCGCGCAGAATCAGCTTGCCGGCCAGGCGCGAGCCGCGCGCGACGATGCCCTCGACCCAGCTATTGTCAGCGTTATGCGTGCGCAGCGTAATGTTTTTGGGGAAGCGGATGTGCTGACGGATCAGACGTTGCTTGCGGAAAATTTCCTGATGGGAAATCTGCTCATGCCATTGAAACGGTGTATGCGGTTTGGGCACGAAGTTCGAGACCGAGATGGTGATTTGTTTTTTGCCCGGAAGATGACTGGTGGCGCGAAAAACAGTGTTGCCGATATCGGCGATAGCAATGACATCGTCGTCGGTTTCGGTTGGCAGGCCGATCATGAAATACATTTTTACGTGCTGCCAGCCATTGCTGAATAGCATTTTGACGGTATCGATAATTTCTTGTTCAGTGAAATTTTTATTGATGACTTCGCGCATCCGTTGCGAACCTGCTTCGGGCGCGATCGTAAAACCAGCGCGCCGTTCTTCTTTGAGTACGTCGAGATACTCAACCTGCAGTGCTTCCAGTCGCGTCGATGGCAGGCTGATACTTAAATGTTCTTTGCGATAACGATCCATCAAAGCTTTCATGACCGGATGCAGATGGCTGTAATCCGCGGACGACAGACTTAACAGACCGACTTCGTAAATGCCGGTATTCTTGATGCTCTCTTCGATCAGCTGAACGACTTTTTGCGGATTGCGCTCGCGGCGCGGACGATAGACATAGCCGGCCTGACAAAAGCGGCATGAACGCGTACAGCCGCGTTGAATTTCTACGGAAACCCGTTCGTGTACCGGTTTAATCGCCGGCGTGACCGGTGCCGTCGGATAGGCAACCTTATCGAGGTCAGCGACAATGCGTCGTTCAATCAAACGTGGCGCGAGAAGGCCACGCTTTAATTTCACAAAACGCTTCTGGTCGTCATAGACCGGAGTGAAATAACCAGGAACATAGATGCCTTTGATTTGTGACAGATCAAATAAAATCTGTGCGCGCGTTTTGCTGGCAGCACGCCCGGCCGCTATGCAGTCGCCAACTTCCAACACGACTTCTTCGCCTTCGCCCAAAACCGCGAAATCCAAAAAATCAGCGATGGGTTCGACATTGAACACGCACGGACCGCCGGCGCAGATCAGCGGATCAGACTCGCGCCGGTCTTTGGCCAGCAAGGGAATATGCGCGAGATCGAGCATGTAGAGGACGTTGGTGTAGCACAGCTCGTATTGCAACGAGAAACCGATGCAATCAAAGGCGTGCAAAGGTTGATTGCTTTCGCGTGCGCTCAGCGGCTCGCCGGTTTTTTTGAGAAGCGCCCCCATATCTTCGAGGGGAGCGAATGCCCGATCCGCCATGAAATCGGGTTGTTCATTCAGTGTATGATAGATGATCTGCATTCCCAGGTTGGCGGTGCCGATTTCATAGGCATCCGGGAAGGCCAGGCAAAAGCGTACGCTTGCGGCCGCAAAATCCTTGTTATAGGTATTTTCTTCCCGCCCCACATATTGATAGGGTTTTTGCACTGAGCTGAGTTGTTCTCGCCAGCAGGTCATATTTGAGTAGTACCGTTATTTAGCAATTATTTTTTATTTTTCTCGGAATTGCCCGTTGTCCCGGCTTTATCAGGAGTTCTCTGACGGGGCGAGGGTTTTTTGTCGAATCGCGACCAGCCTTTCAAATAGGTATAGGCGGTAACGAGTTGATTGTCTTTTCGCATCGGCTCCGACCACGACTGGATGTCATGCTCGATGCCCTTTTCCTTAGCAATATCGCTGAGGTCCTGAGCTTCAATGTGGCCGTCGAGATCGGATTCTTTTTTGCTGGCTTTGCTTTTGCCTTTTTCTTTGTCATCGGTCTTGGTTTTATCGGTCGAGGCGGTTTCATTCTCGGTGTTGCTTGGCAACACCACGATATCTGGCGTGATGCCTTTAGCTTGAATAGAGCGATCCTTGGGCGTGTAGTAACGGGCAACGGTTAACTTGAGGCCACTGCCGTCTGGCAGTGAAACTACCGTTTGGACCGAGCCCTTGCCAAAAGTCGTCGTACCGATAATCAGCGCGCGCTCATGATCCTGCAAGGCGCCGGCAACAATTTCAGAAGCACTCGCCGAGCCGCCGTTGACCAGCACGACGATGGGAAAGTTGGGAAGCGTATCGCGTTTGTGTGCGTACTCACGTTCCATGCGATCTTTGTCACGTCCTACGGTCGAGACAATCAGCCCGCTCTCAATAAACATGTCACATACTTGAACAGCTTGATCGAGCAATCCGCCGGGGTTGTCGCGCATATCCAAAATGAGACCTTTGACTTTATCGCCGCGTTTTTTGAGTCCCGCGTTTAATTCGGTAGCGGTGTTCTCCTGAAAACTCGTGATGCGTGCATAAACAAACCCATCGTTCAAATCCTGGACGCGTACGGATTTGACTTTGATCACCTCGCGTTTGAGCGAGAAGTTGAGTACGTCCGGTGTGTCCTTACGGCGAATGGACAATTTCAGAATGGAGCCGGGTGCGCCGCGCATTTTGTCGACGGCGTCGTTGCTTTTGAGTTTTTCCAAAAGCACGCCGTCGATGGCGATAATCTCATCGCCACTTTTGACGCCAGCGCGATCCGCCGGTGTGTCTTCGATGGGCGAAACCACGATGAGCTTGCCGCGCTCCTGCGACACAATGATGCCGACGCCACCGAATTTACCTTGGGTATCGATCGTGAGCTGTTCAAAGGCTTTTTTGGGCATCAGCATTGTATGTGGATCAAGTTTCTCCACGACGCCCTTCAGAGCGTATTGAATCATCTGCTCTTGTTGAACTTTCGTCGGATCCACATACATGGATTCCAGATAATAAAGGCCACGCGCCAAAGTCTCGAGAGCCTTATAGCGATCCCCCAGGTCGGGAACAGCCGGTGCGGGAGTCGCAGGCGCCGGTGCTTGCGCTAATAGCGAAGCTTGACCACACAGCGCGGCGCTGATGAGCATGAGAGACAGTCGAAAACGTTTCATCCAAAAGGCCTTCTATGGTGTAACAGCGAAGGTAGCGGTTAGCGGACCTTTTGGTCAAGGATATCCTGGCGATTACCGCCATCTAATTTATTCAGGGTTTGCTCCGCTTGTTTTTTATCCAGCGCGCTGATCTTGTCGGTTTTAATAAATTCCTTCAGCAACGCTGTCGCCTGCGCGCGGCGATTTTCTTGGAGATGTATGCGGAACAACGCTTTGATCGGATCAAAGCAGACTTTGCAGGAAACTCTCGCCATCTCGTACTTAGTCATGGCCTGACTTTGCCGGTTCGTACGTTCATAAATCCCGGCGAGGCGGATCAAAGACAGATAGAAACCGGGGTTTTCTTCAAGCGCGGTGACATAGTGTTTTTCCGCTTGCTTGAGGTTCTTGCGCATCTCGGCGGCATAGCCGAGATTATGTTCTAGTCGTTCCGGATAGGGATAGGCTTCGAGACCGCGCTTTTTCACTTCGCCGAGAATTTTCTCAGCTTCCTTGTACTTGCCGGTATCGATGAGTGATGAACTAAGATTAAGACCCGAAGCGGGGGAACCATTCAATTTGTAAGCATTGCGAAAATGCGTGACCGCTCTGGCTTTGTTATCCAGGGCCAACTGCGTCAAACCCATGAGATTCTGCAAATCCGCGTCTTTTGGGTGCTTCATGATCAACGGCCGCAACTCCGCATGAGCGCGCTTGGCTTCCGCGGCATCCAGATAGCTCATGATCATCGATTTTTGCGTGTCGAGGATTTCAGCGTTGGTTTTGCTGGTCGGCTTGGTGGTGGTTTGACAGGCGGAGATAAACCAAAAGCAGCTAATCGCAACGACTGTGGCAAGCGATGTACGATAGGTAGTCATGATAAACCCCAAAATGGCCGACGGTTAGAAGTTCTTTCTTTGCGAAAAAAACTATCAGTTGCTGGTATTTTGCCCTATTGTAACAGAAGAAGCTGTGTATAGTTTAGTCTTAATCTGGGTCATGTGAGAGAGTTCCGGTGAGCAGCGAAAATCAGAAGACGGATACCAACGTAAGCGGCGATGCGCCCGTACCCTATGGCGTCGTTGATTTTGGGCAACAGCTTAAAGCCTGTCGCGAACAAGCGGGTTATTCCGCTGAGCAAGTTGCCTTATTAACCCGGATTTCCATTCCTTATATTTATGCGCTTGAGGCTGGCAAGATGGCGGATTTGCCTGCGGATGTCTTCGTTCGCGGCTTTATTCGTAATGTCTGCCGAGCCTATGGCGTGGATTCGGTGAAATTTATCGCCGACTTTGAGCGTGCTCTGCAGCCGCCGCCCGTGGTGGTGGAGCCTGAGGCAACGGTTGCAGCTCCCAGCGTTGCGGCCCCGACGATTAAAGACAAAGACGATTCAGGCGCCGCCGTCATCAGATCTCGCTTATCCAGGATGCAGCAGATCGCTTTAATCGTTGGCGTGGCGGTGATCGGTGTTTGGTTCTGGGCGCGGCAACAAGATGATCAATCGCGAGTGGAAGAAATGGTTGCTGAGACGCCGGCGTCAGCCACCGCTGATATCCCCGAAGTCACGGCGTCCACGCCTTTGCCGGATGCCGCGACGGAGACAGCTGACACGACAACGACGACGGACACCGCAGTGATAAATGCTGAGAATGCCAGTGCCGCTAGCGAGTTGGCGGCGGAACTGGTCGAGGCCGAGAATCTCGCGATCATTGCCGACGTAACGCAGCCAAGAGAAGCACCCAAACCTGCGCCTGCGGAACCCGTTGAGCCACCGGTTGCGGCAGCGCCACCTGTAGTCGCTGTTGCAGAGGCAGCTGGTGATGGTGAACAGGTCGTAGAAATTGTCGTCAAAACGCCGGTTCGCGTTCGCGTTAAGTTGGATAAGCAGGGCGTGGAAACACACGAGCTGGAGCCGCGCACTTATACCTATAAATTTCAGGATCATGCCGAGCTTTTGATTTTCAATGCTGCCGCGGTTGGGGTGAGCTTCAATGGTCGGCCGCTTGGCAGTCTTGGCAGCAATGGGCGGGTGCGGCGCTTGAGCTTCGCGGCAGCTCCCGAAAAAACCAAGGCAAATCTTTAGTTTTTAGCTTTTCACCAAAGTCATTTCCTCCTGACATGATTAAAGTTTTTGGTCTTTTTACCGAACCCTGAAGTACAGGTTGTTTCAACCTAGTGGAGACTCGGTAGGCTGGGGGCGGTTGATGTCCCCTGCGAAGACGAAGGCATGATCGTCAGATCATGGGAAGCGTGCAGGTCCAGGATGGACCAAATTGCCAAGAGGGCAGTTTCAGTATCTTCTTACCTATCAGCCTCACACATCGTCCTGGTATTCGTGCGCGTAACCGCCACTGGCGGGCCTGCCCGCGCGCCGTTTGTTCTTTCCATCCATACCCTTTTCTATTGCGCCCTCCGGTTAGCCCGGATATCCCTAGAGAATGACTGATGATCTCCGTATTTTGATTAAGCCAGATGAGATGCGTTCGGTGGCTGCCAGCTGGCGACACGACGGCAAGCGCGTTGCGTTTGTACCGACGATGGGGGCATTGCATGCCGGTCATCTGGCGTTGGTGAAGCACGCGGCGACGTTGGCCGAGTATGTGGTCGTAAGCATTTTTGTGAACCCTTTGCAGTTTGGGCCACGAGAAGATTTCGCCAAATATCCGCGACCGTTGAAAGACGACGTTGCCTTGTTGCAGCAAGCGGGAGTCGCCGCGTTATTTTTGCCGACCGCCGCTGATATGTATCCGGAGAATTTTCATACGCGGGTTGGTAATATCGCCATGGCTGGTGATTTATGCGGTCGCTCGCGACCTGGACATTTTGAGGGCGTGTTAACCGTAGTGAATAAATTGCTTAATATCGTGCAGCCACACATGGCGGTATTCGGCAAGAAAGACTACCAACAGTGGCGCTTGATTGAGCGCATGGTGCTTGATCTATGTATGCCCGTTACCATTGTCGGACTCGATACCGTGCGCGAAGCTGACGGCTTGGCAATGAGCAGTCGCAATCGCTATTTGGATTCCGAGGCGCGGCAGCAGGCAGTGGGGTTGAGCAAAGCCCTTCAGGCCGTGCAGAGCAAGTTTGCGGCTGGCGAGCGGCGTTCGGGCGAACTCGTGCGGATTTTTGAGCAGATGCTTGCCGACGCCAAGGGATTTACGTTGGACTATATCGCTATTCGTCGTCAGCAGGATCTCAGTGAATTTGGTGATATGATTGATGCTCCCGCCGTAGCGCTGGCCGCCGCGATGTTGGGTGATGTGCGTTTGTTGGATAATTTGGAATTCAGCAGCCAGTGATGTCATGGCTTTTGCTTATTATGTTGGATTAATATGCGGTTGTTCTGGCGCTTAGGGCGGATACTTTACTGGTGGATTAAAGCGAACGTCTTACCTAAAGACCCTCGGCATAATATTCAATTAACCGACGACGCGCCGATCATTTATGTTCTGCCACGCAAGTCCTACAGCGATCTGCTGATATTGGACGAAGAGTGTGCGCGTTACGGTTTGGCGCAGCCGCGCAAAGCGATCAAGTCGCTGCTGACTCCCAACGACGCTGCTTATATGTATCTTGGCACGCTTGGTTTATGGGCGCCGCGTCGCGTACGCAAAGAGCCGCCGCCACCGCTGGTGAAATTAATCCGTAAGTTGGAAGAAGATCCGAATTTTAATGTTCAGATCGTACCGGTTTCCATTATCTGGGGTCGCAACCCAGGGCGTGATGAACGTTCGTGGTTCAAATTGCTTTTCCCCGACGATGAACATGCCGGCATATTACAAAAATTATTTATTATCCTGGCGCAGGGACAAAACGTTCTTGTGCGTTTCGGCGATAAGATTTGGTTGCGGGAGTTGGTCGCCGAGGGTGCCGGCGCGCAGGAGACCGCGCGCAAGCTGCGGCGCATTTTACGCGTTCACTTTCGTACGCAACGCAACGTCATCCTCGGGCCGAAGCTTTACGATCGCGCACGCGTGCTTGAGACTCTGATCGCCTCGCGTCCCATGCAGGCGGCGATCGATGCCGAGATGCGAGCAAAAGGTAGCAAGCGCGATAAGGTCGAAGCCAAGGCGCGGCATTATTTTCGCGAGATGTCATCCGCGCAAACGCATGCGGCTATTCGCTTTTTGGATCTGCTGCTTAGCTGGTTGTGGAACAAAAAATTCGATGGTCTGGTTATTGAGCACGATGCGCGTTTGCAACAGTGCGCAGATCGCGGCGAAGTTATTTGCGCGGCGAGTCATCGTAGTCACTTTGATTACCTGCTGCTGGGTTATGTTATGTACTATCGTGGTCTGACGGTGCCGCATACGGGTGCCGGAATTAATCTGAATTTTTGGCCGGTCGGACCGTTATTGCGTCGGGGCGGCGCGTTTTTTCTGCGGCGCAGTTTCAAGGGCAATCGCCTGTACACAACGGCTTTCAATGAGTACATGCATTATCTGCTGACCAAAGGCTACCCGATGACTTTCTATCCGGAAGGCGGGCGAAGCCGGACCGGGCGTCTGCTCGATCCGAAAACCGGGATGCTGTCGATGATCATGCATAGTTATTTGCGCGATCCGCGCCGTGACTACGCGATTCTGCCGGTGTATATCGCTTATGATCGCGTCGTCGAAATCCAAAGTTACTTAAAGGAGCTGCGTGGTACGGCGAAAACCAAGGAGTCGGCAGGGCAGTTGATCGGTGCGCGTAAATTGTTGAAGACGCCGTTTGGACGCGCTTACCTGGGATTCTCTGAGCCGTTATGGTTGTCAAAATTCCTCGATCAGCATCAACCGGATTGGCGCAACTATGATGTCGCCAGTGAGTTGAAGCCGACTTGGATGAATAGCGTGGTCGCCAAGCTCTCGCGCGAAGTTATGCGGCGCATCAATGCAACGGCAGTGGTGAATCCGGTCGCTTTAGTCGCGTCATTGCTTTTGGCTAATCCGCAGCGGGCGATGGCGGAAGAAGATTTCATCAAATCGATTGAACTTATTGTCAAAGTTCTGCGCCAAATTGCTTACAGTCCTCACGTTGTTTATCCGCGACTTTCCGGCAAAGAGATGATCGCTGCTTGTGAACGTGTCTCGCCGGTCTCCCGGTTTGCGCATCCGACTGGTGATGTGATCTATCTTGGCGAAGTCGACGGCATCGTTATGTCGTATTATCGCAATAATATTTTGCATCTTTTTGCGTTGCCGTCGCTGATCGCCAGTTTCTTTCAATATAATGAAGTTCTGACGTTGACCGAGATTGTTGCCGGTACACGGGAGATTTATCCGTTCCTGCGTGAAGAGTTATTCCTGTGCTATGAGACTGATGATATCCATACGGCTGTTGAGGATCATGTGGATGCCTTTGTCGATTGTGGTTTGCTGACACGCGATGAGTTTGGCTCGCTGATGCGACCTGATGTCGCGAGCGATGCGTTTATCACACTGCGTTTAATCGGGCGGGCGTTGGGGCATGTTTTTGAACGTTACAGTATTTCGGCGGTGCTGATGTGTCAGCAGTTTCAAAAATCGCAGCCGATCCAGCGCGAGGTTTTTGAGGCCGCTTGTCAGCAGTTGGCGCAGCGTATGTCCATCTTGGGCGGTGTCAATGACACCGAATATTATGATCGCAGCTTGTACAAGAGCTATGTGGATATGCTGAGAACCATGGGCTATGTCGAAATCAACGAGGATGGCATGTTGACCGCGCGTGCCCGCGTCTGCGAACTGTCGGCAAAACTCACCAAATTGCTTAGTTCTGATATTCAGCAAAGCATTGCCCGCACTGCCGTTACGACTAAAGGTTAAGCGATGGCTAAGTGGCGTTATCGTGAAGGGCAAAACACCGATCATTTGGAAAAGGTCGGTAAAATTCGCAAAAGCAGAGCCCGTAAAAAATATAGCGATCGCGCCGAGGATTTTGAGCTACCCGAGAGCGAATGGTCAACTATTGAGGGCGAGGGATTATTTAAGGCGCGGGTGGTAGAGGTTCACAAACGTTATGCGTTTGTCTCTGTCGAGGAGATTCCGCTCCAGATCAATACGCGCGATGTCTGGCTGGCGACAGTGGCGCGTAAGTTTTTGGTTGGTGAACGCGGTGAGCGTAACTTTGTTTGTGTCGGTGATCGCGTTTTATGTCGTCCAGCCGATGAGAGCGAGAGGCAAACGCGCGAGGATCTGCCGCAGTGTGCGATCCTTCATCGTACACCTCGCAACTCTACGATAGCTCGTTTGGATCCAGGTCATGCCGAACGGATGCACGTGCTTGCCAGTAATGTCGATCACATGCTGGTCGTCGCCAGTTATCTGGCGCCGAAGGTAAGGTGGGGCTTGATTGATCGATGTCTGGTAATGGCTGAGTACCAGGGCATACCAGCTTCGATTGTTCTTAATAAGAGCGATTTGCTGGCGACCGCCGACCAGGAGTTCGTTGATGATTGCGCTCGTCGTATCGAAAATTATCGTAGCATCGGTTATCCGGTTTATAGTTTGCAGCTTAACGGTGAGGGTGTCACCGAGGACCCGCAATTCCAGCGCATTGTCGAGAGCATGCATCGCCATATCAATCTGGTCATGGGGCATTCCGGTGTTGGTAAATCATCGCTAGTTAATCATCTTCGTCCGGAGCTGGAGCAAATGGTCGAGCCCGAGTCCGATATCTTTTATAAGGGTCGCCATACCACGACGTTTGCCAGCTTGCTGCGCCTGGGTGTTGGTGGTTACGTTGTGGATACGCCGGGTGTGCGAAGTTTTGCGATTGGTGAAATCGACGCTATTCAGTTGACGCATTGTTTTCGCGATTTTCGTCCTTATCTGGGGCGTTGCAAATTTAGAGAGTGTCAGCATGTGGATCAGCCGGATTGTGCGGTTCGCGAAGCCGTTGACCTTGGTCATATTGCGGCGTGGAGGTATCGTTCATTTTTAGGTATCTTGTCTGGCGAGACCGGTCGCGAAGGACGTGTTCGCGAACTGGATCTGGATGACTCCGATGAGTCTTAGTTCAAACTCACGAGGTAGTAATGGCATACGAATTTTCTGATTCCGAAGAGCTGGCTATTCTGCGACAAACGGTTCGTGGATTTGCCGAGAAAGAAATTGCTCCGCGTGCGCATGCCTTGGATGAAAAAGAAGAGTTTTCGACCGAGTTAACCAAAGCGATGGGTGATCTTGGTTTGTTCGGCACTATTGTCAGCGAAAAATACGGCGGCCAGGGTATGGACTATTTGTCTTATATCGTCGCCGTCGAGGAATTAGCGCGCGTGGATGGCTCGCAGGCCGCCACCATCGCGGCGCATAACAGCTTGGGCGCCGGTCCATTGTATTATTACGGTACTGAGGAGCAGAAGAAAAAGTTTTTGCCGGGATTATGTACCGGCGAAGCCATGTGGGCTTTTGGTTTGACTGAAGCGGGCGCTGGTAGTGATGCGCAGGCCAGCAAAACGACCGCTACCTACGACGCCGCCAACAAAGAGTGGGTGATCAACGGCAGCAAGATTTGGATTACCAACAGTGCTTGCGAAATCACCGCGGGTATCACGGTGCAAGCAGTGAGCGGCCGTAAATCCGACGGTCGGGCCGAGCTCTCGTGCTTTCTGGTTCCCGCTGATGCTAAAGGTCTAACGCGCCGTGCCATGAAGGGCAAAATGATGTGGCGTTCGTCCAATACCGGCGAATTGTATTTTGATCAGGTGCGCGTTCCGGAATCGATGATGCTTGGACAAAAGGGTCAGGGCTTCAAGATCATGATGGAGACTTTAGATAACGGCCGTTTGTCGATCGGCGCCATGGGTTTGGGCTTGGCCAAAGGTGCGTTGGAAATGACGTTAAAATATGCCAAAGAGCGGGTTACCTTTGGCGTGCCGCTAACGAAGCACCAGGCGATCGCATTTAAGTTGGCGGAGATGGCTACGCGTGTAGAAGCCGCGGAGTCACTACTTTACAAGGCATGTTGGCTTAAGCAGAATCATCTGCCGTTTGGCAAAGTAGCGGCGATGGCGAAACTCTATTGTTCAGAAGTCGCCGAGTTTTGTGCGCGCGAAGGCCAGCAAACTTTCGGCGGATATGGTTTAATGAAAGAGTATCCCATCGAAAGATTTTATCGCGATGCGGCGCTGCTGCGTATAGGCGAGGGTACAAGCGAGATTCAACGATTGGTGATTTCACGATACCTAGGCTGTTAACGGTCGCTCATGGTTGTGCGTTCTTATTTGCTGGCTTTTCTCGCGGCTTTGTTAGCGTCGTCGTTGAATGGTTGTGTAGCCGCCTGGCTCGGTTTGGGCTCCTATTACGATGATCGAACGATTACCGTCAAAACCTTAAATTTATTTAATCAGCGCCAAATCGGCTCGAATGCCAAGGTTGCCTGGCAGGGTGATTGGATCTTGCGGCGTTTTCGGCTCGGTCTGATTGATGCTGAGCTGCGACAATCCAAGCCTGATATTTTTATCGTTCAGGAAATGATGGAGCGGGAGCAAAGTCCTTCGGAATACGATCAGAGTATTCTGAACGCGGGAGCATTGTTTGGTTATGACTGGATGACGGTCCCCACCAATCAATACAGCGATACTGGCGAGACCGAGTTGTTGGGTGTCGCGGTTGGTTCGCCGCTTAAACTCGGTCAGTTTCGCGAAGACGCCGGCAAGCAACGAACATATTGGTCGATCGGTAACGATGGGCATGTCATGCTTACCGCTATCGAAGCTGAAGGCCAGTTGATTTCGTTGTTTAATGTGCAGATGCCGCAAAAATCGTACGAGAATTTGCTCTGGTACACGTTTTTGCGGGATGTGATCGTCGAACATTTGCGCAAGAATCGTGCTTGTCCGAAACGGGTGATTGTTGCCGGTTATTTGCCTGGTGATCCGAATGCACCACGAATCAGTGATTTTTTGAGTAGCTTGGCTTTAAAAGATGTTTCGCGCGGTACCTGCAATATTGATTCGGAGTGTTTTACCGCCACTCATGACAATCAGATTTTTGCCGCGGTTGCCGATCCCTCCGAACCGATAGCGCACGTTGATCGTATCCTGGTGCATGAAGATGTTTATATCTATGCCAGCGGCATTGATTTTCGCTCGACTGATTCCAATATCCCATATGCCAAGCAGTTTGGACTAGCCAAGCTCTGGCCGAGCAAGCGCTTTGGTTGGGGGGCAACCTTCAGATTGCCGCGCTGCGGTGATACGGATTTTCTGACTCAGCTTTAAGTATTTGCCTGTGCGTATTTCTTCGCCAGAGTTGTCAGTTGTTCTTTGATTTTGTCAAACTGCAGGAATGGTTTTTGGATGACTGCGGCGGCGCCCTTGCTTACCAGTGCTTGAACTTGCAGGTCAGTGATGCTGAGGCCGGTGCTGATTACAACCGGCGGCGGATTTGCCCGTGTCTGTGCGGCGGCAAGTACCTCGTGTCCTGAGGCATGTGGCATCAATAAGTCGGTAATGATGATATCGAATTTTTCTTGTTTAACCAGGCGCACAGCGTCTTTGGGATCCGTGCAGATGTGTACTTGCCAATCGGGCTCCAGCAGAAAGCTGAGTGCCATGGCGACATCGGGTTCATCATCGATAAGCAGGGCGTGTAAGCGCATGGCAGATTCACCTCCCGAGCTGCCGTCAATGCATTCTGTAAGTCAGGCCGGCGGCCGTCTCCAGGGCATGTAACTCGTTGGTCTTGGTCCCGCGCCAGCGGTCCGTGCGCACGTGCAGACTGAATCTTCGGCCGAGATGATGAGATAACATCACAACCAGGCCGGCGCCTACTTCTGTTTCATATTTTGAATAACGCGAGATGGGCAAACTACTTTTGGTTGCCGGCATCATGTAAGAGAAACGGGCGCCGACCAGCAAATACGTGGGATGATACAGACGAATGACTCTTAGTGTCTCATGTCCGAAAGAAAAATATGATAGCTCGGTTTGCTCGGGTGTATTTTCGTGCAGACTACGGAAACCCAAGGAGACGCCCATGATCCAGTTGGGATCATAAAAGTAACGGAAACCAACCATATACGTCGGCTTGCCCGGTAAGAAACGGTTATTGGTATGTAGCAACGGGCGATTTTGATTAGCTTCGATGTACCAACTGTTTTTTGCAAAAGCCGGCTCTCCTGAGACGAACGGCTTTGAACTTACATATTCATGCCCGTATGCGTGGGTGAAATTTAGTGCAAGCAGAGTCAAAATTAAGTAACGTAATGCAGTTATAGCCACTTTCATTCCTAAGTAATTGCTGGCGACATGCTTCTTTTTATACCTTTTGTTAGTTGATATGGCGATGAAGAAACTGCTGATCTTGGCAATGATGGCCTTACTTTTGCCGGTAACCGTGCAGTATATGGCCGCCACGTTTTTGCTCTTCTGGTGGTTGTGGCGGCTTTGGGGTGAGCGCGCGACGCCCCAGGCATTGGCATCCCAGACCAATTCAAAAGTCACGGATGAATGTTTTCGTCCGATAGTTGTCGCGACTTGTATTCACATATTCATGACGGCGTTAGCTGCGGTTATTGCTTACGTTACGGTGGGTGAAAGCGAACAACTGCGAGCAGCTGTATCAGAATCGTATCATTTGATCGCTAAACAGGGTGTGCTTGGTCTGGTTTTGATTTTTGCGGTTGCCAAGGTTTATGCGTATGGCTTTCGTATGCCGATCGTGATGCGCGTTTTTTTTATCTATGTTTTTGTTTATCTGCTGTACCTGTTGGTGCAACGTTATACCGGCATTGATTGGGTGCATGGTTTTGACGCGATGCTTCCCGATAACCGTTTTGCCTATGGTGTCTACCGACTGTCGGGGTTCATGGGGCATCCGTTGTCGTTCGCTTATAATGTGGTGCTGTGTTGTGTATTGATGCTGTCGGGAGCGGCGCTCAGTACCCGCGATGGCCGGGCGCGTTTGCAATATTGGTCGTGTTTGTGGTTGCTGCTTTTTGCTTTGGCGATTTCCGGTTCGCGCTGGCCGTTCCTGGTAGCATTGTTGCTGGTGTCTGTCGCCAGTTATCGTCAGGTTTTGGCTAAGTGGCGGCTAATATTGCTCGGTAGCGTTCTTTTTGCGGTTTTCTTGTATTTTGAAGCATCGTTATTGGGTCGGGTGCGGGAAATCATGATTAGCGATGCACCGTTGATCGATCGCTTTCCTAGGTTGGCGTTTTGGCACGTACATTGGCAGATTTTTGTTGATCACTTGTTTGCCGGTGCGGGCTTTGGAGCAACCGAAGCTGTGCGCCTAGACTATTACGTAGCCAATGGTTACACTAGTATTGAGCACAAATTCCCCGCGCATAATATCTTTCTGCAAACGCTTGCGGATTCAGGGCTCATCGGCTTCATGAGCCTATTAGTGTGGCTTGGCGGTTTTTCGGTATCTTTGTATCGGGCGGCGACGAGAACCAAAGTCAAAGCGATCTTGATGTTAATTCCGGCAGTGGTGCTTACCGGTCTGTTTCAGAATAATTTACGCGATACTGAGTTTCTATATGCATTTTGGTTGTGTTTCGTGTTCGTAATCTGCGAGGCGTGCGCCAGCGTCGAGCACGATCTTCTCCCGGGTGGGCATGGCCGAGCAAGTCGACAACGAGTTGAAAATTATCAATCCGAATCGGATCAATCGGATTCTCGCGCGTATTTGTCAAGCGAGTCTACAGGTATTGATCCGAGCCGGTGATTCCAGGTCTCTCGCTGTTCGTGGCCGCGCCACCAATATACTCAGCGAAGGCCCCCTTGGTTCGATGCGTCTTAGCAATATCTCCGAGAAAGGGATGGGCTTTCTTGAGGGTCGTAAAACGGTTCGGGTCGAATTCGTTGGCATGGCGACCCAGGTGGTCTTTGATACCACAATTATAGCGCGACAGAAGAACAGCATCCTGGTGACTGTCCCCAATTGTCTGATTAGCATCGAGCGACGCAAGAACGCGCGTTTTGTCGCGACCCCGGATTTTACTTCGTTTGTTAAATTCAGCTGCTGGAGTGCCTCCGTGAATGATCTGGCTAGCCCGCCGATTTTTTCGCATTTCGCCGACCAGGCGAATTGGCTGTATATCGCTGATATGAGCGAAGGGGGCTTTTGCGCTACTGCTCGTTTCCCGGCGCCGTTGACCAGTATTCGCAGTGGGATAGTGGATGACAACGCCAAGTTATACTTACCGATGCGGCCACCGATTGCCTTGCCGGCAGAGGTGCGTTGGGTCAAGAAAATAAAAGAAGCAGTGAGTACGGAAAGCAACAATTTGGAGCAAAGATTTTATAAATTTGGCGTGCAATTTTTATCCTTGCCGGAAGATGCGCGCGTTTCCATCCGGCAATACATGCAACAGTTGACCACGGCCAGCGCTATTTAGTGTGGCTGCGTCTTTTAGGGAGCTTGCTGATGAAAACCATGATTCACGTGTTTTATGTTTCGCTGCTACTTGCCGGTTGCAGTACGGTGGCACAGTTGTGGACTAGTGATTCCCAATCGACGGATGCCGAAAAGAACGCGACCGAAGGTGCGGCAACGGAGACCGCGACTGATAGCGGTGAAAATGCCAGCAGCGATGCCGCTTCGACAAAAGCCGGTGATGTCGGTGGCAAGCAGCGGGTGAAAAGTATGAACATGGAAGAGCTTGAACTCAAACAAGCCAAGCTTTGGGCTCGGGTCGATACGCTCGAAGAGCAAACCAATCGACAGCGGGAGCGTATGCGCGTTCTCGAAAAGGGCCTGCTGCTTGGTTTGATTCCCGAAGAGTTGAAAGATGATGTCAAACCAAAAGCCAAGACGAGCAGTGGCAAGGGAGAGTCCTCCTCCAAGCCGGCGGTTGCGGATTCTGCCGCCGATGGATCTCCGGCAGAAGCGCGGACGGTAGCGCCAGCGGTGGCCGTACTTGATAAGCCTGCCACCGAAGATAACTCGTCTTTTGAAGAACGTATGGCTGCGGCTCAGGATTTCTTCCGGGCTGGACGTTACGGACGCGCTATCGCCGAATATTCGGCAATCGGTAAGGAATTTAAACAACTCGATCAAAACGGCAGTCATCAGTTCTGGATTGCGTTGTCATGGTTGAACCTCAAAGAAGTTAACGCGGCGCAACAGAATTTTGAGAGTTTTCTTCGCGAGTATCCGGTAAGTCCATGGGTGGTGCGAGCGCATTTTTATTTGGCGCGCGTAGAGACGCAAATAGGCATGCGCGAAAAGTCGCTACAACGTCTGCGCCGCATTATCAGCGACTATCCTAATGAGGACGTCGCGGAAATGGCCAAAATGGAAATTAGTAATATGGGGAAAACCCTCTAATGCACACCAGGCTAAAGTTAGCGTCTTATGTTAGTGCAATGACACTAAGTTGCTTTTGTGTTGCTGTGCGTTCAGACATTGCGTTTGCTCAAACAGGTAACTCCGCATTTGAACTGAACAATGCGGAGCTGAACGCGCCGGCTTCTGATGTTGAGGAAGTTAATAACACCAAGGCCAACAATCCGTCGACTAATACGCAAATGCCACAAGCTCGCAATCAGGTGACTAATGTCGTGCCAGAACTTCCGGCGACACCACAGCCAATCGAAAACATTCCCGTGCTTCAAGAAGACGCTGCGACCGCGACAGCGGTAGAGATAGCAGAGCCCCAACCGTCGGCACCACAGCCATCGTTTCCACCGATGGATAAGGCGCCGCTGGCCCCTGACTTGCCGGCGCCTAATGAATTTGCCGGCGCACCTTACGTGCCTGGATCGCTTAAAGACCTCGCTTATGGCGAAGCTCCGGAAGAGTATGTGGTCGAGACCGGCGACACTTTGTATGACATCTGCGATCAATTGATTGATGAACCGGATTATTGGCCGAAACTGTGGGCTTTGAATCCGGAAATCCGCAACCCGCATTTTATTTATCCCAATATGCGTCTTCGGTTTTTTGCCGGTGATGCAACCAATCCGCCATTCCTGAACGTTGTTGAAGAAGATGATGTTGTTCCGATTGATAAAGGTGGTCTCGTCGAAGCTCAAATGATGCCTCAACGCAAAGATCTCAGTCATCTTTTGCTGGATGCTATGAAGCCAGTAGACGTGCCGATTCTGGCATCCGAAGAACTAGCGGTTGCCAGTGAGATCGCCGGTGATTTTGAGGTTTGGGGCGAGACTTATAAGAATACACAAATTAGTCTCGTGGTTCCCGCGTTTGTTCTTGCCGAAGAACCCGAGGAATTGGGAGTCGTCGTTGCCGGTATCGAGGGTCAGACATTGAGTGGTTACAATACTCATGTCATTGTTGATGGCTCCGGTTTTCAAACTGGCTCAACATACACGGTGTTGCGGGCATCCGGATCGGTGCGTCGCCCTGATACCAGCGAGTTTGTCGGCTATCGTTATGAATTTGTCGGCAATGTCGTGGCCAAAGCAGCGATCGATGCGGATCATACTGAAGTTGCGCCGTCGTATGTGCGACTTGGGATAAAAACCGGCGATATTCTGGTTCGCTATCTCTCAACGCAGCGTTCAATCCCCACGGGTGCTGGTGATAGTGTCGGTAGTGCGTCGTCACCAGAGGGTGTGATTCTGGGATTTGATCAACCAGGTCGCGTGCTCGGTGGTGTCGGTGATCTCGTTCTGCTGAGTGCCAAAGCCTCGCCAGGCGCGTATGTGAAAGTGTATCGCGATCTGCGAAAGAACGCTGTCTTTGCTCGCTCGGCCATGCCGGAGGCGGAGCGCGTCGCCGGTTACGTGCGGGTGGTTGATACTATCGGCGAGGCATCGCTTGGGTACATCGTTCGCAATGATTATGATTTACGTGTTGGTGATACAACCAGCAAAGCTAATATGTAGTTTAGTAGCGAGTGACAATAAACCGATCAACCCATCACATGTCAGTGGCTGACCTGCCCCTTTAAACGTTAATCAATTTATCTCGAAATTCAGGCGAGATGAGTTGATGTCCCACCGAGCTTTCACCGTTATATTGCATACCCTATCGCAACTACAGGGTCGCTGGTTGCCGCCACTGATATATGCGGCTAAGGCACCGACACTTGGCTCACCCATAGATATAAATATAGAGTCACCTCTCGATGCGGTGAGTTGGACGGAGTTTGTTGCCTGGGCTTTGCGTCCGGAGGGAGCATTGGCGTGGACAGCGTCGTATGTCCAGCGTTTGCCAGGTGGCGTGCGGCAAATTGCTGCTGCGGCTTATCAGCATCTAAACGCCTGCCAAGACGCGGGTGCGCGTTATGTGCTGTTTGGTGATGACGACTATCCGTCATGGTTGGCAACCATAGCCCGTCCGCCTCTGGGTCTGAGTTTGCTTGGTGATCGCAATGCGCTGCAACCAGTCAACATAGCTGTGGTGGGATCCCGCAAAGCCTCGCCGCGTGGCCTGCGGGATGCGTTTGCGCTCGGTCAGTTGCTCGCTGATCTAGGATTTTGCGTCGTCAGCGGCGGGGCTTTTGGCTGCGACGTCGCCGCGCATCGTGGTTGTCTTGCCTCGGCGCGGGCGCCCATGCCGGCAGCCATTGTCTTTGCCGGCGGGCTTGGTCATCAATATCCCCGCGCCAATGCTCATGTCTTTCGCGAAATCAAGGAGCGTGGCGGCCTGCTGATCAGTGAGAAGTTGTGGCATCAGTCGGCGCGGCGCATGGATTTTCCCATACGTAACCGCATTGTCTCGGGTCTGGCTTGCGCCACGGTGTTGGTGGAGGCGGCCGAGACTTCGGGCGCTCTGATTACTGCGCATGCGGCGTTGGACCAGGGGCGCGAGGTCTTCGTTCTGAGGCCTGCGGCAGAAGATGTGCGCGCTGCGGGCAATAAAAAATTGATCCAGGATGGAGCGCGTCATGTTGCCACTGTCGAGGAGTTGGCGTGCTTAATTGTTGATCTGACAAATATTTCATCTTCAGCCCAGGAGGGATTTACGGTATGTTAATAGTCGAGATTAACCAGACAATTTTTTGGCGACGTGATCAGTGCTTGACGAGCAACTGTTCAGTGAATATGAATCGAAGCATCGAGGAACACATGACGCACATGCAACATGAAGCTGAAGAATGGTGGCAGGTAGTTCAGGCCATGGCTGGATACATCACCAGCGGCCTGGATGAGTGCGATCTGAATGATGATTTCGTGCGTTGCGAGTTGTTACGTCAGGGTTTTTCGGTAGGTGCTGTTGAGCAGGCATTTGATTGGATTGATCAAGCCAGTCTGGGCGGACAGCTTAACGAATTGTTTACGTTTCTCCAGCCGATCAATCCCAATATCCGGATTCAAAATCCTTTGGAAAAAGCTGCTGTCTCTGATCGCTTGTGGCAACAGATCGAGCGTTGCCGTCATAGCGGGCTTGTCAGTCAATGGTATGCCGAGCAAGTTCTTGAGGGCATGCGTACTCTCGACACACGCGATTGGGAAGATAACGAGGTCGACGCGTTTGTAGCCGAGATGCTCGCGAATACGTTACCGCAGCGTAATAAGAAAAGCGCGCTGCAACTCCTTAACGGCAAGTGCCGCCAACTTTACTGTTAATCGCTAGCCATGGATATCGAGGAAATCTTCGCCGACTTGTCGGTGGAAGAGTTATTAGTCAATGGTGCGTGTTCGGCTTGGGTATGTGCGCGTACCGGTATGCGTGCATTGGCGTCGCCGTTTGTCGATCAGCGGGATGCGTTGCGCTGGGTTCAGGATTTGGCGCGACGTAGCGGCGTGCGTCTTGATCCACTCTATCCGGCCAATGGTGGCATGCTCCAGGTGACGGGGTTATATCGCTGGCACTGCGTGTTGCCGCCGATCGCTGTGGATGGTCCGCTGATCAGTATTCGTCGACATAACTTCTCGCGGCTGACTTTGGATGATTTTGGGTTAGCTGCTGACGTCCGGCAGGCATTGGTGCAGGCGATCAGCAGGCGTCGTCCGCTTATTATTTGCGGTGCGACCGGAGCTGGTAAAACCACGTTCCTGGCGGCGCTGCTGAATACTTACATGCGCGACGAGCGCGTGATCATCCTTGAGCATATTGCTGAACTTCCGTGTGCGTCCGAGCGTTGGATGCGCCTTGTGGAGCGTGCTCCCAATATCGAGGGGATCGGTGCTGTCGGCATGGATCGTTTGCTGGAGGAGGCTTTGCGTTTGCGGCCGGAGCGTTTTGTGATCGGCGAAATCCGTGGCCGCGAGGCACCTACGTACATCCGTTCACTTATGGCTGGCCACGGTGGCAGCCTTGCCACCATGCATGCCGGCAGTGTCGATGCCTGTGCACGTCGCCTGCAGACTCTGTGTCGAAGTTATGATCCCCATAATGCCAATACCGATTACCTCGCTTATTTTCGCGACTGCGGCCTCATGGCGATGATTGTCACGCGCGTGGGCGGCACGTTTGCCATCTCGGATTTCGGTAATGTTGCTTGATTCGGGTATCGTAACTGCATTTGATAGTATCATATGATACTACCAAAGCATGCGCCCTCCATTTAACACCACTCCAAAAATCTTCGTTCTTTGTACCGACATTGCAAAGCTTATTGGAAAGTATGAAGGATTGCTGTCACCTAGACCTGAGCCAAGGCTACGGCGACGAAATCAAGTAAAGACAATTCAAGGATGCCTTTAATCATTTTGGTTCTCGTTCATTTGCTCGTAAAGATTATTTGGAACTTTTCAAAACAATTTCAACTGCGACAACCAGTCGTGATCTTTCGCTTGGTGTGCAGATGAAAAAATTGAAAAAGAATGGTGAAAAAATCCGCGCGCGTTACGTTTTTATCCGTAGTTAGGATTTGCGCTTAAACAGTGCGAGGAAGATTTGCTTCAGCATTGCAAAAACAGATGTTGGTTGCTTAACCTGGGCCGGCAAATGACGGCTATGTGCGCTGCGTTGTTGTTGTGAGTGCTGATGCGGTTGAGCATGACGGGGTTGTTTGTTGCGGCCATGCTGCTGGCGATCGCCTTGGTGAAGCTCGCGGCGCTGGTGCCCACCTTGTTGTTGATTGCGACCACCGCCGCCTCGTTCACCTCCGCGTGGTCCACCCCGGTCGCCACTGCGTGGCCCGCGATGTTCGCCGCCGCCCGCGTGGCGCGGACCTCTGCTGCGGCTGTCGCCGCCTTGACCACCGTAGGAGCGCGGTTGTTGGCGTTCGCGCAAACGATCTTCGTAGGGGTTGCTCGCTTTATCTTCGATGGTGGCGTAGGTTTCGTTGAACCATTCCGTTTTCAAAGCATAAGCTTCGCCAAGCATTTCGTTGATTTTGACGAGGTTGTCACCATAGTCCTCGCATACCAGCGAGTACGAGCTACCGCGTGCGCCCGCGCGTGCGGTACGTCCGATCCGATGCACATAATTGCTCGGATCATCCGGTAGATCGAAGTTATAAACATGTGTCACCCGCGAGATATGCAGGCCGCGGCTGGCGACATCCGTGGCGATGAGCGCGCGGATTTTGCCTTGTTTGATTTTCTGAATGAGATTGATGCGTTTACGCTGTGGCAGATCGCCAGTAATCAGATCGGCGTCGATACCGTTGCCGGTTAATTTGTGATGCAGCCACTCGGCTGTGAGCTTCGTGTTCGTAAAAACAATGGCGCATTCAGGATTATGTTCGCGCAACATGCCGAGCATGACCTGCAATTTGCGTGGTGCGTCACAAATGACGGCATGCTGATCGATGAGTTCCGGCGTCAAAACCTCGGGGTTGACCGAGATGTATTCCGGCTTGTTCAGATACTCAAATGCCAGCTCTTTAACCTGTTCGTTCGTGGTAGCTGAGAACAAAAGTTTTTGCGTTTTTTCCGGTAGGCGATCGAGGAAGAATTCAACATCTTCGATAAAACCCATGTCGAACATGCGGTCAGCTTCATCACAAACAAAAATTTCGCAATGATCGAGCCGGATAATTTTCTTTTGGAAAAAGTCTTTCAATCGTCCTGGTGTCGCGAAAATAACGTCGACATCATCGCGAAGTTGGTTGGCTTGCTTATCGTAGTCGATGCCGCCAAACACGGCGATCGATTTGATTCCCAGTTCATTAAAGATCGGTTGCGCGTCGCTTTCGATCTGCATCGCTAACTCGCGTGTTGGTCCCACGACGACACTGATCGGGTACGCGGCTCTTTTATCTTCGCGTTGCACGCGGTTGGGATCTTGAGCGCGCTGGAGCCAGCGTTGGGCGACGGTGATTAAAAAGACCCCCGTTTTGCCGGTACCGGTTTGTGCGAAACCCGCAACGTCGCGGCCGAGCAAAGTATAAGGCAGACACAAGCCTTGCACAGGGGTTGGGTTGAGCCAGTTTTGTTGGCGTATTACTTCGCGAACGCTCGGATGCAAATTGGCATCATCAAAGGACTCGAATTTATCGACTACTGGATGTGGTACAGGTGATGGCGCGCTTTCCCGGACGTCATCGCCGTTCGCTTCAGCCGTTTCTACTTCGGCATCAGCATCGCCTGGCACACTCTCGTCAGAGGTAACTTTGGGAGAGGTTGTATTAATATCGTCGTCGTTGGCAGTTTTATCTAGCATCACAAATTTTCAATTTACTTTAAAATTACAGCTACTTGTCTCAAGTATAACTGTGCGGGTTCTCAACTTCGGCCGTAGCATTCCGATAACAAGTTACAACAAAGGATCAGCAAATGGCCGAACAAAAGCAGGACAATACCCTAGAAAGCGCTTCTGTCCAAGGGATAGAACAGCCGCAGGCTGAAAAAACCCCTGAAGCGGCCGAGGCCGCACCCACCGCGGCGCCTGCGGAGCCGACGCCGGCATCACCTGCTGCACCCATGTCGCCCCGTGACATCATTATCGCCAATATTGGTGACTATTTCGCATTTGTTAACTGGGCTTTGGGCGACAAAGAGCGACTCAAATTCGCGACTATCCATAATCGACGCAATGCCAAGTTCTTTAAGCGTTTCAATGAAGAGGCCAACCGTTATTTCGTTCTGGCCGTGCGTCTAAAGAACCGCCGGCAGCAATTGAGCAATAAGACTGCCGACAAAACCCCTGCCGCTGACGATACTAAGAGCGCCGCTTAAGGCGTTGATGCATCCCATCCAAGATTTACCCGCCTTGCTGCCTATGGTACAACTTTTACTAGTGCATCATTTGTCACAAGGAATCGTCGCTTATGCGTTTAAGTCTTGGAATTATTGGTGTCTCTGGTTGTTTGATTTTAGTCGGTTGCTACACGCCGCAGAAGGAACGCCAGGTCAAACAAGATATTTTTAATATACAGACGCGTTTGATCGAGGTTGAGCGCGCCATGGAAGAAAAGGGGCGGGTCAGCGAGGACAGCCTCAGTAAACGGATTGCCGGAACAAATTCGCAACTGGATAGAATCACTGCCGACATGGCGCGTGTGAAAGGTGACATCGATGCCTTGCGCGTTGGTGTGGCGACGGGACAGATGCCAGGTACGGAAGGTGAGGCCGAAGGTTCGGTGGCGACACAAATCCGCAATCTTGTGGAGCGTATTGAGGGCATCGAAGCCGCTCAAGCCGAGCTTGCTGCATCGATCAAGCGCGCTGGTACGGCCGCGCCCAAGACCGAGGCAAAGCCAGTAGCGGCCCGCGGCACCACTGCTAAGGATATCAAAACAGCGTTTGATAAAGGCCGCTTTAAGTATGTTATCGACGAGGGGCCGGCGGTCATGAAGACGGCCAAGAAAGGCAAAGACTCCGAAGATCTTATGTACATGTACGCCGAGAGTTTATTTCGCACCAATAAACATCGTGAGGCTGCTCTTAAATTCAACGAGTTTATTGAGATGAAGCCCTCGGACGCCAAACGCGTGCCGCATGCCAAAATGCGCATGGGCGATTGTTTTCGTAGTTTGGGCGATGCCGCCACTGCCAAGCTGTACTATCAGGATGTCGTTGATAAGCACCCGAATTCACCGGAAGCCGGTCGTGCGAAGGAGCGGTTGCAGGCCGCGGTCGGTAAAGGCGCCGGCTCGGGTCGCTCACACCGAAAATCCGCTGTTGCCACTAAAGCCCAAAGAACTGGCGACAAAGGCAGCATACGTCAGTAAGCTGCGTCCGCGCAGGTTTAAGAGTCTTGATTTTGCGGACGGATGATCACATCACCCATGTTAATTCTTGCTATCGAAACCAGTTGTGATGAAACCGCTGTTGCGATTGTACGCGATGGTCGTGAGGTGCTCGCGTCGCACGTTGCTTCGCAAATTGCCATGCATCAACAATTTGGGGGCGTTGTCCCGGAGGTCGCCGCGCGCGAACATCTGCGGGTGATCGATGGTTTATGTGAAATGGCGCTGCAAACAGCGCGGGTGAGCTTGCAGGATATTGATGCATTGGCGGTAACCCGTGGTCCGGGTCTGATCGGCGCGTTACTCGTCGGCATTTCCTATGCAAAAGCATTGGCCGTCGCCTTAAACAAACCGCTTGTCCCGGTTGATCATGTGCATGCGCATGTGCATGGTGCCTTGCTTGGTGTGCGTGACCTGCGCGATGAGCAGATATTTCCCTGTCTGGCGTTAGTCGTCTCGGGTGGTCATACTAATTTATATTTTATGAGCCATCCGACATCGTTCGAGCTTTTGGGCTACTCCTTGGATGATGCATGCGGCGAATGCTTTGACAAAGTCGCCAAGTTGCTGGGTTTGCCCTATCCGGGTGGACCACGTATCGAAAGCCTGGCGCGCGACGGCGATGCCAGTGCGTTTGCAATGCCGCGCGTGATCGAACAAAAACAACGCCTGGTTTTTAGTTACTCCGGCTTGAAAACACATATGGCGACCACCATCCAAAAAAGTTCGACACCTTGGGAAGGCAAGTACCTGGCTGATCTGTGTGCCTCCTTTCAGGAAGTTGCTTTGAGTCAACTAGTGCGCAAGCTGCAGGTCGCCGCAGAGCAGCGACCTGATGCCGCCAGCGTGCTGATCGCCGGCGGCGTTGCCGCCAATCAACGTTTCCGTGCCTTGGTCGGCGAGCGGATCAAGCTACCGGTGATTTTCCCGGCTCAAGACTATTGCTCCGACAACGCCGCGATGATTGCGGCGTTAGGCTATTACCAATATCGCGATGCCGAGCAAAAGGGTGTCGCTCTTGATCTGTTGGATACGGCATGGGATGCTTACTCACAGTATCAGCAAGAAACATAAGCTTGCGGAATAAAATACGCCATGCGCTCACATAATGAACCACGACAATCCAAGAAACTCAGTCAGGTTTTTTTGCGCACCGACTGGCCGGTGCAGCGCGTTGCTACCAAGGTTCATGCCTGGGGTGCTCGCCGCGTTCTGGAGATTGGTCCGGGCAAAGGCATACTTACCAAAGCTCTAGCGAACGCTGGCCTCAAAGTCACGGCGGTTGAGAAAGACACACGTTTTTTTGAATATTTGAATGATCAACTCCGCGCCGGTGATCTCGCCGACAGTGAGTCGCTGATTCGCGTGGTGAATGCCGATATTTTGGATTTTGATCTTGGCGCCTGGTGCGGTGCCACCAAAGAGCCCGCAGCTGTGGTCGGCAACATTCCCTATAATATTTCGTCGCCGATATTATTGTGGGTATTACCGCATCTGTCGCACTTGAGTGGAGCGATGTTTTTGACGCAACTTGAGTTTGCGCAACGCCTGGCTGCCGAGCCTGGCGGTAAAACCTACGGTAGCCTGAGCGTTTTTTCGCAGTTGCGTTCGCGTGTTGAATTTGAGTGCAAAGTACCCGCTTCTTGTTTTACGCCGGTGCCGAAAGTCGATAGTGCGCTGGTGGCATTGCGTCCGATTAAGCAAAATGTTCCCGATGCCTTGCTGCATCGTACCGAAGTCATTACGCGGGCGGCGTTTACGCAACGCCGCAAAAAATTACGTAATGCTGTTCGTGCTTTTACCCCGGAGGATGCTGTTGCTGATTGTCCGATCGATTTAAACCGCCGGCCCGAAACATTGACGCCACAAGAGTTTGTGGAACTGGCTGCTTATTTGACGGCAAAAGCCAAAAAATAAATACGGGGCGAGCTACCACTCTTCGCTTAGATTCTCATCCGGTGAATACGTATCCTGAAACGTCAGATCCACATCGCAACTGCCGCTTTGAATACGCGTGCGGCAGGCAAGACGAACGTCACCATCTGTTGAAAGTCCGATTTTTGTGAGCAGTGCCCGTTCATCGTCTTCCATGGCCGAAAGCACACCGTCGGCTTTGACTTTGACACCGCAGGTGCCACAACGACAGGCGCCGCAGCCAAAACGAATATTGACTTTGGCACGGGTGCCCGCCACCAGAAGTTTGGTGTTAGGATCGACGTCGATACTCGTGCCGTCGGGTAAGAAAATAACTTTGGGCATTCGTGGTGGTTACCTATACCGATAGTGCAAAGTCACGTAACACCGCCGTCAACGACACTTTGAGATCCGTTGAGGCTTTGCGCTCGCCAATGATGTAAGCACAAGCTGTATATATCTTACCATCACCGACGCTTTTTTCTTTAGTTCCAGGTACGACGACGGCCCGCTCGGGGATAAAACCTTTGTGCTCGCGCATAGCACCGCCGCGCGTATCAATAATCGGTGTCGAAGCAGTTAAGGTGACGTTTGCCGCCAACACGGCCTCGGCACCCACGCGTACGCCCTCGACAATAATGCAGCGCGAGCCGATAAAGGCGCCGTCTTCGATGATCACCGGTGTCGCCGAGGTTGGCTCCAAAACACCACCCAGTCCGACACCACCCGATAAGTGCACATGTTTGCCGACTTGCGCGCATGAACCGACTGTTGCCCAGGTGTCGACCATGCTACCGGCGCCGACATAGGCCCCGATATTTACATAAGAGGGCATCAGCACGACACCAGCTTCCATAAACGAACCAAAACGCGCGGTTGCCGGGGGCACGACCCGGACCTTGAGTTCCTTGTAATTGGTTTTTAGGGGGATCTTATCAAAGTAGACGAACGGTCCTACGTGTTGTTCTTGCATATCCATAATTCTGAAATACAAGAGGATCGCCTGCTTGATCCAAGTATGGGTCGTCCAGACGCCATCCGCTTGGCGCTCGGCCACGCGAATGACACCGCGATCAAGCGCGTCGATGGTTGAGCCGATTGCCGCGCGCGCGTGCTCAAGGACGCTTGTGTCACCGGCTTCGAGTGCGGCCGAGGTTTTTTCGATAGTGCTGCGCAAAAGAGCGATATCCATACTCACGCTTGGGAACCTCTCTCAACTAAGAATGTATCCAGTATCTTTAATGCCCGTAGCATATCCTGATTCTCAGGTACGAGTGCGAAGCGCACATAACCCTCGATACCTTCGCTGAGCCAGCTCGATGGACTGGCGATGATGCCGGTCTCCGCTAGTTGTCGGCAGAAGGTGATATCATCCAATCCCACGGCGTCAGGAATTTTTGTCCATAGATAAAAGGTCGATTGCGGAGCCGCGGCTAGCATTTTGTGTTTCATAAAAGTCGGTGTTGCTTTGTTCAAACGATCCTGGAAAATCTTACGGCGCTCAACCACGTGCGCATCGTCGTTCCAAGCCACGGTCGCCGCCGCCTGCGTGAAGTTGGGCATGCCGACGCCAAAGTTGGCGCGGGCTTTAAGGTGCGGCTTGAGAATGCGGGCATCGCCAGCCATGAAGCCGCAACGATAACCGGTCATGCCGGAGCGCTTTGATAAGCTCATGAAACTCACTACCCGATCCTGCGAGATAGCCACTGGTGTGATCGGTTTTTCACTGCCGAGTTTATGGCCAGCTTTATCAAGCTCCGGATTATAAATATCGACGTAACAATCATCCGCAAGGATGATGACATCTTCCTTGTGTGCCCAATCGATTAATTTCTCCCAGTACGCACGCGTTGCCATCGCGCCAGTGGGATTGTGCGGGTAATTAACCCAGATGGCCGCGGCGCGCTGTTGGACTTCGCGCGGCAATGTCCATGGCTCCAGCAGGTAACCATTCTTTTCGGTCAGGCGCACGGCAAATGGCGTACCTTGCGCAAAGCGTGTCGCGGTGAGGTACACCGGATAGCCGGGATCGGGATAAATGATAATGCGTTTGCCGCCTGCACGTCCGACCAGCGAGAGCGTGATATGGAAGATGGCTTCCTTGCTGCCTTGTGTGGGGCATACTTCCCAGTTGGCGTTTTTTTGGAGGCCGCAGCGGCGCTCCAGATAACCTATTTGCGCTTGCAGTAATGCGTCGCTGCCGCGCACGGATGGGTATTGACTGATTTTGGGGAAAGCGTTTTTGATCGCTTCGACAATCGGTGGCCAGGTGGGAATTCGTGGATCACCGGTACCAAAGTCATAGACGGTTTTCTTGGCGTCTTCCAGGCGTCGGCGGATTAGCGTTAGCTCTTCCATGGGATAAGCTGGTAATTGCGCGGTCACTAAATTAACAATGTCATCCATAACAACCTCAGTTACTTGCCGTAGTCACCGCCGAGCCGATTGCGTACCTCCCAAATTTCCGGGAAGAATCTTTTGCTCAGCGTGGTGGCCAGATAAGTCGCTCCGCTGGAACCGCCGGTGCCGCGACGACTGCCAATCATTCGTTCCACCATGGCAACATGCCGGTAGCGCCAAAGCAAGAAGTTTTCGTCAATATCCATCATTGCCTCGGCGCAAAGATAGAGATCGTAGTGCTGCTGGGGACTCTGGTAAATCTTGGTGAACACCTCAACGACGGCATCGTCGCCCGTATAAAGCTTGCTGGTGTCGCGTTCCAGGACGGCTTTGGGAATCGCAAATCCCGACCGTGCCAGTGAGTGCAAGAACTCATCGTATAAAGTTGGTTCGTTCATTACCTGTTCGAGTTGTGCTGAAGCCGCGGGGTCGGCTTTGAAGAAATTCAGATAAGCGGCATTCTTGGCGCCGAGGCGAAATTCCAAAATCCGAAACTGCAGTGATTGAAAACCACTCGCGGGATTCAGGCGTTCGCGAAACAAATTAAAATCATTCGGCGTCATGGTCTCAAGAATACCGACTTGATGCGTCAATACCTCTTGAATGCGGCAGATGCGTTTGGTCGCGCGTAGCATGCGCATGATTTCATCATTTTTTACGGCCTGGAGACATTCCTCGACTTCGTGCAGGATTTGTTTGAACCACAGCTCATAGACCTGGTGAATAACGATAAACAGCATCTCGTCATGAGCCGTTGGTTCCGATAAAGGCTTTTGTAGTCCCAAAAGCTCGGCGACTTTCAGATATTTTTCGTAGGTAAGAGTCGTCGATTTTGGGCGAATTAACTTGGGATCAAGTTCTTGTGTCATCGCAGCTCCCCAACTAAGGAGTGACGACTGCCAGCCACTCCAATTTGTCCGTGTAGGGGAACATATCAAAAGCTTCCAATTGGCGCACTTTTAATCCGGCATCGATCATTTGCTTTAGATCGCGTCCAAGCGTCTCGGCGGCACAAGACATATAGATAAACGTTGCGGCGTTGTCTTTGATTTTCGCGCTTAATTGCGTCACCACTGTTTCTTGCATGCCGCGTCGTGACGGGTTGGCGACAATCAGCTTGGGATTGGCCGCCCATAGCGGCAGCATGTGCAGTATATCTTCCGTGCGGGCACTGATGAATTCGGCCTGCAGCTGATTTTGCGCCATGTTATGAGTTGCCAGGTGAACCGAATCCGGGTTCTCCTCGATGCCGAAAGTTTTAAAACCAAGCCGGCTGATAAGCCCGGTGATTTGTCCCACCCCGCAATAGAGGTCCCAGGCGATCTGGCCATGACGTGCTGAGCCGGCAATCTGTTCGATGCGCCGATAAATTTGTTCCGCCTGCCAGGGATTTACCTGGAAAAACGTTGTGGGCGCGATGGCAAAATCCAATTCGCAGACGCGTTCACGCAAATAGTCCGCGCCGAGAATGGTAACGGTCTCTGCTCCAAAGATCGCATTACCACGTGCGGTGTTGATGTTGATAGCTGCGCCGACGACGCGATGATTCTGCCGACGGAGCGCCATCAACATATTTTTGAGCGTATCCTGCGCGTCGGTGTGCGTCATGACGAAAGTCACAAGAAGTTCATCAGTGTGACGCGCAGCGCGAATCGCAAGATAACGAATATCGCCGCTGGCATTTGCTTCGTCATATGGTTGTAATGTCGAGGCCGCGAGAAGAGGTTTTAGATCACGCAAGAAATGATTGATGGATTCTTTATGCAACGCGCAGGCGCTGGTATCGACAACCGTATGTGTTTGCGGCTCGAACATGCCGATCACCCACTCGCGGGTCGCAGCATCAGTATTGCTAGGCGTTGCGCGCACGGCGAGTTTGGCGTGTGTACGATAATGTAGGCGCTTGGGCGAGGGCTGGACTGGCAACACGCGCGTGTTGGTCAGAACGCCAAGCTCCTGCAGCGGTTTTAAAGCCGTTTGATATTTGCTCTGCAGTAATGTCTCATAGTTTTGTCGCAATGAAACACAGGCACCGCAACCGCGTTGATGCGGGCAATAAGCATGCTCGCCGCTGTCATTGCCAACGGGGCGGTTGGCACGCCAGACATTGCTGCGTGGCGATGGCGTCTCCGGGGAACGCGGCGTCGAAGTACGTGGCCTGCGAATCGTCATGGCACCATTACAAACAAGTGTGGGTTTTTAGTAAAGCCAGTCGGTCAGCTCTTTTGGTGGAAGCTTCTTAACACTTTTTTGGGAGCGGCGAAAGACCTTCAGGCCCAGGTTTTTGACGTATTTTGACCAGGTCTGCCATTCTTCGTCCACGGTCTTGGTTGTGTAAGGCGTATCCGGAGATTTTGAGCCTTTGGAGAAGGTATAAGGACCGAATAAATAGGTCGCGGTGTGGCGTATCCATTTGAAATTGATCGGGTCCTTGTCGTTGCTGGCATCGAAGAATACCAGCATGTCGCCGAATTTAAGCGGCGATTTGTCCGGATCGACTTCGTAGAAGTTCGCGCTGATGGCGCGCCAGAGCTCATCGTAGTTGATCATCGCCGCGTGATAGCCTTGCTCGCGTTTGACATTAATAAACGGCGAGTCGCTAAAAGTCGTGCCGTGGAATGCCAGCGCGGCATGAAAGCAGTTAGGGCCGCGATATACCAGGAATTTGCGAGCCATGCGGCGTGCAAAATCCGGTAGTAAGTCAGTTTCGAGACTCAGATTTTCGCCGCGCGCGACTTTGCTTTTTACGTGTGCGAGTTCCGATTCACTTAGGAACATGGTGGTTTGATCCAGCAGCGTTTTGAGATGCTCGGGGGAGCGTTGTAGTTCTTGTGCGTGGATTGCGACCTGATGATGGGTTTTCGTATAGTCGTTCGCCAGCTGTTCAAAATTAATGAGCGCGGTGGCTTCGGGCGTCAGACTGATGCGTATGCGTTTCAGGTCTTTGTCTTTGCCCGGCAACGTCTCGATGCGGCCGCGCAGATAATTGACCAGAGCCTTTGTCTTACCAGCTTGGGCGAGTTTGGTTGCGTAGGTCTGCAGTTCGGTTTCGTTATTGGGAATAGAGATGGTAACTGGCTCGATTCGCGGGTCTTTTTCGGAGTTTTTGGTGCGTACCAATAGTTTGTTGGTCGGAACTGTAACTGGTACTACACGATCCGAAACCGGTAGCGCCATACTGGCTCGCAGCCGGGCTGGGTCTTTGATAAAGCCGGTCTGATTGGGATTCTTGACAGTGACAGCATGCAGGGCACTGCCGCCAAGCAGTCCATAAGCAAGGCAGAATGCCGGCAAAAAGCGGCTGAATTTGTGCTTTTGTAAATACTCCAGCATGGCAGCGTCCCAAAAGATCGTTCAAACTATCGGCTATCTTTAGGGTTTTCGGTTTAGCTGCAAAAATCTTTAGCATGACCCGATGCGACATTCAGAATGCGTTTTCGGACGCAGACGCTCAACAACCTGGGTGCCGAAAGGTGTATAATAAGAAGTACGATTCCCATACATCCTTAGTGGAGAGATCACATGACAAAAGTACTGATTGCAGACTCGAGTAAGCCGAGTCTCGTGATGAGTTCCGAAGTTTTCAAAGACAAAATCCCCGGCGCCGTGGTTTTGGTGGCCACCACCGGCCGCGACATGCTCGAATTGGTGGCGGTGGAATCTCCCGATATCTGTCTGGTGGACTTTGATCTTCCCGATGTTGACGGCGCGACTTTGATCGTGGCGTTGCGTAAGATTTATAGCGGTCCCATCCTGATGACAGCATTCCCAACGGCGATTGTCGGCGAAGCCGTCTCGGCGTTGCTGTTTCACTATAACGATGCCAGTGCCTGGATCCCAAAACCGGTGCGCTTTGAAGTTTTAAGCGAAAAAATTGATTCGTTCTTGATTTACAAGCGTCGTCTTGGTCGTCGTTTTGATATGGGGCTGGAGAGCACTTTGATCGCCAAGGCTTCGGGTCGTGGCAAACGCGCACCCAAGACCACGGCGCGTCTGACTAATCTTAGCTTGGGCGGTGCCTGCGTGAAGCTTGATGCACCGATGAAATTTCCCAAAGCACAGGAAATAACCTTGTCGATTATGATTCCCGCTGACGGTAAAACCACGGTCGTACCGCGCATTGTGGCTGCGTCCAAAGCAGCTGCCAAAACCAAAGCCGCAAAAAAGGCGCCGCCAAAACGCGGTGCATCAGCGGCGAAACCTGCAAAAATCAAAGTGACCGAACAAAAATTCCGTGCCCAGGTGGCCTGGGTAGCGAACGAAGGTGAGGTTGGTTTGCGTTTCACCAAGTTGTCAGTCAGTCAGCGGCGTGATTTGGAGAATTATCTGCGCTCGGCGGCGCAGCAACCGCTTGTTGTCGCTGATGCGTCCAGCGCGGCATAATGCCCATTCGTAGTTATCCCTCGTTCAGACAAATTTTATCGGCACTGGTCGTCTGCATCATTCTTGGTTTCGCTTTCGGCGAGCTGTATGCGGTTGGCCAGGTTTTTATCGGTGGCCCGTCCTGGGTCGTACCTTGTTTAATCAACTCGTTACTTGCTGTCGTGGTCATGGCTCTGGCGTTGAAAGGTGCTTTACCGCGCCCGTCCTATCCGTCGATCGCTGATCAGCCGGGGTGGTGGCGTTGGCTTAATGCCTCGCGGTGGCGAGTGTATCTGCCGTCACTGATTATATTGATTGGGGTTCTTGGTCTCGCGTTGTTAACTCGTCTGGCGTTGCCGACGGCGACGCAACAATTGATCTCGGCGGAGTATCTGGTTTTTGTGCTATGGATTCCGATCGTCGAGGAACTAGTGTTTCGCGTTGGGATTAGCGCGTATTTTCGCAAGCGCCTGGGGATTATCTGGGGATGCTATTTCTCGGCATTGCTGTTTGCTTTGGTTCATACGCAGCCGACCGTGGCGGCGTGGCTGAACTGGCAGATTGGTTTGCCGTTGGGGCCGCTTTTGCTGGGGCTTGCTAATGAGGCGATCTACGTCTCATCAGGGCGAATTATTCCGGCCATCGTCTTGCATGCTGTTTGCAATCTAACGGTTGTGATATTTGCTATAGTGGACAGTCGTTGGCTCAGCTGGCTGTCGCCGTTTTATCTGCCGTAGGGTATTTTTGTGAACGATCAGGACAATCAACAACCACCAACCAAGCCCGATGCTACCGAGCAGGTGCGCCTCCTGTCACAGGTGGTTTGTATCTGCAAAGGCATTAACCTGGGCCGCGTGCTTAAAGCTCTCGAAGGCAGCGAGACCGTTGCTGATGTCAATCGCAAGGCCGGCACCGGTACCGGCGGTTGCGCGGGAGAACGTTGTGGGCCGCGCATTAAGATATTGTTGCGCAAACAACGCGAACTAAAAGAGCAAAAATCCACATCATCGAAGTAAAGAGATCCTTCGCCCTCGTCTCAGGATGACGTTGGTTTTTGGCGGGCAATATATTGACTGGCTTCCAGCAAAGAGGCGCAGGCATAATCGGCGGGAACCCGGTTTTCATACTGGCCGCTGTCGATGCGAATCGCTTTCATGCCCGCTTGTCGTGCGCATGCGATGTCCGAATCTTTATCACCAATCAAATAACTTTTTTGCAAATCGATGGCGAAATCCTGCGTCGCCTGATGAATCAGGCCAGGAGCGGGTTTGCGGCAATCACATTTTTTGGCGAACTCCGTGACCTTGCCATCCGGATGGTGCGGGCATACATAAATGCCGTCGAGCGCGACGCCCAGATTTGCAAGTTGTTGCGACATGGTTTCATGGAAGCGATCAACCGCCGCGCGCGTAAACATACCGCGCGCGACACCGGATTGATTGGTCACACAGATCAATAAATAGCCGAGATTTTTTAACTGCTGTAGCGCTGCCGCAACCTGAGGCAGGAAGCACAAGTCTTCTGGCTTGTGCATATAACCCCGGTCCTCGATGAGGACCCCATCACGGTCGATAAAAACGCAAGGCTGTGCCACGGTATCAGATTCTTTTGCTGAGCCAGACACGATCTTTTTCGTGGATGGCGTATTGTGAACAGACTTTGAATACTTGTTTGAAGATTTCATTGACGTCGGCTTTGGGCGCGCCGGATGCGATTAGGAAATCCGCTTGCTTGACCAGCGCTTCCAGCTTCCAGAAATCCTCTACACCTACTTCGATTTCAAAAGCCAGATCATGACTGCCCTGAAGGTCCGGCTTTTGTCCCTGAAAATAGAGGTTTTTTCCAACAACTAGGAATTTCCGAATCAGTTTTGTGCCCTCTGCATTTATTTTTTCTTTACGGCCTTTTTCTTGGCAGCCGGTTTGGCTTTTGCGGGTGCGGCCTTCTTCTTATCACTTGCCTTCGCTACAACTTTCTTCGCCGGTTTGGCTTCTTTTTTCGTGTCTTTGGTTTTAGCGGCGACTTTCTTTTCTATTTTTGCGGGCGCGGCGGACTTGGGCGCGGATTTAGCAGCGGGTTTCTCGCTTTCCTTGGCCTTCTTTGTCGGCTCGATTTTGTCATGTTCTTTGTCTTTAACGGGAGCTTTGGCCGCTGGTTTTGCTGGAGCCGATACCTCGGCCGCATCGTCAGTGATTTCGACATCATTCTGGATAGAGTGATACATGCGTCGCCACAGCGTGTCATCCTTGCGGAGCCAGGCTTCAAAAAGCTTGCGGGCTGGACGATTGAGCAGGGCCTCGTTGATAAAGTAGCTTGTGAAATCTTTGGGTACCGTTTTTTTCTTGAGCGAAGACACATGATGACTCAGGATCAGTAGCTCCGAACCGCGTGCTCGCAACACTAACGCCCCACCGGGAACAGGCACAATTTCTACTGGTAACAAGGGATCCCTCTCTATGCAGTGAAAGATGGGGCTTAAGGTAGCTCAATCGTTGCTAGGGCGCAAGGCTATGTGCCGCTTGAGCCTACTCTGGAGCGACAGTTGGCTTCGTCGCCCGAAAAAGCGCCTTCGCCTTCCAGCTTGGCGGCGGCCTTATGGCGCGAGCGAAAGACCGTGAACGGGTAGGTGCTCTTGTCTCCAGACGGGCTATAGCCAACGATTTCCTTCATAAACAGGCCGCGGAAGAATCGCTCCATCAACTGAAACTCCGCGTGGGTGGCGGGGTTAACCTGGAGGTTGCTGCAATCGACGATTAAGCTCCATTTGGAGTGCCATTGCATCAGATTGTTCATCAACTTGCTTTTCAGGGCGGCGACATCAGCCTGGCTTTGCATGGTAACAGGAACCCGAAAACTTAACTCAATGACGTGCTGCTGGAAGTGATTCTCTAGTTGAATGGCGCCGCGAAAATCAGAAGGCGCGGTACCGGCGGTGCGGGTGCGAATACCGATTTTATCCTCAGCGGCATCGAGCGTTGGCATAACCTCAAACGGTAGCGCCGCATGATTCTTGCTGGCATCAAGGCCGAAGCCGATGGCTTTGCGCAAAAACAAGCCGTTAAAAAATTTGAGCATGCGCTCAAGTTCTGCACGAATTTCTGGAGTGTCAGTGACGGTCAGTTGGGTGCAGTCGATCAGTAACTTATAGGGCGAATGCCAGGTTTTCAGTGCCTGCATCCACTCTTGTCGCCACCGCAAGACGTCTTTGTTGGAGCTCAGAACAACAGGCTCGGCAAAGCTCATGCGCATGAGCTTTTGCTGAAAATCGTTGTCGGTGACTAACTGCATGAAACTCTATACTTTCACAGCATGCTTTCGATCGCGGCTTTCAGGCTTTCGACGTCTTTGCCGCCGTTATAAATCCGGCCATTGAAGTACAAGGTCGGCGTGCCTTCCACATGTACTCGATCGCCAACGACGATGTCATCTTGAATCTTGGCCAGGATATCTTTGGAGTTCAGGCAGGATTCCACTTGTTGTGGACTGATGCCGATCTCGCCGGCCCATTTTTTGAGATTTTCGGTATTGATTTGATCCTGGCGATCGAAGATGAGGTCATGCATCTGCCAGAACTTACCAAACTGCCCGGCACAGCGCGCGATAGTCGCTGCCGCGCAGGCATGCGGATGAATGCCCGCGCCGCTATTGCAGGCACGATCGAGCGGGTAGTTTTTGAAGACAATCTGAACCGCGTCGCCATAGATTTTGGCGACTTCGCGCAGGTTGTTGGCCGTGTACTGACATGCTGGGCATTGGAAATCCGCGAATTCGGTAATGACCACTTTGGCCTGATCGCTGCCTTTGCGATAGTCCTCGCCAAGACCCGAGTAAGCCGAGCGATTGATGACCAGATCGACAGCCGGTCCGGTGGGTGCGGGAGGCGTAGCCGTGGTTGGTTGGGATGCGGAAGTAGGAGCCTTGCCTGCTGTTAAGTGAAAGCCGCCAATCGTCAGAACCAGGGCGACTACTGCCACTGCGCCGCCATTAACCAACTTGTTCAAGCCAGCGTACTTGATCTGGTCACGGAAGATAAACAGAACGACTGCCTGGAGTGCGGTCACTACATAAGTTGCGACACATGTCGGGCAGACGACGCCAATCTTGGTGATACTGATCGTTCCAAGAACAATGGACGTCAGTACGCCGATACCGACGAGCGTCGCATAAGCCGGCAGAAGCGCACTCAGCGTCATAACCCCAAACCAGGTGCCAGACAGGAGCGCGGCGATCGCAATAAAATATCCCAGTCCCCATACTGCGACTGGTATCCCGAAGACCTCGCTGTACTGGCTGCGGGCGACGTCGTTGCAGTTGACGGTCGCGGTGATATTACATACCGCGTCGGAACTACCCGTGGCTTTGACCTGCAGATGATGTTGCGTTGCGTACACAGTCACGCCGACGCCGATCAAGGCTAATATAAGAGCAATAAGCAAGAAACTTTTGCGTCGTCCGTGATTCGTGCCTGCCTGATTCATCCTGTCTTCACCTCACTGTCCAAGTTGATTGGTTGACTGATGATCGTAACACTTTAACGCACTGTCGCGAATTCACAATTACTTTCAGATGATTAGAGCCGTGTCATGCCGAAACGGCCGGTGATTTGCGGTTGACTTCTGAGGGGAGTTTTTAGATAACGCAACCCTGCCTAGCGGGGGATTAGCTCAGTTGGTAGAGCGTTGCAATGGCATTGCAAAGGTCATCGGTTCGATCCCGTTATCCTCCACCATTCGTCGATTATGGGGACGGATTATGGGGACGGATTATGGGGACACACGACTGAACCCGATCTTTATACAAATAATTTGGGTTCAGTCGTGTGTCCCCAAAATGTAAATTGTTTAGTTGATGTAAGGACTGAAAGACTGTGTCTTCGTCCACTTCAATTTTCGGACTTCAAATCTTGGTGCTCTGCCATAAACTCAGAAATAAGATTTACCCTCCATATTTGAACTCAGATCGACACGGCGAAAATTCTGCGAGCTAATTGCATTCCAGCAAAAGTACCAATAACACCAAGTCTTCAAAACAGCCTTGCCGCTTAACCTCTAAGAAATTCTTAGAATCTTCGAGGAAATTTCGTTAATACCTAAGGATTCTTTGCTTTATAGTTTCTCGCGTCTTATTATTTTTGGCTATAATCATGCATATTATCCTAACAACCGTCGTATTGAGGTTTCTCCATGAAGAATGTTCCAGTTACTGCCCTTATTTTTTGTACTCTCCTGTGCGCTTGCTCGAAAGAGAAAAATGAGAAGGTAAAAAAAGGGACCAGTGGCACGGCTACGGTTGCTATGGTCAACGAAAGTTCTCAATTGCTACACGAAGCTTTCCTAGTCGAGGAAGCAGCAACGACTTACACGCCTAGTTCGTTCGGCGTGAAGCTCCTCGGAGTGCGCTTGACGCAGGATAAGGACGGTAATGATCCTGTCGGCGTATCGCCGGTCATCTGGGCCAACTCAGCATGCAAGACGCAAACGAGGGAAACGACCGTTGACGAGGACGATGGTGAGGTCCAGTACGGCTACACCTCATATGACGGCGACTGCACGGATGCGATGGTTTCAACCTATTTTGAGCTGGCCCGTTCTTCCGCCGCAATCAATGCCGAACTCAATGCTCAGGCTCTCGTCGTAATGCCTGGCACTTACAAATATGTAACACTAGACTTTTGCCAAAACGGCCCTACCACTAACAATGTTTCTTTCGTGGCTCCTGGAATGAGTTCCGCTGCCCAGATCCAGATTGGCACCTGTGGCACTAATAGCGTCGAGGCTAATCCGCCGATTGTGATTGGCGAAGGCGAGGCGGTCGTTGTTTCTCTCACCTACTCATTAGAAGATATTGTCTACGACTATGGTCCAGGAATGGGCAAGGGAGCAAACTGCTATTTCAACAATGACGAGACAGTGCGACGTTGCATCAATCCTCCGAATATTGAGCCGTCGTTCACCAAGGCAGAGTGATTGTAATTCGGGTTCAGTCGTGTGTCCCCAAAATCGCTGGCGTGGACCAGTGTGCTACCTCA
>CAZZCU010000007.1:0-18596 GCA_964652825.1 uncultured Oligoflexales bacterium
CATGTCAGCCAATGACATGAGGCTTATGGGGCAACAGACAAGTAGGGCAGTTTTAATCCGACATAGGAATTACGCCGTTGCTCACCTGTTGCCAGGTTGCAACGAGGTCCAATCTGTGGACCCAGTGATTGATATAGCTGGTATCGACATCAACGCCCGCCAGAATCGCACGAATATCGTCGACGTGCTTAGGAGAACGGCCCTCCTGAAAATAGACCAGTTTTTTTAGGATCACGTCTTCGGGTGCGGCAATCCAGATCGCCAGATCCTTGATAAACTCCAGACGTTTTCGGCGCTGGAATTCCGCGGTGCCGTGCGGCGAGTGTTTACGAACAACAAAATCAGCCTTCAAGCCACTGGGAATATGCAACAGATTAAACTGACCGCGATTAATCACTTCCTGCGATAAAATTTCCTCTGGCGGCAGGTAGTACTCAGGTGCGGGAAAAATTTTTGGCAGATGTCGTGCCATCGCCACCGGTATTTCGATGACTATATCGATGTCATTGGTAAGACGCGCTTGACCATAGGCCATCGAAGCAACCGAACCCACCACCATATAATCCAAACCGGCTTCTTCGATTTTACGCAGAATTGCGGCAAATGTTTGGACGAACTCACTCATTCTTAGCAGCAATATCTTCTAGGGTTGCATGATCATGCTCTTGGGCGCGCTGCTGCATCTGGCGCGCTTTAAAAAACTCATAGAGCTTGCCAGCCATTGCAAAATTAGCGATGGCTTTCTGACGGAGTTTTTCTTCTTCGGTTGGTGATAATGCGGTTTTTTCCATAGGCAGAATATAACGTAAAAAGACTTCGACGACATTAGCTTCGTGGCGACACTCCCGAGAGATTAGTCTCGGGAGTGACAGTAGAATCGCCTAATAATTTTATCAATAATTACATATACTTAATCGTGACAGTAACGTGGCTCCGGCGTCTCTCCACGCTGCAGCGCCAAGAAGTCGCGACCGTCGACGTCACCATCGCCATCGTAATCACCGCCGATTTCTTCGCAGCCGACGGCCTGCATGCCGTAGTTATCCTGCCACTCGGCCAACGGGTTGCACTTCATCGTCGCGATGTCGGAGTACGGGCCATAATTACGCGGCGTATAATCGGAAATAACGTTCGACGAGTACTTCCACGGCCGCACCCGGAATAACAGCGCATAATCCTCGCAAACAACATCGTTGAAGGTGTACGAGGTAAAGTGCCAAGCATCGTTAATAATCGGTGTCCAAGTCACGTCATCAAGGCTTTGCGATGCGGTTAATTTGGCAGCCGCCTCGATAACGACGCCTGACTCGCTATTCAACTTAATAAAATCCAGCATGACCGATTTGGTGTTTGGCAGATTGAGACCCGCAAACTGTTTTAGTTGGACCGGTGATTTCAGTGGCGGACAGCGAACAGTGTAGTGCCTGGTGTAACGCTCAGTTGTCGCAGTAAAAATACGTAAACGAAAATAATAAACATTTCGATCACACACATGATTCAGAGTGAGCTGTGTCGCATTTTGCGCAACATCGGCGACTTTCGTCCAACTCGCCTGATCGTCACTGGCTTCGATCTCATAACGAGTTTCATCAGCGACATCAGTCCAAGTGAAAGGGATAGTCACTTTATAGTCCCACTCATTGAAATCCGACGACACCACTCCGGCCAACGAGAGTAACGTTCCGGCCGGCTCCGGCGACGGCGCTGGTATGGTCGCCAAGGTCTTTGTTTTCACACGGTTGGTACAGATGTTCTGTTTACAGACACGATACTCATAAGTGGTGGACGGCGACAAATTCTGATGAAGATAGGAACTAGTGACTGGCGATGCCAATGTCACCCAACCGGTCGATGGTGTCCAGTGTTGAACATCATAGGGACCGGTCACCGTGGTACCAAACCATTGCAATTGCATCTGATGCGAGCCACCAGCCAGCTCCGTTGTGTCCGGCGTAGCGTTCAAGACAAACGCCGGAAATCCACCGTGGGTAACAGTGGCGATGGGATCGGACCACGGCCCCACACCAGCGGGGTTCTTAAAACGCAACTTATAAAAATAAGGTGTGAACGCAGCCAGACCGGTATCGTTGATAACGGGATTGATATTATCCCGAGCGCCGGTAGCGATAGTATTCCAGGTCGTGCCATCCTCGCTGCGTGCCAGTTCGTAGTCCGGCGCATTGGTAGAGGCGCAACTATAGTCCCAGTCAGGACCAAAACCATTCGGGCAGGATGTATAGCGAATGGCAGCGATAGCATGTGTTCTTGTCGCACGAATTGTCGGCTTGGCCGACGGTACGCTCTGCTCGCCCCAGACGGTACTGACCACCACGACGTTATTCGTCTCGTCCGACTCCGCAACCGTGCCGTTCACATCGACGGTGAACGTAAAGTTGACCGTTTGCCCCGGCGTGAGCAGGTGGGTATTGATCAGTTGCGCGTAGATATCTATCGCGGAATTAGCTGGCAGCGTCAGTGTTGGAAACGAGTTATAAGCGATATCAGTGCCGAAAACGCCGGCACGAACGCGAAAATTACCGGCATCACCCTGACCGATATTTTTCACGATAAAATAAATAAAGTTGCCGCCACTAAAGCTGATCGAGCTCGCCTCGATCGTTAAGTCCGGCAGTGGCGAACTCATCGTCGCCACGCCACCAGCGCCCGGGACTGATTGACCCGCGATACTACTCTGACCCTCGGCATCAGCGCCTTTAGTGCTGGATTTGGATTTGTCAGAGCCACCATGCTTGCAGCCAACATTTAAGCTAAGTAACAAGAAAAGAAAGACGGGAAACGAAAGTATACGCATATAAGCTTCTCCTATATTCCCAGACTGGGAGAGGCTTATCGGTGTGAAGGGTTACAAGATAAAAATTATTTATCAACTATCAGAAATGACATGCAGAAATTTTTGATTTAAGAAAAACCCGACAAAAAACTAACTCATGACAATCCAGACTACAAGACGCCGGCAACGCCGCTACGCAAAGCCTCACACGGTCCGCTGACTCCCTCCAGCCAGGGCAAGCCTTCTTTTTGGAATGCCTCACGCGTCAATTCACGCTGCCAGCGATCGCGACCGACTTCATCCATATTGCCGATGCTTTGATGACGACCGCGCAACTGATATATCCCGGCTTCGGCCATGTCGGCGATATTCTGTGCCCATTTGGGAATCGTCGTACTGGTCTCCAACTCGTAGACGACCTTCTGCAATTGTTGCAGATTACTAAAGCTCGATAAAATCAAGCCCTCGATGGGTTTGCCGCGCACGCGTGTTTGGAAAAACGCGTCTGGAGCAACACCGGCTTTGCGCGCGCTCTCAACTTCCGCCTGCCAATGCTTGCCAATCGCTACGGCCTTGCGAACTTCCCAGTAGATACGTTCTTCGGTCAGCAGAAAATCGTTGGTCGGCAAACCAACTGGCACCGGCAGACCCGCACGCACCAGCGTCATCGCCGCCCAGGTACGCGTCAGGCGACCATTGCCATTCTCAAAAGGATGCAGGCGCGGCATCAATTGCAGAATTTTGGCGGCGCGCCGCATAGGATCAGCGGTCTCCGCAACATTGGCGAGCAATAGCGCGGCGATGCTTTTTGACTCGATACTAAAAGTCGCTGTTGTTGCTGCTGGCAGCGCACCCCGCAACTCACCTGTCGTGCGAAACCGCAATTCGACACCATCAGCGACATTGGTAATATTAAAAAACTTGGCCAACTCGGCGCGTTGCATTTCGGCACCGGTATCAGCCCATTCGGCCGCGCTGATTTTGGTCACGTACTTGGCACGATCCCAGTTATCAGTCATATCAAACATGGCCGGAGCACCTTCCACACGCCCAACCAGGCTTATGCGATTGGCAACATGGAGCAATTGCACCAGCTCAGCCATACGCATATTGGTCGTGCCTTTGACATCATCATAAAAATCAGTCGCGAGAAAATCCCAGGCATGAATAAAGTTACGCCAGGTCGGCTGCTGCGTGGTGATATTGCCGTCGAAAAAACTCTCGTTAAAACGTTCGTAAGGACGCGACGCATTATTCACGCGCATATCCTCGGCGATAAAAATCGGATCGACAAGAATATAGCTGCGTGCGATCTCGGAATAAGCTTCCGAGCCCAAAGTCGGCTGTAGCAGACGGCGACGTTGCTCGAAATAAGCATCTTTACCATACGCGGCCTGCACCTCGGCGGGCAAACGCACAAATGCAGCCGCCAAACGAGCCTCCACACCAGAAGCGCTGGCGTGCGGATTGCTCAAACGTATCTGCTCCAGCTCATTGCGGATTTGCACAAGTTCAGTTTCCAAAGTCGCCAAAATCGTATTGTTACTGCCACCAATAAGAAGCTGATCAATGGCCCCAATAAAATTGACCGCCTGTTCAGGAAAAATTCTGATAAAAGTTGAAGCCATGTTCCTAAATCCGTTGACAGAAGCATATCTATTTAATGACACCAAAACCGTTTCAACAGTTACCCAGTGGGGTTTCGACTCCTGTAACATCTGACCTAAACGCCGAGCAAAGTCTTTCTGCAATGGTTCCAAACGTCCGGGATCTTGCGCGATATTGCCAACCACTCCCAACAACATCGCACTTTGCATTGCCGGAACAGCCTGACGCAAATGTTCCCCTGCTGGTCGGCGCATAGCTTCGATATACGCGTTTTGAAATTCAACTAGCATATAGATGTCACTGTTACTCCAGATGTTTGCTTGACGCTGTATGTCGTATGCGGAATGAGACATGACCTCCGCTTGACGAGCCACTTCCGCCTGAGCGACAACCTGAACACCACGCGAGTTTCCGAAAACACGCTTGGCACTCTCAAGAGCGAGCAGATTGATAGGAGCCGCGACTTTGACTTTGCCTTCCTGAATCAAACGCTCAAGCTGTTGCTTGTAGCCTTCGCCACGATGCGTAAATACCGGATCATTTGTCGCAACCTCGATAATTTGTACGGCCTGTGCGAAATTAATTGGTTCGCCAGATCGCAGCACCACCTCAAACTGTTGGAGAGCCTTGGCTTTGATTTCCGCATGAAGATGCGGCCACGCTACGTCCACCAACTCCAGCGCCATGGCTGGCTGCAAACGCGGCGCGATCTCGGGAGAATACATTCGTTCGACATAAGTCGCGGCACCGCGACGCAAAACCTCGTGATTACCACCAACAAAATCCCACAGGCTTTTGATGGCGCGGCCACCGTCGATCAGTTCCTCGAACGCTAACTTGCCATAATCAACTTGAACAAGATAACTCGGTGCGTACCTATGAAGAATTTCACCAAAGAGCTCTTTCGCCGCTGGCGTCTGAGCCGGAAAATGTTTTATCAAGCGGGGAATATCAATAAAAACCCCGTACGGATTGAGAGTATTTATCATCCAGCCCCAGACCGCCGCCGCATCTCCTGAGCGAGGACGCTCAAAACTTACTTCGACATGTTCATGCTGATTGGTTGGGCGCGGAAGCACATACCAGCCGGCGTTCATTTGATAATGAACTATCAACGGCAATTCGTTCATCAGCCCACGGTTGCGCGCATGATCTGATCTATTCTTGAAATTTCCCTCGTACGGAATTGTTGGTGGCGCATTCTCGTAATTCATGCGAACGAGCAACAAGTCCTTGCCGTAATCAGCGGAGCTGCTCATCTGATTCGCCACATAAAAGCCGGAACCAGCGGCATCATTGCGATTATGCGCATACCAGCCGTCAATGACGCGAAACACTCCGGCATCCATTAACGTCCGACCCTGGGCGTTTTTGGCGCCGGCGTCTAATAAGGTCTGATTTGCTTCGGCGCTTCCCCAATGAAACCAGATCTGCTGTCGCGGATCATAAGGAAGATTTTCGATCGCCGTGTCGTGCGCGGTGCTGGACGGCATAGCACGCGGCTTGCAACCAGCGAGACTGCCGACCGCAAGCGACACAATGATCCAGGCTATAACGAAAAACCCGCCGCGCAGCATCCCTACTCCAGGCTGTAATTGTAGTTATAGTATTATCTTATGAACCGATAATTTTGGCTAGCCTTGGCCTGTTACGGGTCCCAAGGCAGCGTTTCATCGTGCCAACGCGTTCCCACCGGTGGCGTGCTGCCGCTGGCTTCGGCAAAATCGTTGGGATTGCGCGCGCCAATCGGCAGGATTGGACTACCATCGCCCCATAACATGATATTGCCGCTGATGGCACAACCAAACAAATCGACGCCAATAAACCGCGAATAATCGAACGGCCTAATGTTATTCGTATTCACCACGATTTTATCCCACGGTATATTCTTCGCATTCGTATAGTTGATATAGGCAAGACGAGCCGTCGGTGCTGGACTCCATTGGCTCAAGTCAACACCGGTAAAATTCGAGTTGGAATAACCAGTAGCGTGGGTATTGGCATTGATGGCCGTCCAGGGAATATTAAGTGCACCCTCATAATTGTTGTTAGCTATCTGATATGTGATCGGCGGATTCCAAGCACTGATGTCAACGCCCTTAAATATATTGTTGGAAAAGCTCATTGAATGAGTATTCGCATTGATCGCCGTCCAAGGGATACGGGTGGCGTTCGTATAATTGATGGAACCGATATTCAGAGTGATTGGCGGGTTCCAGTTGTCCAAATCAACCTCGGTAAAATCCGAAGAGTTCATACCATTAGCATATGTATTGGCATGCAAAGCGGCCCAGGGGATATTGGTGGCGCCTTTATAAATGATGCCGCTAATGGATCGGGTTGTTGTCGGATTGAAATCAGCCAGATTCACATTGGTGAAGTTGGTACGCCAAAGATAGTCAGAGATCGTGTTGCCATTGATTTCGTCCCAAGGCAGATTGGTGGCATCAGTAAAATTGATCCCAGAGATGCTTCGGGCGGTGTTTGGAATCCAGCCGGACATATTCACACCGGAAAAATCTGACCCATGATAACCACCGATGTGCGTATTAGCGTTCAAATGCGCCCAGGGAATATTTGTAGCGCCCTTATAAATGATGCCATAGATAGCACGCGCCGGCGGCGGAATCCAGCCGTTCAGATTCACATTGGTAAAGTTGGAGTTCACATAGCCAACAGCATGTGTTGTGGCATTAAGATAAGGCCAGGGCAAGTTGGTTGCATTAGTGTAATTAATGCCGCTGATAGCGCTTCCCGGCGCTGGAGCCCAGCTGCTTAAGTTCTGGCCGGTAAAATTTGAATTCGCATAACCACCGCCATGAGTATTATTATTGAGCGCTGGCCAGGGAAGGTTGGTGGCGCCAGTATAATCGATGCCATAGATAGCACTTGCCACGGCGGGATTCCAGTCATTCAGATTTACACCATTGAATTTTGAATTTAAATAACCGTTAGAGTTAGTATTGGCGTTTATTTTAGGCCACGGGATATTGGTGGCTCCAGTATAGGTGATTGCGGAAATATTCATCGCCGCCGGAGGATCCCAGCCATTTAGATCGACATTGGTAAAGTTGGACCCGGAGACGCCGCCTGTACCGGCAGAGATATTGGCGTTAATCGCCGCCCAAGGCAGATTCGTCGAACCAGTATAGTTGATGCCATGGATGTACTGACTCTGCAATGATGGATCCCAGCCAGTCAGATCCAGATAACTAAGATTTGCTACAATCAAACCGCTATAATCATTCGCATTGATGGCTGCCCAGGGAATATTGGTGGCACGGCTTAGATTAATTGCTTCCAAATTGAGTGTTGTCGGTGGTACCCAGCCAGTCAGATCCACACCGGCAAGTATCAGGGGATTCGATTTGATATCGATGCCATTTAGCTGGTCACCCTTAAGATTGCTGTCGGTAAAATCCATGCCAGAAATATCGCGACCAACGAGACTGACTTTCGACATATCCAGCTCTGACAACGGTGTATCTTTGGCGGCAGATGCCATCAGCAAACGCCAGAACACTTTGTGACCATCGGCGATCACCATGACCGGCGTCAGCAGCGTTGGATCTTGTGTGATGATACGATTGATCATGATCGATAGACTTTTGCGTCGCGCCGTTGTCATCGCCGCGGCGCGAACATTCGCCAGTGCCAAACCAAAGTTCAAAGACAATTCGTCGAGACGACACGTAAACTCATCAATCTCCACGTCGGTAATATCTTCGTCACGCAAAGCTGCCAGCCAGTTGACCTGATCCTCGGGAATTTTGCTCGGACCAAAGCGCATGGCGGAGGAAACCCAGGTTTGATCGGCAAGCAACTTGCCGCTACTGTTGCGTAGCCATACTGTTAATGTTGTGCTGTCATTAGCTTTGGCAGCACGCACGGATTTAGGTAGTGGCAGATTGTTCCACACGCAGCCCGCACTATCGGAGGAATTTTGTTGCAAACAATACTGTGTTGCCGATGCTGGTAACTCGGTATTACCGAGCAGAATACGCGGACAAAAGAAGTTATTGGTATCAACATCCGCGTGCGCGGATAAAACCAGAGCCGTGCCAATCACGGGATCATTATTATTATCATTTGGACCAGGAGCAGCATCTTCCGCGGGAGCCGCTGCGCGCTTTGCTAACTTCAACTTGCCGCGTATACAGCCAGTCGATAGCGGCGCCATGACCATAGCGAAGACAGTCATAGTTAAGATATGCAAACCACGCATAGGCACGGCGCTCCTCGTTCCAAAATGCCAAGAACCTACATATTGAGGAGATCGTCCAAAAGTTCAGATATCTTTAGAGCACCAAGTCAAGCTCCTGTTTTTACTTACTAAGTATATGGTGAATGCCGCGAACACTACCCTCTGCCCGACGCACGCTTTGACAAGCAAAGTTGCTTCCGGTAAAGAGGCGCCTTAGCCTTGAGGCACGGGGGTTCTAGGGATGCTAAGACACATTTTATTTATCATTATTTTTACTTTTTTGGCTTTGCACGATATCGACGTCAGAGCTGATTACATGCCGGGCCAGTGCGGCTCAAACGTCCGCAATTTGCTGCTTAAATATAGCCAAGACGGTCGTGATATCAGCGACGCTCAGGTTATTTTGTTGCTACATGAGCAACGCACTGTCATGGCAAACGGCCCCATTATGCCAGGCAAGCTTCGGCCACAACGTCTTCCCAATGGCAAACCGGCAACTGATTTATTCTTTGAATACCATGTCGTGGTTTTAATCGATGATCAGGTTTACGATCCTGATTTTGGCCCGAGCGGCAGTCCCATTCAGACCTACGCAACGGCGATGTTCGATCGTCCACATACCGACAAAAATGATCCCAATGAAAAGAATATCCTAGACCGTATCGAATTAGTCGAAATCCCAGCCACGGAATACCTGCAAAAATGGTCGACCTACGCCGAGGAGATTCTGGCCCAAGACCCCCACCACACAATCAATCACGAAGAGTATGCGCGCGGCAAAACCATTACTTACTTCCGCCAGCAAGCTGGTGCGAGTCTTGAGATTAAATCGTTGGCACAGCTTGCCACGCAATCGCAATACGCCGGGCGTTTTCAGGAAATTCAGCCCTCGGATCATCCCGAGTGCAAGACCTTGATCGATGTCGGACCGTATCGTGCTGACGTGCATTTTCTTAGTAACAATCCTCACGTTTCGGTTCTGCATTTTGTCGCCACTAACCAAGCATCAAATAGTTTTGATAGCATGACATTCACCGGGCGGGTTGGTCACGGCGATGCCTCGTACGCAAAAGAAATCAATCCAGCTACCAATCGACGTCTTATCTACCGGCTGGAGGGACTTATTGACCCCGGCCTCTTGTTTCTTAAAACCACGATCCGCGTCATCGACCCCACTACCGATACCGAAATCTGCCGCGCCAGTGCTGATTTCTTCGCCACCGCCAACCACCAATTGATCTAGTAGATCCTTCCCCTTCGCTTCCTCAGGGCCAAGATGACGAGTTTAATAACTCGTTTTTAACTATCTAAAATTACTTATAATTTATATAATATATATAAATTTTATTATTATTTTATTGACTTTATATATCAATCCATTAAAAGAAGACTTCATCTATGCTTTATTAACAAACAGGAGATATATCAATGAAACTCAAGAATGTGCTGTTTGCAGCAGTCGCCACCTTGACGGTTGCCTGTGCAGCGGACCAAACCGATGACAACAACCAGGACGCGTCCGTACTTGTCGACGTCTCTCCAGAAGAGATCGCCGCGCGTAATGCTTTGGTTGGTCAGACCCCACAGACCGCTTTGATCAAAGTTCCTTTGAGCGCTGACGGCGAACCCGATTTTGCGAACGCTGAAGTACGCACGTCGATGACTGCCGTTGATATCAGCAGCGAAGAAAAATTGTTATCGGCTTTCGAGAACGCACCGGTAGCGGAAAGCGTCACTGTTAATACCAGCGACAGTTTAGATGACGATACGTCGTCCAATTCATGGGCGTTGTTGCCGTGGCGTTATCGCATTGAGAACGGCTTGCCTGTTCGCGATGGCCCCTATCTATTGCCGTGGCGCCGTGTTATCGCCCGCCAACACAATGCCTCGATCTATGGTTGCGGCTACACCACCTGTGCTCCGCGCCCTACTTGCGTCAATCGCTGTAATCCATGTGCTCCAAGATGTGCCACCACTACGACTGTTGTCACCACCACAACGAGCTCGTGCTGCGGCGGCGGTTATGCTCCACAAGCTGTACCGTACTATAACCACGGCGGCTATCAGTGGGATTACCAAGCAACGCAAGGTTTCGTTTCTGGTAACAACTACTATTACGGCGCAACCAATGCATACGGCGCTTATGCCTCCAGCATGAACTGGCTGTAAGAGATCTCTCTCGTTTTTTAAATGTTCGGGGCCGAAATCATGCAGACCATATAATCTGCACGGTTTCGGCCCCGTTGCTCTTTCCCCGCGCCACGACTAAACTGTCGCATATGTCGTCACCAATCCTACAACGCTCCCTTAGCTGGATTATTGCCAGCATTCTTACCGCAACTTTTGCCGCACCGACTTGGGCACAAGAAGATGACAATGCCAACAAACCAAAAAGCAAACTACCGCGCCAAGCCCCGGATGATATCTCGCAACAGGTGCGCTCCTATAAACCCTACGGTGTTAATTTGCGAGTCGGCAATTTCATCGGCGGGATTCTTGGCGGTGGTGTCGATTTCTATAGGAATCAACATAGCCATCGCCAATACGGCGTGCAGGCGATGCTTGGTCGGCATGATATCAAAAATGATTTTCAAGATGATATCGAAGAAAAAACGACTCAGATAAGCACCGACAAATTCAGCGTCGACGGACAGATGGTGTTGCTGTACGCGCGTTATTTTTTCACCAACAGTCTGGCGGTGACCGCAGGCGGCGGTTATCGCGGTATTGCCGCGAACTATCTAATCGTCGATACGACGAAAAACAATGTTTGGGTACGTGGCACCGTTACCACCAATTCTCTCGTCGCCAATCTTGCTCTCACTTCGCAATGGTCATGGAACTCCGGATTTACGATTGGCTGCGATTGGTTCGGCGCGGCTTATCCGCTGTATAATATCAGCAACTTCACCACCGAAACTTTGGGCACCATGCCGACAACGGGCGACAATCTGCAGCAGTCGGCCGACAAATTCGCGGAGGCCCTGGGTACGACTTTTTCTTTGCAATTTTTAGTTTTGACTCTCGGCTATACCTTTTAAAAAATCACAAAATCCCACAAAAACCTCCCAACTATTTAAGAATATATGTCCACCGCTGCCGGCGACGACAACCCATCGGCTTAGCAAATCATCAATTTATGCGGCAAAACAGCCGATCAATACTGAGCTTAGGAGTCTTCAGTGGAGCCAAAGGCCAACATCAAAACCTGGCGTCAACACGTCAGCAATTTACTCGATCGGCTTGAGCAAAAGCTTTTTGCCGGGCAACGCAAGAGTACGCGCAAAGCCAAGTTGGACAGCAAAAAATCCGCGCAAATTGTCAGCCAGTCAAAACGCCAGTTACAATTGTGGTTCATCGGCATCGCCAGCCTGATCTTCGTTGCCGGTTTTGTCTATGCTGTTTATTTTTACTCGAACACCATTAAATTCATCGAGCGCGATCCACTCGTCACCAACCTGACGAAAGCCGGTGTCGTCACTCGCATTCATTTCGGCTCATCGCCGTTTTGTCTCAGCGCTAATACGGAATGCTGGCTCGATCCTGATTTTGACGACTCCACCTGGGAAACCATGATTATTCCCACCACCGATACTCGCAAAACTGAAGGGTTCAAGAAAAATAACAGTCAAGGCCCGGTCTACTACCGCACGACCCTGCCAGTCTCACAAGCGTTGATCGACTCAGGCAAGGAAATGATCTATTCACCGCTCTTTGTCGATCACAAGCAGTATGAAATTTATATCAACGGCAATCTGGTACAGGCCGGTCAGGCGACGACAAACGCCAGCAGCATTGTCGCCGTCCCCATTCTGCGCAAATTCGTGCACAACAACAACGTCCACATGGTGATCAAAGCCAGCGCCAGCCCCGACGAAAAAGGCATGAGTCACTTCAACTCCGCCTATCTGGGCCCCAAAAACGCACTGCAAAATGTGTATGTCATCAGCGAACGGGTCTTGCAGACCTACTTTCTGCTGTTCCTACTGTCAAAAGGCAGCATCTTTGTGGTCTTCGCGCTCTTTTATTATTTCAGTATCGAGAAACGCGCGCTGTTTCATTTTTTGCAGTATGCGTTTTGCGTGACCGCGGAGAATCTAATCGCCAGCACCATTCTCTCGGAATTTCTCGATGTGCGTATTCGCGTTTCACTCTACTTCTCGCTCAAAGCCGTGGCACTCTCCAGTCTGCTGCTGTTCTTTCTGGAGTATTTTCAGGCATCGCGTGGCCGTCGATACGCCAACTACTATATTTGGCTGTACGCGCTGGCTACCGCCATCTTTCTCGTCATGAACATCATTGATCCGGTGTATTTCCCGGGGACCTATCTCCGACAATTGATGGATGTCTCGCAGATGTCGGTGCTGCTCCTCGGCGTCGCTCTCGGCACCATGGCAATCCGGCAATGGCAAAAACACGGTATGGTGGCGAATGACAAGGGCAAGAGCTTTAAGATGTTCGTGACCGTGATTGCCATCTATGCAGGTCTACTGCTGTGGGAATTAACGTTCAATCCGTTTGTCGGCTTTGATAAACGCGCGGTTTTTGATTTGATCTTTTTCTACTTCATCGCTTTTACCACGGCGCGAGAATTTGGTTTTAATGCCGGCCAGGTGATCACCCTCGAAGCCCATATGATCGAAAAGCAACGCATGGAACTTGAGCTGAACGAAGCAGCCGAGATCGCCAAAGCTTTTCTGCCGGGTGAACCACCGCAATGGGATTTCTGCAAGGTCGGCGTCTATCACAAATCGTTGTCAGAATCGTCGGGGGATTGGTTTACTTTTGAGGAGTCACCATCACGGCAGTTTTGTCATCTGATCATGTGCGATATTACCGGTCATGGCGTACAGGCGGCGCTGGTCGTGTCCACCTGCCGTACAGTGCTCAGCGCGATGATTGCCGAGGATCAAGCGTGCACTGAGACCAGCAACTTCATTGTTCACTATGCACGCGCGCTTAACAAAATTCTCTTTACCCAGGGCGGCGGCCGCCACGTCTCCACACTGCTGGGTTTAACTTTTGATCGTATACAACAGAAAGTTTATTACATCAGCGCCGGCCAACCCAACCCGCTACTGGTAACGCTTGATCCTGCGTCCCAACGTAAAATCATCCGACCGCTGACCTCGCGTTATACGGTGCTCGGCGTTTCCGCCAGCATTAACTATGAAATGAAATGTCATGATCTACAACCAGGCGACGAGGTGATCGCCTACACGGATGGCATCCCGGTCGGCACACACATTAAGGAACTTAAAAGTTATATTGAGAAAACAACGTATGAGCTGGACCGCGCGCCACTGGACCTCTATCAACGCATCTGGCGGGCCGAAACAGAGAAGACCGAAAAAGAACCAGACGATGATGTTAGCATCGTCTGGTTTAAACGCGTATCTTAACTTAAATCGTAGCGACTATTTTATCTCTTCACCAGACCAGTGATGCGGCCGGCTTCCAGAATCAGGCGCTGTTGCATATTGCTGGTTTTTCCACCAACCGCGAGCCAATCAAGCATCAGGTTATTCCAGTCGACATTACGATACTGTAACAAACCATTCGCTGAATACATCGCCATCACGCCGCCGCCACGTTTGGTCAGAGCATTAGCGATACGCAGATATTCCGGGGATTTGCGATCCATCTGGAACAAACTGGTCTCGCAAGCCTCGATCAACAAGAAACCAATCACCAGACTTTGACCGGCTTTCTGCGATGCTTCGGTACCAGCGAGGCGGAATGCATCGGCGTAATTATCAATGGTCATACCGTAGGTCGCCTCGATACCCAAAGTATCGGAGTAAGTGCCCAGGAAGTCATTGATCGCGCCGAGGCCATCGCCGGAATCACCATCCGAAGCATTTAAACCATCAGAGGTTTCGGCAGCATTCAGAAAGCCATCGTCGGCATTCAAAAAGCCGTCATCCACATTGAGGAAACCATCATCGACGTTGAGATAGCCGTCATCGACGTTTAAGTAGTTGTCGTCGGCATTGAGATAACCATCATCGACATTCAAAGCACCGTCGCGATTGAAAGCAGCGATGTTTTTCTTTATAGCGTCCTTGATCGCCAGACGCGAAGCACGACGCGCTTTGATTTGACCCAAACGCATTTCGGTTAATTTGCGATCAAGCTCGTTGGAGACCGCGAAGCCGGCGTGGCCGTATTTGATCTTGTCACGGAACAGTTGCAAAGCACCGGCTTTTACTAGCAAGGCTTCCTGATCTTGATTCTTCTTGAATTCCTGCTCCGGCGTCAAACCGGCAACAGCAAATCCAGGACCACCATGGCTTTTAGTTACGACGTAGTGCACGTAACGCTGAATCGGAAACACATCGTTGTAAGCATGCTTCAAAAGCGTACGTAACGCCTCGGGATGCGCCAGCGGTGTTTTCGCGTAGCCGACGTTGTATTCTGATCTGTGCTGAACTTTCAGGTCTGGATGAAACAATTTTTTCTGTTCCGCACTCAAGCTGGCCAGACTGTTATCAAAGTCGACTTTGCTGTAATGCGCAATCTTTGCCTCTAATTCTGGGAGATTCAAAGCCAGGACTTCAAACTTGCCGGCGACGCAGCGCATATACTTCTTTTGCACGGCGTAATGGCTATTAGCATAAAGTACCCAGTTGACTTTCTTATGACGCGAGGAGCAGGCTTCTTTTAAAGCCCGTACTTCGTGGGCCAATGCGCCTTGCATTTTCGGCTCATTCGTATCAACAACATAAAAGACAAATGCCGCATCGCGACTATCATAGCTGGCATCAAGATTCTTATGAATCTCAGCACGATTGGTCGCCGCGTCACGATCCGCCGGCATATCGCTGATGCCCTTGGTCTGATGACCAGGAAGCTCGATAATGATGCCGCAGCTAGCCAGCAACGACGAAATTGATACACACCAAGCTAGATTTGAGAGCTTCATAGCATCCCCCTAATTCAAAAACACACATTTGCTTACCTATTGCCATGCAAGCAGGAGGCCAATCCTTTAGATAAGATTAACTATTGATATTTATTAGGGTTTTTTAGGGGTCAAACTTAAGCTATTCTTTAGGTTAAGCGTCATAGCTCTAGACAGTGCCCAAATAAATCAATGCATGTCCCCAGCACATGCCATTTTTTGTGGGAGGCGATTATGGAACGATCTTTGGTTTGGGGCATTGCCACAAGCTTGGCATTGCTCGCTTGCGGTGCTCGACCAACCACACCACAACAATCCATGACGGAAGCGCTGCGCGACGATCATCAGGCGGAATCGCAATATCGACCACATTATCTGCATTTGGCACGCGGCACCGTCGAGCAAGCACAACAGCGGCACCATGCCTATCCATGGCCGCACCCAGTATTGTCCATCGGCCACAATACCGCCAGCTTTCAACATTACGGCGGCAGTCCCTATTTTCATCATGGGTTGGATATTCGCGCCGATGCTGGCACGGATGTTTTCGCATCAACGGGCGGCAAAGTTGTGAACATCGAGAACTACATGCCCGGCGATGCCTACTGGGAAGTCGCCATTCTCGATGATGATGGCTTTTTGTGGCAGTATCATCATGTCGATCGTGACTCAATCCCCGCCGCCATTCACGCCGCTTATCGTAGTGGCGAGCCTATCGCCGCCGGTAGCAAGGTCGGCGAGATTTATTATTGGCCGGTCACCACTTTCGGCGAACGCTATCATCACGTGCATTTAAATGTGTTAGGACAAGACGGTATTTATCTGAATCCGTTTAATTTCCTCGAACGTTTGCCGGATGATCAGGCGCCCGAAATTGTCGAGATCGGTTTATTGAAAAATGGTCAGCACTGGCGACAACCGACGATCACTGGCAACTACTCGGTATATGCCGTGATTCACGATTTGATTTTGCACGATAAGTTTGTTGTCCCACCACATCAAATCAGCTACGCGGTTGATGGGAATACTCCGGTCACTGTTTGGACTTTTGATAGTCTTCCCGGTGGTGCCTCCAATCAACGTCATGTGAATACCTTCTTCGTACCGTCCATCACCTGCGGAAACTATACCTGCCGGCGACTGGCAGTGGACTTAAGTTTTATGCCTGGAGGCAAGCGCGACTTTCCCAACACACCGGGACCACATACGCTGACGGTGACCGCGAGCGATGTGGTCGGCAATACTGTCAGCAAAGATTTTACCTGGACGGTGCAGTAGGCTCGGCTTCCGGGGTCGTGGTACGCGAGGCATTGCGAGTCAGCCAGCCTTGTTCACCGTACCACGACAATAACAAAATTGCGGCAAAAGTCCCGACCAACAGCAAAGTGGAAAGCGCGTAGATTTCGCGACTGATACCAAGACGCATCATGGAATATAGTCTTAGCGGCAAAGTATTAGTGCCAACGCCAGCAGTGAAAAACGCAATAATGAAATCATCAAACGACAAGGTAAAAGCCATCAGCGCGCCGGCGATGACACCTGGACGGATCAATGGAAATTTAACATACCAGAAACTTTGCCAACGCGACGCCCCCAGATCAAATGCTGCTTCCGCCAACGCTTGATCGAACGTCCGTAGGCGACCGCGGACGATGATCACCACATAGGAAAAACAAAACGTCACATGTGCGAGGATAATAGACGTCCAGCCTAGCACCAGACGGAGCAAAACAAACCACAGCAAAAGCGATAAACCGAGCACCAGTTCCGGCATCACCAGAGGCATTAAAACCACGGCATCAAGCCATTTACTGGCGGGGAAATGACCGCGCTGCAAAGCCAGCGCGGTTAGTGTACCCAACAAGGTCGCGATTACGGTTGAACTGGCGGCGACAACCAGGCTGGTCCATAACGCCGTCAATATCTGCGGATTAGCGAGAACTTTGTGATACCAGGCAAGACCAAACACCATACCAAGATCGGCATCTGAATATGTCGATGACACCGGTACCAAAAATGACGACACCACGATCGTGATCAGCGGCAGATACAAAACCAAGAACGCCAGTAAGCCAACCAAACAGGTCATCGTCGCGGGACGCGGCCGCGGTGCTTCTCTCATCGCCGCCGCCGCGCATGCAGGGAATCAAGCACATATCGGCTACCGTATAACAACGTGATTGCCAACAATAACACCATGGCCAACGCCGAGCCAAACGGCCAATCGCGCGTGCGCAAGAATTGCTCGGTGATGAGATTGCCCATCAACATGACTTTGGCGCCGCCAAGCATATCGGGAATAATAAATTCACCGAGCGCGGGCAAAAACACCAACAAACAACCAGCCTTGATACCCGGCAAGCTCAGCGGTAACAGAACACGCGCAACCACTGCCCGGCGACCCGCCCCTAAATCCCTGGCGGCTTCAAGCAAGGTAAAATCAAAGCGCTCCAAAGTCGCATACAATGGCAAGACCATGAACGGCAGATAATTGGTAATCATGCCAAGCCATACCGCAACAATGTTGTTGGTTAATGGTATCGGTTCATGCACCATGCTAAACAACAACAACGCCTGCACTAGTGGCCCATCTATTCCCAACAACGTCTTAAAAGCGTAGGCACGAATCACGAAGTTAGTAAAAAACGGCAGCATGATCATGGCAAGCAATATGCCGCGCCAGCGCCGCGGCATGGTTGCCATCACATAAGCGGTCGGATAACCCAGACACAGGCAAATCACGGTGGTCGCTAGCGCCAGCTTGACACTATTGAGAAGAATCCGCAGATAAACCCAATCAACAAGTCGCGCATAATTATCGATAGTGCCCTGATACACGATGCCGCCGTACGGGCCTCTGGTTAAAAAACTATAGGTAAAGACGATAGCAAACGGGATCAGTAAAAATAAAAAGCACCAGACAAAAGCCGGCAAAGCCATCCACAAACCACGTTTGGATTTCGGCGACGGCGACGACATGGTGATAGAACGATTCACGATGGCGACTGCCTCATGACTAAGGCATCATCGGCTTCCCAGCTGGCATAGACGCGAGCACCGACTTCAAATCTATTTTGCTCCAGCACGGC
>CAZZCU010000007.1:18696-19983 GCA_964652825.1 uncultured Oligoflexales bacterium
ACTAGAGTATTGATCGTGCCAATAAAATCCGCCACGAACGGCGTGCCGGGCCGATCATAAATATCACTCGGCGTCCCCACCTGCTCAATACGTCCCTGGTTGATCACCGCGATACGATCAGACATACGCAAAGCTTCTTCCTGATCATGGGTGACAAAAATAAAAGCAATGTTCAAACGTCGCTGTAACGCACATAGCTCGATTTGCATTTGTTGCCGCAATTTATGATCCAATGCCGACAATGGCTCATCAAGCAGCAACACTTTTGGCTGATTGACGACGGCGCGGGCCAGGGCAATACGCTGTTTTTGGCCGCCTGATAAGGTGTGAATGCCGCGATCAGCCAAACCAGCCATCTTCACCAATTGTAAAGCCTCATCGACGCGCTGTCGCAAAGTCGCCGAGGGGATTTTTTTCACTTTTAAGCCAAAGGCGACGTTTTCCCAGACCGATAAGTGAGGAAATAGCGCGTAATTCTGAAACACCATGTTAAACGGACGCTCAACAGGCGATAAGGCGCCGTGGTCGATGATAGCGCCGTCCAAACGCACCTCGCCGCGGGTTGGCGTATCAAAACCACCTAAAATCCTTAACAACGTGGTTTTGCCACAACCGCTCGGACCCAGCAGTGAAAAGAACTCACCAGGCTGGATGGTTAGATGAATGTCATCGAGAACCATCGTGTCGCCAAAAGTCTTGCTAATCGCCCGCATCTCAAGCATTTTTGCTTCCAGAGTTCATGAAGAGACACCGTGCTCTTCGTCACCGCCTCGGGGGCATCATGATCACCAAATTTTTTGCACTGATTGCCATCACATTTTTAGCATGCACCGGCTGTACTTGCAGCCCGAAAAACGCCAAGCAAAGTGGGGACGCCGCAAAGATCATTAATCTCGCTATCTGGGCAAATTATATTCCGCCATCCCTGGTGATGGAGTTTGAACAAGCTCACAACTACAAGGTAGAAATCACTCATTATGCTTCCAACGAGGAGCTACTGGCCAAGCTACAGGCGGGTGCCACTGGTTTTGACGTTATTGTGCCCTCGGACTATATGGTCGAGGTGATGGTGAAGCTGGACCTTTTGCAAACGCTTGATCACGCCCAGATTCCTAACGCGGCGCGTATTGATATCAGTTTTAAAAACAAAACCTATGATCCACTCAACACGTACTCGTTGCCATATGCCTGGCTGGTGACTGGTATTGCCGTCAATCGCCGCTTCTACACTGGTGAGGTAAAAAGCTGGAGTGATCTGCTTGCCAACCCCAAAGTATACGGCAAGCT
>CAZZCU010000007.1:20083-81175 GCA_964652825.1 uncultured Oligoflexales bacterium
ACACTTGCCATCGACAACCTGGCGGTCCCCAAAGGCGCCCGCAACACCAGCGGCGCTCATGCGTTGATTAACTTCCTGCTCCACGAGGCCTCCAGCCTAGCCATGGTCCAAGGCGTGCTCGCTGGTCCGGTGTTGGCGGGGATAAGAGAACGACTGCCAGAAGAACTGCGCAAGCTCCAGGCCTTATCGATGGATCCCTTGTTACTCACGCGTTACGAGATGATGCGTGATCTTGGCGACGCCACCATGCTTTATGACAAAATCTGGACCGAGTTAAAAGCCGACTCCGAGTAAATCACTCTCAGTGTCCAGGCGCCGTATTTATGCTCGCAGTATGTAGCTTTTGTGGTTATTCTTAATGAAATGTTATTTGGTGCGATTTTATTTCGCTTTGGTTTCGCAGTTCGTGTCTGGTGATTTGTTTTGCTGTTTATGGAGGTTCTAAATGGACATAGCATTGCTCACTATGGATGGTTTTCAATTTATTCTGCGCTGGTTTCACTTTTTCTTTGGGATTATCTGGATCGGTCTGCTCTATTACTTCAATTTTGTGCAAGGCGCCTTCTTCAACGAAGCTGACGCCACGACCAAATCAAATGCAATCCAAAAACTCGTACCACGCGCTCTCTGGTGGTTTCGCTGGGGTGCGATGTGGACCTTCGTTTCGGGCTGGGGCATGCTGATGACAACCGGACATCTAAGTGGCGTGGACGTGTTCACGACCACGTGGGGTGTCACGATTCTGACCGGCGCGGCGCTGGCGAGTCTGATGTGGTACAACGTCTGGTTTGTGATCTGGCCTAATCAAAAAATCGTGATTCAATCCGCGACCCAGGCGGCATCAGGTGGTCAGGCATTGCCAGCCGCTGCGGGCGCTGCCGCACGTGCAGGCGTTGCCTCGCGTACCAATGTTTTATTCTCCATGCCGATGCTGTTTTTCATGGGTGCTGCCAAGCACTTGCCGCTTAGCTTGTCAGAGGAGCCTTGTTTCGGCACCTATGCAGCGGTTACCGCTGTTATTTTAGCGGCATTGGAATTCAACGCGCTCAAAGGCAAAAACGGTCCGATGACTTCGGTTAAAGGCGTTATTCACTCTGGTGTGGGCTTGCTGGTGGTATTTTACATCCTGCTCGAAGTCTGCATGTAATTTATCATTAACGATGCATACTCGTGGTTTAGTTTATTTGCTGGTGTTTTGGCTGGGCGGCTGCAATCAATGCAGCCGCTCGGCAGTACCGACTGAAGAAGGTGATAACACCGCAACGATGAAAACCGGTACTGATGACACTGCAAAATTAATTGCCCGTGGACGCGCGGTTTATATGAGCAACTGCACCGCCTGCCACAGCAACGACCCGGCCAAGGCGGGCAATCTGGGTCCCGACGTCGCCCACTCGTCCAGAGAACTCCTCGAAGCACGCCTCCTAAAAGCGCAGTATCCGGAAGGCTATCAACCTAAGCGCCCCAATTCAAAAGCCATGGCACCTATGCCATACTTAAAAAATGATCTGAACGCTTTGCACGCCTTTTTGAATCAATAGCAGGCTGACAACGATGCCAAGTGAAACCATTGCTTTAGTCATGTCAGGCGGCGGCGCGCGCGGCGCCTACCAAGCTGGTGCCTTGCACGCGCTCACCGAAATCAGTGCTGATGTGCGCTCGGATAATCCTTTTCCCATCATTTCCGGCTTAAGCGCGGGCGCTTTGAATGCTGGTTATTTTGCAACCGGTGTCGACGCACCGCTAAAAACCGCGCAACAATTACGACACATTTGGGAGTCATTAAACACCAATGACGTGATTCGCACCGATATTTACGGCACGGGTCGCGTAGCGGTCAAGTGGTTGGCGGATTTGACTCTGAGCACCTTACGCCGCGACGGCCGGGTACGCTCGTTGTTAAGCACAACGCCGCTGCGCGCCTATCTTGAACGTCATATCGCTTTTGATCGCATTCAGAAGAATATTGATCGCGGTGCTCTACGCGCTTTGTCGATTACCGCGACGGACTATGCCACCACGCAAAGCATATCTTTTATTCAAGGCGCGTCGTCACTACCGGGTTGGCAACGCAAGCGCCGTATAAGCGAGCCGGCGACCATCGGCGTGGATCACATTATGGCGTCGGCTGCGATTCCACTGGTTTTCCCGGCGATAAAAATCGACATGCGTTTTTTTGGTGATGGTTGTCTGCGCAACACCGCGCCTTTGAGTCCCGCCATACGCCTGGGCGCAAGCAAGCTGATGGTCATCGGTGTTCGCCAGCAAACCGCCGTCGGCGAACCACAAAAACCACGTACCTTTCATCCGAGTATGATTCGTACCTTGGGGGTGATTTTAAATAGCGTGCTGATGGACGCTCTGGACGTTGATATTGATGTTCTGGCCCGCATCAATGCCTTAACCGCCGCTATACCTAACAATCTCGCCGGCCCAGAACAGATACGACCAGTCGATTTTCTCTGGATCACGCCATCACAGGACATCGCAGCCATCGCCTATGAAGAAGCTCATCATATGCCCAAGCTGTTGCGTTTCCTGTTGGGTGGTATGGGATCGCTCAAGGATGCCTCGGAGATGCTGAGCTATCTTTTATTTGAATCGCCGTTTTGTCGACGCATCGCCCAGATTGGTTATGACGACACCATGCGCCGTGCCGACGAAGTCCGGCGATTTTTGGCACCCGCCTAAGGTTGGTTTATGATTTCTTTTTCCGCTTGGTCCCGAGATACGAACGCCCCGGATTGACAAGAAATTTATTCTTGAGCGCCTGGCGCCCAAGCAACATCCGAAATCCCATGCTATCGCGGCTGGCCAAGGTCAGTTCGATCGGCCAGCAAACGCCGGCCATCACGACTTCGACCAGAATAACCGGACGTAACGTCTCCCTGCCGCCGGAATCGCGCACCACCCGTAAATCATATAAATCCGCGACCGCCGACACCGTATATGTACTGTCACGTTGCAGCGGGTGCACTTTAAACCGAACGCGACGCTTGCCGCGTTCGCGAAAAATCTCGACATCAAAAGCGTGCAGAGACGATGTACGAGCACCGGTGTCAACTTTGGCCTTGATGCGTTTGATGTGCAACTCAGGAATAGTCAACCACTCGCGCCAACCGATAGTTGGACGTTCCATGCGACGATGCGTTGTCTCATGTACCATGTGGTGGCCCTTTTGGTGTCGTCAGCGACTCGGGCGGAAGCAAGCTGGCGCGGCGCGTGGCACGCTCGAGAGAGCCCAGCCAACCCCGATTATAAAAGAACCAAAACTGTCCAAACGCGATCACACTCATAAGCAGCAACGCCAGCGGATAACCGTAGGTCCAATTCAATTCCGGCATATTCCAACCTGAAGCCGTCGTATTAAAGTTCATGCCATAAATGCTGGCAACGAAGTTCAGAGGAATAAAAATCGTCGAAATCACCGTTAATACACGCATGATTTCATTTAGACGATGATTCATGCGCGACAAAGCCACATCCATGAGCCCCGAGCCGATCTCACGATAAGATTCAATGTGATCCATAATCTGAACTGTATGATCATAGCAATCGCGCAAATAGTATTTGGTCTCATCCGATATCCAGGCAGAGCGTTCGCGTAATAAAATATTGATCTCTTCTCGCAGCGGCCAAACCGCTCGACGAATCAGCAGAATATCGCGCTTGATTTGGTGAATCTGTGCAACAGTAGCGTGACCATGAACCGAGAGCAGTTGCTCTTCGATTTTTTCAATACGCTCGCCACACACTTCAAGAATCGGAAAATAACTGTCGACGATCGCATCGATCATTGCATACGCCAGATAATCAGCAGGTGCTTCGCGCAACCGACCGCGGCCCTCGCGAATCCGTTTGCGCAGCGGATCAAAGCAATCACCTGGCCGTTCCTGAAAGCTGATGACAAACTTATGGCTTAAAAACAAGCTCATCTGCTCGGTTTCGGCATGCTCCTGCAAGGCAACGGTACGGCAAACGATAAATAAATGATCCGGATATTGCTCGACCTTGGGTCGCTGATGCACGTTGACAACATCTTCAACAGCCAAACGATGAAGATCAAAGAGCTTGCCGATTTGTTGAATAATATCGACATCGCCAAGCCCATCGACATTGATCCAGGTGGTTGCATAACGCTCGACAATTTTGGGGAGTTCGTCGAGATCAACAACGGGCGATTCAAAGAAATCGTCCTGCGTATAAGCCAGAACATGAATATGCGGCTTTGGTGCTGTCGGATCCTGCGTCAGCGTTCCAGGAGGCGCGCCACGGGGACTACGATGCTTGGGATAAAGGCCGCGACTTTTGCGAAAACTGCGACTTATCGCCATCCACTTTTCTCCCGGGCAGTCGGTTACTCGCCGGCGATCTTCGGTGCCTGAGCCCGAGCTGGATCAGCCAGGTCCAAGGTATTGTATTTTTGCAGTAATAAGCGTTGTTCTTCCATAATCACCGGTAGCGGCACGCCTTGCTCCAGTAAGGCGATAATTTGATCATCGGCCTCGCGAATAATTTTGCCGGTTACCATGAGCACGCGACCATTTTGAAAACGCAAATTCCCACGAAAAAAATCGCCAAGTCCCAGACCGAGAGTGCCGCTTTCCAGAACCAGACGCAAACCACGCTCGGACACGTCCGCCACCGGGAAGCTAAGATCACTGCGAACAATCAGTTTCGGTCGATCTGGCACCGGATAACGAATGCGAAAATGCCGACGTTCGGATTTAGCCATAAAAAACCCAAAAAAAGGGATTCACTCTGGTTATTGTACATTAAATAGCTGATGCAGCGCCAGATATGCCTGACTGGACTCACGTAGATAATAAAGGGGGGAGTCGTTCGCAAAAGAACGAACCACGCGCGCGCCCAACGCGATACGATAGGTGCCATCCAGCGTGTATTGAATTTCAGGTGAGAAAATACTGGCTTTTTTGGGCGTGAACATACTTACTTCAAGAGAGAGCAACCAATCAGCAAAAGTTTCGTTCGTCATCCGCATGCTGGCGACAAAATCCTCTGATTTGGATTTGGCCGGTGCGCGTTTGGTAACGACAGTGGATGAGTCGTAGGTGGTTTCCGTACGCAAGGTCTCGGTATAAATCTTAAAGTGCTTGGAGTGCACGTAATCAAATCCGATACCGATACGCTGCCGATCCTCCGTCGATCGCTCCGTCGCATCTGGTATCAGACCTGGAACAGTGAATACCTCCAATGCCGGACGGCGATCAGGTTCGACATAGGCGAATACGCGGGCCACGACTGCATCGGTTGACATCGAAGCGGAAGCACCAAAAGTATTGACGCGCGGATGATCCTGCAGCAACAGATTCTGCGACAAACTCAGCGGAAACACCCGCATCGTCGGTGAGCGTTGGTGCCCGCGATATGCAAGTAAACTGGCATCCCAGCCATCAAAATACATCAGATACCGCAAACCGGCTTCGACCCCGTTCACATGTTTAGTCGGCAAACGATGCTCGACCACGGCATTGGGACCGGCAATGTCGTTCAACATATCTTGATAACCATAGCTGTTATCACCCGCGGCCAAACGATGCATTTTCGCATTCGGCACCACTAACCAATCCAGGGCCCCTAAAGGGAATACATGATTGGCACTCACGGCGAACACCGGTTCGATAATGTCGCTGGCGGCGCCAAAACCGCCATGGCGCAAGTCGAGAGGCGTTATCACATCGCTGGTTTTCAAGGATAGAGACTCAACCCAATCAATTTGCTGGACACCAACTTTGAAACGCAACTCGCCCACTAGCCAGTCAACGTACGCCTGGCGAATATCGGCTTCGGTGAACTCATCATCACGCACCGGTTTGGCGAGATATTCATAAGCACCCATGTTTGGCGCCAGCGCCGCATCGGCACGAAACCGACCCTCAATGATGGTTGTCAGGCCGGAATCGTAAGCAGCCGTCTGCTTCAAATTTAATTCGTAGCGTTGGTGACGCAAACGGTCATGATCAAGAAAATAAACATTATAGACGCCGACACGACCACTCAGACTCGCACTGCTTGTCTTCTCCCCGTATGCGGGAGCAATAGTTACAAGCGAACTCAACGTCAGTAGGAAAATGGCTAGAAAACAACCACGATACATTATTCGCGACCCAGATTCTGTTTTTGGAAGATCACATCAGCAAATTGACGCTGCTTGGTATTCTTGAACACCAAGGTGGTCACATGGCTCTTATCCAGTGCATCAACGATAATAAATTTGTTCGGCCGCATAACGCCAAACAATGATTTGTAATCATCAAAATAACTCTCGCGCACAATTTTGCCAGTCATGGTTTTATACAGCATCCGCAGTGGGCGGTTGTTTTCCTTATCGATCCAATACTCAATCTTATCGTAAGTAACCGGACGGTCTTTAATCGCCGTCAGATCGAGAACATGCGCCGCCCGTTTTTCGTAAGTGTCCGCGCGCAAGTACTCGGCCGTGTAATTACCGACAAAATTCAAACGCGTCACATCACCATAGGCGGCATTGCCGGCCAGTTTTTGTCGCGGTGACACCCGGACCGGCTTAGCGGTCGTTGGAATATAAATCCACATATCGTTGTCAACAAAAAGCACGCGGGTCCCGACATCAACGGCCGGCTCCATAAACTTCACCAAGGCTTTATCGCGGCCCTTACAATAGGTCTCATAACGACTTTTGGTGGTTTTGCCTTTGACCTGGTCTTCGAGAAAAACATCCGTTGCATAGGTCTCGGACGGGTTACGAATATGCTCGGCAGCGGCCATTAACTTATTGGCATCAGGCGTAGCCGCGACTTTCTCAGCCTGTGCAGGCTTGGTTTTTCCAGCCTGAGCATTAACCGCGACCGGCAAAACCAGGCACAGCAAACCCGCAAGCAAATGCGTCGAAAAATTAAAATGTCGCATGGGACTCCCTTTATAGCGACGGCACAACGACACCGTCGCGTATATAAATACTGCGTTTAGTCATGGTCGCAACAGCTTTATCATGCGTGGCGACAATGATGGTCGTGCCGCTCTTCTCCTGCAGCTGCACCATCAATTCCATAATCTGCTGGGCATTACGTGAATCTAAATTCGCGGTCGGCTCGTCCGCTAAAATAACATGCGGATTTTTTACCAACGCACGCGCGATCGCCACTCGCTGGCGCTGACCGCCACTGAGCTCAGCAGGCTTATGTTTCATGAATTTATCCAGACCAACTTCGCGCAGCATGCTGATAGCACGCTCACGAATCTCACGATGCGACAATTCACGCGCCAGAAACAAAGGATACTCGACATTTTCCAGTGCCGACAACACCGGAACCAGATTGTAGTTTTGAAAAATAAAACCGACGCTACGGCGACGAAGCAACGTTAAGTGTTCTTCATCAGCATGATCGAGAAGTTGGCCTTCAAAGATCAGCGAGCCTGCCGACGGCTGCTCAATCAAGCCAAGCACATTCAACAGCGTGGATTTGCCGCTTCCGGACGAACCCTGAAGCGCAACGAATTCGCCGCGAGCAATCTGCAACTGAATGCCTCGTAGAGCCTGCAACGTCACTTTGCCAACGACGAAATCTTTACGGACATCATTAAGTTCAAACAATGCTTGTTGCTGTCGTTGATCAGACATTCCGCCCCAAAGCCTCTACGATATTAATACGCGCCATTTTTATCGCCGGGAAAATACCAGCACCACCGGCAATAGCGATAACCATCGCCAACGTTCCCGGAATCGAGTCCCAGGGAATCAACAGTTTTGCATGAAAAGGAATCGACATCAGTGGCGGCGGCGGCATGACGATACCATCACGCAACGCGATGGTGATTGCGAGAATCGCGATCGCCAAGCCGATCAACCCGCCAATCGCTGACTGTACGAGAGACTCGACGAAAATCATCATGCAAATCTCGGTACGCTTGGTGCCCATGGCCCGCAACGTACCAAATTCACCAAGACGCTCCAGCAAACTCATCAAAAATACGTTTAAAATACTGATGGCGGCGACCAACATAACAATTATCTTCACCACCGCCATTTGCTTGGTCAACCAGCCCATGGTGTTGTCAAAAAATGTCGCCAATTTACGCCAATGCCAAACTTCAAGATCAGGAAATTTTTCCTGAATCAGTCTTTCCAACGGCGCAATCAACGGCACTTCATTTTCGACGGGAAAACCGATCATAATTTGCGGCGAACCACTGACTCTCAGCAGGCGTTCCGAGGTCTCGTTGTTGATATAAAACATCCCGGCGTCCATCTCCGTCACCCCGGTTTTAAAAGTACCGATGACGGTCAAATCAGCAGCATTGATGGAGCCGCTGGCGGTGGTCACCAGCAGGGTGACGGTGTCATCAACTTTCAGCCCCAGACGACGCGCCAATTCATAACCAACGGAGATACTATCGACTTCGCCATCCGCCAGATGCTTGCCTTCATGCACCTGATTCAGAGTCAGAAACTTACGTTCTTCGGCGGCGTCCCCCGCCAACGCACGACCACCCAGTGAGCGATCGTTAAAATTGAGCAAGCCATAGAAGCTCTGGCGACGGGAATAAAATACCAACGGGCCAAACTCCGCTTCGATGGCGGCACGAATATCGGCGTGATTATCGATCTGATATCCATACGGATCATCACCGGAACGGTCACGAAAGCCTTTTTTGAAAATTTGAAAATGACCAAATTCAGAAGTGATGACGTTTTTGCGAAACGTACGCTGCACACCATCAATGAACGACTGAAAAACAATGATGGCTGAGGTCGCCGCGGCAATTGCCAATAAGCTGATCATCGTTCGCCGCGGCGAACGCATTAAATTGCGGAATGCGCACGAAAGAAGGAATTTAATCCATAATAACTGGGCCATTATCTATCCTAAAAATCCAAGACAGGTTTGGCCGATACTATAACAGATCAGGCGTAAGTCACAATTATGAATTACAAAAGGCGGGATTATGCATTAGTCGCGGATAAGATTAGTTTGCGGCGTTTCAGCAGCAAACAACACGCAGTCTTTGGCAAAACGTGCGAACATCTGCCGCAGTTTATTCACGGTATAATCGATTTCTTCGGTGGTATTAAAGCGACCTATACCAAAACGCAACGTCGCGGTGGCAGCTTCATCGCTTAAACCGATTGCTTTCAAGACATAGGAGACTTTGCTGCCGGCGGCGGAACACGCCGATGTCGACGACACAGCGATATCACGCATGCTAACGGCCATAAGCTCGGGATCGATTCCTTGGAACGTAAGACTCAGATTACCGGCCAAACGTTGTTCGGGATGACCATTCACATGACAGGGCAACCCGGCGCGCTGGACGCCGGACCATAGCTGTTCACGCAATTGAAAAATGTGATCGTTACCCAATTCCTCTTTGCTGCAAACACACGCCTGACCAAAACCAACGACCAAATGCGCGGCGACGGTACCGGAGCGCACGCCCCCCTCCTGACCACCGCCATGAATCTGCGTCATCAATACCGGTGCTTCACCCGTGCTTTTGCGCACATACAAAGCACCGATACCTTTGGGGCCATACATCTTGTGTGCGCTCAGGGACATCATACCGATATTCCACGCAGCGACATCGACTGGAAATTTGCCGGCGGCCTGCACCGCATCCACGTGCAGCATAATACCGGCATCGAAGGCCACGGCGCCGATTTCTTCGATGGGCATGATCGTACCGATTTCGTTATTGGCACCCATGATACTGATTAATACCGTGCGTTCAGTCGTGCCTTCGCCGCCGCGACGTATCGCGCGACGCACCTGATCGGCATGCACCATGCCATAACGATCAACGGGCAAATACGTTACGTCAAAACCCATCGATTCCAGGCAACGACAGGTATCCAACACGGATTTGTGTTCGATCGTCGAGGTGATGATGTGTTTACCCAAATGCTGATTAGCCAGGACATAACCCTTGATCGCCAGATTATTGCTTTCGGTGGCGCCACTGGTGAAAATGATGTCTTCGGGAACGGAACCAATGAGATCCGCAACCTGACCACGGGCAATAGCGACTGCTTTGCGCGCCTCGCGCCCAAAGCAATGCGTGCTGGCGATATTACCGTAACATTCGGTGAGATACGGCAACATAGCGTCAACGACGCGCTGATCTACCGGTGTGGTAGCGTGATTATCCAAGTAAATGGGTTTTCGCATGTAATGAGTATACGAAAACCGTCAACTTGGCTCAAGACTTGATTTTAATGATGATGTCCGCCCGGATCATGCGCATGGCCGTGCATGACTTCGTCGTTAGTCGCAGGGCGAATTCCCACCATATCGACAGCAAATTTCAGGTCTTTGCCGGCCAAAGGATGATTTCCGTCCAGCGTCACATGCGTCGTGGAGACCGCTACGACTGTCAGAATTTGCGGCTCGTCTTCTGAACCACCCTGAAAAACATCGCCAACTTCAATATCCGCATGTGGAATATCATCGCGAGCTACTTCCACAATCAGTTGTTCGTCACGTACGCCGTAAGCATCCGCAGCTTTGACATGAATATCTTTTTTCTCGCCGACTTTCAGATCCGTGATCTGCGATTCCAGACCAATGATGATCTGACCAGCGCCTTCGAGAAAACTTAATGGCTCACTCTCAGCGGAGGAATCCAAAATCTCACCGGTTTTATCAGTTACCGTGTAATGAAATGTAAACACTCGCTTATCCATAAATTCCTCCTTACGTGACGGCAGCTTAACATGATGATTGGCGTTATTGAATAATTAATATTGTATAATTAAATAATTCTCGAAAGCCGAATAACTCAACCCCCGAAAACATTCCAGCTCAACGGCTTTGGAGCATCAACACCGATAACCTGACGTTGAACGGGATGCTCAAATTCAAGACGCGCCGCATGCAGAGCAATACCGGCACTAAAAGTCACCGACGAACCATACTGCGCGTCACCAATAATCGGCAAACCACGCGCGGCGAGTTGCACGCGAATCTGATGACTACGTCCGGTGCGCGGTCGCACTTCGACAATGGTAGCGGCAGCGAGATGTTGCAACGCACGATAATCCAGGAGACATTCTTTGGCTTCCGGCTCGTCGGCACTACCGACACGAACTTTTCCCAGTGTCTCGTCTTTCACCAGATAATCCTGACAATGCACGACATCGTCACCAGCAACATGACCACTGACCGCCGCGTGATAAATCTTAACAACACGACGCTCGCGAAATTGTTCCGACAGGCGCGCGGCGGCTTTACTGCTGGCCGCGAACATCACCGCTCCCGAGACCGGATAATCCAAAAAGTGCACCGGCACGAGATAACCTTTGCGACCCTCGGCTTGTTTGGCCATGACGTGCGCGCGCACCTGATCCAACAATGCTACCGTGCCAGGACGATTGGCGACCGTTAACAAACCACTTGGTTTGTTCGCCACCACCACATGCTTATCTTCAAAAAGTATTTCCAGTTGAGGAATCAAGATGACACAACCGGCACAAGTTTGAACTGCGTGACATCAACCAAGCCGCGATCAGTGATCTTGAGTGCTGGAATCACCGGTAAAGCCAAAAACGACAGTGTTAAAAACGGTTCGTGCAAAGTACAGCCAAGCTCACGAGTCAAAGCCTTGAGTTTGAGCAGACTAGTCTTGACAACTTCTGGATCAACATCGGTCATCAAACCACCGATCGGCAGGCGTAACGACTCGATTTGGTGCTGCGCGCCGACCACCACGATCCCGCCGTCTATATCGCGCAGAGCATTGACCGCAGTCGCCATGGCCGCATCATTCGCACCAACCACGATAACGTTATGGGAATCGTGATTAATGGAGGTTGCAATCGCGCCAACACGCAAACCAAAACCTTTGACGAAAGCGACGCTGCGGCGGCCACTACCATGATGACGTTCGAGCACGGCAATTTTCAAAACATCCTGTTCAACACTTGCGAGTACGCTACCAGCATTTACCGCCAGCGTTGCTGATAAAGGGTCGGTCAAAATCTGACCGGGCCTGACCCCGATCACGCGGGCTTGCACACTCGCGGCCACAACAGCGGGCGCCGCGACCTGAAAATCACGCGGCTGACTCGCAGGTAAATGCAAATTTTTGCGCGCAGCACCAGTTGTATGCCCGGACATAGCCGCGGCGGTTTTTGCCAGCTCGGCAGCATCAACTTGAACACCGCTTTTATAGACAGCGTCGATCGCCAGCCCCGAGGTCCAGTCATCACCTTGACGTGGCCGTACCAAACAAATATCAGCCTGATAGCCAGGCGCGATAGCACCGCGATCATTTAAGCCGTAAGCACGCGCGGTGGCAAAACTGGCGGCGCGAAAAATAGCGGCGGGCGCCTGGCCAGAGCGCAACGCCATATCCACGATGAAGCTGATGTGACCTTCGGCGGCGATATCAGCGGGATTACGATCATCGGAACACAAGCCAACCACCGCCGAGGAGTACTCGTCCACTAATGGTAACAATACACGTGCGTCTTTGGCGCAAGAGCCTTCGCGGATCAACACGTGAATGCCCTTGCGTAATTTCTCGCGCGCCTCATCGAGCGTCGTCGACTCATGACAACTATGAATACCCGCGACTCCGTATGCGTTCAGGTCCTTACCGGATAAACCCGGACAATGACCGTCACGCCGCAGATTTTTATAGGCATCCACTTTCGCCAGCACTTCGTCATCGCCAAACAACAAGCCCGGAAAATTCATCATCTCGGCCAGTCCCAGAACACGCGGATGCTCGCGAAACTCAGCAATATCAGTGGCACGCAGAACGGCGCCGCTGGTCTCAAGCTGCAATTCCGGCGAGGTGGACGGCACGCAGCTGGGAACCATGACAAAAATATCGAGCTGTAAAGCCTCCGACGACCGCAGTGCCCAACGGATGCCTTCAACACCCCAGACGTTGGCGATTTCGTGCGGGTCCCAGATCGCCGATGTTGTTCCGCACGGCAACACCGCCTGCTGAAAACGCACCGGTGTCATCAACGAACTTTCAATATGCGTATGCGCATCGATAAAACCAGGGACCAGATACGCGCCGCGCGCATCAACAATCGTTTTCGCCTCGTAATGCTCCATCGTGCCGACGATCTGACCGCCAAAGATGGCAACATCCCCGCTGAGAAAACTGCCGGAAAAAACATCGAGAAATCTGGCGTTACGAATAACGACGTCAGCGCGTGTCTCGCCGCGCGCGGCTTTGATAGCCGCGTGCAGATGCTTGGGATCGCTATATGCGGCTTTGCTAATACCGCTTTGATCGTGCATATTCATGTCTCCCAACTAGCGCAGACCATTCCCCGCTGGTAATGTAACTTAATTGGACTGAGATTTTTAGCAGGAAACGCCCATGGCCGACGCAAAAAAACAAACCGCAATCACGCCGACCCGTTCTGAAAACTATCCTGAGTGGTACCAGCAGGTAATCCGCGCCGCGGAATTGGCGGAGAACTCCCCTACTCGTGGCTGCATGGTGATTCGCCCATGGGGTTTCGCCATCTGGGAAAATATCCAAAAGCATCTGGATCGAATGTTCAAGGAAACCGGGCATGTGAATGCTTATTTTCCGCTGTTGATTCCGTTGAGTTTTCTCGAACAAGAGGCAAAGCACGTCGAAGGATTTGCCAAGGAATGCGCTGTTGTCACCCACCATCGCCTGGAACAAAGCAGCGACGGCAAGTTGATTCCCAAAGGCGAATTGGAAGAACCGTTCATTATTCGTCCGACCAGCGAAACCATTATCGGCGCGATGTATGCCAAGTGGGTGAATTCGTATCGCGATCTGCCGATTTTAATCAACCAGTGGGCCAACGTCTTTCGCTGGGAAATGCGAACGCGGCTTTTTCTGCGTACCGCTGAGTTTCTTTGGCAAGAAGGTCACACCTGTCATGCAACCGCCAAGGAAGCCGAAGAAGAAACTCTGAAAATGCTCGACGTCTACGCCACGTTTTGTCGTGATTACATGGCCATGCCGGTCATCAAAGGCGAAAAAACCGCTGACGAACGCTTTCCAGGCGCCGTAAATACCTATGCTGTCGAAGCGATGATGCAGGATCGCAAGGCGCTGCAAGCAGGTACCTCACACTTTCTTGGGCAGAATTTTTCCAGAGCCCAGCAGATTAAATTTCTCGATGCGCAAAGTACGGAACAATACGCTTGGACGACATCGTGGGGTGTGTCCACGCGATTGATCGGCGGCCTCATCATGACGCATAGCGATGATGACGGCCTGGTGTTGCCGCCACGTCTGGCGCCGGCGCATGCGGTGATCCTACCGATCTATCGCAACGATGATGAACGTAATCAGGTGCTGGCGTTTTGTCAGACTCTGGCCAAACGTCTGCGCGAGCAAAAATACTGCGATGAAGCTGTACGAGTTATTGTTGACGATCGCGATCTTCGTGGCGGCGAGAAAATCTGGCAGCATGTTAAGAAAGGCGTACCACTACGCATCGAGATCGGTCCGCGCGATATTACCGCAAATGCAGCTATGGTCGCCCGGCGTGATCAGGAACCAAAAGCCAAGCAAAGCCTGCCGATCGATCAACTGGTTGCCGACACAACGCGGATACTTCAGGAAATTCAAGATGGCCTGCTGCGCAAAGCGACGGCGTTTCGCGACGCCAATATTCAATCCATCACCTCGCTGGCCGAGCTGGAAGCATTTTTTGCCGGTGATGAGGAAAAAACCATGGTCGGACAAACCGGATTTGCTCTGTGTCATTGGCATCCGGACGCCGACACGCAAGCGATTATGAAACGCTTGAAAATTTCGGCGCGCTGCATACCGATGGAGCTCGAAAAACGATCGGGCAGTTGCATTTTCAGCGGAAAAGCCACGGATATCCAAGTGATTTTTGCCCGTTCTTATTGATAGTTACAACTTTATGACAAACCCCTTAAAGTTTTGTGACAATTTTGCCGATATTGAAATTAAGCAATTTGTGTCACTAGCGGGGTTACCATGGTTAGCTTATTCAGCTTTACCAGACATTTCAGAGCTAATGGTTTAACACTAAGTATATTGGTGTTGATACTAACGGCTTGTAACCAGTCAGGCTCGTCGCCCAAGAAACCGCAAACCGGCACTGTCGATCCCGCGGTCAGCGATCCGTATGGCTCTGTACCTTGTACACGTGATAACTGCCCGAAAGTTTCGTTCACTGTTTCTGCAACCGGCAGCGCTGGTGCTGTTTTGCAGGTGACACTTGGCTCGCGCGCCGACTGGACGTTTACCGCGACGTCGACGGAAGCACCCAGTCGCATTTTTATTGTTTATGACATCGTTGCCGCGACCAAACCGGCAAGTATGTTTATTGAAGGTCAGAAGTCATCCAGCCTGCGCGTTACCTGGACACCCGCGGCCACCGATCCGACGTCGGGCACGTTAACCGCCAGTGTCCGCGATATTACTATGTGCGAGGCAACGGCAACGACCGCGACCAATTGCAGCACGGACTTCACAGCCACGGGCGCTTATGACGACGTACAGTCGTTGAGTTGGCAGATTACCAACATGACTTCACCTAACGTCATCGGCACGGGTGGTGGCGGTGGCTTTCTGCAGATTTTGATGCAGATTGGCTTGCCTCTGATTCAATCGATGATGAGCGGTGGCGACATGGATTTTTCCAGCATCCTTGGCTCGATGGGCGGCTTGTTCACGGGCGGATTGGGTGGCACCGGTGGCGGTCTGGGTGGACTTACCGGCTTGACCGGCACTACCGGTCTAAACAGTTTGGCCGGTGGCAATTCCATTGTCGTACCGAACAATACGAATACTCAAGGAATTGGAGTTGGACTTCCCGTGTCGACTGATCCAAACGCACAAGGATTTCCAACGTATCCATAAGCAAAGGATTGTAATATGCATGCTTTGACAAAAAATCTTCTGATCGGCTTTGGCAGTGTCGCAATGATCGCCAGCACGGCCTGCAAGCAGCTCAGCAGCGAACAAGCTAAACAAAATACTATTGAGAACTTATCGCGTAGCGATGTGAATAAATTAACGCTGAACAGCTGCGGCTCGGATACCGCCGCCAGCACCAGCAAAGAAAGTCTGGTCGCTGCCATCGTCAATCAAGCAGAAGGTACGCAAGACGCGAACGTGCGCGATGCGCTCGCCAAAGCCTTGCGCGGCGCGCCTGAGCAGATGCTAAAAATGTTTCACGCCGACATCAACGGCAAAATTGTTATCGATGCAAGCAAGGCCAACGTTTGTGCGAATTCGTTGAGCACAGAAGAAAAAACCTTCCTCGGCGAAGCTTCGGCAAATACCCCGATCGCCTGCTGGCGTGCTGATAAAGATGCTCCACCCCACATCTATCTCGGGGCTGGGCGCATCGCGAATCACGACATCAGCTTGGCGGCAAATGTTCGCCATAACACGGTACGGATGCTTGGTTATGTATACAGTCAGTATATTCCTGCCAAGCTGCGACTACGACTCGCGGATATTAAACAAGCACGCTCGGTGCCAGGACGCGCGGTTTCGGATTTCGCGACGTTAGCAAGACTGGAAAACGAAATGCAGACGACACTGGATCGCTTTGTCAGTAATCGCACGGCGCTTAAAAACGCGCTCTTTACTGATCTAAGCCGGCTCGATAGCCCGGCACTCGCGCGCCTAAAAAGTTTCGCCAGCTCCGCCGGCGAACGCTTTGACGACTACGTACTTGCCGAAGCATTTGATTCGTACTACTGCTCGGCAGGCACGCGCAAAACTCTTGGCACCGATACCAAGGCCACCGCCGAAGCTTTCGGTGTTTTCGCCACCGAATTAGGTGAGTAAGAACCGGACGCAGCGAATTCGTCGACAAATCGATCATTCTTGACACCCCGCCGCAACCGAGCGAATATAGCCAGCATTCGCGGGACTGATTGCAAAAATAAAGGGGGCGGCATTGACCGGGAGCTTGGACGAAGCTTACGAACACGGGCTCACTTACGATGATATGTTGCTCCTGCCACGCTATTCACAGGTGCTGCCGCACGAGACTGACACCTCCACCCAGTTCACCAGAAATCTAAAACTCCGCTCGCCGATTGTCTCGGCGGCCATGGACACGGTAACCGAAGCCAAAACCGCCATTGCCATGGCGCAAAACGGCGGTATCGGCATCATTCATAAGAATATGTCCGTAACGGAACAAGCAGCCGCGATCAAGAAGGTCAAAAAAAGCCAGTCCGGGATCGTCACCGATCCGATTTCGGTCTCACCAATGGCGACCGTTGGTGAAGTCGTGCAAATTATGCAATCCATGGGCATTTCCGGCTTGCCGGTTGTGGATCAAAGCGAATTGGTGGGTATCGTCACCGGCCGCGATATTCGGTTTGAACGCAACTATGAACGGCCGGTACGTGAAGTCATGAACAGCAAAGTCGTGACGGCGCCCGAGGGTACCACCACGGAACAAGCTATCGAAATCCTGCACAAACACCGCATTGAAAAATTGCCGATCATCGGCAAAAACGGCAAAAGCCTAGTCGGTATGTTCACGACTCGCGATATCCAGAATGCCAAGCGTCACCCCGATGCCTCCAAAGACAGTAGCGGCCGTCTTCTGGTCGGCGCGGCTATCGGTGCTGGCGGAGACTTTCTTGAACGCGCACAGGCCCTGCTTAAAGAAGCAGCCGACGTCATCATCATCGACACAGCGCATGGTCACAGCAAAGGCGTCATTGATGCCGTCAAACGCGTTCGTGCTGACTTCAAACAGCAGCACTTCGATCTGATCGCGGGCAACATCGCTACCGCCGATGGTTATCTGGCACTGGTTGAAGCTGGCGTCGACGCTGTCAAAGTCGGTATCGGTCCGGGCAGTATCTGTACGACACGTATCGTAGCCGGTATCGGTGTACCGCAGTTCAGTGCCGTGCGCGCCTGCGCGGTGGCTGCCAAAAAATCTGGTATTCCGATCATTGCCGACGGCGGCGTCAAGTTCAGCGGCGATATGGTCAAGGCACTAGCTGCCGGCGCCAATTCGGTCATGATCGGCAATCTGTTGGCCGGAACCGACGAAGCCCCTGGCGAGCTGGTGATCTATCAGGGCAAAAGCTTTAAGACATACCGCGGCATGGGCAGTCTGGGCGCCATGGGGCTGGGCAGCAAGGACCGCTATATGCAGGCCGAGGTTGGCGACCCTAAAAAGCTTGTCCCAGAAGGCATTGAAGGCCGCGTTGCCTACAAGGGCCCTTTGGCGAATATTTTGTTCCAGTTGGTGGGTGGCATCCGGCAAGCAATGGGCTATATTGGTGCCGCAACGATCAAAGATTTGCAGCAACAAGCGAAATTTATTCGCATCAGCTCCGCAAGTCTCAAGGAAAGTCACGTGCATGATGTCTACATCACGCGCGAGGCACCCAACTATCAATTAGATTGATCCGTTGGTTTTTTTGTGCGGCAGTTTAGAGAGGCTTCTTGGCGATGCACACCACTTTTAGTCGTCCGGTCGCGGACGGCATTTTAATTTTAGATTACGGCTCGCAGTATACTTTGTTGATCGCGCGACGCCTGCGCGAGCTAGGTATTTATTGCGAAGTCGCCGACGGCAGCAGCGAGGCTGCGCCGGTTGGTTTTGCTTATCACGGTATTATTTTATCCGGCGGCCCGGATTCGGTGACCGAGAGCAGTGCCCGCAAGCTGCCGCGCTGGGTGATGACCAGTAACAAGCCGCTTCTCGGAATTTGCTACGGTATGCAACTGTTGGTGGAAGCCCTGGGTGGCAAAGTTCGCAGTGGTGAAGCCCGCGAGTACGGCCGCGCCAACCTGAATTTGTCCGCTGATATGAGTCAGGCGGCGGCTTCCCTCTTCTATGACATGCCGATATCGCAAGTAGTCTGGATGAGTCACGGCGATGATGTGATCGACCTACCCAAAGACCTGGCGGTGGTCGGACGCACCGAAGATGGCGTGATCGGTGCCGTCGTTCACAACAGCAAACCCATCATCGGGCTACAATATCATCCAGAAGTACAGCATACGGAATTCGGACACTTGTTACTCAAGCAGTTTGTCACACAGGTCTGTCACGCCAAACTCAACTGGCACCAGGACACGCTGGCCGCCACCACGATCAAGCATATTCAGGAAACCGTTGGCGACGGGCGCGTGCTGATGGCGGTCTCCGGCGGCGTCGATTCGACGGTCGCCGCTGCGGTGGTTGTCAAAGCCATTGGCGCTGATCGTCTCACGGCGGTTTTTGTCGACACTGGTTTGCTGCGCAAAGGCGAAGTTGATTGGGTACAAACCAATCTGCGGCAATTGGGACTTAAAAACTTTGTGTTGCTGCGTAGCAGTGAGACATTCCTGACCAATCTGCAAGGTTGTATTGATCCGGAAGAAAAACGTAAGGTTGTCGGCCGCACGTTTATCGCGGAATTTGAAGCTTATGCCAAGGAGCATCAAAACTTCACCCATCTTGGGCAAGGCACGTTGTATCCGGATGTCATCGAATCCGCCGGCCATGGCGCTGGCTCTAAAGTTATCAAAAGTCATCACAATGTCGGCGGCCTGCCAGAAAAATTACACTTAAAACTATTGGAGCCGTTTCGCTTCCTGTTTAAGGACGAAGTGCGCAAGCTAGGTGCCGAACTCGGTGTGCCGAAAACCCTACTCGAACGCCACCCCTTCCCCGGGCCGGGTTTGTCGGTGCGAATTCTGGGTGAAGTCACCAGGGAGCAAGTCAAGATTCTGCAAGATGCTGATCATATTTTTATCGAGGCATTGCAAGCGCGCGGTCTCTACAACAAAGTTTGGCAGGCATTTGCCGCGTTGCTGCCAGTAAAATCCGTTGGTGTTATGGGCGATAATCGCACCTACCAACAAACCATCGCCTTGCGCGCCGTGACCTCCTCGGATGGTATGACCGCAGGCGTTGGTGAACTCCCGCTTAATTTTTTAACGCACGTCGCGGATCAGATTGTGCGCCAAGTGCCTGGGGTGAATCGCGTTGTCTACGATGTCACAACCAAGCCGCCAGCAACGATTGAGTGGGAATAATGGCGGACTTTGTTCATCTACATGTTCATAGCGAATACTCGCTCACCGATGGCGCCATCACCATCAAAGGCATGCTTGATCGCGCCAAAGAACTGGGCCAAACGGCGATTGCACTGACCGATCACGGTAATTTGTTCGCCGCCGTGGAGTTTTGGGATAAAGCCACCAAAAAAGGTATCAAGCCCATCATCGGCTGCGAAATTTATCATGCCGGCCAGCCCCCCCTACCGGCGGCAAATGAAAATAATGATAGCGAACAAACAGCATCAACACCGGCGCAACCATATCATTTAGTGTTGTTGGCGAAAAACAATAGCGGCTATCGCAATCTGATCAAACTGGTCAGCGACGGTTATCTTAAACAACCTGACACACAGAGAATTCCAGTTGTTCCGGAAAGCTCACTCGATCAATACGGGAGTGATCTGATAGCACTATCAGCCTGTGTGATGGGTGAATTCGCGATGCTGGTTGCCAGGCTGCGGGAGATAGAGGGACACACACCTGATCTGACGCTGCCGCCTACATCGACCGCAGGCAACGACGTGTACGCTGTTCTTCGCACTCATGTTGACAAGATGACAGCGCGCTTTGGTGCCGGCAATTATTATATAGAGCTGATCGACAACAATCTTCCCGAGCAAAAACGCCAGCTACCAGATATCGTTGCCGCCGCCCGGCATTTTGCGTTGCCGTTGGTGGCATCCGCGGATGCTCATTACGGCAAACGCGAGGACGCTGACGCACACGCCGTGTTGCTGGCGATTAAAAACGAACTAACCATCTCGGAAATTCGCAATCGCCGCAAGGGCGTGGAATTTCATCTCTTTGATAATCAAGAGTTCGCCGCCAAATACGGTGCTTGGCCGGAGGCGATCGCCAACACCAGAAAGATCGCCGATGAATGCCAGATCGACATCGGCTTTGGCAAATACTATCTGCCGCAATTTTCGCTCGGCACCGATGAAACCGCCGACGAAGGCTTGCATCGTCTTGCCCACGAAGGCTTAAACGAACGCTTCGAGATGTTGCGTAAGGTTTACGGCCCAAGCTTTAATGATGAGCAACAAGCGACTTATCGTAAACGCCTCGATTATGAAATCGATGTTATTATTAAAATGGGTTTTCCCGGTTACTTTCTGATCGTTCAGGACTTTATCAATTGGGCCAAACGCAATGAGATTCCAGTCGGACCGGGTCGCGGCTCCGGCGCCGGCTCACTGGTGGCTTACGCCCTGCGTATTACCGATCTTGATCCGATTCCATATAACTTATTGTTTGAGCGCTTCTTGAATCCCGAGCGCGTTTCCATGCCCGACTTCGACGTCGATTTTTGTCAGGATCGCCGCGATGAAGTTATTCAGTACGTCATGCACCGCTATGGCTCCGAGAACGTCGCACAGATCACCACCTTTGGTAAAATGCTGGCAAAAGCCGTGGTCCGCGATGTCGGTCGGGTGCTGGAGATCGGCTATGGTCGCGTGGACCGCATCGCCAAATTGATACCGCTTGAGCTGGGCATCACGCTCGAAGATGCTTATGCACGCGATCCGCGTATTAAGGAAGAAGCAAGCAAGGATCAGCGCATCGCCGAGTTGCTAAAGTACGCGGAGGCTCTGGAAGGCTTGAGTCGTCATACGTCCGTCCATGCTGCTGGCCTGGTAATTTCCGATGGCGACATGACTAACTACGTACCGGTCTATCGCGGCGAGAATGGTGTCTTAATCACGCATTTTGAAAAAGACAATGTCGAGAAAATTGGTCTGATCAAATTCGACTTTCTTGGTCTGAAAACACTAACAGTGATTGATCAAGCGGTTCGCCTGGTGCGCGGTTCCGTTAATCCTGATTTTGATATCACCGCCATCCCGATTGAAGACCCGGAAGTCTATAAAAGTATTTCCACCGCTAACACCGTCGGTATTTTCCAGTTGGAAAGCCGCGGCATGCAGCAACTGATCGTCAAGCAGCAACCCAACAAGTTTGAGGACCTGGTGGCATTGGTGGCGCTGTTCCGTCCCGGACCGCTTGGCTCCGGCATGGTGGATGATTACGTTGAGCGTAAGCACGGCCGTCAGAAAATCTCCTACCCGCTGCCGCAGCTTGAACCTATTCTCAAAGAAACCTATGGCATGATTGTCTATCAGGAGCAGGTGCAACGCATTGCTTCTGATCTAGCACGATACTCGTTGGGCGAAGCTGATTTGCTGCGACGCGCAATGGGTAAAAAGAAGCCAGAAGAAATGGCGAAACAAAAGAATCGTTTTATCGAAGGTTGTATCGCCAATAATATTCAAGAGACTATCGCCTCTGATCTTTTCGACTTGATGGCGAAGTTCGCTGAATACGGCTTCAATAAAAGCCACTCCGCCGCCTATGGTCTGGTCAGCTATCAGACCGCATATCTCAAGCACTATTATCCCGAGCAGTTCATGGCTGCGATCATGACCTGCGATATGGATAACACCGACAAAGTCACGCGTTATGTCGCCGAGTGCCGCCGACTTGGCTTCAAGGTTTTGCAACCAGATATCAATCGCAGCTCACTGACCTTCGATGTTGCCGGCGAAAAATGTATCGGTTTTGCTCTCGGCGCTATTAAGGGCATTGGTCTTGGGGCCTTGGAGCCGCTCGTTAGTGAACGCAATGCGGCAGGTCCGTTCGGCACGCTAGAGGACTTGGCCCGGCGTGTACATCTGGCAAACGTCGGCAAAAAAACCCTGGAACTACTGATTCAAGCCGGAGCACTTGATAGCTTTGGCGAGACCCGCGTCCGATTATTGGCGAATGTCGCCGATCTGGTGCGCTTTAGCGATGATATTCACAGCGCCAAACGCACCGGGCAACGCTCACTCTTTGACAACAACGCTGCCGCGGACGACAATCATACCGGCTGGCAGCTACAGGTTGCGGCACCCAAGATCAGCAACGATACTCCCAGCTATCTTGAGCGTGAGAAGGCCTTGCTCGGCGTTTATTTGAGTGCTCACCCCCTGGATTTGTTTAAAGAGGACATGCGTTTTAGAAAATGTCCGCTCAAGGAACTAGAAAAACGTCTTGGCGAAAAAGAAATTCCTATCGTTGCCGTTACCAGCGCGGTCGAAGAACGCATCACCAAAACCGGACGCAAACTCAGCATTCTTTATCTTGATGATCAGACTGCCACTATCGAACTGCTTTGCTTTGCCAAAGGTGATGAAGCACCGGAACTACCAAAGTCCGGCCAGGTGATCATTGCCTGGGTGTCGATCGATACCGGCTTTGACGGCACCGGCATACGTTACAAATTGGATCGCTGGCAAGACCTGGCCGAATTTCGCGGCACACGCGTGAAATCCTTTTATCTACGTCTGAAAGCTGGTGATAAAACTGAAATCGCCGGAGCGACAGCGCAATTTTTGCCCGCGATTAAACGCGTGATGCAGGATCATCCCGGCAAGACCTCGCTCAAAATTGCTATCGAGTATAATGATACGCGTGTCATCATCTCACCGGATAATTTGCGTATCGATCTTAACAATGCTTTTTTGCAGAACCTAAACGATCTGAAAATTCCGCCCACTGATTTAGACATTTTATATCAATTATGAGCTGGCTAAAATCGCACAAACTTTTGCTGGTAAGCCTGTGTCTGTTGGTTGGTTTACTGTGGTTTATTCCACCGGTCTGGATGCTCCATACCGGTGTTGTCACGGTCACGCAATGGACGAAAAGAAAAGGCGAACAGGAAGCCAAGGTCGGCCCCAAACATCCCGGTTGGATTTCCAGCAAGAACGTTTCCAAACATGTTTTCAACGCCATTGTGACCGCCGAAGATGCCCGCTTTTATCAACATCACGGTCTGGATGTCGCCGAAATTATCAAAAGCGCGGATATCAACATCCGACGCGGCAAATTCTCACGTGGTGCATCCACGATCACGCAACAAGTCGTCAAGATGGCGTTTTTGACCCGCAAAAAATCGTTAGTGCGCAAAGCCCGCGAAGCGCTGGGGGCTGTGATTTTGGAACTGACGATGGACAAAACGACCATTCTTGAATGGTATATCAATCTCGCTGAGTTTGGTGATGGTGTTTATGGTATTAGGTCGGCATCAATGCATTATTTTCAGACCAAACCAGAGTTGTTGACGATTCCGCAGGCAGCGCATTTAGCTCTGGTACTGCCGGCGCCGAACAGTTGGTCATTCGGCTTGCGACGACGCAATCTGACAGCGTTTGGACAACGACGTTACGGCGCGATCATCAATGGCATGCGCAAGAATGGCTATATCACTGACAGTCAATGGTTGCAGGCACTCGCCTCCGGCAACTTCGGCGAACCTGTCCCCAGTTACGAACGCGCGTTGGCGCAATACAATGCGCGTAATGCCGCCGACATGGATACGATCAGCACAATGGACACCATCGTGGAACGCGAGCTGATGTCCACCGACGCTCGCGCTGTCGAGCCTGGCCCCGAAGAAAAAGAAAGCGTCCTCGAACAAGAGGAATTAATGATCGAAGACCTGCCACCTCTGGCACCGTCCGACACTCCCGAGGCACCCGACCATGCCCCAGAGTAAAACACTTGCCAACTTTAAATTATGGTTGAGTTGCTGGGCTATTTATCTGCTGTTTAGACTTCTCGTTGCAACCTGGCGCTACCGCGTTATTGGTCTTGAGCATAAATCGGCAGCGCAAACACTACATCCCAGCGGTAGTTATGCGTTCGCACTTTGGCACAATAATCTGTTTGCCTGTATCGCCGCGCACGCCGGACAAAATATCTCACCGATGATCAGTCCATCCAATGATGGCGAGTTGGTGGCATTTGTCGCCCGAAAACTCGGCCTGTCACCAGTACGCGGTAGCAGTTCACGCGACGGCGAGGCCGCGCGCCTTGCTCTGCAGAAACTTGTCAGACAAGGCATACACGCCGCCTATGCCGTTGATGGACCGCGTGGACCCAAATACAAAGTCAAGCCGGGCATCATCGACATCTCGCGCAAGGAACAGATTCCGGTGTTACCACTGGCGGCAGTGGCTGATCGCCATTGGACGCTTAGCAAAACCTGGGATCACTTTCGTATCCCCAAATTTTTCAGCTGTGTTACCGTCATCTACGGCAAACCATACGTAGTGCCGCCAGAGACGCAGGGGCTGGCTTTTGCCGAGGCCAAGCACGAACTAGCGCAACAATTGCTGGACTTGGAAGATCGAGTCTTAGAGCATGCATAAAAATCCCGAAGCATTGATTAAATGCAGCAAATGTTGGCAGAACGATCAATGGCAGATCGTCTGGCAAGCTGAGATTGTACGACCGGGCGCGGACGTGACTGAACGCAAGCGGCAACGTATTTATCTGAGTATCAATGTCGCACAACAACATCGCGGCATCATGTTGTTAAATGATAAGCCGGCGCAACTAAACGCCACTGGCAGTATGGCCAGCAAAATCCGCAAACATATTCCAGGTTGTCTCATAACAAAAATCCTGGTCTCGCCAGCAACCAACGCCATCTGCATACCATTGTACTCGCGGCCACAAAATCCTCCCGCCTATTATCTGCTGCTGGATGACGCCAGACCCCCGGCTTTGGAGCTGATCAACGACAACAACGAAAGTCTGTTGCGTTATGGCCAGGGCGGAACTTACACGAAAGCCAAATTATTTCAGGGACAACTCGCCGACGACGGCTGGCGCGACATCCTACCTCGGCTGATCGACGAACTAGCATTACCGGCAGCAGCGACAACCACGACCAACGAGACCGCGGCACCGGAGTTGGCGGCGCAGCGCGAACTCGGGCGACGACTGGCGCGCAAGCTAAAGACTTTAAAGAAAGCCCAGGAAAAACAAGAGCAACATGTACCGCAAGCAAGGCAGGCGGAACACCTCATGATGCAAGCGCATCTGTTGCAGCGTTTTTTGTATCGGATTCAACCGGGAGCAAGCGAGCTGGTTTTAGGTGCCGCGGAAACCGGTACCGAAGCAACAACGATTCCTCTCGATGAAAATCTGGAACCCGGCGCCAATCTGGAAGCTTTGTTTCTACGTGCAAAACGCGCGCGACATGCCAAAGATGCCAGCGGCAAGCAACTCAGCGGCATCGAACATGATCTGCGCATCGTCGCAGACGATCTGGCACGTCTGCGTGGCTCGGAACTCGTACCGGCGACAGAACTTGCTGTAATCGCCCGCCGGCACCAGTTACAAACCTCGCAGGCATCCAGCAAAAGTAAAACCACGCCGGTCGCCAAACCCTTCAAGACTTTTTTATCGGCAACCGGTACATCGATTTTTGTCGCAAAAAGCGCCGCTGATGGTGACCAACTGCTGAAGGCGGCTAAAGCCAATGATTTTTGGTTTCATTGTGTCGGTGCTACCGGCTCACATGTGATTGTGCCGTTTCAGAAAAGTTTTGCCCAGGGTTTGCCGCCTGAGACCGAGCACGCAGCGGCAATGCTGGCATTGCATCATTCGACGTTGAGGCAAAATCATGCTGGCGAGGTTTATCGCAGCCGTCGCCAGTTTTTGCGCAAGCGTAAAGGCATGCCGGCTGGACTTTGGACGATCGAGCGTTCGGAAACTATTTTTGTTAAATATACCGCCGCCGAGCTGGAAGAGCTGTTCGCGAGACATCCATGAACACGAACAACATCGGTAAATTTGATCTGCACACGCATCTCTTCGGATGTCTGACAGCCGCTGATGTCTGGGAGATAGGACGCGATCGCGTTGCTACTCACACCACCGGCCTGGAATGGTACGCCCGCGAGTATCAGGCGGCAGTGGGACGCACACCGAATTGGCGAAGCTATTGGCAAAGTCCAAGCGGCCTGACCGAGCTCGAACAGGATTTTCTTTTGCGCGAGCCAGCATCGTTTGCGATCTTTCAGGCCAAGTTCAATCTACTGATTGCTTTATTTCCCCTGGCGGCTGATTCGTCAGCGATGATCTTGCAACATGTCGGGCGTCAACATGCGCGGGATGGACTGACGGCGGTGGAATACCGCACGTTATTGCCAATGCGCTTTACCAAAGAGCAGGTTGATGATTATCTCGGCGCTTTGACCGCTGTTTGCGAGGAACTGACTCACGACAGCGACGGTGTATTTTCGCCGCGACTGGCATTGAGTTTGCCGCGCCCGAATCGCGAATTCACCGATCGCTACCAACTGCTGCGTAGCTGGCTGCAGGCGCATCCGCGGCAGGCGCGCTATATTACTGGCATCGACTTGTGCGGATTTGAGGAGCCCGATCCGCCGCGCGACAAAGTCGAGCCTTTTCGGCAAATCAGCCACGATAACAGCGCCGGTCAATCTCTTAAAATTTTACATCACGTCGGGGAATCATTTGTCGGCTTAAGCCTGGCGTCCGCGGCACGCCGTGTTTTTGAGGCGGGGCACGCTGGTGCCGATCGGCTTGGGCATGCGTTGGCTTTGGGCCTGGCGCCGGAGTTATTCGCCGCGCGCAAGCAGTGGCCGGAGGCACGTCACGAGCGCCTATACCATCTCACCTGGCTGCAACGCCACGCATCCTGGCTGGCCGAACGCGGCTACTTGGTCGAGCAAACCACCATCGCTCATGAGTTGGAGGCGCTGCAAGCAAGCAATCTGCCTGAGGTTGCTCTCACTTATGACGACGAGGCTATAGCGACGACCAGACGACTGCAGGATGCGCTCATGCGCGGGTTGGCGGAACTCCCCTGCGTGATCGAAAGCTGCCCGACTTCCAATCACCTTATCTCAGCACAACCCTTGGCGGATCATCCTTTGCGGCGATTTCTTGAGAACGGTCTTAGGGTCTGTATCGGTAGCGATGATCCAGGCATCATGGCCACTAGCCTCGATCGGGAGCTGAGGCTTTGCGCCGACGTTATCGGCAGCGACGCAAACGCCATGGCGGCTTTGACAAATACAGCCCGAGAAATTGCCGAGACACATCTGGATTTAGGACTTTCGCGAAGCCCTTAAAGCCGTCATAATTGAGGGTTCAAGGCTGGACCTTTTTTTTGGATCTGTTATGGAAGAACAAGATAATCCCAAATTGTTTCGCATTCGCCATTCGCTCGCGCACGTCTTAGCTCAGGCCGTACAGACGAAATTTCCGGGCGTTAAGTTGGGTTTTGGTCCGCCTACCGACACCGGGTTCTTCTATGATTTCGACTTTGGTGCACAGCAAATCTCTCTCGATGATCTCAAGGATATCGAGAAAATCATGCGCCGTATTATCGCCGAACGCCAAGCATTCCAACGCGATGATCTTGATGCCAAAGGCGCCAAGGCAAAACTCCAAGCCCTAGGCGATGAGACCTACAAACAAGAAAACGTCGAGAATTTGCAGCAACGCGGTGTTACCAATTTTTCTTTTTACTCAAATGGCAAATTTGCTGATCTCTGCGAAGGTCCGCACGTGGAACATACCGGACAGCTGCCGCCCGATGCCTTCAAACTTGATCGCGTCGCTGGCGCCTATTGGCTCGGCAGCGAAAAAAACAAAATGCTGACGCGCATCTACGGCTTGGCTTTTGAAAACAAGGATCAGCTCCAGCAATTTGTCAAACGCCGGCAGACAGCCGAGGAATTCGATCACAAAAAACTCGGCAAAGAACTCGATTTATTTCATTTCGACGATTTGATCGGCAAAGGTTTACCGCTGTGGCTACCAAACGGCACGATCATTCGCGAAGCCGTTGAGGATTTTGCCAAAGAAAAAGAACGTGCTTACGGCTATCAACGAGTCGCCACCCCGCATGTCACCAAGGCAGATTTGTTTCTAAAATCGCAACACCTACCGGCTTATGCTGACTCGATGTTTCCGCCGATGATCGCCGAGGATGAAGGCAAGAAACAGGAATTTTATCTCAAGCCGATGAATTGCCCGTTTCATCATCTGATTTTCAAATCAAGGATGCGTAGTTATCGCGATCTGCCGCTGCGACTCGCGGAGTACGGCACAGTTTATCGCTATGAGCAATCCGGAGAACTCAGCGGCCTGCTGCGCGTACGCTGCATGACCATGAACGACGCGCATATTTATTTGACTCCCGATCAGTTTGAAAGCGAATTCCGCCAGCTCATGCAGATGTACGATGAGTTCTACACGACTTTTAAACTGAGCAACTACAAGCATCGCCTGTCGATTCGCGGTGGCAATAATCCCGAGAAATTCAAAGGCGATCCGATCATGTGGGACAAAGCCGAAGCCATGCTGGCAAAAGTCATGGACGATATGGGCATCAAGTATGTCATCGGCGAGGGTGAGGCCGCGTTCTACGGTCCAAAGATTGATTTTCAATTTAAGAATCTCATGGGCCGTGAAGAAACCATGTCCACCATTCAGGTTGATTTCCTCAACTCAAAGAATTTTGATCTAAGCTACATTGATGAACAAGGCCAGGCGGTGGAGCCGGTCATTATTCATCGCGCTCCCTTGTCGACGCACGAACGCTTTTTATCATTCATCACCGAGTACTATGGTGGAGCGTTCCCCACCTGGATGGCACCGGTACAAGTCGCATTGATTCCGGTCAACGAAGAGTGTTTTGCTTATACCAATCAATTGGCTGACGAGCTGAAGACCAAAGATGTACGGGTTATCGTTGACGACTCGAACAATACCTTTAACAAGAAGATACGTAACAACACTGTGCGTAAAATTCCAATCATGCTGATTATCGGCGCCAAAGAAGTTGCCGAAGATAACGTGACGATTCGTCGTTACGGCGTGCAGGAACAAAAACAAGCACAGCGACAGGCGTTTGTCAGTGATCTTCTGGAAGAAATCAGAACGCGAACGATGCTACGCGAGCCGATGGGATCCATCATTTAATCCGGTGTCATAGGAGCGCAGAGCATGGCCAAGCGTATCCTCATCATTCAACTGCGCCAACTGGGCGATATTTTATTGACGACGCCCTGTATTACGGTGCTGCGTCAGGCTTTGCCAGATGCTCAAATCGACTTCTGCGCGCATCGCATGGGTCGCCTGATTCTTGACGGCAACCCACACCTCAACCATCTGCACACTTATGGCGATGATTTTACGCTCAAACAACATTGGCAATTCATCACGCATCTGCGCAAGCAACGCTACGATTTGGTTTTCGACTTTATGAATAATCCACGCAGTGCGCTCTTTAGTATCGCCTCGGGCGCCACTCGGCGCCTGGCGTTTCAATCAGCGCGTGCCTGGTGTTATACGCAGACCACGCCACGACCGTTAGATGAGCATTATATCGCCCAAGAAAAACTCAAGCTTGTGCGCGCCGCCGGCATCGATGCTGCAACGACACCTTTGGTGTTGCCGCTGTCATCCGAGCATCACCTGCCAACAACGGCGTTTGCTGCACGACATCCGGAGTTCAAGCTAGCGCCTTTGCGGGTGGTTCTGAGTCCGACGCATCGACGCACACCGCGACAATGGCCGCTGGAACGATATGCGGCGATCGCGGATTTTTTAGCGCGCGAGTGGGCAGCCTTTGTTTCCTGGAGTTGGGGCCCGGGAGAAGAACATATCGTTGATCAGTGCATCGCGCTCACCAAAACCGCGACTTACAAAATGCCGGCCACCAATTTTCGCGAGATGGCGGCGTTTATCAAAAGCCACGATCTTTTTATCGGCAACTCCAACGGTCCCAGCCATGTCGCGGTTGCCGTGGATATCTGTTCGCTGCAACTACATGGTCCCACCCGCTCCAGTTCTTGGTGCCCGCAAACCGAGAAGCACCAGGCGCTTCAGGCACCAAGCCAGCAGGGTGATATCTCGGCCATCACCGTTGAGATGGTAATCGATAAGTTGACGGCAATGCGTCCGCAGATCAGATGATTTGGTAAAAGTGCAAATATATTTATTGCTCTCAATGAGATCCCAATCCTGAACGTATCCCGTCATTCTGAGGCAAAGCCGAAGAATCTCTTAATTGCCGACACCAATCGACCGATAACAAGCACTCACGAGGAAACCAGATTGTCAGTGCTATTTTTCACTTATCGTCGTTATCTATTGATCGCAGCCATATTCGTGGCCACGATCAAGCCAGTGTTGGCCAATAGCGATCCTTATAGCGCGGTCAAGCGCGAAGAATTAAGCAATGGCACCATGCTTTATCTGGCGCCAAGTAGCGCCGCAAACACAGTGAAAGTTTCCTTTCATTATCGCTTTGGTGCCGCGCACGAAAGTGAATCCGATCACGGTCTCGGTCATGTCATTGCTCAAGCGTTACTACATACGCCACAACGCGCCAACGACAAGGCGGCCAGTGCTCTTATTCGCCAATCCGGCGGTAAAGTGGATGTACAGATACATCCTTGGGAGACTCACTACGATGCCGAAATCAATGCCGACCAAGCCGGCTGGTTGCTGGAACGTTTCGCCGCCCTTTTATTGCGGCGTCAACTCACTGATGATCTCATTGCTCAGGCCAAACGCGATCTCCTAATCGACGTAGGCGCAACCAATCTGCTATGGCAACGGCTGCGGGAGTTCACCCCATCGACTGGACCGTTAAAAGCGAATTTCTGGCAACGCGAGATGCAATGGATGCCGCCAACCACCGCGTCAGCAACTACATGGAGCAATCTGCCGCGCCTAACCACGGCCCAGGCACAAGCACATTATCAACAGCATTATCTGCCACGTCATTTGACGATTGTCGTTGCCGGCGGCTTTGCCGCGGACAAAATGGCTAAACAGATTCGCGACAGTTTTGGCAAACAACGCAACACCAAACAAGCAACAGCCCCGCTCGCACCATCGCCCACCTTGACCAAGCGCCCGTATCGTTTCGCAACGCATGGCGCCGAGCATGGCCGCATCGCGCTTGGGATCAAACTCGACAATATGACCGCCAACGAGGAAATCGCGCTGACTGCCTATCTACAGCACTATGCACATCGACTAAATACGCAGCCGCAAACACAAACCACCGGCTTCGGCCCCACTGCCAAAGCCGATCTGGCGATTTACCGCCGCGCCGGTTATGCGACGATGGATGTAAAAACATCACGCGGCAATCACGCGGACTATCTGACAACCATACGCCAGCAAATGCGTCAGGAGGCTGCGCTCGGCAAAGCAAATCGTGATTTTTATCGCGATATGCGTGCTTACTATCGCCGCCTGATGACCGAGGGCCCCGCCGATGCCGCAACCATGCATGCGGCGGCCCTGTATATGCATCATCTCTATAGCAACTATCGCGAAACCCGTACGCCCGTGCAAATCATCAACGATCTGAAACTTACAGGCTTGCGCGATACTCTGCGCAAAACCTTTGCCAAAAGCTGGTCCTATCAATACATCGAGGAACCACCGCTATTCAGCAAGCACGAGCATCTCGTTTATCTGGGTGCGCTCGCGTTACTCTTGTTACACTTGATGAAGCAACTGTTGAAAACCAGCTTTGCTCACACGCAGATTCGCTATGTGCGCCGACTGCGCCTGGCGCCGCTATCGCTAGCCAAAACACTGGCCTATGCCGGAATCGTAGCCGTCGCGGCGGGTTGGGCGCAAAATTTGTACTTGGACATGCTCGTCCATTTTGCCTGGACGCATAAAGAGCTGCTCACCTACTACGGGCCACTCGCGATTTATCTGGGAATCTTTGTACCGGGACAACTACTGGTGCTGGCGAGTATCCCCGATAAACTGATGATTGTTGGCAATAGCCTGACACTGAAGAGCAAATACATGTATGCGCGCAAAGTACCACTAAACAATATTGTTGCTGCTGAGTCGATACGCCCCTGGCGTCTGTTCACTCGACTCAATTTCAAAACCAAATTTTATCACTGGGCGGTGTGGCGCAAAGGTCTACTGTTAACCTGCAACGATGGACGAAAATTCTTCTGCGCGGTCAGCGACTGTGACCAGGTCGTCAGTGAAATAAATGAGTTCCGCAAAGTTGTGAAACCCACTTTTGATCAATCCCTGGAAGTTTTTGAAGCTTTCAACGAAAGCGAAGCGGCCTAGCCTAGGCTTTTAGCCGCGTGTTCCGATGCGGGCAAAACGCGCAAGATCAGGCGCGGCGCCGCGACCCACAACCATGGAAACGGTATCCGGTGCCGACTGCCAGGCAATCACATTCAACTGTTCGCTGGCATAAGTCTGGTAAATCAGACCATCAACATTCCCCGGCTGCGCCTTCGGCAGATCACTCAGCTTAGCTTTGTAGCTGAACACAAACAGGTACTCTTTGCGAGTCGCATTGAAATACTGCACCACCGAGACTTTTACCGGCTCGTAATCCATAACGCTGGCGCCATCGGGCCGCCAATCAGGAGGCAGAGGCCTCAAAGCCATCGGCGAAAATTCCAGACCGGGATGTTGAGCAAAGTACTCAACGATCTCGTTCACATCATTCGAGGGAAGATTCAGGCGACTGCCATCCACCTCTTCTTCCATCGCCAGCGCTTCATAAACGATATTCTGCAAAGCATTAAAAGGCGTTTCGCGGCGCGGCGAGAAGTAATAAACCAATGCCAGAATCGCCGCCAACGCCACGAGGATGATCGTGGCACGCCGACGCATATTGCCGGTGGCTTCCCACTGATCGACTTCTTCGATCTTCTGCGCTTCCATCGTCTCGCGCACTTCTTTGGTTTCAACAAGTTCCTGGAGCTTGGTATTTTGAATCTCCGCCAGATAATAACCCTGCATTGCCAGCTGAAAACTGCCGAGTGCTTGCTTAAACTTATCGACCGCGGTTTGATTGGCATTGTTTGCTAGCAGCTTCGTAAACTTTTGTGCCTTCTCGCCGGTCAACTCGTCATTCAGATATTCCGGCAAGTACAACAAGAAGAACTCCGGCTCGCTGACCTTGGTACCGGGAATGAGATACGCACGCGCCGCCGCCAGATTTTTGCGCACGGCATCCTCGGCGAGACTAAGCGTGGTTGCCACTTCGCTGATCGATAAACCCACGAAATCGACGGCGCATAGAACCCCCCGTTGGTTGCGATCAAGGTTCTCCATCAACTTCTGCAACGGCGACGTCGCCTTATCGCTTGGACCATTGCCAGCGCCGTCCAATTGTCCCCAGCATGCCTGCAGCAAAAAAGCGCGAATCGCCATGGACGGCATACCGTACAGCTTTTCCAGCTTGGTGACCGCCGTCTCAAACGACCTGACCACCGCGGCAAACGCTGTTTCCCGATTTAGGCATAAAACGTAGGCAAACCGATAGACTACATCGGCCTCACTGCAAACCTTCTCGACGTAGAAAGTCGCCAGTTTTTCGTCATAGTTTTGTAAAGCTGTTTTCATTCCCATGCGGGGGCCCTGCCACGATTGCGAAATCTATAAGATATTTTTTAAGTCTTAGAATTATATTAACATGTTATCAATGATCGGAATCATTAGGCAAGAAGCAATCATGTTTTATCCCCACAGATGAGCACATCATGACGACAAACAATGAGTTTCGAGACTGGCTGGTGGTGATACCGGCGCGCTTGCAAGCAGTACGTCTACCACGCAAGCCGTTGCAAGACCTATGCGGCAAGCCACTCATCGTGCGTGTCTATGAAAACCTTGCTCCGCTTGCCCAAAAGGGCGCCACCCTGATCGTTGCCACCGACCATCAGGATATTCTCGATGTCTGTGCCCAACACGGTGTTCAGGCCACCCTAACCTCATCGCACCACACCAGCGGGACGGAACGTTGCTTTGAAGTTGCCAAGCAACATACAAGGTCACTGGTGATGAACGTCCAGGGCGACGAGCCATTTATCGGGGTACCTGATCTCGAAGCACTGATGCGGATGACCGCACAGGATTCACGGGTCGAGATGTCAACCTTGGTCTTTACCACGGCGGGCAGCCAGGAGTGGACCAACCCCAATGTCGTTAAAGCCGTAATCAGTGCTGATAACCATGCTTTATATTTTTCGCGCGCGCCGATTCCACATCATCGCGAACCTGCCGAGCGAACGCCGACTTTTTATCGCCATCTCGGTGTTTATGCATTTCGCAAAGACGCCTTGCAGCGATTCTGCCTTATGGCGCCAGGTGCTCTGGAACAAACGGAAAAACTCGAACAACTGCGCGCACTGGAGAACAACATGCGTATCAAAGTGCATCTCGCATCGACGTTAAGCATTGGTATAGATACCCCCGAAGACCTTGAGGCGGCACGTGCATATTTTCAACGCTAAAGCTAAAGCACTGACGCTCCCGGTCCTGCTCTTATTCTTGAGTCAGGCATCAACGGTATCAGCGCTGCCAATCGGTTTTGGTCGTACCCAGGGCAACCTGGACTATCACGAGCTGACCAATAAACATTTTCATCTTTACTTTGATAAACGCACGCCAAAAGAAGCTGATTTAACCCTGCGCGCGCTCGAAACAGCGAGGCCGCATCTCGAACAATGGCTTGGCGTCACACGCACACGTCCACTACCGGTTGTCATGTCGGCCACCACCGCCAACGCGTCGTTCGCAAATTTTATTACCGACGCCATTGAGTTACAAACTTTCGGTCAGGCATCACGCGACCTGGCCTGGCACGAGTATGTACACTCGACCATGTACCGGCATTTGGACAACTGGTTTGGACCGGCCGGCTCGGTGCTGCATTTGCCGTGGATGCCCGCCTGGTGGCTCGAAGGACTGGCCGAGGCGCTCAGCGTTTCCACCGGCTCGGATATTCAAGCTGGCTTTGAACGCTATCATGCCTTAACCGGCGATTGGCCGACTTATGAACGCCTGCACAGCCTCTACAATAAATACAATTTTATTCTGCGCGGCTATGCGACTTCGGGAGCCTTTGTTGCTTATATTCTGCGAAAACAGGCGACAACAGATTTAAGTAAATTACATGATGATTTTTTTCGTGCCTCGATGCCGTGGCGATGGCCATGGGCCATCGTGCCGTTTGCGCCCTCCCTGCCCATGGATGTCGCCTTAAAGCAGGCGCTAACGCAATCAGGCGAAGAGCTTTACAAAGAATACAAGCAAGCCGCCACCGATCACTGGAAAAAAAACCGGCGCGGTGAATTACTGAGCGCCCGTACCGGCCAACGCTCTCACTTCAATAGTACATACTCCCTGCAAACGCGCGGCAATGACGTCACCTATATCTACGCGCAAAACAACACCAACTATGAAGCTAAAATTACGTTTGGCGAAAAAAATATTTTTGCCACCGGCGATAAGATTATCAGCGAGCTGCCTGATGAACTCGCCTCCCCCGCCCGTGTTATCACGCCGCGCTGGTCGCTCTTTGTAAGACGCGAAACACAATGGCAAGGAGAACATCATTCGCAGCTTCTGATTCAGATGAATAATAAGCTCAGTGTATGGACCACGCGTGCGGCTCACATCGAGCAATTATTTGAGACGGCCAATACTATCGCTTGGCTCGAACGCGAACCGGAGTTAACGCGATTGTGTTATGCACCCAAACCTCTGCTCGAACAACGCAAAACCCTGCGCGCCAATCAAATTCAATGTCCGTTCACGGCAAAACTTCATGGTCTCGACGTGCTGGGCAGCGACAACCATTGGCAGCAGACACGCCGCAAGCGCATTACCGATCGCATCGTCCTGCGCTACAGCCAACAGACGCACCTCGGCGATCGTCATCAGATTATCACCTGGCACGGCGGCCCTGATTTGCCCGGAATCATGAATATGTCACACGGCGGTCAACCACTCGCCTATGCACACACCAGGGACGGTATCTGGTTGCTGGTAGCCGAGGCCATGCATCGCAGTATTCGCAAAATCGATAACGCCGGCACCTGCCAAGCGACTCTGGCTCTTGATGATACACCCATCAGCATGCACGCCACCGAGAACGGCAATCTGATTTTGCCGCTATTCGCTGGGTCCAGACAATACATCGTGCGTATCAATCCAGCGAGCCTGCCGACCAAAACCTGTCAACATACGAACGGTCATATGTCACCGCTTATCGCCGCCAATCGCGCCGACAAAGCTCTGCCTCTGCACGAAGCCATGCTCACGGCATCAACATGGCAAAATCAAGATGATGTCAAACCAATCAATCTGGGCACGGCGCCAACGCTCGATACCCTGACATTGCCTGAAGACACCAGACCGATGACGCCCGCGGAGCCAACACGCTGGCGTGGACGCGTGGTCGGTGCCATGCCATGGATCGGCGCTGATGCCAGCGGCTATAACTTCGGCATTCTCTCCGTGCCGTTGATGGATGAAATGCAAAATGAATCCGTGCGCCTGACTGCATTGTACGGCTTACAAAGCCGATTCCCCAGCACCGAAATTTCTTTCATCACTACCCGCTTTTGGCCGGTGCTTAGTCTGGATGTATTTCGTTATCAGTCATGGAACGGAACATTTGGTATTCATGACTACTACTATGACGAGCAAGGCGCACGCTTCAGCGCCAGTATTTATTTGGCACCATGGAACACCAGCGTCGGCCTCGGCATAAAATCATCACGGCTGCATCCCTACTTAGGACCTTTGTGGGTACCCAGTGGCGACCTCAACGAACCGTTTATATATGTCGATCATAATACTACGCTCGGGGGATTCTCCTGGAATCTCGGTCTGAACGCACGAGGTGCGCCCGCGACGATTAACGAAACTTTTGCTTATGATGTCGTCGGCGCCTCAACGTCGCTGGCACGGCGATTTTCGTGGATTGATTCGGTGGCACGCCTCAGCCTCGAAGCCAGCCGCACGCGCGGTCCGCGTCGGCGTCCACTGCAGGAGGTTTACCGACCACTGCGGGTTTTTGTTCCAGGCGACGGTGGCGGCCTCAATAATGTGAACATCCCCATCACCGGCGAGGGCGAATTATTTCGAGCGACTTTTGGCGAGACCCAGGCACGAACAGCCGCCTCGCTGACCTTCCCGCTGATTGAAGAACTGGATACCTTGATCCGTCTGTTTTATCTGGAACGCCTGGATTTCACGGCGTTCTTCAATTACGGCGGCGCCTGGCGCGGCCAGGAACCGGCGGCAAAAGATATCAAGGCGGCGCAAGGTTACAACATCGACTTGCAGGTTGATGTTAAGGGTCTCAAGTTTAACGCTGGCGCCGGCGTCGGCCAGGTCCTCAAGGAAGATTGGGATTCCTATTTAACCTTTGGCTTTGACGCTATTTTCTAGGATAAGTGGTAGCGCGACGAGATAACTGACACCGCCCGTCGTGGAGGACGCAGCCGTGCCCGGCAATACTTTTGGCAAATTTTTGCGCATTACGACCTTTGGCGAATCGCACGGGCCAGGACTTGGTGTGGTCATGGATGGCTGTCCAGCTGGTCACCGACTTGATCACGATAAAATTCAAAGCTGGCTTGATCGCCGCCGCCCCGGCCAAAACAAATTAACATCACCACGTCAGGAAGCTGATCGCGTTGAATTCATCAGTGGTACGGAAAACCTGATGACGCTTGGCACGCCGTTGACCATGCTGGTACGCAATCAGGATGCACGGCCGCAAGATTATCAGGAGTTACAAAAGGTTTATCGTCCCTCCCACGCCGACTTCACCACCGAAGCTAAATACGGACTACGACCGCAAAGCGGTGGTGGTCGCGCCAGCGCGCGCGAAACCATCGGACGCGTGGCCGCCGCCGCGGTCATCGAACAAATACTGGCGACGCTCACGCCGCAACTGAATGTGGTTGCGTTTGTCGATAGCATGAAAGATATCCGTCTCAACATCGATTTACCGCGCTGTGCTTATGACCGTGACACCGTCGATGCCAGCGAGGTGCGTTGCCCCGACCCCGCTACTAGCGCGGCCATGCAACAACTTATCGAAGACACCAAACAACAAGGTGACTCGCTCGGCGGCACCATTGCCTGCGTTATCCGCGGCTGTCCCGTCGGTCTTGGCGAGCCGGTGTTTGATAAACTGCAAGCCGACCTCGCCAAAGCCATGTTGAGTCTGCCCGCCACCAAAGGCTTTGAGATTGGTTCCGGCTTTGGTTGCAGCTTATTGTTTGGTTCCGAGCATAATGATGCGTTTTATGTCGACGACAATCGGCAAGTACGAACGCGCACGAATTTTTCCGGCGGTATTCAAGGCGGTATCAGCAATGGCGAAGTGATTTATTTTCGTGTCGCCTTCAAGCCACCGGCCACTATTCAAAAACCACAACAATCAGTGAATACACAAAAAGAAAGCACCGTTCTGGAAAACGTCGCCGGGCGCCATGATCCTTGTGTACTGCCGCGTGCCGTACCGATGGTCGAAGCCATGGCGCTGCTGGTGATCGCTGATCATTTTTTCCGCCAACAATCACAGCGACAATTCGCCGGGCCGGACGCACGCAATTAACGCCCGATAAAAACCGGCATGATGCCGCCGCCGCGCCCAATATTCACCACCAATTCAGGTGCGAACCGGATGACTGGGCCATTGACCTGAGTGGTAACACCCTCGTTCAGGAAAATGGAGCAGTCGATAAAACTTTTGGCGGTCTTCACCTGATCATCACGATCGATAAAACGATGCTGTAAATTAAGTCCGGGAACTTTTTGTTGCACGATCCATAAACCAGTCTTCGCCAGACAACACCACTCGACGAATTCCAGCCATGTCATCGGCGCCGCCCGACCGGCGATTTCGCCCATTTGTTGTTGCACCGCCGCACTGTCAGCCAGACTGCCGATGATGACCCGGTGTCCGCCATAACCGGAACTGGATTTGATAACCAATTGCTCCGGATTAGCTTTCACCCACGCACAAAGATCACGCGGTGTTTGTTCTCCGGGCACCAAATGTTGCGCGTTCTCGATGAGACGCGTCCAGGGTACGCGGCGACTGATCGCCTCGACTTCCGCCGCCGTCAAGGCTATCGCCGCCCGCAAATCTTCATCGCATGCTCCGCGGCTTAGAATCGCCAGCAAAGCTTTGATTTCCATATGTGCGGCCACCGGATTATAAACCTGCACATCGTCGCTACCCTCACATGCCTGATAAAAAGCCTCGCCAGGCTGCAAACGCGACGCAAAAATATGGCGATAACAAAAATCCAATGCTTGATCGCCGACCAATAATCGCCGCGCTTGCCAATGCAATTCATCGGGCGTCGCCAGGATGACCTTGTACCCAAGTGCTTGCCAATGGCGCTGATACCACTGCAACTCCGCCGACTGCGAATCAAGCGGCCGCGAGACAATGCCGATAGTTGCCGTTCGCTGCCCGTTCACGCCGGCGTGTTCGAGCAGAGACGTCAATAGCTGGCGTGTGTTACTGATATAGTGGAATGGTTGTTTGCTGGCGGCCATGTAAGCCTCAGCGATCATATCACTATAAGCCTGCATCGCCGGAATCGTGGCGTTGACTTCGATAATATGCAAATCATGCGTGCCAAAAAACAAGTCCATGCGAATCGTCGCGCACGGTCGTGCCAACCGCCGCGGATCGAGCGCCACCTCCCGCTCCAGCGGCGATAGTTCGGCATACATGCGCCGCGCCAACGCCTGCTGCTCGGGCCGCGCCAGCCACGCCACACATTTGCGCATGGCGGCAAGAACGTGACGACAATCGCTCGCCACAGCCGCCCAATGCTTAGCATCTATTTCGATGGCGGTACAAGCCGCCGGTATAGGATTAAAACACCGCGATGTAGCGGCGAAGGTTGCTAAATTAGCAGCTCGCACCTGTTTGAGCAGTTCGATTTCCTGCTCCGGCAGTAACGCCCGCGTTTGGTAATAAGTCATTGCTGGATCACCAATCCCGTCTGCTCTCACAAGGTACATTGCATTGCGCGCGCAGTCATCATATTATCTTGTTACTACGCCTATTTATACTGAACGGCAAAGGATGCTTTTATGACTGGTGCGCTTGCATTAACGATCCTGACCATCATCGATTATTGCTTAAATATGATCACGCTGTTGGTCATCGGTTCGATTATTATCAGTTGGCTGAATGCGGACCCCAGCAATCCGATCGTGCAAATGATCACGCGTCTGACCGAGCCGATTTATCGGCCGTTTCGTCGCTTATTCGGACGCATGACCGGCCCTATTGATTTGGCACCGCTATGCGTTTTAATATTAGTAGTTGCCATTCAAAAGGGCTTTGGCTTTTACATGCTGCGGTTATCCGCGGACTTGCAATCACGGGGTGGAGTCGGTCTTTGAAAGCGGTCAAGTTTGCATTAACTGCGCTATGGTTGGCAGGAGTAGCGTGGCTCGTTCTGCAAACCAGTTATAAGACACAAGAACTCAATGCGCTGACTTATGATCCTGTATCACCGCCGCCATTGGCGCGCCTGAAACCCGCGGTCGTGGATGTCATCACTCTTGGACATCGCGGCGTCATCGAAGACTTCATGCATTTGTGGATGCTGCAAATTTTCACGAACCGCGATCTTCCGAAAACATACGGCGCCAAACTCTTTGAGTCCACGTCATTGGTAGCCAACCAAAAAATCCGCATCGAAAGTTTTTACCTGATTGCCTGCTTCTTCCTCGGCAATGACATGGATCGCCCACAAGATTGCGAAAGCATTTTGCTCCAGGGGCTACAAGTATTCCCTGATAGCTGGCGTATCCCCATGGTATTGGGTTACGTCTATAACTTCCAGCTGCATGATCCGACTAAAGCCGCAGCCATGTACGGCATTGCTTCGTCGCGCCCGGACTCACCGCCGTACGTGATTTCGGTGGCACGCAAACTTATCAATCAAGAACAAGTCACCCAGACAGAAATCGACGAGACTATGAAGCTAATGACCGAGGTCCCCGGTGGACGCTCGCGTTTTGCTGAAATTTTAAAATTACGCGATGAATCAGCGACTCCTGAGGAGATCCAGCCATGAGTCAGACAGCTTCTTCCACATCTATTCTGGAATTACAGGGCATTCGCAAAGTTTTCGATTACGATATCTTCAAAAAGAAAGAAGTCGTTATCGAAAATCTCAGTTGCCGGTTTCCGCAGGGTAAATGCACCGGCTTGTTCGGTCACAATGGTGCCGGCAAGACCACCACCATTCGCATGATTTTCGGCATGATTCGTCCTGATACCGGACATATTCTGTTTGAAGGTCATCCGCTAAAACTCAGCGACAAACAAGCCATCGGCTATATGCCGGAAACCAATAAGCTGCCGGGTGCGCTGACGCCGGAAGAAATTCTGCGACATCAACTCGCAATCTATAACGTTGGCGGCTCACGCCAGCAACACCTCGATCTTATCCGTGCGAGCCTTGAAGAAGTCGGCTTATGGGATCATCGCAAAAAATTTGTGCGCAAATTGTCCAAAGGCATGGGTCGTCGCCTGGCCTGGGCCCAAGCAACGATTCATAAGCCCAAATTGGTCATTCTTGATGAGCCTTCGTCCGGCCTTGATCCGCTTGGACGACGCGATATGAATGAGTGGATCGTGGCTCTCAAACAAAAGGGCACGAGTATTCTACTGTGTACGCACGATTTGCAGGCGATGGGTACGCTCTGCGATGATTATCACGTTATTCGTCGTGGGCGATTGGTCTTCTCCACCCTGGATCAGGTGTCTGAACAAAACCAGGATATTCTTTACCGACAAGACGGGCAGTCACTATACCAATTAAAAATCTCCGGCCTGACTACCGATGGTATCGCCAAAGCCCGCAGTGAACACAAACTGCCGGCATATCAGATGGCGCAACAGGAAGCTCTGCTCGGCGTCTTGTATTTTAATGATTATGCCGCCGCTGCGCAGTGGCTGAATTTTTGTAACAGCAAAGGCATGGTCGTCGTTAATTTTGGTGAAGCTCCGACACTGGAAGGCAAAGCCCTGTATGAGTTGTTCGATGGAGGTCTGCACGCATGAGAAAACTTTGGGCGGTGACGCGCGAAACCTTGTTGTTGTTGCGACGCGATAAGATTTTTCTCCCGGCAATCATCATCGGCTCGATCATCAGCGCCATCGCTGTACTTGCCAGCGATTGGGGCATCGAGGAATTCGCCAAAATTCTTTTCGACATCGGCGCTGCCGGTTATCATTTGACTGGTGTCGCGGTCGCCATGGTTTGGGGCACAAAAGCGGTTACTGATTCGCGCGCCGAAGGCTCGCTGGAAGTACAGCTGGCCTCGCCCGTCAGCCGTCCCGTGTGGTTGGTCGGCAAATTCCTCGGCCTGACCTTGTCATTGCTGCTGCTCGGCATCATCTTGTTGGCGACCCTGCAAGGACTGATGTTGTGGAAGAACTTCGGTTGGATGGGCGACAAACATTTTGTTGTCTTTGGTTTGCTGACCATCAATTGGTTGGTCGTGGCGGCACTGGCGATCTTTTTCTCCAGCTTTGCCGGCGCTAACGTGGCACTGTTCTGCACGCTGTGTTTATGGCTCGCCGGCCTCGTCACCTCGGCGGTAACGCGTTCGATTTCTCCGCATACACCCGAATACATGCGCTGGATCGTCGAGAAAACCGCGTTAGTCTGGGACCTGCAACGCTTCAATATGAGTTATATCGGGGACTACGATATGGTCGTACCAACCATGGATCAGTTGTGGTGGCGGCTTGCTTACGGTGCTGCTTTAGTGATTTTCGGGCTCAGTGCCGGCTGCGCGATTTTCAAGCGCCGCGATCTCGTTGGCTAACGGATTCAGCCAGTCGATCGGTAACTGATCCTGTTTTGCCGTGTTGCAGGCTTTGCAGGCACAAACAATATTACCTTTGGTCGAATAACCGCCGCGGCTCAACGGCAAAAGGTGATCCATGGTCACATCCGCCGCCGCCAATGCCTTGCTACAATAATGACATTGCGCACGCGCAAGCTTGGCTTGCCACCATCCCGATTTACGTAATATCCGGGCTTTGGCTTTCTCGCGTTTGATATGCATTTGTCTGAGTTCGTAATCCATGGGCAATCGCTGTATAGCGGAGCGGTGGGGGAAAATAAAGCCTTAGATGCCACCACCACCGCGACAAACCCGCATCATGTACGCCAGCAGGATAAGAAACAGAAATAATTGCAGATAATTCCCGACCCTGCGCCATCGACTGCCGACCTTACCGGGGCTGACGAATTTCTTTTTCTTCCCGTGCGAGCCTGGACCGCCAGCACTGGCTCCTTGCAGAGTACGCTGGCTACGACGGTGCCGACCCATATCGATCACGTTTTTTGGCGTATTTGGCGACTCAGTCATGAAATTACCCAATTAAAATATAAGGATAGAATGGATTTCACCAGAAGACAATGATAAGCATAAGTACGCTTAACAAAAGGACGATATTGCCGTGCTTACCGCTGATCAGATCTTGATTATTGTACCAACCTACAATGAAGCTGATAACATCAACCCGCTTTTTGCCGGCATCTGGCAAGCCGTTCCTGAAGTTCACATCCTTGTTGTCGATGACAACAGCCAGGATGGCACCGCACAGTTGGTGCGAGACCATCAACAAAGCAAACCCCAACAAACACACTTGTTACAACGCTCTGGCAAATTGGGACTAGGCACGGCTTATATTGCCGGTTTCAATTGGGCGTTGGCGCGCAACTATCAAGCTATCATCGAAATGGATGCCGATCTCTCGCATGATCCCACGGTTCTGCCGGCCATGATCGAGCAACTCCGACACAACCCGGTGGTGATCGGCAGTCGCTATATCCCCGGCGGTGGTACGGAAAATTGGAGTCTGGCGCGCAAATTAATCAGCCGCTTCGGCAGCCTCTACGCACGCACAATTCTTGGCATGACTATTCGTGATCTTACCGGTGGCTTTAACGCCTGGCGTGCCGAGGTTTTACGCAGCATCGATCCCAACACGGTACGCAGCGAAGGCTATGCTTTTCAGATTGAGCTAAAATACCGCGCGCAAAAACTCGGTTTTGCGATTGTCGAAATTCCGATTTTATTTCGCGATCGGCGCGCCGGACAATCAAAAATGTCAGGGCGCATCGTGCTCGAAGCGATGTCACGCGTTTGGAAACTACGCTTCCAGCAAAACTAGGCACCCATCGGGATCAAATGAACTAAGCCGCAGTCTCAGCGGTCGTGCTGCCCTCGCGCCGGATTACGGCTGATGGCATCCAAATCAATGAATCATATCGAACCTGTGCCGGTGGCATCTTAATATCCTGCGCCCAGCCCAAGAATACCAACACGCGAATCACCAGAAACGTGAGATCAAACTCCCACCAACGATAGCCGGCCGGTGCGACGTCACCATGCGCATGATGATTGCTGTGCCAGCCTTCACCGAAAGCCACCAAAGCAACAAACCAATTATTGCGCGCCAAATCTGTAGAATCGTGCGGCTTATAACCCCACATGTGAGCGGCACTGTTGACCAGCCAGGTGACGTGATAGACCGCGACCAGGCGCAAAGCAATACCCCACACGACCATCTGCCAACCGCCGACAGCGAACAACGCCAACGCCAGCAAACCCTGCACCAGCATCTGTACCGACGTCTTGTCCAACCAGGCATAATAGGGATCAGCAGCGATATCGCGAGCAAAACGCGCCAGCGTTTTCGGATCATCGTACTCGCTTTTGATACTGAATAACCAACCCATATGGCTGTACCAGAAACCACGCGTCGCATCATGCGGGTCGCCTCCCTGATCGGAGAAAGCATGATGCATGCGATGATGACCAACCCATTCGATCGGGCCACCTTGCACCGCTAGAACCCCTAAAGTTGTAAGAACGCGTTCGAGCCATTTCGGAGTTTTCAAGGCACGATGCGTCAACAAGCGATGAAAACCCAAAGTGACACCAAGACAACCGGTCGCAAAATAAAGGACCACCATCACGGCGAAATTTGTCCACGAAAATGAAATCAAACTCAGCAAAGCCACCAAATGCATGCCCAGCATCCAACCGATAACGACATAATCCGTTTTGGCCGTGCTGGTGGCAGCGTTAGTGTTCTGGATTCTGGTGTGTACTACTGGCTTCAAGGTGCCTCCCTGCGTAGAAAAAGTCTCACTATGTCTTCTAGTTTAAAGAACTTATCGACAAATTGCTGTCAGGAGAGCGTCACAGTTCTGTAAAACCCATGTAAAATCATCAATGGCAGGGTGTTACGACGACTTATAAGCCGGGATTATCGCTAAAAGTATTCCGGTTCGTTGCCTTTTTTCCATTTAATATTGCAGCCGATGCTCGGACGCTGCGCGGAATCGGGCGCAATTTTACGCAAAACCGCGTCCAGAGCCGTACGCAGGTCCTTGCCAGTAACAGCAATGTTGTTCCCCGGCCGACTGTCGTCCAATTGACCGCGATACGCGAGACGCTGGTCGTGATCAAAGACATAAAAATCCGGTGTGCAAGCCGCCCTAAACTCCTTTGCCACGTTCTGCTGCTCATCAAACAAATACGGGAACGTATAGTCACGGTTAGTTTTCTCTAGAATCATATTGGCCACACTATCCGCCGGATAGTTGACGACGTCGTTAGCACTAATGGCAACAACGATCACACCGCGCTCTTGGTACTCGACACCTATCCTTGAAATCTCTTGTGCCACATGGATTACAAAGGGACAGTGATTACAGATAAACATCACCAGCCATGGTTTGCCTGGTGCCTGTTCCGCCACCGTAAACTTACTGCCATCCGTAGCCGGTAACGAAAATCGCGGCAGCTGGGTTCCCAAGGCCAGCATGGTGGAAGGTGTTTTTGCCATTTGGATCTCCTCTCGTAATGCCATGAGTTGCAAGGCATGCATATATTTAGCTATTGAGTGATGCTTTATATGGGAGCTAATATCAACTTAAGTTTCCCATTACCCTGGAGTTGGTCGCATTGCCACACGCAACCAGTAACGTTGTGCGCATGAGCATTGAAATTAAGCAGTTTGCCTCGCGCCATAATTTAAGTGATCGCGAAATTGATGTCTTAATGATGCTTCTCAATCGCATCACGTCTACCGTCGATATCGGTAAACAACTCCAGCTTAGTCCCAACACGGTCAGCAACCATCTAAAAAGTATCCTCGCCAAAACCAATACCAGCAGCAAAACTGATTTACTATCAGCATTTGTCCAGCATACCTACAACATGCTCTGTCCCTATCAAATGTATGCTCGTCATCCGCGCGTTCTGGTTATCGATGATGATTCGGAAATCTGCCAACTGTTTTTTACCGAACTGGAATACCGCGGCGTCAAAGTTCAATGCGAAACCAGAGCCGAGAATATTATGAGTCGCATTGCTGAATTTGATCCCGATATTATTGTCCTGGATATCATGCTGCCGGGCACCGATGGTTTTAAAGTATTAGAACAGTTACGACACACCTCGACCAGACCACCAAAAGTTATCTTGCTTTCCGGCTCCACTCAATACTCGCGGCAAAGCTGCATTGATGCGGGAGCCTGTGATTTGTTTGGTAAACCATTTGATATCAATCAAATTGTCTTTGTTATCATCGAGCAATTTATCGATAGCACATTTATTAAGAGTCGTTTTGTACGCATTGATACCGAAATCGATGCCATCATTGCCAATCAAATTAAGGCCCAAATGATGAATCTCGCCTACGGCGGCGCTTTCATCGCCATCGAGCCGGAGACACTGAACACGACAAACGTCGAGCCCGGGCATACCACGACCGTCAATTTCTCGTTGCCGACGACCGGCCCTTTGGAATTGAATTGTCAGATAACCTGGGCACGGTTCCGCGCCTCATTACATTCACCGTCTGGATTGGGACTTAAGTTTGAAAATTTAAGCTTTGAACAAGATTATGCAATCCGCGATTATATACGCTCGCAAAAAAAATTAACCTACCTGCCGAACACAGAAAAAATTCCCCTGCGCGGCTCCCGCTAACGCGGTAGTTTTTGCTCAGCCAACCTAGCTGCATGCTATGGGGCAATTCTTGTATCATTTACTATGAAGATTGCCCTTTTCATTTCCTAAATCCCGTAAGGAAGTCAGATGATGTCAGCTTTCGTTGGCACGATCGCAGTTGTGATAGGCACATGTTTCCCGGCAATGGCACTCGCGCAAACTTTGTCACTCGAAACTTATTTGCAGCAGGTGGCCAATCAACATCAGGGACTACGCGGCACCATTGCCGCCAGCGAAGGTGCCGCGTTACGCGCCAACGAAGCCGATGCGATGTTGGCACCGAATGTCTTTGCCAATGTGCAGCAGACAGTTGACGAAAAACCTACCGCTAATCCGGCGTTTCAAGGCGATAAATCCTCGGTCAATACCTATACCGTCGGTGTCGGCAAACAAACCAGCTTCGGTTTAAACGCCAAAGTCAGCTATGGTACCGGTTATTACGCCGTCGACGGTGCCAACCCGCAGTTTCTTACCGAGCCCAAATATCACGATGCCCGCACAACCATCGAAGTCAGCCAACCGTTGTGGCGCAATCTCTTTGGACGTGAGACTCGTGCCCTGCAGGAACTCAGTCGCAGCCAGGCTCTGGCCACTAGCGCCACCGAAAATTTCAAGACCCGGATGACGCGCATGGAAGCCGAGATGACTTACTGGCGCTTGGTTCTGGCTCGCGAAAGCGTCGGCGTGAATCGTGCCAGTCTGCAACGTTCCGAACGCATCCGCGAGTGGAGTGCTAATCGCGCCAAACTCGAACTCGCCGATAAATCCGATCTTCTACAGGCCGAAGCCGCTGTCGCTGGCCGCAACCTTGAGCTGCGCATGGCGATGGACGAAGAAGAAGCTGCCGCACGCGCCTTCAACTCGCTGCGTGGAACTACCAGCGGCAAAGTCAACGAAACACTCGCTGCGATCTCGCCGGACCTGTCTGCAAAGCTGGCGGTGCCGACACGCGCCACACTGCGTGCTGATGTGATCGCCGCGCAAAGCTACGCGCGCTTGGCTGCGGCCAATGCCACCGTGGCGGCGGAAAAGTATCGTCCGACCTTTGAAGTATTCGGCGCCTACAGTCTGAATGGCAAAGACACCAAATCAGGCGAAGCCAGCAGCCAGGCTTTCGGCACCGACTATCCAACAACCACTATCGGCTTGCGCCTTAACGCACCACTAGGTGGTTCGATCGGCGCCACCCGCAGCGGTTATCTCAAGGAGGCTTTCGCTGCCGGCGAGAACGCCAAGCGCAAAATGTTTGAGCAAGAACACGAATGGCAGGATTTAAACAGCAAGCTCACGCAAACCAAGGAACGCCTCAAACTAACCCGCTCGCTGGAGACGCTGCAAAAACAAAAACTGGAATACGAACGCGATCGTCAACAACGCGGTCGTTCCACTATGTACCAGGTACTCATAGCTGAACAGGAATTTGCCAATACTCAGCTAAACCGTATCCGCACTCAAGCTGAATTGCTGCGCGTCGTTGCTCAAATGGGCACCTTTGGAGGTGATAAATGAGTCTGGCAGAACTTTCCATCAAGCGACCGATTTTTATTACTTGTATCGTTCTGGCGATGGTGGTGGTGGGCTATCGTTCCATGCGCACCATGCCGGTCGATTTATTCCCAGATATCACTTTCCCGATCGTGATGGTGAATACTATTTATCCGGGCGCCGGACCGCAAGAGATCGAGACCCTCGTTTCCAAAGTACTCGAAGATGAATTCAGCAATATCCCCGGCGTTAAATCGCTAAGCTCAATCAGTCGCGAAGGTATGAGCACGGTTATCGCTGAGTTTAATCTTGAGACCGACGTTAAATACGCCGAGCAACAAATCCGCGATCGTGCCTCCGGCGCCAAAAGCAAACTACCGGCCGACATCAAGGAACCAATTATTCGTCGTATCGATCCCGCGGAACAACCGGTGATGATTATCGCCGTCACCGCTGATCTCGACTCGGCAAAACTATTTGATCTCGCCGATCTGGAGTTGCGTCCGAAAATTGAACAGGTTAATCAGGTTGGTTTGGTTGAAGTCATCGGCGGCCAAAAACGCGAAATTCGTGTCGATCTTGATCAGAGCAAGCTGAAAGCCTATGAACTATCCGCCTCGATGATCAGCAGCAGATTGGCGGCTACCGGCATGAATATTCCCGTCGGTAAAATCGATACCGCCGGCAAAGAACTCAGCTATCGCAGTCTCGGTGAATTCACATCGCTCGATGATATCCGTTCAACCATCGTTAACTTCCTCGGCAACGATGTACCGGTGCGCATCAGCAATATCGGCGAGGTTCACGATTCTGTCACCGAACGTACTTCGCACACGACGATTAATGGTAAGCCAGCGCTGTTTTTGATGGTATTTCGTCAATCAGGCGCCAATACCATCGCTGTGGCTGATGCCGTCCAGGCACGCGTGAACAAAATCAATGCGGAGATGACCTCCTTACCTGGCGCGCCCAAGATGGAGGTCGTACGCGACACCTCCAAATATATTCGCATCAACGTCTTTGACGTGCAGGAATCAATTCTCATCGGCATCATTTTAACGATTCTCGTCGTTTATTTTTTCCTGGCAAGCGGTCGTTCAACCATCATTACCGGCCTGGCACTGCCAAACTCCCTGCTCGGCGCCTTTATTCTGATGTCATGGGCCGGCTTCAGTATCAACGTCATGACCTTGCTTGCTCTCAGTCTGTCGGTTGGACTGCTGGTTGATGACGCCATCGTCGTGCGCGAAAATATCTTCCGTCATATTGAACTCGGCAAATCACCACGTGAAGCCGCGCTGATCGGCACCAAAGAAGTAACTCTGGCGGTCATCGCCACCAGTTGCACGGTATTAGCGGTGTTTGGTCCCATCGGCTTTCTCAAAGGCATCGTCGGTCAATTTTTCAAGCAATTCGGTTTAACCATCTGCTTTGCCATGCTCATCAGTTTATGGGACGCGCTCACGGTCGCACCGATGCTATCAGCGTACTTCGCCGGCAAACATAACAAACCCAAAACCACCGGCCTATACGGTCGTACATTTGGCGCCGTACTTCGCGGCTTTGATCGCTTTCAGGATTGGCTCACCGATGTTTACGAACGCGTTCTGAAAATCACTTTACGCATGCCGATATTGGTGATGCTGACGGCACTGGCGATTTTTGGCGGCAGTCTGTTTTTGATGAAGTACGTACCCAAAACATTTATGTCACCGCAGGATTTCGGCGAATTCGCCGTCGGTCTGGATATGCCGCCCGGAACCAATCTGGAAGCCATGCGCCAAGTCGCCACCGAAATTGACACTGCGCTCCGCGCCAACCCGGAAGTCGCTAATACCGTCGCCGTGATCGGTGGTCGTGATGGCCAGGCCAACGTCACCGAATTTTATGTGACACTGGTGCCAGCTAAAAACCGCACGATGAATACCTCGGCTTTCAAAGATATTATTCGCGAACAACTCAAAAAATTCGCTTTCGCCAATCCTAAAGTCAAAGATATCGACATGGTGGCGGGCGGAATGCGGCCGTTCACCCTCAACATTATCGGCAATGATCTGAACGAAGTCGAAGTCGTTAGCAACCAACTCGCGGCGAAACTCAAAGACCACCCGGCTCTCAAAGATGTTGATACCAGCCATCGACCAGGCAAACCGGAATTACAAGTCGCTCTGGATAAAGTCCGTGCCGAACAATTAGGTGTTTCCACCAGTCTGGTTGGCAATGAACTGCGCAACCTCATTGAAGGCGCAATTCCGGTAGTGTATCGCGAGAATGGCCACGAATATGATGTACGTGTGCGTCTCCAGAATGATCAAAGAAATCTACAGGAACGCTTTACCAATACCTTTGTTCCTAACATCAACAACTCGCTGGTGCGTTTGCGGGATGTCGCCAAGCTGACACCGGCCGAAGGTCCAGCCACTATCAATCGTCAGGATCGCAGCCGCTATATCCAGGTGAGCGCTGACATGGCCGCGGACGGGCCCGGACTCGGAGCGGCAATGGCTGATATCGACAAGATACTGACTACCGACATCAAGTTGCCGCCGGGCATGCGCTATAAATATGTCGGTCAGGCGGAGAGTTTTCAGGAATTAGCGAGCAGCATGTTGACGGCGATCTTCTTCGCGATTGTCTTTATCTATCTGGTACTGGCGAGCTTGTACGAATCGTTTATTACACCGTTTACGATTATGCTGGTTTTGCCGTTGGCCGCTACCGGCGCCCTGCTGGCCTTGTTCGTGACAGGTACTTCTTTGGATCTAAACTCCATGATCGGATGTATTCTTCTGTTTGGTATCGCCACCAAAAACTCTATTCTGCTCGTTGACTACGCTAATCAGAAAATCGCCGAAGGCATCGATCGACGCACGGCCATGTTAGAGGCAGGACGCACGCGTTTGCGGCCGATTCTGATGACCACCCTCGCCCTGATCGCCGGCATGTTGCCCATTGCCATCGGCCTCAATGAAGCCTCCAAACAACGTACGAGTATGGGGATCGCCGTGATCGGCGGCCTGATCTCGTCAACGATTCTGGCTCTGGTAGTGATTCCAGCCGCCTATGAGTTGATGGAAATCGGCAAAGACCTGCTCCGCAACAAGTTTGGCCGGCGTAAAAAAGAGCCCACGGGGCACCCGACTCCCAGCGAAACCTCGTCGTCCTGAGCAAAGCGAAGAATCTTAATTCTATTAATATTTTATATTAATTTATAAAATAAAATTGACATTTCATTAAAATATGATAAAATATAAAGAGGCGAGATCGTGCCCTAAAACACGGTTTCGACCCGTACACACGCTGTTTTGTTGTTCCAGTTGTTGTTGGTATTTGCGGAGCTGAGGTTGATAAGGGGGCTGTCATGGTGTGGGATTTATCCAATCCCAGGGTGTATGGTCTTGTCTTGACTGTACTCCTGGTCATCGGTGCGCTTGCCGGCTGTGGTGAACATCCGCTTGCGAGCACTGATCCTAATCGTTTGCAACATTTCTTTGCCAATGCGAATCGTCGCGACCCGACTTTTCAGGAGTCGATGGGTATTGTGCGCCTCAAAGGCTGTAGTGGTTTTTATGTCGCCAATACCAGTAATCGAGTTCTGGTCATGACCGCTCGTCACTGTTTGGGCATGCAGCCCACCGCGGTCGAGGATTGGTGTGCCGCCCGCGGTAGCGTGCGTGATACCAATACGGATACTATCGGTACGTGCGCGAAAGTCATTGCTGCCAGCGTATCTTACGATCTGATCTTATTGGAAATGCAATTTCTGGATGCTTTTCGGCCGATGGCAACACTGCGTCTGGCTGAGTTTGTGCCGCCGGCTAAAACCCAGCTGTACATGATCGGGTATCCGAGCGACAAATTCCGTCAATCGCAATTGACGTTAACGACAAACTGTTGGGTTACGACTTCCGGTCTGGAAATGAGTCCGCATTCGGATCTCGCCGACCCAGCCGGTCGTCACAATTGTACGACTTATGGTGGTAATAGTGGTGGTCCGATGATCGCTCGTAACACGGATATTGTCATTGGTCTGCCGTTTACTTATCGTCGTGGCGATTTCATGCATTATCGCGCCGAGGATCTTCGTAACTCGGCTTACTTCGCGGCAATGTCGGAATTCGTCAGTCGTCACGAGCACGAATTGCGCGATGCGGGTGTTGTTACGGCGGCGACCCTGAACGACTAGGGCTGGATTAACACCGCCCTAGTGCCAGCACCTTCGTTAACAACATCGATGCGTCTTAGTTGGCGGTCACCGGCACTGCCGGTGACATACCAGCGCAAACGGTAGGTAATATGGTCATAATTGATCGTCACGTCAGTTTGCTTCGCCACCATCGCACTACCAGGCAAAGTACTATCGATCGTCTGTGACGCCGCCGCACAGGTAATCTGTGGATCCTGACGCGCGCCGGCCAAGGTGTAATTGAGTATTTGGAAATTATCTTTTGCTTCCACGTCGCGTAAACCGATATTAGCCAAACTACTGATCCGATATTTTCCACCAACTATGCTCAGCTTGAGACCATCGCCAAGCACATGTTTGGAGAAGCGCTCGCGCAAAATAAATCCGTCAACAAAACCTTGCCCAAACGGCGAACCACATTCAGCAAACAAAATAAGCGACGGAAATGAGAACATCACATCCGTCACATCGGCTGCGTCCGACATAACCGCCGGAGTCATAGCGTTATTCACAGCGCCTTCATGATTCTTGGGATTAATCGGATCATCGCCGCGACGCCCATTGCCGACTTCGGTACCACATCCATACGCTAGCAATAATGGCAATATCGACGCTAACAGCACACGCCAGGCTCTGGTTTTTCTCGTAACCGCGGTAGCTATCATGAGGCCACCTTCTTGGTATGCGGATACATCTGCATGTTTACCTGAATCACCTGATCACCCGCGCTATGCGCGGCCGCTTGCATCGCCCACAGATGTAAATCACGCCGAAAAGTCTTTATTCGTTCCTTTAATTCCGTCATGGCTTCGCTCGGCAACACCAGAGTCAACGCACCGAATTCACGCTCTTGTATCGACAGCGTCGTCAAAGCATCATTTGCTTGCTCCAGCATCTGGCGATGATAATTACGCACGGCTAGGCTACGCACCTCATCACTGGAAAACACCAAATTCTCTTTAGCGACGTAGGTGCCGTCATCGCGTTTTTCGATAAAACCTTCCGTCATCAAAAATTTCATGGCCTGACTGATATCCTGAGTCGAGACTTTGCCATGCAAACGCCGCGCTATCCAATATGGATCATCGTGGAAATCCGGCATCTGAATCATTTCGCGCAATACCGGATATATCCAATGACTCAAATATTGCAGCGCTTCGCCCTGCAAATCACGGCGTTTTGCTTGCGGCGTCAAACGAATCAGCTGATTGATCAGCGTATGCTTTTCCTGATCATCGATACTCTGGTTCAAACGCACCAGAATCCGAAAATATTCAGCCATACCGCGATTTAAATGCAAAGCTTTGATGCATTTCTCTACAGCTTCGGCACCCAAGTTCCGTTGCCCCTCAACCACCAGCTTCAAAAAATTGGGCGAAGAAAAACCAGCGGCCTTGGAAAAATTGCGATAGCTATAGCCACGCACACCGTTTTTGCGAAAGCTGTAATAGTCACCGAGATACTTGCGGTAGTCGGTATAACCAAAAATACTCAAAGTCGCCGCTTCATGGGTATGATCGACTTTGTTCCGATGATTTAGATTTTCCGCACCCATTGCTTACCCCTGGCGTCTTCGCTCCAGAGTGTATTCGGAATTCCAGCGAAAAACTTAAGGAATTGTTGCTAATATACTGAAATAACAACCAAAACCAGCCAGGTATGTATTCTATTCATCTGCCAATCATAGGCCCGCCGCAGCGTAAGCCTGTTCTCTTGGCCAACCAGCATCCATCAAACCGCCAGCCAATGCCAAAGCCAACCGTTGCGGGTAACGAGCTCGCTGTTGTTGATAAAGACGAATGCCTATCTCCGGCTGATGCCGCGCGATGATTTCCAAGGCGTCATAAGCTTCGGCATAGATCACAGCGCGTCGCGTATCGATAAATGCCGGGGACTTGTCGCCATTAATGAGAAGACCGTGCAAGCCTTCCCAGGCGCGTGTACGGGTATCATCGGCTACGCGTGCGGAGGCGACCACTGTTTCGAGCATATCAATCATGATCATACGCCTGGTGATGGGGTCATCATCGTCATCGACGGCCTGCAAAGCCAGCGTGATCGACTCGTCCAAATACTGATCATTCTGCAATTCGACAATCACCTTATCGACCAGTTCAGGCTGCGCTAACACTTGCTCCACGAACCAGCTCTCGTGATCAAACACGGCGGTTTGCCGATGGTGATGATACTCATGTAGTAGTGACGACCATGCTGCCGCGTCGGTGGTTGCCTGAGGAACAGCGGCGTTAGCAACTGCAATAGGATGCGGCAACCGTCTTGGTTGACTCTCGCTCGTCTCGATGTTCGTCGCCGCCAACTCCGCTGCAGCCGGTACGGTCCGGCGCCAACGCGCCAGACCCAACGACAAGATTAAGACGATACCAATGAAAAAAATGACGATCAATATACGCATCATTGCCAGTATCCTTGCGCACGCAGCGCGCGTCGATATACCTGTCGCGCCCATTCATACTGAAAACGCTGCGAGCCGGTCAGCACACCTTCGACTACCAAGATATTATCCAGCTTCGCCGTTGATACTGGCCGGATATTCCAGACATCCCCAGTAAAGGCTCGCGTCTCGATGCCAAGAATACTAACCAAACCATCCAGACCAAGCAGATACTCACCAACACGCAAGCTGTCAGCACGAACCATCCGCCCCGACGCATGCACCAACGGATGATCCGGCGTCACCCGCAAGGTGTTACCATTGGCCAGCGTGATAACCTGCAGACCGGCGCTATCGCCGCCGCGCGTGAATGATTCAATAGCCTGAGGCACCAGACGTGCGCCGCCCAACGCCTGATAATCCGCTACAGAACTGACTTGTAACTGCGTCCTATCCTGTCGGGCGGCGTCCGCGATTGCCAGCCACTCATCATCAAAGAGCAATCGTTGCTCGGGGCTGTAACAACCCACCGCGCAGAAAGCAAACACTCGCAGTCCCGTCCTACATTCGGCCGCTTGCAGTGCCGGCACCTGCGTCGTGGTAAACACCACATACAACCCGCGGGCATTCAAAAAGGTTTCTTCTTCGGCCGAGATGTAGCCGCACTTGCGACTCCAACCATTGCGCCCATGCCCCTGCGCTGCGGTTGTTAGTTTATCATCCTCGCAGCGTTCCATGATTTGGCCGGCGAATCCAGACGAGCCGCTGATAAGGAAACAAAATAAACTCACGCCTAAATATTTTTTTATATTCCACGCTTTCAACATCATCGCTCCTATTGTTCTTGAATGAGAAAATCGAGGCGTTCTCTGACAAAACCATGCGCATCAAATAGGTTCAGCTGGAGTTTGCTGGCTGGATAACCATCGCTCATAACATGGGCGCGATTCTCAACAACTCGCAGGTTGCAAACATGCTCATATTCGCCAACGCACAAATCAATCCGAGGCTGACCGCTGTTCGGGTCAACGACGCTGGCAAAGCTGCCGATGACTACGGACTCCAATTGTCCCTGTGCGTTCCTGGTCAAAGCAATAGCACCCGCGGCGGTATCCGAAAGCCGGCCACTGGTAGAGAATAGTCGCGGCTGATAACCATCCCCTGGTGGCTGACCAATGATATCGACAAATAATTTAGCATTATCCCGCTCCATGGGGAGCAAACGCCAACCACCTAAACCGCGCAGGTCTTTATCCGGCTCGGGTAGCACAAGCTGCATACGCTCGATACCGGCGGTCTGGCACTCGCCACGCAACTGTAAGCAGCCGGTGGCACGCGCACCGATGTCATCATTCTGAGTCAGAAAACGCTGTTCCTGCTCACGTAATGAGTGCAGTTTGTCATCGCTGTACACTAGCAACGGCTCCTGACCTGCGGCTTTCGTCAATTGTGCACGCAGCATCTGTATCTGCAAAAGGTTGTAATGATACAGATCGTAATAGAACGCCAGTGCTTCACGCCGGAAGTAATCCTCGTGATTGATGCCCGGCTGCGCTGTCTTGGCGGCAATCAGATCAGGAAACATATCGTAGCTGGCGACATACCATTCCAGCACAACGCCACGTTTCTCCTCGACCAGCTTGCGCCGGAGTTTTTCCAATTCATCAGGTAATTTTTCCGGGGTGCGCGCATAATCAGCGATCGTATGATCGCCACCCAGAATATTCGCGTGAATTTTTAGAATCGATGCCCGTTCGGCGACCTGTACAAATTGCGCAAATTCGGCGGTGGCTTTCAAACCCCAGGCGTTGCTACTGCCACTGGCTTTAAGCTTAAGTTTCTCGGCGACTTTATCCTCGCGCGAATTGAATTCATACAACAGCGTATAACGCGCACCCAGACGCCGACCGACATAGAAATGCGTACCGCACGCTTCATAAAATGCTTGCAGACCGTGCTCACGTAAAATGGTTTTGGCGCTATCAGTGAGGTCAAAATCATTGGCATGCGTCGGCAACTTCTCCAAAGACAAGGTATAGCGTGCATCGACCAGCCAATAGAAAGCCTCTGTATCGATATCAACATTTTTAAAATAACTCGCTCCACCTTCCGCGTGCCCCCACAGGCCGCGGGCTCTGACCGTAGTATCGACATTCAGGGTCTTATCAAGTTCCCGTCGTGTCGATACGCGTGTCTCTTCATAAAGACGTTCCAATGCTGGTGCTTCGGCAATCGGTGCAATCTGTGTCACACAGCTACGAAAGGTTTTGGTTTCGGAATAGTTGACGCCCGAACCCAATGTCGGTGCATACTCTTCGGCGAGCGACTGACTATCACCGATCTCATAACCGCCACAGCCGCTGTGCATTATGGCCAGCCCCGTCAGCCACCATCCAAATCGCCATGTTCGCCATAGTCTTGCTAAATACATGTGTCCCCTTTCGCAAATATTATTTAACGAACGCATGTATGATTTAGCGCTTGTGCCACCAGGTCAGCCAATGACATGTTGTTGTACCTAAGAGATAATAAGATGAATGACGTTGTTATCTCATCAGATCACGCCACGCGTGCCAACGAGGATACATGCGGTTATCTTTGCCTATTGATGTGGTACTGGGGCAGGTATCGACCGCCTTGGCCAAGCATAACACCCTAATCGTGCGCGCCACGCCAGGCTCCGGCAAAACCACGCGTATTCCCATCGAGCTTTTACAGACAACCGACAAAAAAATCCTGGTGCTCGAACCCAGACGATTGGCCGCCAAAATCGCCGCGACTTTTGTCGCCAGTCAATTAAACGAGCCTCTTGGCAAAACCGTCGGTTATCAGGTCCGCTTTGACAGCGCCGCCGATCAGAATACGCGCATTCTTTTTATTACCGAAGGCCTGCTGATCCGCAAATTTTTAAGCGATCCTCGTCTGGGGGATATCGGCGCTATTGTTCTGGACGAATTTCACGAACGCCATATTCATACCGACATTGCTCTGGCGCTGGCGGATCATCTGCAACAGACTACACGTACCGATTTAAAACTACTGGTCATGTCAGCAACGCTTGATTTGAGCGACCTACAACAATATCTCAACCAGCCGCCGATCATTGATGTCGAAGTTCCCAAACATCCTGTAACTATCGACTATCTGCCGATGCCAACGACAAATACCATCGATCAGGCGACGCTCAGCTCCGCCGTTGAACGTGTCCTGAGCAACTCGCAAATTAGCGGCGATATTTTGGTGTTCCTGCCGGGCGCGCGCGATATTGACATGGCGAAAACCGATCTTATGCGGCGTATGTCAGATGACATCAGTATATTACCGTTGCACGCCTCGCTGCCGCCGGAGCAACAAACACTCGTATTCGCCAAATCATCGCGGCGCAAAATTATTCTTGCAACGAATGTCGCCGAATCATCACTGACTATTCCAGGCGTACGCGTCGTCATCGACACCGGTCTGGCGAAAATCCCCAGCCAGGCGGCATGGAGCGGTCTGCCGACTCTACAACTGAAGCCGATCAGTCAGGCATCTTGTATTCAACGCACCGGCCGCGCCGCGCGCGAAGGTCCCGGCTGGTGTGTGCGACTGTATTCGGAAGCCGATTTCTTGCGGCGCCGTGCCTTTGAGATCCCCGAGATTCAGCGCCTTGATCTGACCCAGGTATTGCTCGAATTGAAAGCGATTCCGGCACTGGCTGGTGACCTTGATCTACGCTGGTTGAGTGCTATTGACCAGGAAAGCCGTAAACGCAGTCTCATCGTATTACAACTGCTCGGCGCGCTTGATGAACGCGAGGCACTGACACCGCTCGGACAGCAAATGGCCAGACTGCCACTGCATCCGCGCCTCAGTCGGCTTTGCCTCGCCGGACGTGATCCGAATCCAGAGTTGCTGGCCCCCGCCATCATCACCGCCGCGCTGTTGCAAGAAGGTGTACCAAAACACTTTCATGATCCCAGTTCGACGCAGGATAATGATCTTGGCTTTGCCATCCACAAAATCCTCAACCTGCTTACCCAAAAATCACCGGTGAATTCACAGCTACCGGCGGCCTTAACACGCACCATCAAGCAGATCGCCGATCTACTGCAAACCTCGCCGACCAAATGGCATGGTCGTTTCAGCGACGAACAATTAGCGCCGCTCCTGCTAACTGCCTTCCCTGATCGTGTTGCCAAACGACGCGCCGCCAATACTGCACGTCCCGAATTTAATCTTTGTCTTGGTGGCGGCGCCATACTCGCGGAACAATGCCGCGTGCGTCATCACGATTGGCTCGTGGTTCTCGACGCCAACGAGTCCACCAATAAGGCCGCGGCCTACGCCACGCGCATCCATAGCGCCTGTGCCATCAACGCCGCTGATATTCTGCGAGCGGAAAACTCGTTGCTTACCGCAACTGAGGAAACGATCTGGGACGAGGAGCGACAAGCCGCGAAAACCATGCTTCGTCGCAAGTACGGTCAATTGGTGATCGAGGAAAAACCCTTATCGTCGTCATCACCTGTCGTTCTCGAAACTCTCCTGGCAGCTAAACTAAAGGAATTCTGGCCGCAGCCATTTCCCGATGCCCAGGCGCTGACAATCTATCAGGCACGTTGTCAAATCGTCGGCAAAGTCGCCAATCAAGGTGACGATCAAGATGATTTTTTAGATTTAGGCGGTAAGGACTTCGAGTTACTCATAGCGCTGATTTGCCAAGGCAAAAAATCGTTTGCGGAGATCATCAAGCAATCGCTAAGCGAATACATCAACGAGAGTTTGTCCTATGCATCACAGCAACAACTTGATCGCTACGCACCACTCAAAATAAAACTGAGCAACGGGCGTCTGGTGGATGTGAATTACGAACTGGACAAAACACCCTGGATTGCTTCGCGGCTCCAGGATTTTTTCGGCGCCAAAACCTCGCCCACCATTGGTGCGGGCAAAATCCCCTTATTGATTCATTTATTGGCGCCCAACCGGCGCCCCGTGCAAGTAACGCAGGATCTGATTAGTTTTTGGCAAACATCTTATCCAAAATTGCGCAATGAACTCAGTCGCAACTATCCCAAGCACGCGTGGCCGGAAGATCCGATGGACGCCGAGCCGCCGCCGCTTGGGAGACTACGTTGAGGCGAGATCCTTCGCTTCGCTCAGGATGACGGAGGTTCACTCGTCGTCCTGAACAAAGCGAAGGATCTCAGAGGTTCACTCGTCATCCTGAGCAAAGCGAAGGATCTCGGAGATTCACTCGTCGTCCTGAGCAAAGCGAAGGATCTCGGAGATTCACTCGTCATCCTGAGCAAAGCGAAGGATCTCGGAG